>NZ_NCVK01000033.1 GCF_002096845.1 Streptococcus mitis
GTAAGAGCTACAAAGTTCTGTTCCATTTTGTCAAAATTTGTCATCTTTTTTCTCCTTTATTTCTATTTTTTAGTTTACGATTTCTGGCTCTTAAACCATTTTAAAAACCAGAATAGATAAATTACTGAATTCCTTTTCTTCTCACTTATCTATTCGAAAAACAATTCGAAAATGTACAACTAAATTAAATTTTATTTAAAAAATAATTTAATAAACCACGGGTAGAAAATTGGTAGATACATGAAGCAAACTCCTTTCTGTTTCCTCTTACTTATCTATTCGAAAAAAATTTCGAAAATGTACAAATAAATTAAATTTTATTTAAAAAACAATTTAATAAACCACGGATACAAGATTGGTAGATACATAAACCAGGCTCCTTTCTGTTTCCTCTTACCTATCTATTCGAAAAAAATTTCAAAAATGAACAACTAAATTAAATTTTATTTAAAAAACAACTTAATAAACCACGGATAAAAAATTGGTAGATACATGAACTAGGCTCCTTTCCTTTTCCTCTTACTTATCTATTCGAAAAACAATTCAAAAAAATAAGAATATCAGAAAATTTTCCGACATTCTTATTGATAACTTCATTCAAATCTAACAGATATTAGACATTAAGGTGTTTTTTTAGTGTTCTTCTGGCTGTTCGTGATACGGGGAAGTGCAAGCCTTCTAACAGGGTCACTTCTGTCGCAGTCATCTCTTCAATGGCCTGTAAACTGACCAACGTATTGCGATTGGCATAGATAAAGTAATCTTTTTCAGCCTTGGCAGCTATATCCTTAAGACTGCCATAAATGGTCTTGATAGAATGATTGGCATAGTAGACCTTGATACGATGGGATTCCACTGAGGTTTCAAAGGCTAAAATCTCATGGTAGGGCAGAGTAAAGCCCCGTCTTCCCTCAAAACTATAGGTGAAGAGACGCATATTTTCCCTCTTGTCCACTGCCAGTACATAGTCCAGACAGCGCTCCAACTGATGACAGTAGTCCGCCTCTGACTGATCCTTGGAAATAAAATCCAAGGCAGATAAGTGGTAGCGAAAAGCTAGAGGCAAGGCCTCCGAGTGTGTGGACACAAAGACAATGCTTGTAAAGGGATCTCGCTCCCGAACCTGTTGAGCAACCTGAAAGCCCCGTTCACGCTCTCCATCAATCTCTAAATCCAATAAATAGAGCTGGTAATTGTCAAAATACTGAGAATACTTTTCAACATCTCCATAGTTTTTGGCAATATCAATTTCCAATCTTAAATTGCGAGAGCGACCAATATCTAGTAAAGTCTGCTCTATCCGTCCTTGCTGGACTTTATCGTCTTCCAAAACTAAAATTCTCATTCTTCTCCCCCTCGTTTCTCATCCTTAAATGGCAATTCTAAGTCTTGTCTAAAGGTCGTCTCTCCTAGCTGGGTATCTAAGTTTAAATCATAATGAAAAACCATATCCTCCAAGGTTGCTAAGCCCAGTCCACTGTGGTTTCCCTTGGTAGAGTAACCCCTTTGACTGAGAATGCTGGGATTCAGTTCTTCTTTCTTACGAGTGTTTTCAATGATAAAACGGACACTCCTATCGCCTGCCAATAAAGCAACCCGAATCTGCGGATTTTCCGCCTCACTGGCTGCCTCTAAGGCATTTGTCGTGAGGATAGAGAGGATACGGATAGCCTCCAACATCGGCAAATCCAGCTCTTCGACAACCCCCACCGTCTCCAAACTAAAATGAATTCCCTGATTATCTGCCACAATCATGGCTTTTGCCAAGGTATTACGAATGGCTATATCATGGATATTATGAAGATTAAAGGCCGTGTAGTCTGCCTTCCTCAGCTTTTCATTGGTCTTTAAAAAGACATCTTGATAAATGGTAGATACCTCAGCCATGTCTTGATTGGCTATGGCAGGCTCCATGCTGGCTACAATTCCCGCAAAATCATGACGAAAACCTCGAACCTCATCATAGAGATGACCTAGCTTATCCACCATCCCTTGCAAGGAACGATTTTCTTCTTCCTGTCTCTGAATGGTCTGCTCATCACGATAAATCTGCTCCAAATGCTTGATGTAAAAGAGCCAAGAGAAAAAAAGAATGAAAATCAGGAGAGAAATGGTCGTGTCAAAACGAACGTAGAAAGAACTATTTCTATTGGTCATAAACGAAGAGAATATCCTAAATCCAGTCAGAGGTAGGATAATGAAAAAACTCTTATGATAGTGGGTTGTGAAAGCATCTGAAAAGAATAAATCCAAATCCAAAGACCAACGCTTCATTATTTTACAACATAGAAATATTGATAATAAATCAAATACAGATCTATATAAGGTAGAAAACGAATCTACAAAACAACAAGGCTCACCAGATAACACACGAATCCAAATTGTCAAAAATAAATAACGAATACTCTGAAAGAAGAGAAAAAGATACAGAGAAAGAAAAAAAGCTTCCCCTTTTCTTTTATGCAATTCTAATAAAAAAACACAGTAAAAGAAGAGAATGATTCCTATATGGAATAATTCTCCAAATGTTTGACGAGCAGATAAACTAACTAAAAATACAAGGACCCAATAACGTTTTTTATAAAATTCTGGGGAAATTTGAGCACCCAAATAAATAGTAGGCACCATGGTTGAAACGACTACCAACAGTATATATAGCACAGAAACTAAGAATTCTAAAATAATCATAAATAAATCTAATCTCTAACGAATACTGTTAATTTAAGCAAAGTGTCTACCCGTACTAAATAATTTATCGCACCATTTTACGGTATCTTCAAAAATCCCTCCACCATTCACTTCCTCCAAAACCTCTGGAGTTAACTCTTCAAATTGTTCTAATTCTAAAAATGTATTTTTCATTTCCATGACAGACTCCTTTTCATTATTTTATAGATAACTCTATCCCCTGCTCCATCTACAAAAGGCTTTAGTTTCCTTTTAAAATACAAGAAATCTAAAGCCTCCTGAAAATGGTATATTGGTTAGAGCGTTAACGATTAGTTGTGAAGATGTTATTTTTATTTAACCACAACCACTTTATAATATTCGTTTGAGTGTGGAGATTCAATCTTAATTTTTTCACCGTATAAACCATCGATTTCTTTATCCAGATAATCTGAAACTCCTGATGGCAAACGTTTCATTTTAAGAATTTCACCAGATTGGTCCGCATAGGCTAGGATGTGATAGTGGGTTGTAGCCATACCATCATCAATTAATACAAAGTAACCTGTTTTGAGCTTACCTTGCTCATTTTCTAAATAGTATAGTTTATTGTTATTGATTGTAAAGCTGGTAGCTCCAAGACGAAGTCGTGCACCTGGATTTTCTAAATAGACATCATTGCCAACTTTTTTAATCTCTGAATAGGTTGTCATTGCTGGGATATTAACCACACGATGTCCATTTTCATCAAAGTAGTAACGATTTGGTAAGTTTTGGAAGTTCTGTACAACCGCCTTAGAATCAATTTCTTGTCCTTCTTCTTTATTATCCACTAAAGCTAAGGTTGTATTTGAAACCACATCCCCATATTTGTCGGAAAACTTCTTGAACTCTGGTCTGATATACCAAGCATTTTTTTCAATAATAACATCGTCACCTTTAGCATTTAGCAAATATTCTTGCCCATCTCCAAGTTTGACAATATCATGAATATTGTATCCAGCATCTTTTCTATTTGCCAGATAGCCATCCTTACCAATGACATAACTTTCCCCATCACTGGCTGGAACAGCTCTATCTGCGACCATAGCACCTGATTTTTCAAAGTAAGACCATTTACCATTTGCAGTCGCCCATCCTGTTGCCATAGCACCACTGCCTTTGAGGTAATACCATGTAGACCCTTCTTTGTACCAACCTGTACGCATAGCGCCACTATTTGCGAGTGAATACCAGGTGTTACCTTCCTTGTACCAGCCAGTGCGCATAGCGCCACTATCTGCTAGTGAATACCATGTATTTCCATCTTTGAGCCAGCCTGTTTGCATTTTACCAGTGCTGTCGAAGTGATACCATGAGCCAGCATTTTGTACCCATTTATCCTTAGCGAGACTACCATCTTGTGAAAGATTCCAGTCAGCACCATTTTTAACCCAAGTATCTGCAGCCTGTGCTTGGTTGATAGACAAAAGCAGACCAGCACCTGCAAGCAAACCAAGAGTAAGTAGTTTAGATTTTTTCATAGCCATTTCCTCCTTTATTGAATAGCTATAAGAGGACTTCCCTCTTTATTTAGCTATATTCTAATACTTTTCATTGTCAAAGTCAATAATATTGTGAAAAATTAGACAATATTACCAATATCTACGAATTGTATTTTGAGTAATGCCATATTGATCCATATAAGAAACATATCGGCCTGGATATGGAGCATGGACAACCTTTCCACCACCAACATAAATACCTACATGATCATTTGTCTCTTCACTATTATACAAAATCAAATCTCCAGCTTGTTGAGAACCATTACTTACATAACTTCCTCCTGTTGCTTGATCATAGGTTACTCTAGGAATACTAATATCAAACTTAGCATGAATAGCCATCGTAAATCCTGAGCAATCTACGCCACTGTTCAAATCTGACCCACCCCAAACATATGGAATTTTCCCTACAAATGTCTCGGCATATTCACCAAGTGCCTGTCCACGATTTTCTACCCATACACCACTGTCTCTAAAGAAGTATGGTGTACCATTCACACGTTGATAACCAGTGACCATAGCACCACTAGCAGATAAGTAGTAATAATTACCATCAGGTTGAATCCAAGTATTTTCTTTCATCCATCCTTGGTCATCAAAATAGTACCACTTGCCATCTAATTGTTCCCAATTTTTAGCATAACCACCTGAACCGTATTTAAACCACCATTTACCATTGGTTTGCACCCATGTTCCTTTCGGATCACGATATTGATTGAAAGCTTTCTTCTCTTGATTTCCCTCTGCTTGGGTTTCTTTATCTTCAAAACCAATCAATTTTACTTGATCAGCTTCTTCAGCTTTTATCTTTCCTTGATTAACTAATTGAGTAATCGCTTCTTTCTCACTTGCTGATGGAGAATCAGCATAGGCCACAGTAGTATTTGCTAGGAGAACGCCTCCTGCAAGAACTAACAAACTAGAATAAAGATATTTTTTCATCGTGAAAATCCTTTCTTTTTCTCCTTTTTAGAGATTAATTTTTTCTAACTCCATTATATCCTTTATTTGTTTTCATATCTCTCCTGTCCCTAGAAAGACTAAATCTGTTCCTAAACGGTCACTTGAACCAAATAAAAAATTCCAAAGCAAATGCCTTGGAACTCCGATTTCTATTTTGCTTGAATAATCTTAACCACATCTCCTACACTTTGGAGTTGGTCAATTTCTTCATCACTGATTTCGATATTAAATTCATCTTCCAGTGTCAAGATAAACTCCATCAAGTCAACTGAGTCAGCATCCAAATCATCTTTCAGACTCAAGGATTCTGTCACGACAAAGTCTTCTCCCTGTCGCTCTTGGATAATGGTCACAATACGGTCAAAAATTTCTTTTTCTGTCATCTCTTTTATTCTCCTGAAAATTCACGCGCAGTTTGGGCAACTACGTCTGTTTCTAGCATGGTACGAATCTGGCGGACTGTACTATAAACTGCCTTGGCATCGCTTGAGCCATGAGTCTTGACAACAGGTGCCTTGACACCAAACAAGACTGCTCCACCAACATCTGAGTAGTTGAGCTGTTTTTTCAAACCTCTGAGGCTATCCTTGAGAAGGAGGGCGCCTAGTTTCGCTCGAAGACCACCACCTGTAATAGCTGTCTTGAGCAAGCCCATGATTCCCATGGCTGTCCCTTCAATGGACTTGAGCACAGCGTTTCCCGTGAAACCATCTGCCACAACAACATCTGCAACGCCATTCATCAAATCACGCGCTTCCACGTTTCCGATAAAGTTCAAACTTTCATCAGCCGCCAGTAATTCGTAAGTTTCCTTACGAAGCGGGTCGCCCTTACTACTCTCTGTTCCATTATTAAGTAAACCAACACGTGGTTGCGCAATGCCACGGACATTTTTAGCATAGAAAGAACCTAGAACCGCATATTGATGGAGATGCTGGGCTGTATTTTCTGCATTAGCACCGAGATCCAGCATGTCAAAACCTTTCCCATCAATAGTCGGCAATGTTGACATAAGCCCAGGACGGTCGATATTCTTGATACGACCCACGATGAAAAAACCAGCCGCCAACAAAGCACCTGTATTCCCAGCTGAGAGCACAGCGTCTGCTTCTCCTTCTTTGACAGCCTTGGCCGCTAAGACCATACTGGCATTTTTCTTCTTCCGAATAGCTCTCGTAGGTTCATCGCCTGAATCAATCTTCTCATCTGTATGGATTATGCTGACACGCTCTGTCGCTGTCAGATATTGCTTGATTTTACGTTCATCTCCGTAGAGTTGAACTTCAATATCTGAAAAGTCAGCAAGGGATTGATTGACACCCTCAACGATGGCCTGAGGTGCGTAATCGCCTCCCATGGCATCTACTGCGATTTTTTTCATTTCTTTTCCTCTTTTAGTAATTGTCCCCAGTCTGCTAGGGAATCAATAAATTTCTTTGATTTTAGGTGAATCCCAACGTACTCTTCGTAGAGTTGATCCATAAATTGGCGTAGCTCTTGCTTGATTTCAGGCTTGAGCGAAATGGTCTCCAAGGTATCAAAATCAATGGCTTGAAATTGATTGAGCAGATAAGGGATATTGGGATTTAGATGGCAACGTCTCTCATCCTCATGATAATGCTCTGGACAGAGGCAGGCTCCATATTTGAAAGAAAAGTCAAAAGCCTGATCGATCCGATGGCAAAAGACACACTCATTAAAATTGAGGCCGATCCCAAATCGAGTCAAGATTTGAATTTCAAAAATATTGGTCAAAACCTGATAATCCAAGCCAGCTTCCATCAACTCCAAAGTCTTTTGCAAAAAAGCAAACAAGGGAGCATCCTGCTGATTATCCTGCAAACTAGCATCTGCAAGAGCTGCTACGTAGGTCGCATAGGCCATGACAAAGAGATCACTATTAATCTTGGGAAAGGTCATCACCTCGTGATAGTCCTCAATGTAGCTAAGCCCGTCATCATTGATTCGTAAGAGAAATCGTGCCAGCACCAAGGGCTGAATAACCGGCGCCAGCTTAGACTGGCCAGCGTGTTTGACAAAAAACATCCGTTTACCAGCCTGCTCTGTAAAAATCTTGACTAGCTTGTCATCCTCCCGAAAATTGCGATTATAGAGCACCAAGCCTTGACTCGTGATAGACTGAATCATGCTTCTCTCATGTACTCCTCAAGTCGTTTCATGGCTTCTTTGATAGTCTCCATGCTGGCTGCATAAGACAGACGCACATAACCTTCTCCGTAACGCCCAAAGGCTGCACCAGGGATAAAGGCAACGGCCTTCTTCTGAGCAAAATCCTTCAGAAAAGCAAAGGAATCTTGATTGTAACCAGCTGGAATCTTAGCAAAGATATAGAAGGCACCGTCTGGTTTGATAATCTCAAAACCAAGAGCAGTCATCTTTTCGATAATATAGTCCCGACGCTGGATGTATTCCTTCTTCATCGGTTCCGCATCGTTTTTACCAGCCGTCAAGGCTTCTACCGCAGCATGTTGCGCCATAGTGTTTGCGGCAGTCACCAAGTACTGGTGACTCTTGATCAACTGGGCTGTAAAGGCTGCAGGAGCGAAAATCAGCCCCAAACGCCAACCGGTCATGGCGTGTGATTTAGATAGACCATTGATAATAATAGCCTGATCTCTCAGCATAGTTCCTAGAGACACATGGGCTTCCCCTGTATAGGTCAATTCTGAGTAAACCTCATCACAGACAACGAAAATCTCGTACTTGCGTAAAACAGCTGCCAAGTCTTCCAACTGCTCCCGACTGTAGGTAATTCCTGTCGGATTTGCTGGATAGTTGAGAATAACCGCCTTTAGCTTGTCACCCTGCTCCAAAATGGCCTTCTCCAACATTTCAGGAGTCAAGACAAACCCATTTTCAGTTGTATCAATCTCGACAACCTCTGCCCCAACTAGATTAACAATCGGCTCATATCCTGGATAGGCAGGAGCTGGCAAAAGCACCTTGTCTCCCTCTTCCAAAATAGCCGTCAAAGTAGCAGATAAAGCCTCTGTCGCCCCAATTGTAACCAAGATTTCATTTTCAGGAGCATAGTCCAGTTGGTACTTTTCCTTAACAAAGTCACTGGCCGCCTGACGTAGAGTCAGCAGACCACTCATCCCTGTATAGTAGGATTGGTTCTGGTCAATCGCTCGCTTGGCCGCCTCCTTGACATGATCTGGCGTTGTAAAATCAGGTTCCCCCAAGGTCAAACGCAGGACCCCAGGAATCTCCGAAATAGCCTGGTCAAACTGACGAATCAATGAAACTTGAATTCTATCTAACTGTTTATTAAAGCGCTTAGTTAAGTCCATAGATACCTCCTACTTTCAAAACGTATCTCTATTATACTACAAAAGCCCCCCGACCGCAAAAATACATGATAGAATAACGCTAGCATAACAAATTGAAGTGTGTTAATTTAAATTGATTACAACACTATGTTTTGAGAATACTCAATGAAAATCTCATGAGACTAGGAATCGAGGTGAAAGCATAACTAAAGTTAGGTAAGCCGAAGATGACAACGTATCATGAGATTTTCGACGAGTATTGAGGTTTTGATAATCTTCGTTACAACTATTCTAGCACCATTACTGATTACTATTACCGGTAATGTCATTTCTGAGTGGATAGTCAGAAAGTGGTTAGATAATCGCGACAAAAAAATATAACCTGAGTTTAGTTTTAATGTAACTGGACAAAAAGAAATACCAGAGGTGGAGCTCTGGTATTTCTGTTTTTGCCAAGACTTCGTTACAGTTCTTGTAAGATTATTATTACATAATTAGCACTACTTGTCAAATAATTATTAGGACCCACTTTCTATTTTACTTTTCCTATTTACAGGTCTATAATGGTAACAGATTCTATTTGGAGGTTTTTATGTCATTTCTATCAAAAAATGGAGCAGGCATCTTGGTCTGCCTTCTCATTTCAATCGTATCTTGGTATCTAGGCGGTTTCTTCCCTGTGATTGGCGCGCCTGTTTTTGCGATTTTTATGGGAATGCTCCTACATCCCTTTCTCTCGTCTTATAAACAACTAGATGCTGGATTGACCTTTAGTTCTAAAAAATTGCTCCAGTATGCCGTTATCTTGCTTGGTTTTGGTCTCAATATCTCGCAAGTCTTCGCAGTTGGGCAATCTTCACTCCCTGTCATCCTGTCCACCATTTCAATAGCCTTGATTGTTTCCTACCTTTTCCAACGTTTCTTTGCACTAGATACAAAACTGGCTACCTTGATTGGAGTAGGTTCTTCGATCTGCGGTGGTTCGGCCATTGCGGCGACAGCCCCCGTTATCCATGCCAAGGAAAAAGAAGTCGCCCAAGCCATTTCCGTTATCTTTTTCTTCAATGTCTTGGCTGCGCTCATCTTTCCAACTCTAGGAACCTGGCTTCATCTATCCAATGACGGCTTCGCCCTCTTTGCAGGAACTGCGGTCAATGACACTTCCTCTGTAACGGCTACCGCCAGCGCCTGGGATAGTCTCTACCAGACCAATACCCTCGAATCCGCAACCATTGTCAAACTCACACGAACCTTAGCTATCATCCCCATCACTCTCTTTCTCTCCTACTGGCAAAGTCGCCAACAAGAAAATAAGCAAGGATTGCAACTGAAAAAAGTCTTCCCGCTTTTTATCCTCTACTTCATCCTTGCATCTCTCCTAACCACCCTACTGACCTCTCTCGGTGTGTCCAGTAGCTTCTTTACTCCTCTCAAACAACTCTCCAAATTCCTCATTATCATGGCCATGAGTGCTATCGGGCTCAAAACCAATCTGGTAGCCATGATTAAATCCAGCGGAAAATCCATTGTTCTCGGAGCCATCTGCTGGATTGCCATCATCCTCACTAGTCTTGGTATGCAGACCCTTATCGGCATTTTCTAATACTCTTCGAAAATCTCTTCAAACCGCGTCAACGTCGCCTTACCGTATGTATGGTTATTGACTTCGTCAGTTCTATCCACAACCTCAAAACAGTGTTTTGAGCAACCTGCGACTAGTTTCCTAGTTTGCGCTTTGATTTTCATTGAGTATAACACAAAAGGTAGCCCACCAGCTACCTTTTCTTATGCTTCCTCAATCAAGCGTGTATGTTCTCTCTTGATGCAGCGATTCATCACGATATCATCACATCCACCAGCACGCAAGATTTCTTCCGCTTCTAGACTTTCAAGTCCTAGCTGTGCCCAAAAAATCTTAGCATCAGCTTTGAGAAAATCACGCGCCACATCTGGCAAAAATTCACTGCGACGGTAAACATTGACAATATCTACAGGAAAAGGAATCTCTGCTAGACTAGCATAAGCCTTTTCACCCAAGATTTCGCCACCTGCCGCCTTGGGATTGACTGGAATGATTTTATAACCTCGAGCCTGCATTTCCTTGGTCACTCGATTGCTGGTTGTTTCCTCACGGTCTGATAAACCCACTACAGCAAGGGTTTTACTCGTTGCTAGATACTGACGAATCACGCCATCACTTGGATTGATAAATTCTTGACTCATAGAAATCCTCCTTTTTCATCAGTATAGCACAATTTGAAAAGGCTTGCAGAATTCTACTACAAAAAAGGAGGACTAGCCCCCTTTTTATTTAGCCTCGTACCAGGTTGCCCCTTCATTCTCATCTGCGATGAGGGGAACACTGAGTTGAATGGCTTCTTCCATGGTTTGTTTGACCAATTTTTTCATCTCTGTCAATTCAGATTTAGGAACTTCAAGGACGATTTCATCGTGCACTTGCAGAAGCATCTTAGTCTGATAATCACCTGCAACCAAGGCTTTATCTAGCTGAATCATGGCAATCTTGAGAATATCTGCTGCCGAACCCTGAATAGGTGAGTTGATAGCTGTCCGCTCCGCAAAACCACGAATATTAAAGTTTCGCGAATTGATATCTGGCAACTCACGGCGACGCTTGAAGAGGGTCTCTACATAGCCCTTATCACGCGCCTCACGCACCACTTCATCCATGTAGTTTTTAATGCCTGGGAAGCGTTCAAAGTAGGTATCAATGTAGGCTTTGGCTTCCTTACGGCTAATGCCCAGATTATTAGACAAGCCAAAGTCTGAAATCCCGTAAACCACTCCAAAGTTGACAGCCTTGGCATTGCGACGGTCGTTTGCAGTCACATCCTCAGGACGCTCAATGCCAAAGACCCTCATGGCTGTCGAAGTATGGATATCTGCCCCCTCTTGGAAGGCCTTAATCAAGTGCTCATCCTTAGAGATATGCGCCAAAACGCGCAATTCAATCTGTGAGTAGTCCGAACTAAGTAGTACACTATCCTCCCACTCTGGCACAAAAGCCTTACGAATGAGACGGCCCTGCTCCAAACGCACAGGAATGTTTTGCAAGTTTGGATCCACACTAGACAGACGCCCAGTCTGGGTCAAATCCTGCACATAGCGAGTATGAATCTTGCCATCAGCCAAAATCCAGTCCTGCAAGCCAATCACATAAGTCGATTGAATCTTAGCAATCTGACGGTAGTCGAGAATTTTCTTAACAATCGGAGCAATAGGAGCAAGGCGCTCCAACACATCCACCGCTGTCGAGTATCCAGTCTTGGTTTTCTTAGTGTACTCTAGAGGAAGTCCCAACTTTTCAAAAAGAAGCACACCCAACTGCTTAGGCGAGTTGATATTAAACTCCTCACCAGCCAGTTCATAAATCTCTTGAGTGAGTTTTTCAATGACAAGCTCATTTTCAGCCTGCATCTCAAGCAAGGTCTCTTTCTTGACCGTAATCCCAGCAATTTCCATCTTGGCAAGGACAAAAGCCAGAGGTTGCTCCATATCATAAAGAAGCTCTAATTGACCATTTTCACTGAGTTTTTCAAGTAAAACAGGCTCTGTTTCGACCAAAACAGCAAGTTTACGAGCCAAGTGTTCCAAGAATTTCTCGCGTTCAGGAATAGCCTTCTTGACTCCCTTACCATAGAAAGTCTCATCATCAACCAAATAAGTCTGACCATAAAGACTAGCAATAGTCGCAATTTCATTGTCCTCCACAGTCGAAAGGAGGT
Source organism: Streptococcus mitis (assembly GCF_002096845.1). GTDB lineage: Bacteria > Bacillota > Bacilli > Lactobacillales > Streptococcaceae > Streptococcus > Streptococcus mitis_A. Next base: position 12,214 of record NZ_NCVK01000033.1, read on the forward strand.
ATTTAGCCAAACGGCTGTCAAAAGCAGGCGCCTGCAAATCCACACCCAAACGATGCAAGAGAACTTTAGCCTTCTTAAAGTCATAAACTCTCAGAGGTGTTTTTTCTAAAAAGGCCTTGAAAATCGGCTCTTGCAAAAGTTCAAGCTTGTCTGTAGCATAAAGCTTATCTCCACAAGACCAAGCAAAACCAACCAAATCATCCGTATGGTAATTCTCACCAAAAAGCTCAAAATGGAAGATAGATTCTTCACTCAGCATATCTTGACTGATTTGGTCAACAATAGTAAAATCCAAGCTCTCAGCCACATCAGCTGACGACACATTTAAAGCCTGCTTGAGCTGTTTGAAACCCATCTCATCGTAGAATTTCCCAAGATTTTCCACATCTGGACCACTATAGACCAAATCCTCCAAACCAATCGCAATCGGTGCCTTGGTATCAATGGTCGCCAGTGTTTTAGACAAAAAAGCCTGTTCCTTATCATTGATGAGATTCTCCTTCATCTTAGAAGCCTTCATCCCATCAATATTCTCATAAATCCCCTCAAGCGAACCATGCTCCAGCAAAAGCTTGATACCCGTCTTTTCACCAATCTTGGTCACCCCAGGGATATTATCCGACTTATCACCCATGAGCGCCTTAAGATCGATAAACTGCGTCGGTGTAATGCCCAGCTTTTCCATGAGGTAATCTGGTGTAAAGGCCTCAAACTCAGCCACACCTTTCTTGGAAATCTCAACCACCGTATGCTCATCCGTCAGCTGAATCAAGTCCTTGTCCCCACTGACAATGGTAACATCAAAACCATCTTGCTCTGCTAGTTTATCCAGTGTCCCAATGATATCATCCGCCTCATACTGAGCCAACTCATAATGACTAATCCCCATATGATCTAGCAACTCACGAATGAAAGGAAATTGCTCACGAAACTCATCAGGAGTCTTAGCCCGACCACCCTTATAGTCCGCATACATCTCTGTACGGAAGGTCGTCTTACCCGCATCAAAAGCCACCAAAATATGACTTGGCTCAACCCGCTCCAACAAATGGCTCAACATCAACTGAAATCCATAAATCGCATTGGTATGCAAACCAGCCGCATTCTTAAAACGATCCAACTGCTGATAGAGGGCAAAAAACGCCCGAAAAGCAACAGAAGACCCATCAATCAATAATAATTTTTTCTTATCCATACACCCATTATAAAGGAAAGCACCAAAAAATACCATTGGGAAGAGCCAGACCAAGCATTTTTCATACTTTTTCCGAATAAATAGATAGAGCCAGAGAATCTAGTAAACCTAGATTTAAAAATGTGCTATAATGAAAGGAGAAGAAATATGACTGTACGTCATCCGGGCATCAGCCCGACCAATGACTTGGTAGCTAAGAAGATTTTTAGAAATCCAGAAATCACTTGTCAATTTATCCGCGATATGTTGGATTTACCTGCAAAAAACGTGACCATTTTGGAGGGAAGTAATATTCACGTCTTGCCTTCCATGCTGTACTCGGCCCAGGATTTTTACACTAGTATAGATGTCTTGGCGGAGTTGGACAATGGCACTCAAGTAATCATTGAAATTCAGGTACATCATCAGAATTTTTTCATTAATCGTTTGTGGGCTTATCTATGTAGTCAGGTCAATCAAAACCTAGAAAAAATTCGCCAGCAAGAGGGCAATACTCATCAGAGTTACAAACACATCGCACCTGTTTACGCTATCGCAATTGTGGATAGTAATTATTTCTCAGATGACCTAGCTTTTCATAGCTTTAGTATGCGAGAGGACACGACAGGTGAAGTTTTAACCATCACCAATAACGGACAAGAAAACCATTTGGTTAAGATGGCATTCTTAGAACTAAAAAAATACAGAGAAACCAGCAAAGACGAGGTTCGCAAGCCGTGGTTGGAGTTTTTCGGTAATAAGCCCTTTACTCAACAACCCGAGCGAGCTATCAGCCAGGCAGACCAACTGCTAGACTACAAGAGCTGGGCCGAGGAGGACAGAAAGATGTTTAGTCAACTACGTATGCGTGAAGAACAAGCCTTGTTAGCACAGGACTATGCCTTGGAGCAAGCTGAGGAGAAAGGTTTAGAGCGTGGTCTTGAACGCGGTCGTGCTGAAGGGATTGAACAAGGACTTGAACGAGGACTTGAACGAGGACGATCTGAGGGTCTTGAACAGGGTTTAGAACGTGGAAAACTTTTTGCCTTCTTAGACATGGTTCGTCAACATGTTTTAACTTCCGAATTTGCGAGTGAACAATTGGGTATGACCGTAGCTAAGTTTGAAGAACTATTGAAAGAGCATCTCAAATAAGAACTAAAAAAATATAGAGAAACCAGCAAAGACGGGGTTCGCAAGCCATGGTTGGAGTTTTTCGGTAACAAACCTTTTACTCAACAACCCGAGCGAGCTATTAGCCAGGCAGACCAACTGCTAGACTACAAGAGCTGGGCCGAGGAGGACAGAAAGATGTTTAGTCAACTACGTATGCGTGAAGAACAAGCCTTGTTAGCGCAGGACTATGCCTTGGAAACTGCTAGGCCGGAGGGTATCGAAGAGGGATTAAAAGTAGGTCTAGTAAATCTCGTTCGTCAAGGTCTTTTGACTTCCGAGGTTGCTAGCCAGCAGTTAGGTATGACCGTCGCTGAGTTTGAAGAACTATTGAAAGATTAAGACTATCACTAACAATGGACAGGAAAACCAGCTAGTCAAGATGGCGTTCTTGGAACTAAAAATATAGTCCATACACTAATAATATAAAAGACCTATCAGTTATTGTTGGTAAAAATGGTTCCGGAAAAACTATGGACATTAATAAAATACTGAGAGAAGATAATAAACTTATTCGAGAACAATAAAGTGCTACATTATATATACTATAGTTATGAAGATTATATACTAAAAAGCAATACTTTTTTTAGTAGTAAATTAAATATAATAGGTAATGGATTAAAGTAGAAGTGTCTTAATTTGAAATGCAGTTTAAATCGTATATGGACATTTAATTAATTTCTATATACGATTTAAATTAAACATTCATTAATGAAAGGTTTATGTTATGAAAAATAAAAAATATAAAAGAATTTTTTCACATGAGAAAATTCTTTTAGTTGCAACTCTGATTTTCTTCATTCTTCTTATTCTTACAATATATAATTCAGAAAAATTTTACTTTACTTTATTTTATAGTTTATATTTTTTGGTGTACTTTATATTTTGTACGATTATAGGAATAAAAACTTTAAGAAATGCTTATAAAAATGAACCATTTGGATTATTTATTTATTTTTTGGCTATATTTTTTATTATTTTTCCTACAATGCTTATTAGTACGGGAAGTGTTACAAATTTATCAGACTCAATTAAAACATTTTATACAATTGGGGTAGGGGTTGGTATAAACTATGTAATTGATAATATTTTTAAATTTATAGAGGTTGAAACTGAAAATGAGAAAAAGAAGGAACTAACTAAAATAGGAGCGGTTACAAAATCACTATTTAATATCATATATATTTCGGAATATACTGCTGTAATTATACTAGAACAAAGTAATTTAAATTTTTTTACTCCACTTAATGATTATGTTTGGATTGAGTGTATCATTAATTGGGTTAAGAATTGGCCTTTTTGGATAAAGCTTATCATGTTAACATTGATTTGTTTAATTATTCTTTCAGTATTTATGAGTATTTCAATTTCTCTAATAAAAAAAGAATTAGATATGAAAACGAAAAATCAAACTAAAATCCTTAAAAGAAAAATAGAGGATGAACTGTATCTTGTTTCAGAACTTACAAGTACGATTAAAGAAAATAATAGTGATATTTTGAAAAATTTAGAAAATATTGAATCAAAATTACGTATAGAATTAGACAACTTTAATAATTTAGATTAAAAAATAATTGGTAAAAAGTTGTATAAAAGAGGCCAGACAAAAACTAGCTTCTAAATCACAACCAGCCGTCTAACGGATGGTTTGTACTAGTGCTATAAGCTCAAATTACCAGCCAGCTCCCAAAGACGCTGGCTTTTCACATTGTATAGTAAAATGAAATAGGAATGTAGCGACAAAAATTTGGAATTTAAATCAATTTATAAGAATGTTTTAGAGGTAGTGTCGTCCTGCTCCAGATTCAGTCCACTATACAACATCTTAGCCTTGCTATGAGTCGTATCCGTGTCCAAATCATGAATCAGTTTCATCGAAAATCCCATGAATACAAGGCTATTAAACGTTACTGGAAGCTCATTCAACAGGATAGTCGTAAACTCAGCGATAAACGTTTTTAGCGCCCTACTTTTCGTATGCACTTAACGAATAAAGAGATTCTAGACAAGCTTTTGAGCTATTCAGAAGACTTGAAACACCACTATCATCTCTATCAACTCTTGCTTTTTCACTTTCAGAATAAGGAACCGGAGAAATTTTTCGGACTCATTGAAGACAATCTAAAGGAGGTTCATCCTCTTTTTCAGACTGTCTTTAAAACCTTCCTCAAAGATAAAGAGAAAATTGTCAACGCTCTTCAATTATCCTATTCTAACGCCAAATTAGAAGCGACCAATAATCTCATCAAACTTATCAAACGAAATGCCTTTGGTTTTCGGAACTTTGAAAACTTCAAAAAAACGGGTTTTTATCGCTCTGAATATCAAAAAAGAAAGGACGAAATTTATCCTTTCTCGAGCTTAGCTTTTCTTCAACCCACTATAGCTGACAAAAAGACAAAAAAACAGGAGATTCCTCTCCTGTTTTATATTCTAGTTATTAGGATTATACCCATTCACCGTTGCCGTTTACAGTGTAACCATCTACAGTAGTGTTAACTGCAAGAGCTCCTGATGCGTATGAGTAGTACCATTTACCACCAACTTGATACCAACCAGTTGCCATTGCACCTGATGATTTCAAGTAGTACCAAGTACCGTTATCTTTAACCCAACCAGTTGCCATTGAACCGTTGTCGTTTAGGTAGTACCAAGTACCATTGTCTTTAACCCAACCAGTTGCCATCCAACCAGCTTGGTCGAAGTAGTACCAAGTACCGTTGATTTTTTCCCAACCGTTAGTTGTGTAAGAACCATCAGCGTGTTTGTACCACCAGCGAGCACCTGATTGAACCCATGCCGCTTGAGCTGCTGGTTTTTCTGCTGGTTTTTCTGCTGGTTTTACAGGGTTTTGTGCAACAACTTCTTCAACAGCTGCTTTAATTTTATCCAACTCAAATGTCAATCCAAGAGCTTTTGCTTTTTCTGGAGCAATAGAACCAAATTCAGCATTAGCTGCACCAATTGCAGCGTTTAAAGTTGATTTAGCTGCAGCGATACTTCCTGCACCTGTTCCTGTAAGAGCATCCAATTCAGCTCTGAGACCTACACGACCTGTTGCAGGATCACCATCTACCAATTTCTTAGCAGCAGCCAATTTACCATCGTTATCTGCTTGTGCTTTACGAGCAGCACGTAGTTCTTTAGAACCTTGACGAATTGCATAACCTGTTGCATAGTCAACATCCATTGCATTAGAAAGATCAGTTTCTAATTGATCTAAACGTGCTGAACGAGTAGCTACTGTAGCTTTTGCATCGTTGTATTCTCTTTGTGCTACATCTACAGCTGTTGTTTTTGTAGCAACTTGTGTATCGTAATCATTAGCTAATTTTGTTACATTTTGAGCTTTATAGTCAGCCAAGTCTTGTTTAGCTGCTTCTAAAGCAGATTCTTTAGAAGCCAAGTTTTGTTCTGCTGCAGCAAGACTTCCTGCGACTGTAGCATCACCACTCAAAGTAGCAAACTCAGTTCTAAGTTGAGCATTCACATTGTTAAAAGCTGCTTGATCAATCAACAATTTGTTAAGTTTATCAGCAGCTGTTTTAACTGCTGCAGCTAATTCTTCTTGTTTTGCCTCACGAGTTTGACGATCCGTCAAAGCTTCATGATAACGTGCATAAACTGTCTTGTATTCATTCTGAAGTTTCGTCAACTCATTGATAGCACTTTGTACAGCATTAACTTTTGCAGTTAATGCATCAGCTTTTGCTGTATCTGCTGCTTCCGTAGCGCTTGTCCCGTCAGCTTTATAGTATGAATAACCAGAACGAACTAGTTCAATTTTTTGTTTAAGAGTTTGTACATAAGTACTTGTATTAGCTGTAACTGATGGAACAGTAACATCTTGTGCATTTACCGTATTATAGGCACCGAACGCTGTCAAAACAACAGCACTTGTCAATAAAACTTTTTTCATCGTTTTATCTCCTTTGTTTTTCATTATATTATTTTTCGTAAGACTATCTTACTACCATACAGTATATAAATATTTGCAGGATTTGTCAAGAGTTTTTTTCGACTTTTTAAACTTTTTCCCTATTTCTTCGAAAAAAGGAGAAGAAAACTAACTCGCGAAAAAATTCCCCCTGAAATACTCTAGCCTCCAAGTTGATATTTCGCAACTACTCATCCCTCAGATGATATCTTTTATATCTAAACTATATAGATAGTTAGACAGAACTTACTTCCTTGGTATTATCTTACAAACCCTTGTAAAAGTCAAGTAAAAACGGCAAGTATTTGGATAACACTTGCCATTTCATAAACTTTCTACTATATAAAGATTGAACTCATAATAAAGCCTCAAACTCAGCTACTGACATACCTAATTGCTCACTAGCAACCTCTGAACTCAGGAGATGTTGGCGAACGAGATTTACTAAACCTACTTTTAATCCCTCTTCGATACCCTCAGCTCGTTCTCGTTCTAGTCCCTGTTCAATGCCCTCTACGCGACCACGTTCTAAGCCCTTTTCCTCAGCTTGTTCCAAGGCATAGTCCTGTGCTAACAAGGCTTGTTCTTCGCGCATACGTAGTTGACTAAACATTTTCCTGTCCTCCTCGGACCAGCTCTTATAGTCTAGCAATTGGTCTGCTTGGCTGATGGCTCGCTCGGGTTCTTGGGTAAAGGGCTTGTTGCCGAAAAACTCCAACCACGGCTTGCGAACCTCATCTTTGCTGGTTTCTCTGTATTTTTTTAGTTCTAAGAAATCCATCTTAACCAAATGGTTTTCTTGTCCATTAGTGCTAGTCTTACAACAACGCCTCAAACTCAGCGACAGTCATGCCCAGCTGCTCACTCGCAACCTCAGAAGGCAAAAGACCTTGGCGAACCATATCTAGAAAAGCAAAAACTCTTCCTTCAACTTTACCACGCTCCAATCCTTTTTCTTCAGCTTGTTCCAAGGCATAGTCCTGTGCTAACAAGGCTTGTTCTTCGCGCATACGTAGTTGACTAAACATTTTCCTGTCCTCCTCGGACCAGCTTTTATAGTCCAGCAGTTGGTCTGCTTGACTGATGGCTCGCTCGGGTTCTTGGGTAAAGGGCTTATTCCCAAAAAACTCCAACCATGGTTTGCGAACCTCATCTTTGCTGGTTTCTCTGTATTTTTTTAGTTCTAAGAACGCCATCTTAACCAAATGGTTTTCTTGACCGTTACTTGTGATGGTTAAGACTTCACCCGTCGTGTCCTCTCGCATGCTGAAACTGTGGAAAGCCAAGTCATCTGAGAAGTAATTACTATCGACAATAGCAATAGCGTATACTGGGGCAATGTGTTTGTAGCTCTGGTGAGTATCACCTTCACGCTGACGAATTTTTTCAAGATTTTGATTGACCTGACTACATAGATAAGCCCACAAGCGATTGATGAAAAAATTCTGATGATGCACTTGAATCTCAATAATTACTTGAGTACCGTTGTCCAACTCCGCCAAGACGTCTATATTAGTGTAAAAATCCTGAGCCGAGTAAGGCAGGGATGGCAAGACATGAATATTGCTCCCCTCCAAAATGGTTACATTTTTGGCTGGTAAATCCAACATATCGCGAATAAATTGACAAGTGATTTCTGGATTGCTAAAGATTTTCTTAGCAACCAAGTCATTAGTCGGGCTAATGCCCGGATGTCTTAAAATCATCCTTTTCCTCCTTTCATTATAGCACATTTTTAAATCTAGGTTTACTAGATTCACTGCTACTATCTATTTATTCGGAAAAGAGAGGGAAAAGTTCAAACTGTCCTAACAAAAAAAGATAGCCAATCTCTTTTACATCAAGAAATTTAGCTATCCTTTTTAGTTATTTTCATATTACATAACGTTTGTCCACAGATTTCTTACTTATGCCTTTCTAACAGCGCCTCAAACTCAGCGACAGTCATGCCCAATTGATCACTTGCATATTCGGAAGTTAAAACATGTTGGCGTACCATATCCAGAAATGCAAAAAGTTTCCCTTCTTCTCTTCCTTCAACTTTCCCACGCTCCAGTCCCTGTTCAATGCCCTCTGCACGACCACGCTCTAAACCTTGTTCAAGACCTTGTTCGATACCTTCTGCACGACCACGTTCTAATCCTTTTTCTTCAGCTTGTTCCAAGGCATAATCATGAGCCAATAATGCCTGTTCTTCACGCATACGTAGTTGACTAAACATTTTCCTGTCCTCCTCGGACCAGCTCTTGTAGTCCAGCAGTTTATCTGCCTGGCTGATGGCTCGCTCAGGTTGTTGGGTAAAGGGCTTGTTGCCGAAAAACTCCAACCACGGCTTGCGAACCTTATCTTTACTGGTTTCTCTGTATTTTTTTAGTTCCAAGAAAGCCATCTTGACTAGATGGTGTTCTTGTCCATTATTGGTGATGGTTAAGACTTCACCTGTCGTGTCCTCTCGCATACTAAAACTGTGGAAGGCCAAATCATCTGAGAAGTAATTGCTGTCCACAATAGCGATGGCATAAACGGGTGCAATATGTTTGTAACTCTGGTGTGTATCACCTTCTCGTTGACGAATTTTTTCTAGATTTTGATTGACCTGACTGCACAGGTAAGTCCACAGGCGATTGATGAAAAAATTCTGATGATGAACTTGAATTTCAATAATTACCTGAGTGCCATTGTCCAACTCTGCCAAAACATCTATACTGGTATAGAAATCTTGCGCCGAATAGGGCAGGGATGGCAAGACATGAATGTTACTTCCCTCCAAAATCGTCACATTTTTGGCTGGTAAGTCCAACATATCGCGAATAAATTGACAAGTGATTTCTGAATTGCTAAAGATTTTCTTAGCTACCAAATCATTGGTTGGGCTGATGCCCGGATGTCTTAGAATCATCCTTTTCCTCCTTTTATTATACCACAGTTTTAAATCTAGGTTTGCTAGATTCACTGCTACTATCTATTTATTCGGAAAAGAGATGAAAAAACCTGAGAATCATCTCAGGCTTGGTCATTAAATCTTTTTCTCAATACTGAAAAGTGGAGAAAGTGGGCGTTTTTCATGGATACGTACGATAGCATCCCCCAAGAGATGAGCGATTGAAATCTGCTCAATCTTATCAATCAAACGCTCTTCTGGCAGATAGATGGTATCCAAAACAACCAATTTCTTAATAGCTGATTTTTGGATATTGTCCATAGCAGGACCAGAAAGAACTGGGTGCGTACAGCTTGCATATACTTCAACAGCACCAGCTTCTGCAAGGGCATCTGCCGCATGACAAATCGTTCCAGCAGTATCAATCATATCATCAATCAAGATACAAGTCTTGCCTTCTACCTTACCGATGATGTTCATGACTTCACTGGTATTCATCTTATCAACACTACGACGTTTGTCAATGATAGCGATAGATGTTTTCAAAAATTCTGCCAACTTACGAGCACGAGTCACCCCTCCATGGTCTGGGCTGACAACCACATAGTCAGAACCAACCATGCCACGACGCTCAAAATAATCTGCAATCAGAGGAGCTCCCATCAAATGATCCACAGGAATATCAAAGAATCCTTGAATCTGCGCAGCATGCAAGTCGATGGTCAATAAACGATCCACTCCAGCTACTTCAAGCATATTTGCAACAAGTTTTGAAGTGATTGGCTCACGCGCTCTCGCCTTTCTATCCTGACGTGCATACCCATAGTAAGGCATGACAACATTGACAGATTCTGCACTCGCACGCTTCAAAGCATCTACCATAATCAAAATTTCAAGCAGATTGTCATTTACAGGCGAGCTAGTTGATTGTAGGATAAAGACGTGTTTCCCACGGATTGATTCTTCGATGTTGACCTGAATCTCTCCATCTGAAAATTGGCGAACACTTGATTTCCCCAACTCTATCCCAATCTCCTGCGCCACACGTTCTGCCAATTCTTTATTAGAAGAAAGGGCAAACAGCTTTAAATCAGAAAAAGACATGATTTCCTCCGGTATATATGTATCGCTTGTGCTTTTCACAAGATTTTCCATCTACCATTGTAGCGCTTTTTACACTATTTTTCAATCAAAAATAAAAGAAGGGCACCATATTTGTACCCTTGCATCATTCTTTTGAAAAATATTTTAGTTCATCAACTAATTGTGCTTCTCAACAAAGCGATAAGCCTGATAAAAACCATAGAGTGTAATAGCTGTAACCACTGGAATCGCTAGTGGCAACTCTGTCTCTAATTCTACAAAAGGAGAGTTAAACAAGAAGTGAGTTCCTAAGGCTAAACCTAGGAAAATAAGCCCCTGTTTCTTGCCAACCTTCTGTCCTTTATAGGCTCTGTAAAGCAAGTAAACACCCACTACAGCCAGACCTGAAAAAGTCCAGTGAGAGGCAATTCCTGAGATGATACGCTCTAAAATTCGCGAAATAGTAAAGTCAAAGCCCTCTGGCAAATCCGTACGAATATAGCCAATATCCTCAATCATTTGGAATCCCAAACCAGAAGCAATGCCTAGTAAAAACAAAGATTTTAATTTTCGGACAGGAATCAAAGCCAAAACAAAGACAAGTGGCAACAATTTCAAGGGTTCTTCTACCAAAGGAGCCACAATAGCACTTTCAAAGGCATTTAAAAATGTACTATCTGGGAAAAGAACGCCCAGCAAATCATGGATATAGGTATTAGCAAAGCTAGACAACCACCCTGAAAGGAACATTCCTCCCAATAAAGACAAGATCAAGGAGTTCTTTGGTAATTCCCATTTTTTCCCAATACGGAAAAGGAAATAAAGAGACGGAATCATGTAAAAGAGAGCTAGAAAGATAGAAACTCCCATTAGTCTATATTCCGCAGCTGACATCGAACCATCCGTATAGTAGATGGTTTCATACTGTAAACCAATACAGAGCAATAAAATAAAAATAAATAAAATGCTGTTTTTCTTCATACACTTTCTTTCTAAATGAAGTATTTATAATTCTACGACTGTCATACTTCCTGTATCCACATCGTAAATAGCACCAGAGATAATGACATCATCTGGTATTAGGGGAGACTCGATAAGGAGTTGCATATCCTCGCGTACACTCTCCTCTATATCTTGGAAAGGCAAGAAGTCCTGATCTGACACATCGACACCTAGTTCCTCTTTTAAATACTCCTGAAAAGGGCCATTTTCAAAAGTCTGAGCACCACAGTCTGTATGGTGCAATACCACAATCTCTCTTGTCCCCATTTGTTGCTGGGAAATAACCAGCGAACGAATCATGTCTTCTGTCACTCGACCACCTGCATTCCGCAAGATATGAGCATCCCCAAGTGCCAAGCCCAGAGCTTGCGCAACGTGCAAACGTGAGTCCATACAGGTCACAATGGCAACTCTGGTTTTGGGTTTAAGTGGCAGATTTAACTGCCCATGTAGGGCAACATAAGCCTGATTGGCTTGCATAAACTGTTCAAAATACGACACGATTCCCTCCTCGAAAATTTGATAGTCAAATATTTCTCCTATCTTATCATTTTTAAGAAGATTTGTCACGGATTATGCAAATACCTTTTTCAAAACTTCCTGAATCGTTGTCACTCCAATGACCTGAATTTCCTTAGGCGGAGTGATTCCTGTCAAGGAATTCTTAGGTACATAGATTTTTGTAAATCCAAGTTTAGCAGCTTCATTGATACGTTGCTCGATACGATTCACGCGCCGAATTTCTCCTGTCAAGCCCAGTTCGCCTACAAAACATTCCTGAGGATTGGTTGGCTTGTCTTTGTAGCTCGAAGCAATAGCCACTGCAACAGCCAAGTCTATCGCAGGTTCATCCAATTTGACACCCCCAGCAGATTTGAGATAGGCGTCCTGATTTTGCAAGAGAAGACCTGCACGCTTTTCTAAAACAGCCATGATCAGACTCGCACGATTAAAATCAAGTCCTGTCGTCGTACGCTTGGCTTTTCCAAACATGGTCGGTGTCACCAAAGCCTGAACCTCCGCCAAAATCGGACGCGTTCCTTCCATGGTCACAACGATTGACGAGCCAGTAGCCCCATCCAAACGCTCCTCTAGGAAAACTTGACTCGGATTGAAGACCTCAACCAATCCACCCGACTGCATCTCAAAAATTCCAATCTCATTTGTTGAACCAAAACGGTTTTTGACCGCTCTCAAAATACGAAAGGTATGGTGGCGCTCCCCTTCAAAATAAAGCACTGTATCCACCATATGCTCCAACATACGAGGCCCAGCTAAGGTTCCTTCCTTGGTCACATGCCCTACGATAAAGATGGCAATGTTATTGGTCTTAGCCAGCTGCATGAGCTCAGCAGTCACCTCACGCACCTGAGAAACAGATCCCTGCACCCCTGAAATCTCAGGAGACATGATGGTTTGAATTGAATCAATAATGAGGAAATCTGGTTGGATGCGCTCTACCTCTGCGCGAACACTCTGCATATTGGTCTCTGCATAAAGATAAAACTCGCTATCGATATCTCCCAAGCGCTCTGCTCGCAGTTTAATCTGCTGGGCAGACTCTTCCCCACTGACATAGAGAACAATCCCTACTTGGGACAACTGGGTTGAGACTTGTAAGAGAAGGGTTGATTTCCCAATCCCAGGATCCCCACCGATCAGGACGAGACTCCCTGGTACCACTCCGCCTCCAAGAACACGGTTGAATTCCTCCATGTCCGTCTTAGTTCGATTGACATTGATGGAAGTCACCTCAGCCAGTTTCATGGGCTTGGTTTTCTCACCTGTCAAGGACACACGCGCATTCTTGACCTCGGTAACCTCAATCTCTTCTACAAAAGAAGACCAAGACCCACAGTTAGGACAACGTCCCAGATATTTAGGGGAATTATACCCACAATTTTGACATACAAATGTCGCTTTTTTCTTTGCGATGATAAACCTCTTTCTATATCTCTAATTCACACTCAATCACTTGGCAAAAATCAATCTTCTCATTTGGTACAAACTGGCGCATGAGCATTCGATGAGCAACAACTACCACAGTCTGATGTTCTCGATACTTAGACATACATTCTAGAAAACGAGACTTCATTTCCGTAACTGTCTCATATTGAATAGGACTATTAGGAAGTAACTCCCCCTTATTTTCTAGAAACATAGTACGAGCTTTTTCAAAATTATCTGTGCCACTTTCATAGACCTGCCATTCATGCAATAATGGCTCTACCCTCAAAGGAAGGCCAGTAGCACAGGATACATAAAAAGCCGTTTCTAAAGCTCGCGTCACTGCAGAAGACACCAGGATATCAGCTGAGCCAAACAAAGGATTTTTGCAAAGTTCCTGAGCTTGTTGTCTTCCTTTCTCAGATAAGGGTGCCAAATCTATCCCGAATCCAGTATAGGAACGCTCCTCTAACTCACGGTAATTTGGCTCCCCGTGACGGATAAAAATAATTTTCATATTAAGATCCCCATAAAACTATCCAATCTTGATTCCGCAATCTTGCCACTGCTTCAGTGTTTTAGAGAATTTCTTCTGGTTGGCAACTTCGACAGCAGACAAATCGACAGAAACCTGATAATTCTCCTTGGTAGCTGCCAAAACGGAAGCCTTAACACAGCCATTGCCATCTACCCCTATAAACTCTATGCTTTTAGCACCGTTTTCCTCTAAAAAATCTTTTAAATCTGGATTAGTAAAGCAAGAAGCCCGACGCTTCTCAAAGATACGAGAAGAGACAAGCAGCAAGCCGGTCGCAAATTTCTTCTTTCTGTCTTTTCTCACCTGTCAAGGACACACGCGCATTCTTTACCTCGGCAACCTCAATCTCTTCTACAAAAGAAGACCAAGACCTACAGTTGGGACAACGCCCCAGATATTTAGGGGAATTATACCCACAATTTTGACATACAAATGTCGCTTTTTTCTTTGCGATGATAAACCTCTTTCTATATCTCTACCTCACACTCAATCACTTGGCAAAAATCAATCTTCTCATTTGGCACAAACTGGCGCATGAGCATTCCGTGAGTTACAATGATAATAGTTTTATAATTTTTATATTTTTCCAAAGCTCTTAAAAAACGATGACGCATCTCTAGATCAGTTTCATAGCGATAAGGAGAATCTTCAGATAAACCTCCTTGATGTTTTAGATAATATTCATGAGCTACCAATACACTAGTTAAATCAGAGTTAGTGCCATCTAAGTCTGGACGCCACTCATGAAAAAACGGCTCCACAAATAAGTCCAATCCTGTTTCAACTGCTATATAATGGGCTGTTTCTAAAGCCCTCGTCACAGACGATGAAATAATAATCTCTGCCTTTCCAAAACATGCAGTTTTAGCAACTTCTTTTGCCAGACTGCGGCCTTTTCCTGTCAATGGTGCTAAATCACGACCAAAACCACTATAGAGTTGCGGATTTTCAAGTTTATCAAGCATACTATAATCTGGCTCCCCGTGACGCACAAAGATAATCTTCATTCTAGTGCCCTGTCGATCCAAATCCACCAGTCCGCACGCCGTCTGCCGCATCTCCATCTGCAATTAAGAAAGGAGCAAAGACAGCCTGGACAACACGTTCTCCAACTTCAAGAACAACCTCTTGGTCTGTGATATTCTTCATCTGAGCAAAAATATGCCCTTCATTTCCAGGATTTCCATAATAATCCCCATCAATGACCCCAACTGAGTTAATTAAAACCAAGCCCTTCTTACGAGGATTTGAAGAACGATCATAGAGATAGAGAACCTCAGTTGGCTGCATATAAGCCTTAACCCCTGTCGGAACCAATACAATCTCTCCTGGCGCAATAACTGTACGCACAGCAACCTTTAAGTCGTAACCAGCCGCATGCGCTGTCTCACGCTTGGGCAATAAATTTTCATCTGTAAAACTAGAAACCAATTCAAAACCACGAATTTTCATCATCTTCTCTTTTCTATTATCATTTATTCTAGATTATTCTATCTTATTTATTCGGAAAAAGCACGAAAAAAAGAGCACACAATTCAAATCGCTTAGGGCTGCTGGATTCCTCCCCTGACCCGCTTCACGCAGAACTGTTGCTCCACTATTTATTATATCACATTCCTATTCATTTTAAAAGCAAAATTATTTTTTCCGTCTATTTCTAAAAAAGTCCTGCATAATAGCTGCGCATTCATCTTCCAAAATTCCCGTTTCAACCTCCACACGATGATTGAGACGCTCATCTGTCAAGATATCGTACAAACTCCCAGCAGCGCCAAATTTCTGGTTTTTAGCCCCATAGACCACGTTTGGAATACGGGCGAGTCCAATCGCCCCACTACACATGACACACGGCTCAATGGTCACAAAAAGCGTGCAATCCAGCAAGCGCCAGCTCTCCTCAGTCAAGTTCGCATTCTCTATGGCCATAATCTCCGCATGCATAACCGCTCGCTGCAACTCCTCACGCGCATTATGCCCACGACCAATGATTTCTCCGTCCTTGACAATCACACAACCAATTGGAATTTCATCGTGTTCCAGAGCAATCTCAGCCTCTCTCAAAGCCTCCCTCATAAAGACTTCTTTTTCTTCAAGCGTATAATTCATCTCTTTTCCCTTTTTCTACTTGTCAGTTTTATTATTATATCATGAATCCCAAGACAAAAAAAGCCACCGAATGCGGTGACTCTATAGGGAGATTATTATGAAAAAGAAAAGTTTAGGATATTTGTTACAACAAGTTAGGAGGTCTTCTTGTAACTGTCTATAGTATACCCGACCTATCTTAAACAAATCTTAAAAATCTCTTACGACCAAACACTTTCTAAAATATTTGTTTGTTCACGACCAGGACCTACTGAGAAAGTAGAAATACGAACGCCAACCAATTCGCTCACACGACGAACATAGTTACGCGCATTCTCAGGAAGATCTTCCAAATTACGAACTCCAGTGATATCTTCTGACCAACCTGGCAACTCTTCATAGATAGGCTTGCAACGTTTCAATTGCTCAAGACTAGCTGGATAGTAGTCAATACGTTGACCATCAAGATCATAGGCCACACAGATTTTCACAGTATCCAAACCGCTCAAAACATCGATAGAGTTCAATGAAAGGTTAGTAATACCAGAAACACGACGACTATGACGCATCACAACTGAGTCAAACCAACCCACACGACGTGGACGACCAGTTGTTGTACCATATTCATGACCGACTTCACGGATACGTTCTCCCACTTCATCAAACAACTCAGTTGGGAAAGGACCGTCTCCTACACGACTCGTATAAGCTTTACATACACCAACAACCTTGTCAATCTTACTTGGACCAACACCAGAACCAATCGTAACACCACCAGCCACAGGATTTGATGACGTAACAAATGGATAAGTACCTTGGTCGATATCTAGCATAACACCTTGTGCACCTTCAAAAAGCACACGCTTACCGTTATCAAGCGCATCATTCAAAATGACAGATGTATCTGTCACATACTTCTTAATTTGTTGACCATATTCGTAATATTCTTCAAAAATATCATCGAAAGCAATCGCTTTACTGTCATACAATTTTTCAAAAAGACGATTCTTTTCAGCAAGGTTACGTTCTAAACGCTCACGGAAAATATCTTTATCCAAAAGATCGGCAATACGAATCCCAACACGAGCAGCCTTGTCCATATAAGCTGGACCAATTCCCTTAATTGTAGTACCAATCTTATTGTCGCCCTTAGCTTCTTCTTGCAAACGATCTAACTCGATATGATAAGGCAAAATAACATGCGCACGATCAGAAATACGTAAGTTATCAGTTGTCACACCTTCCTCATGAAGATAGCTCAACTCTTTCACAAGAGATTTAGGATTTACAACCATTCCATTCCCAATGACAGAGATTTTTTCAGGGAAGAAAATTCCAGATGGAATCAAGTGCAATTTAAACTTCTTACCATCAATCACAATCGTGTGACCTGCATTATCACCACCTTGGTAACGTGCAATCACTTCTGCATTCGCTGAAAGGAAATCTGTAATCTTCCCTTTACCTTCATCACCCCACTGGGTACCTACAACAACAACTGAAGTCATAATCTTGTCTGAGCCCTCAGGCTCTTCCTTTCTCACATACATGGCAGGACTCTCACCTGCAATTATATCTTACAATTTATTATAAGAAAAAATTGCCTTTTTATCAAGAAGAAACAATAGAAAGATTTGCTATTTCCAACTATTAAAAAATGTTTTAGAAAAATTACCAGCTATTTATTGTTATATTGCCATAAAAAAGTAAGTTTGTTCGGAAATTAACTCAGACTATCTCAACAAGAAATAAAACCCCGATTCATTATCATCTTTTCAAGATACAAACGATAAGCAACACGATAATGATAAACAATAAAATCCCTACGACACCCAATGCCATATCGAACTAAATAATAAATCAAAAATTTAAAATGAAAATCTTCCCATTCCCAACTATTATCAAAGAAAGTAGCATACTCTTCTTCGATACTGTCATAGAAATCAGTCATCTGATCATAAATATTTTGTAGCATAAGCATACACTCCTTTACTTTTTATGATCTTATTCTAACAAAAAATTTTAATTAATCATTAATAACTCCTGAATTGTTAAAATACCAGCCTCAACAAGAGAAAAAATAGGAAAAGTTGACAGAATAGAAATAAATTTACTATCTAAATTAGACTTTGATAAAAACCTTATTGACTGCGTTAAATACTAAAAGAGACTGAGGAAAAAATCTTAAAATAAGAAAAACGCATATTATCAGATATTCAAATCTATGTAATCTTGCATTATCTATAATAGCTGATGGTATGCTTAATTTTGTATAGTCGCTTAGTTTAAAATGCGCATGTTATAATAAAGCTATGCATATCTAGTAAATTGAAATAAGAGATGAACAAATCGATTAGGAAAGTCAAATTAATTTCTAGAAATATTTTTAGCAGTTGTAACATACTATTCTAGTTCCAATCTACTATATTGACGAAACGGGAATCGACCCCTACCTCTATCGTCCTTATGATGCACGGACTCCTAGAGAGGAGAAAGTCTATGAAAATATTATCGGACGGCGTTTTGAGCGGACTTCAATTGTTTCAAGAAAAGTAGAGGGAGAGTTTATAGTTCCTATTTGTAAAGTGGTTCAAAATGCAACTCCTACCTACTTTGAGGAGACTTCATATTACAACTTACAACGCTAAATTAGAAGCGACTAATAATCTCATTAAACTTATCAAGCGAAATGCCTTTGGATTTCGGAACTTTGAAAACTTCAAAAAAAGGATTTTTATCGCTCTGAATATCAAAAAAGAAAGGACACATTTCGTCCTTTCTCGAGCTTAGCTTTTCTTCAACCCACTACAGTTGAAAAAGAGCCTAGATTATTAATTACATAACAAAAAAGAGGCTGAACCCCCTTTAATTATCTACTCCGCCAGTAGGACTCGAACCTACGACATCATGATTAACAGTCATGCGCTACTACCAACTGAGCTATGGCGGAATAAAGCTAAGCGACTTCCATATCTCACAGGGGGCAACCCCCAACTACTTCCGGCGTTCTAGGGCTTAACTTCTGTGTTCGGCATGGGTACAGGTGTAT
>NZ_NCVK01000013.1 GCF_002096845.1 Streptococcus mitis
TGCTCTTCCGATATATATATCGAAAGATGTATATTATTGGTATAAAACTAGAAAAATAAAACTTCAAAACTCTATACAACTTTCTATGCTCTTTCTGTTCGTAGAGCCACGATTTCGCTATCCCTTCCTCCCTCTACTAGCTCATGATAATCAGACTTTAAAATCGCTATTTGGTTCATCGGTAGCAGGTGCCCAACGAGGACTTACACCTCAGATATACGACATGCCCGTCGTACCTAAAAAATCACTCCCTGACTAGGCGAGTGATTTTTGGGCTACTGTTAAAAAGAGTTCTGAGTGATTTCCTTGAAACAGGTCTTCAGCACTGTAAAGAGTCTGACTATGTACAGATGAAAAACCATGCTCAATTAGCTGTTTTTCCAGTTCAACCAATTCAAATCCATGATGGTTAGCTTCTGTCTTGGTAAAATCAGCAAGTAAAAGTTGTCCATCTTCCCTCAAATATTGATGAAACAGTGAGAGAGCCGCACCCAAATCAGGCATATGATGAAGAACCCGACAAACAACAATGAGATCAAACTCTTTCTCTAAGGGTTTTTCCAGTAAATCTTGCTCCAAAAACTGGATATTCTTAATGTCTTGCTGCTCCGCTTTCAAACGAGCTTGCTCCAGCATTTTCTCCGAAATATCCACCAATGTTACAGACTTGGCCTGCTTGGCTAGGGGCAAGGTTAACAGACCCGTCCCACCACCGAAATCCAAAATTTCTTTGTCTGATAGAAGATCAATCTGTTTCTCGATTGCTTGACAAACCAAATTTGCAAGGAAAATGTTTTTAGGGGAATCAAAAGTTTCTGCTTTGTGGTTAAAATCATGTTTCATATTTTTAGTTTAGCACAAAGTAGCTTGATTGGCTAGGAATTCTCTTTCTTTTCAGGCTTCTCTTCTGATTTTTTCTTCTCCACTTTTTCGCTTGAATCGGTCGCTACCTCTTCCTTTTTATCCGTTTTCTCTTCTTTGATCTTGACTGAGGGAAATAGGAACTCATATTGACTCTTAGGCGTACGAACCCTTGTCACCAAACTTGTTTTCTTATTTTGATAGCTCACCTGACCCAGATTAAAGGTCTGTTCCCCACTTTCTTTCTCAACCTTATCTTTGGTTCGCTTGGCCATAGCAAAAGCAATCAGCTTTTCTTTATTTAAAGCATAGTCTCGATGGTGGACGACTTGTCGGTTCAAGTAAAATTGTAACAAAAGACTAAAGATGGCTGCCATGGTGACTGCATAGAGGAGAATGCCTGCCTTAACTTTTTTCTTTTTCCACACGATAGATGAACTCCCTTTCTAAGCCTTTTTGAAACTGGAAACGAAAACGCACCAGTTGATTGTCCTCTGTAATCTGCGCGGATTTGAGGCCATAAACCATAGGCTGATAACCTCGTCCACTGGCATCGGTTTTCCGAAAATCATCTGATTTTGACTTACCTATCGCAATTTCCTTGCCATCCTGCTTCATATAGAGGCGGTTGCCCTCCACTTTTTCGAACTGCGAACGGTCTAATTCTGCCTCCAACTGGTCCACAAACAAGAGCCACTCCTTTTGCTCGCTCTGTTGCTGGTAGCGAACTTCTGAAATGAGGAGCTGACTCATGACTTGAAAGAGGAGTAAACTTCCACTGATGACAATGAGGGCAATCAGGGATTCCAACAAGGTAAAGGCCTTGACCTTATGGCTCTTTGATAGCCAACAACTGTTCTGAACCATGATAAACCTCCAATCCCTTTTCACTAGAAAACATCTGAATCTCAACTCCGTTGATGTTTACCTGATTTTGACCTGTCTGCAAGGCCATCTTAGCTACCCTCAAGACTTCTTCCTTTTGCAAGATTTTTGCTTCTTCTTGCCTATTTTTATGAATTTGTCCCAAAAGGAGGGTCGCAATGCTGGCAAAGATAGCTAGAGCGACTACTGCTTCCAGTAAAATCACTGCCCTAATTTTTTGTTTCCTTAATGCGTTTAATTTTTCCATTTCCTAGATATAATTGATAGCGAATCGCTCCTTTACTGGTCTGAAATTCAACCTTAGCCAGGGACGAATTGCCCCCAGCTCGATCAAATGTAATACTTTGGCCTGATGGTGCCTGAATCCCTTTGGGGACTGTCAACTTTTGACTGCCATTGCTAATGGTCTTTCCGTCTATGCTCAAACTTGTCTTTTGCTGACTAGCTACACTGCGTTTTTGAGTTTCCCGATAAAGTTCTTCAAACTCCATAAAGAAAATCTGCTCCTCTACCGCCGCAAAAGTGGACTGGACAGAGCCGGACAAGCCCAAGGCAAGGATACTCACAAGACCCAAAACCAAGAGGCTTTCAAGCATGGTAAAGGCCTTAATCTGCAACACTTTGACTGCTACCTTGTTTAGCATGGTATTCTTTATAGGCTTTAGCCTGTTCTTCTGTGATTCGCCCATCTGCTTGTAACTTACTTAGGCTAGCATCTTCATTTTTATCTAAGCTATAAAGCTCTGCCTGGCTTTCCACCACCTTAACAACAGCAGCTTTTCCTTTGTCGTTGACTGCTTCTTTTTGCTTGCTCAGATTAGGTACAAAGAGCAAGAGAAGCACGCTGATGATTAAAAGGACCACCAACATCTCCACAAGTGTAAAAGCTTTAACCTTCGCTTTTTTCAAGAATGTCATCATTTTTTTCATTTTAAAAATTCACCTCCATATTTTGATACATGGGCATAAGCATTGCCGCATAAAGTAAAACGATAATCAGAGCCACAAAGATAAAAACCAGTGGCTGTACTAAGTTCATGGTGCGATTGACTCGAGTAAAAAAGGCTTCCCAAGTTTTTTCAGCATAGATTTCCAACTCACTCCCCAGCTTGGACTTAACTTCCCCATACTCGATGATGAGACTCAACTCCTTTTTAAAGAAAGGATAGGTCGCTATGGTTTGAGAAAATTCGCAACCATTTTGCAAGGCTTGAGCCAAATCTTGACCGATTTCTTTAAAGAGCTGGGAACCTTGTTCCTGCATGATCTGAAAAATCTGCGTTAGCTCCATCCCCTGCGAAATCATATTGCCCCATTCACGCGCATAATAGGCTGTCAAATAGGTCTGCACAAAAATTCCAAAGAAGGGAAGCCGTGCTAAGATAAAAAAGACGCTCATCTTAGAACTTCTTTTATAAAAAGTTAGTGCTAAAAGGACACCTACCGAAACAAACCCTACTATTCCTAGAAAAAATTGTGGCAGATTTCCAATGATTTGGGTGGCGATATTACTACTATCCAGTTGTGGTAGTAGGTAGTTACGCAGTCCCAGCATAATTAAGAGAAGAAAACCCAGCAAAATCAAGGGATAGGTCGCTACCTCAATTAGTTTTTTCTTAACCTTGGCCAGATTGTCTAGATACTCTTCTATCTTTCCCAAACTCAGGTGAAGATTGCCATGGACTTCCGCTAGGGATAACTGAGTGACAATGGCACTTGAGAAACCCAAACTTTCCATCATTTCTGAGAATGATTTCCCCTGAGACAAGCCCGTGCGCATCTGGGTCACACACTGCTTGTCTAACAAAGCACTCCTATCTAAAAAGGAGATAGTCTCCACCAGATGAAAACCACTGGAAAAGAGATTGTTAAACAAGGTGATGATATTTTTTTGCTTAGCTGTAGCTAATTTTTTCCGTTTCAGCCTGAAGACTTGTGATATGTCCATCTTTAAGAAGTTGGTCAATCTGTTCATTCCAGCTAGTTGGCTGGTGTTCTTGATAGCCTTTGTTTGCAAAGTCAACAATTCCTCCTCCCCCGATTAATCTCTGGTAGCAGACTCCTTGCAGAACTACTGCCAATTCCTCCTCACTCACACCCAACTCCAGCAGGCGCTCATAAACACCTCGAATACTCTTGGCATGAATGGTTGAAAAGACTGTCGCCCCTGTCAAACTAGCTCTAACTACTGCACGCGCCGTCTCGCTGTCTCGAATTTCTCCGATAATCAAGAGATCTGGTCGATGACGCAAAGAAAGTTTGATTAGATTTTCATAGGTCAACCCGATTGCTTCGTTCAACTGCAACTGAAGCATGTCGTCCTGCTTGATCTCAACCGGATCTTCAATGGACATGACTTGTTGTCCCTTAAAAAGTGACTTGGCCAATTCGTGCATCAGAGTCGTCTTGCCACTTCCGACCGGACCAGCAAAGAGATAGAGACCACGTTGCCTGTACTGCTTACCCAATTCGTCAATATTCTGAAACCAAAAATGCAAATCCTGCTCCTCATCATGCAACAAGCGAATGACTAAACTCTCATGTCCTCGATAATCGCCTACGGTAGATAGACGTAGGGACGCCATCTTATCATCATAGGCATAGTCGCAGGAACCAAGCTGACTACGTCGCTTTTCTCCCACATTCATACCTGCCACAAACTTGAAATGACTGATGACGGCCGCAAACTTTTCAAAATCATAACAACCGATTTTACAGCGCTCGTCTCCTACCCTCATATGAAGCTCATAGGCGTCTAACTTAGGGACAAAATAAATGTCTTGCGCCCCTTTGTTCCGAGCCGAACGAATGATTTCTTGTGCAATTTCTTGAACCATACTTACCTCCTCACCTATACTATTCGCAAAGATTTGGAAAAATAAAAAAAGCAACTCCAAAAAAGTTACTTTTTCTCTATTTTAATTTCATACGGCAAGAACGGTGTCTTTCCTTACCTGTTTGTTTTTCATAGCCTGGGCGTAATTTTTCATCTGGAATAACCTGCTCATCCTGTAAAAGAGCCAAAGAATGGTATTGTTGTAAATACTCGTCACATTCATCACACCAGCGTTGGTCTTCTGGATCCCAAAAAATGGTCATCAAATCACTTCTACTTTTATAAAGAGGGGATTCTTGTTCCAATCTAAACCAGCAAGTTTTATAGTATTTGAGAGCATCATAATACTGGTCAAATTTCTTACTTGCTACAATATCTTCTTCCCAACCTTCTAAGAACCACCACGGTTCAAAATCTCCGTACATTTCTATAACACGATACATATTCATTCATTCCTTTGTACCGTATATTATAACCAATTCCGCCAAGCAAGGAAAGAAATATGCTCATTTCTTAATTTTTCGATAAAAAATCCAGCCATCCTATGATGACTGAATTTCTGTTTGCTTATGTTCCAAAATCTTGTCACTACCTAGGCTTCAGAAATATCGTTTTCGATGATGACCTTAATGGCATGGTGGTCTGCTGCCTTACTGAAAACTTCATAGGCTTTTTCAATTTCACTGAGTTTGAAATAGTGAGTTACCAATTTTTCTGGTTCAATCTTATGACTTTCAAGAGCTTTCAACAATTGTGGAGTTGTATTTGTAGATACCAAACCAGTTGTTACATTGATGTTGCGAATCCAAAGTTTGTCCAAATCGAATTCAACTGGTTTACCATGCACACCACAGTTGGCAACCGTTCCGTCTACACCGATAATCTTTTGACAGAAATCAAATGTTGCAGGAATACCAACAGCCTCGATAGCAACATCTACACCACGACCATCTGTCAAATCATAAATTTCTTTAATTGCTTTTTCAGGGTCTGAAGAATTAACCTTATGAGTCGCACCAAATGATAAAGCAGTTTCCAAGCGGTTATCGTCTAAGTCCACCATAATCAATTTGGCTGGTGAGTAGAATTGGGCTGTCAAAAGAGCAGCCAATCCAACTGGACCTGAACCAATAATGGCTACGCTGCAACCAGGTTCTACTTTCCCTTTTAAGACACCAATTTCATATCCAGTAGGCAGAATGTCTGATAGCATAACCAAGGCTTCATCTGACAAGTCTTCTGGAGTGTGGTAAAGAGTGTTATCTGCATGAGGGACACGTAGATATTCAGCCTGCATACCATCAATCAAGTGACCGAAAATCCAGCCCCCTTCGTCTTCACAGTGGGCATAAATTCCTTTTTTACAGTAGTAGCATTTACCACAGGCACAGACACAAGAAATCAAGACCTTGTCGCCTTTTTTGAAGTTAGAAACTCCTTCTCCAACTTCTTCAACAATCCCAATCCCTTCGTGACCAAGAATGGTACCACTGTGGCAAGCAGGAACATCCCCTTTGATAATATGGAGGTCTGTTCCACAAATAGTGGTTTTTACGATACGCACAATAGCGTCTGTTGGCTTGCGAATAACTGGTTTGTCTACATCAACAAAAGAAGCAAGTCCTGGTTTAACATAAGTATAGGCTTTCATAAAGCAATCCTCCGTTTTTTTATTTGTACTATTTATAATATAATTGTAAACCTTTTCATTTGTTTGCTCAAGCTTTTTTGTGATTTTTTTAACTTTTTTATTTACTGGTAAAGCAATATAGATAAAAAAGCAGAAGCTAATCTCTAACTTCTGCTTTCTCTCTTATGCTTGATAACGTTTCACACCATCTAGATAGGTTGCTACCAATTCCAAATCTTTATCTAGCACGATAAAGTCAGCGTCGTAGCCTTCACGGATTTGACCACAAACATCATCAATGTGAACAGATTTTGCTGGGTTAAGGCTAGCCATCATGACCGCTTCGTGTGGATTTGCAATACCCCACTCGACTACATTTCTCATACCATCTTTAAGTTTGAGGATAGAACCTGCCAAGTTACCTGTCGATTTGAGGCGTGCAGTTCCATTTGCTACTACAACAGGGAATTCTCCCAACATATAGTCACCGTCTTCAAGCCCACCAGCTGTCATACAGTCCGTAATAAGAGCGATGTTTTCTGTCCCCTTTTGCTTAAGTAAAATCTCACAAGCTTTTGGATCTACGTGATAACCATCACAAATCAATTCTGCGTAAGTATGTGGGAGCTCATACATAGCTCCTACCATACCTAGTTCGCGGTGTGTTAAACCACGCATCCCATTATAGGCATGTACCCATACACTAGCTCCAGCATCAACTGCCTTCTTAGCTTGTTCAAATGTCGCATCTGAGTGTCCAAGTGCAACTGTCACACCTTCACCTGTAATAGTACGTACAAAATCTTCCACCCCATCACGTTCTGGTGCAATAGCGATTTTATTTAGCATCCCTTTTGCAGCATCCTGCCAAGAATGAAACTCCTCAACACCCGGGTCTCTCATATAAGTTGGATTTTGTGCCCCCTTAAAAGTTTCTGTGAAATATGGACCTTCATAATAAATCCCACGAATCTTAGCACCCGTTGCTTCTTTATAATGGTTTCCAAGATTTTCAGTGACTGCAAGCAATTGCTCATAAGTGGCTGTTAAAGTTGTGGGCAAGAAACTGGTAACACCGGTACTAAGAAGTCCTTCACTCATGGTATGAAGGGTTCCTTCGATGTTATTATCCATGACATCCACACCGCCAAATCCATGAATGTGGGTATCCACAAGTCCTGGGGCAATACTGTAGCCTGTATAGTCAATCACCTCAGCACCTTCAGGAATCTGCTCGACATGTTTTCCAAATTTTCCGTCCACAAGTTCCAAGTAACCACCACGACGAACTCCGTGTGGGTAGAAAAACTGATCCGCTTTAATATAGTTAGGCATAATGTTAACCTCCTTAAAAGATTGATTCTACAATTTATTATGTCAATTACATTATAAACCTTTCTTTTTTATTTGTAAATGGTATAGACCTATTTTCTGTAGATATTTTAAAAGAGCTGAATTTCTCCAACTCTTCTCTTTTTAATACAAGTTATTTTGATTTGACTGGCTTGTCTTGAGCTGTTTGCAAGGCTGTAGCAATGGTATCTGCATACAATTTTGCTCCTGCTTCAATTTTGCTAGTGTCACTTCCGAAATGGACTTGGTCTGTTCCTGTCCAGATCTCTGGATGTTCCTTAGCAACTTGATTCCAATCAGCAATGGTGATGTAAGGAGTCTTCTCTGCCAATTCTCTCATATAGGCAGCCGCCTTCTCAACGATTGCATAGGTCTCTTTTGTCTTATCTCCTTCATAAGGAGTCACCAAAACCATATGGTGCCCCTTAGGAAGATTTTTCACGATACTGTCCCAATCTTCCTTGTAATTTTCAGGATTATTTACCCCAGTTGCAATAACCACCATCTTTGGTAGAAATTTATTCTGGCTATTATTTAGCATGATTTCATTGGCGGTCTTGGTTGTTCTGCTGACCTGCGCGTTAATCTGTGCCCCTGGAAGGGCTGTCTGCAGGGCTGTATTTGCCCTTAAAGCCACCGAGTCACCAATTAACATAGTGCCATCAGCAATCCCCAAACTATTTGCATCTGCCCGTTCTGCCATCACCTTAGTCTGACCAATATTTGTTGCAGCTTGCTTCAAACCATTGACAGTCAGATCTGTCTCAAACGCTCCCACTTGTGGTGCCAACAAAGTCACTAAGAGGACAATGAAGGCCAAGATTCCTGTACTTGTCGCAAGAATTGCGTGAATATAAGGTAGGGGACGAAGAGTTTGTAAAACAGGTGTGTTCTTTCCTGCAATCCAAGGTTCCAACACATAAAATGATAGGCTGGCAAAGCCATAAGAACAAATCAAAGTCAGTAACACAGCAAGAAGATTTGAGGTCAACTGTGAGAAAATAATATAGAAAGGCCAATGGAAGAGATAAACTGCATAGCTAGTATCCGCTAAAAAGCTGATAATCTTTGGTTCTTGCACATTAGGAGTCTTTTCATGCAAGACACGCGCCGCCAGAATCATAGCAAGAGCAGCAAGGCTGGCAAGCAAGAAGCCGACAAGATAAGCAAAGAGATAGGTAAATTTTACAAAGAAGGTCAAAATGAGTAAAAAGCCAAAACCTCCTCCAAAAACCAACAGGGTCTTGCGTAAATCCCAGATTTTATCCAACTGCTTGACGAGGGAAGTCGTCTGACGAACGCCTACAATCGTTGCTAGGATACTTCCCAAAAAGAATGGATAGACATGAGTTAAACTGGAGAAGTAAACAGAGGAATAAGAGGTTACTAGAAAACTACCAATAAACATGGAGAAGAAGCTAATCAAGAAGGCAGCAGCAGATAAAAGAAAAACCATCCCCTTCAACTGACCATTTGATCTGGACTGTTTAGATAAGAACCAAACTGCCAATCCCCACAGAATATAGTAGTGAACCTCAACGGCCAAGCTCCAATTATGAACAAACAAATGAGGAATGAACTGTAATTCATAACTCCCACCTGTTAGAAGTTCATAGAAGTTGGTCATAAAGCCTAAAACACCCGCAATCTGACCCCCAATTCCAGCCACATAATCTTGGCGAACTAGAAAGGTAAAGGGCATGGTCACCAAGACCATCAAAACCACAGGTGGCACAATACGATAAAAGCGTCTCCTAAAAAATCCAAGTAAATCAATTTCATGATTTTTAGAAAATTCTTCGATGAGTAGAGCCGTAATCAGGAAGCCTGAAAACGCGAAAAAGACATCCACCCCGAAAAATCCTCCAGGAAAGATCGTCTGAAAGAAGTGATACAAGAGTACCAGTAGTAAACCTGTAATCCTAATCAAGGAAAACCATTTAATGCGCATACGAGTTTATTCTTCCTTTCATTGTACACTTTATTCTATCAAAAAAAGAAGAAAAATCCTAAGAGAAAACTTAGGATTTTTAGCTTATATCTATTCTGTTTTAGAAATTACGTCCTGACTTATTATAGCCATATTTTTCAACAAAATACTCACGGAACTCCAAGAGATTGTCATCCATAATGGCTTGTCGAACTTGCTTCATCAGGTTAAGCAAGAAGTAAAGGTTATGGTAGCTAGTCAAGCGGATACCAAAGGTTTCATCGGCCTTGAGGAGGTGACGAAGGTAGGCGCGTGTGTAGTTCTTACATGTGTAGCAATCACATTCAGGATCCAGTGGTGTAAAGTCCTCAGCAAACTGAGCATTTTTGACAACCAAACGACCTTGACTGGTCATACAAGTCCCATTACGAGCGATACGAGTCGGCAAGACACAGTCAAACATATCCACCCCACGAATCACCCCATCAATCAAGCTGTCTGGCGCTCCCACACCCATCAAATAGCGAGGTTTGTTTTCAGGAAGCAGTTGGGTTGTAAAGTCCAAGACAGCATTCATCTCTTCGTGGGTTTCTCCCACTGCTAAACCACCAATAGAGTAGCCTGGGAAGTCCATGCTGACAAGGTCATGAGCCGATTGGCGGCGAAGGTCTTCAAATCCTGCCCCTTGCACAATCCCAAACAAACCTTGGTCATGTGGACGACGGTGAGCCTTCAAACCACGCTCAGCCCAACGACTGGTACGCTCGATTGATTTCTTAACGTAGTCGTAAGGTTGATAAAACTGAGGACATTCGTCAAAGGACATCATGATGTCTGAACCCAAATTATTCTGAATAGAGATGGCTTTTTCTGGTGATAGGAACATCTTAGAACCATTGAGATGGTTTTTAAAAGTTACACCTTCTTCTGTGATATTACGGCTATCTGCTAGAGAATAGACCTGGAAACCACCACTATCTGTCAAAATAGGCTGGTCCCAATTCATGAACTTGTGGAGACCACCAGCGCGTGCAATGAGTTCATCTCCAGGACGAAGCCAGAGATGATAGGTGTTTGATAGGATAATTCCCGAACCCATCTCCTTCAATTCTTCAGGTGACTGAGTTTTGACAGTGGCTTGAGTTCCAACTGGCATAAACATAGGTGTTGGGAAGGTACCGTGGGGAGTGATGATTTCTCCCAGACGAGCTCCTGTGTGTTTTTCTTTCTTAATCAAACGATATTTGATTGGTGAATCTGACATTTTTTACCTCCGAAGCTGGGAAAGACAGTCCCAGTTCATACTTTTGCCCAAGGGCATACTGTATGATTTTATCAAAAAAAGTAGGAACTGTCACGAACTATGGTATAATGAGAGAATGAAATACCCAAAAATTGATTTAAAAACCGTTCGTCTACAGGCCAGACAATTTCAATCTGAAAATCCCCGCCTCTTTCTCGTCTATCTCTTACCTAGCATGCTAGTCATCTTGTCTGGCTTCCTCAATCCCTTAGAGCGTATCAACGAGTCTATTTTAGAACAACCCTTTTTAAGCGTGCTTGGTCATGTATTCCAAGCCTACCTTTTTCCACTATTAGTCTCCTTTATCGGAACAATACTTCTAACCAGTTCAGTTTATACAACTCTGAAACTCATCAAGAATCCAGATACAGAACTATCCGTCAAAAATAGTCTTACTCTCTTTAATGAAGAGCACTTTTCACAAACCTTTTTGACTCTCCTTCTCAAACGTTTCTATCTCTTCTTATGGAGCATTCCTAGTTTGCTTGGAATTTACTTTCTTTTTTACAGTAGCTTTCTAGCAAAGAAATTCGTTGCCCTTCATCCTGAGTTTCCTAATTTGGATCTCACGTCAGTTGAAACTGAACGTTTCCTCATGACCTTTGGTCTTTACTTTCTAGCAAGTATCCTCTTGATGATTGTAGGAAATAGTCTCTATATTCCACAATACTATGCTTATTCACAGGTAGAATTTCTCCTCTGTGACACCCTAGACTTGAGACAAGCTAGACCAGGACAAATCCTTAAAACCAGCCGTTTCCTGATGAAAGGCTACAAATTTCAACGTTTTGTCCTAGACTTACAACTCCTTCCTTGGTACTTCCTCAATTGGATTACTTTTGGAATTGCTAGTTTCTCACTCCTCCCCTACATTCAAATCAATAAAATGATTTTTTACCGAGCAGTACTGGCTCGAAAACGTCCAAAAGTTTGAAGGTTTCCCCTCAAGCTTTTTTCTATCAATGAGTTTCTCCGCCTACCAACTTGAGGTCCTGATCTCCATGTTCGATAATGGCGCCGATTGCCGCTTCTATCCCTCGCCTAATGTCCACTAAACTCATAGCTGGAGTAGTCGGTCGATTCACCACCTGTTCCATCATATAAGGAATATGCATAAAACCTGCCTTAACATGTGGAAATTTCTTTTCTACCAAATAGAGAGCCTGATACATCAAATGATTGCAGACAAAAGTCCCTGCAGTATTGGAAACAGAGGCCGGCAAGCCCTCTTTTTTTATAGCTTGAACCATCGCTTTAATCGGCAGACTACTAAAGTAGGCCGAAGCACCATCCGCTCGAATGGGAAGGTCAATCGGCTGATTCCCTTCGTTATCAGGAATGCGTGCATCGTCTTGGTTAATGGCCACTCGTTCAGGCGTCAAGCTAGATCTTCCACCTGCTTGGCCAATACAAAGGACAAAGTCAGGTCGATAACGACTCATTTCTTCTTCCAATACTTGGGCCGATTTGTGAAAGACTGTTGGCACTTCTAACCAACGGACCTCAGCACCATGGATTTCAGCTGGTAAACCTTTAACAGCCTCCAAAGCTGGATTGACCTTTTCCCCTCCAAAGGGCTCAAAACCTGTCACTAATACTTTCATTTCTAACTCCTTACAAACGATTCCATGAGACTTTTTTCTTAAAAATAAGTATAACATATTTCCCTTATTCTGGAGTGAAAAGGACTAGAGAGACTAAGATTGACCTTTGAACTTATTTAAAGAGAAAAATACTAATCAAGGCTAGAATAGCTGGTCCACCTTGCTTCAAAATAATTTTTTTATCTGCTGTGAGAGAGCCATAAGCTGCAGCCCCAATCACAAATAAGACAAAAATAGTCACAATTTCTAAATTCTGTGAGAAATAAATCCCATACAAGAGAAAGACTCCTAGCAGAGCATTATAAATCCCTTGATTTTTAAACAATGAACTTACTGACGGACGAGCCAGTTCTTCCTTTTCCATGTTAAAGACACGACTAGTCGCTTCTGATTGCGTTGCAATACTTTCCAAATAAAAAATGTAAAAATGCTCCAAAGCAACAATCGTTGCTAAAATGATTGTAATAATTGACACCTATTTCTCCTTAAATTTCTATATTCTCAATACCCAAAACCAATTTGTCTAATAAACGGCTGAGTTCTGTTCTTTCAGACTCTGTTAAGATACTTTCCATCTCTTCCTTAACCTTGATATGTTTCAGAGGGGGATTCACCACTAACTGCTCCTTGGCATACTTCGTAGCCTCTACCAACACTTCTCGCTGATTTTCAGGATTGCGATGACGCTCCACCAAACCTTCCTTTTCCAAAATCTTGAAATGCCGGGTCAAAGCAGCCTGATCAATCTTCAAACGCTCCTGAACCGCTATTTGATTACAAGAGGAATGCTTCAGCAAAAATAATAAAATCTGATATCGTGTCAAACTAATCCCAAGTCTTTTTTCAAACAATTGCGTACTCGCTTGCTCAGACAAGCGGAGTTGATACAGTAAATCTTGAATCTCTATCATTTCTTCTTTCCTTTTATTGATTTATCAATAGTTGACTAATCAAGTATAAAATAAATTGCAAGAATCATGCTTCAATCATTACAAAATGGTAACTTCCATTTTCCATCCATATTGATACTCAATGAAAATCAAAGAGTAAACTAGGAAGCTATCCGTAGATTGCTCAAAGCACAGCTTTGAGGTTGCAGATAAAACTGACGTGGTTTGAAAAGATTTTCGAAGAGTATGGCAAAGAAAAAAACGAACGAGACTCGCTTCCTATCACGAAAGCTAGATCTCATTCGTCAAAATGATATTACAAAGTCTGATTTATCCATTCATTGAAACGTGAACGTGGTCATAGTGGTTTTCTGTCACGCTACCACGGTCTGGCATTGGGTTCCAAGTATTAGCTGGTCCATATTTACTATCGAATGGAGCATAGAAACGTTGTTTCCAGATGATGTAACTAATTCCTCGGCTGGCCATGTTTTGAATAGCGTATTCCGCAATCTTATCCCCTAGTTCTGAGCTTTCTGGTACCATAAAATCGATAGCCAAACCTTTTCCGTGATCTCCACTGTCCCCTGGACGGTAACCACTAAAGGATGTGATGCCAAACAAGTTGGCGATTTCTTCTTTAAAGGCAGCTGTTTGTGGTTGAAGGCCTGCATTTTCAGATTTCGCTACCGCAAGTCCAGCATAATCGGGCGCTGCTGGAGCTGCGTAAGTTGTTGAAACTGTTTTCTTCTCTTCTGGTTGATCAGTAGAAACTGCTGTTGTAGCTTCATTTGATGAGGTTTCTTCTGAACTTGTTGCAGTTGTTTCAGGTGCTTTTTCTTCTACTGGTATTGTAGTTGCTTCCACTGCTGATTCAGCTTGAATGCTTGCTTGTATTTCCTGCTTCTCAGCTGGAGTCGTTGCCTGAGGAGCTGCTTCTTCAACTGGACTGCTTGTTTCGACTGTTTGCTCCGCTGACGTAGAAGAGTCTGTAGATGGTGCCACTTCTTCTGCAGCAGTCACTGTCTCTGTAACTTCTGAATTTGATGCTACTTCTTTTGTGCTTGGAGCTTCTACCGCTTTTGGAACTTCTGCAATCGGTTGAGAAATATCTGCAACCTGAACAGTTTGATCATCAACAGTCACTTGATTGGTTGTCAAATCCGCTGTCGCAGTTGTCACTTCTTCACTAGAGTCTGCTTGAGGAGTTTGGATTTCAACTTCTGTTACTTCTTCTGCTTCATTGACAGTTGTTGTCAAAACAGTTTCTGGGTAAATCAAGTCCATATTAGTGATTTTATTCAAATTCGCAAGAACTGTGACATCTACACCCAAGGCTTCTGCAATGGTGCTCAAAGTATCACCATACTGAACTGTATAACTTGTTTTGTTGTCCGTTTTAGTCAAATCATTTTGGATTTGCTCAACACTACGTGCAGTCCAAAGAACTTCTTCTGCTTGAGTTGCCAATACTGGGGCAAATGACAAGGCTACTGTTGATGCTAATAATATTCTTTTCTTCATTCTTTCAAATTCCTTTCAAATGAGTACCTGTCTATGATAACACAAAAAGAGCAGAAAAAAAGCCCTCTCGGGCCTATTTAACAGAACTGTCTATTCATTGTAACAAACTCGGTTACTTGAAATAGTTTGTTAGGTCTCTGTCACAAAACTGACACAATCTTATCGTTCCCAATCCCCAAAAATGCAAGGAATATCTGCTAACGCTTGAATTCTGTGATTCCTGTCATAAGTTGAGTCTAAAAAGTTGATACTTTGAATCTTACTATTCTGCGCGAATTCCACATCCAGAGTCCGATCTCCTATATAATAAGTCTTCTCAGGATTCAGCTGATACTTGTCTAACAGATAGGTAGCCGCTTCTGGATTAGGCTTGCGCGCAAAGCCACTCTGACTGGTTATAATCTCTGTAAAATATGATTCCAAACCCAAGTCTCTTAGAATGGTAAAAGCATTATCTCCTTTATGAGTGTAGACAAACTGTTGAATCCCTGCTGCGTCTGCCCAAGACAACACTTCACGCGCACCTGACATCAAAACCACCTGAGCATTCTTCTCAGCCAAACTCTGGGCACGCACCTGATTTAGTACTTCCACATCCAGTTTTCTCTCTTCCGCCACCCGCACAAGCAAATCTTGCACCGAATACTTGAGGATAAACTCTCTCACCTGCTCCTTATCATAAGGAATAGAAAACTGACCAAAAGTCTCCTCAATCCCTGACAAAATCGCTTCATAAGAGTCCAATAAAGTCCCGTCTAAATCCCAAATAAAAGTTGTTTTTTGCATTTCCTATCCTTTCAAGCTCATATAACGCTGGTAACGGTAACGTAGAAATAACCAACGAAAACCATTATCCAAAAGGGTTCCAGCCCAAATACCGGGCAAGCCCCAACCAAGCACAATCCCCATCAGATATCCTGTTCCAATGCGGATACACCACATTCCTATACTTGTCGCATAAAAGGGAAGCCTAGCATTGCCCAAACCCTGCCAGACTGCCGTATAGATGACTGTTCCTGTCGTCATAGGGGTTCCAAGTAGTGAAAACAGTGTCACTATAACACTAGCCTCAACCGCTAGAGGATCTGTCGTATAGAGATGAGTTAGTGGTACACCCAAGGCATAGACACTAAGCGTCAAGGGTAACATGAGAAGCAGAGAAAGCCAAAAGGTTTGCTTGCTCAAACTAGCTACTCTTTCCCAATTATCCTCCCCAACTGCTCGGGCCACCAGCATGACCGTTGCCGTAGCTACGCCAAAGGCAGGCATATAGTTAAACTGGGTCAAGACTTCTCCGACTGCATTTCCAGCCACCGCCTCCGTTCCAAAAGAAACAACCAAGGCAATGATGACGACATCACCAGCCCGCATCATAAGCCGCTCTCCAGCTGCTGGCAAAGCTATGGTCAATAGTTCCTTATCTAAACCAAAAGTCGGTTTCTCAAAAGGCAACTTTAATTGCGACCATAAAATCACAAGACCTACCAAACGAGACAGAATTGTCCCCCAAGCAACACCAGCTATCCCCATATCCAGAACAAAAATAGCTAGACTTGAAAAAAGAATATTCAAGGCATTTGATAAAAGACTCACATAGAGGGGCAAACGTGGATTATGAGTTGCACGAATCAAGGCTCCCAAACTAGTCATTAATCCCAAAAGAACAATCGAACCACCTACCAAAGATAGATAGAGTCCTCCACTTTCGGCCACAGTCTGTTCAGTTCCCAAAAGTCCTATCATCTCTTGTCCAGCGAAGATGGACAAAGCTCCCAAAAGGAAACTTAAGAGTAAAGTAATTTTCAAGGCTTCAGTCACATAATAGGCTAGCATAGATTGATCCTTCTGCCCCAAACTTTTTGAAATAACACTAGAAATAGCTGCCCCTAGAGCAATAAAAATCGCCTGATAAATCGTTATAATATTACCAGCTACTGAAACACCCGAAATAGCTATCAATCCTAAATGAGCAACCAAGTAACTATCCACCATCCCCATGAGCATCTGCAAAAAGTTTTCACCCATAGCTGGCAATGCAATATTAAGAATGTCTTTATTTTTTTTAAACAATCCTTCCTCCTGATGAAAAGAAACTCAGTTGGTTTCCCAACCGAGTTTACTCCCTCTGTCTTAAAGTCCTAGATAAGCCTCAACCGCTACTTGCATGTCTGTTGCTGCTACTGTTGTCTTATGACGAACAGGAGCTGTTTCAAGCCCATCAACTGCAGGTGGCACAGCAACTCCTGAGATTTCATGTAATTGAGCCAAAGCTTCAAAGTCAGTTAAGCCTGCTTTTCCTGTTACTGCTTCAACTGCAACCACTGGGAACTTGTATGGACTCGCTGTTGAAGCAATCACTGTCTTAGTCACATCGCCAGTAGCCGCTTGGTATTTCTTATAAACTGCCGAGGCAACCGCCGTATGTGGATCCTCGATATAAGAATTTGACTCATAGACACGCTTGATTTCTGCCGCTGTTTCTTCCTCAGTCGCATATTCAGCTGCAAAGAGGTCCAAAATCTCTGCATCAAAATTAGTCAACTCATATTGACCTTGGCTATTCAAAGCATTCATGAGTTCAGCTGTCTTAACCGCATCATTAGCCAAAAGATGGAAAATCAAACGTTCCAAGTTTGAAGATACCAAAATATCCATAGATGGACTAGTTGTTACCTTAAACTCACGCTTCTTGTCGTAAACACGTGTCTTGAAGAAGTCTGTCAAAACATTGTTGTCATTTGAAGCACAGATCAATTTACCAACTGGTAGGCCGATTTGTTTGGCATAAAAGGCAGCCAAGATATTTCCGAAGTTTCCTGTTGGTACTGTGAAGTTGACCTTATTACCAGCCACAATCTCACCAGTCTTGACCAACTGAGCATAGGCATAAACATAATAAACAATTTGTGGTACCAAACGACCAATATTCATAGAGTTAGCCGATGAAAATTGCAACTTGTTGGCTGCCAACTTCTCACGAAGAGCCACATCGTTAAACATATGTTTCACATTTGTTTGCGCATCGTCAAAGTTACCATCAATAGCAATAACATGAGTATTGTCGCCAGTTTGAGTGGTCATTTGCAACTCTTGTACCTTGCTGACACCATCCTTTGGATAAAAGACGATAATCTCAGTACCAGGTACATCCGCAAATCCTGCCATAGCAGCTTTCCCAGTATCACCAGATGTCGCTGTTAAGATGACAATCTTGTTCTCCAAACCATGCTTCTTAGCAGCTGTTGTCATAAAGTATGGCAAGATAGACAAGGCCATATCCTTGAAGGCAATCGTTGAACCATGGAACAGTTCCAAATTGTATTGGCCGTCTAATTTCACCAAAGGCGCAATAGCTGGAGTATCAAACTTGCTATCGTAGGCATTGTTGATACAGTAGTCCAACTCCTCGGCTGTAAAATCATCTAAAAAAGCTGACAAAACTAACTTTGCAACTTCCTGATAAGAAGCATCTTTCAATTTGTCAAAGTCCAAATCTACCTTTGGATAAGTAACTGGTGTAAACAAACCACCGTCCGTCGCTAAACCTTGCAAAATAGCTTGGCTGGCAGTTACTGTATTGTTGGCATCACGCGTTGATTGATAAACTAATGTCATTACTCTCTATCCTTTATCTATAGTCTCTTCCATTATATCATGATTTTTCAGAAAATTCTCCCTTTATAAGAGAAATTATAGTCCCAATTCTTCTTTCAAAGGATGTAAATAAGTCGTTTCTTGCTTGTTTCTCATCCTCAGTCCTTCATCAGCTAGCAAGAGTAAGTCTTTTGAAAACTCTATAATCGCAGTTTCTTCCTCATCTGTAAGCTTTTTCTTAGAAAATTGTCTCCTTAAAGACTTGTAATCATAACCAAATACTTTAAAGAAAGGTGCTGTTTCTAAATAAGCTTCTAACTTATCTAAATTAACCAACAATCCCAAGTGAAAAGCTGCTGAAGCGAAGGTTCTATCTAGAGGCTGAGTACACACACTACGAAACTCAACTGTTCCACGAGTCGTTAAGTCCTGGTATTGATAACTACGATGGGTTTCAAAATCCTTCTCTTGAGGATAAATAATAATCTTATCCCCATTAAGATTAAATGCTTGGATTTCAGTTGTAGCCAAATAGTCCATTGCCTGAATCGGATAAAAATAATAGGTTTGTTCATCACGTTCCGCAGTAAAAATTGCAGAACGATCTAAATAATCAAAAAAATCTTCCTCATCTTTAAGGAGGCTAGCATTGACACCAACATTCTCTGGATAGATACCATGCATAGATTCTTCCCAGAAAATATCCCTTGAAATTTTCGTATCCCAATCCTCACCTGAAAACTCAGAATTAGCAAATAAATACGCCTTAGCCCCTTCAATTTGGGTAAAAGCATTAATCACTCGTAAGTAGTTAGACTTTGAAACATCCAACTGAACCTGACTCCCACAGATAAAAGCACCATATTCAGGGAAATGATGCAAGTCTGATTTAATCACATTTCTACTCAAATTCAAATAGTCCATCAACATCTGATAGCGTGGGTAAGCCACTGGACAATTCTCATTTTTATCCCAGTTAGGATGAATGCCACAGCCAACAATAGCATGATTTGATTCAGCTAACTTTTTCTGAATCACATCCATATAATTGTTAAAACGATTTTCGACCTCTTGAATCGTTTCAGCCTTACCAAATGCAAACTCAATCGTAGTATAGGAAACTTCAAATAAAATAGCATCCTGACTTACTGGATCTACTAACTGGATAGGATACCCAAAATCATCAACCTTTTCTACAGTTAAATCCAAATCAGAAACTAGATATCCAAATAAATGCTTGATAACTTCAACATCTGTAGCATTTCCTTCCAAGTTTACCACAGGATATTCCAGCTCAATCCCGACAAACAATTCAGGATTTTCTTTAATATTTTTCAAATACCGATGTTTTAATAAATCGATAGAACGAGACATACTATCCTACACTTTCTTAATCTAAATAAAATTTGAATAACTATAATTATACCAAAAATAATATAAAAAAGGAACGAAGATCAACTACGTTCCTTAACTCTATACTATACCGGCGGCCAACAAACTAGCGTTAAAATAAGTTAAAATAAATAAGTAAAAAGCGATTAAATCAAGATATTATCACACGCTAGTTAGTATTGAAATTAAGGAAATTGACCAGTGGTTGACCAAATAAATTTTTAGTTTTTCCTGTAATTTCTAAGTTTTAAAAATCAATAATCACATTTTTTATACATGGTTCGATACCGTGTTCGGCGCAATTGGTATAGTCCAATATTCATTCTCAAAATTAGTTTAAATAGCGTAGTCTTTTAAACTAGTTTTGTGAATCAAAAAAATCTTCCTACAAACGTAAGAAGATTTTTTAATTATTCTACAATTGTATAATCGCCACTATCTAACAAGTCTATTACTTTTTGGACAAACTGAGTTGAAAGTAAATCTACTATATCAGCTCCATGAGTTTGAAAATTCTCATCTATTTCTTTGACTTCTAATTGAGTATTTTTTTCTACCCTTTCTTCTGTAATTGGGGTATGAAAACTATATTTACCAATTTCATAATACAAGAAATAAAGATATTTTTTCTCACCTAAGCTATAATCAAAAAAATCAATTTCCTTATTTCTATCGGAGTCATAGTAACTATTTTCCCAAGTAATATCATTTATTTTTTCATTATATAGTTTTGCATAATTTTTTTGATAACTATAGACTCGTTGTGTTTTCTCTCCATCATGCTTTTTATGAATAAATTTAGGACTGAAATTTAATAATAAATCGTCTTTCATACTATAGTATTTTTCTTGTTGTTCTTTTGCATTTTCAATATTATTTTCTTTGTATTTGTAGAACCTAGCTTGCTTATAATCTTTTATTTTATCTCGATAGTTTTTTGCTCTTTTATTAACAGAATATATACATTCAGCAATAATTTGATTTGTTATTTTTTTATTCTTAATTAAATCAGTATATCTCTTAGGAGTTCTCATTTTTTTACCCTCACATTATTTCTTCCTTCTAATATATTTTAACAAAAAATCTTCCTATTTGTAATAAGAAGATTTTTTATTTCTTAGCCTATTCAGTAAATTGGTCTATCCTATCCACTCACCGTTGGCATTGACCATATAGCCATCTGGTGTAGTGGTGTTTACTGCTAGAGCTCCTGAACTATAGGCATAGTACCATTTACCAGAAACTGTAAACCAGCCTGTTTTCATAGCACCTGACTTGTCAAGATAATACCATGAGCCATTTTCTTTAACCCAGCCTGTAGCCAGTGAACCTGAGTTGTTCAAATAGTACCATGTACCGTTGTCTTTTACCCAGCCTGTAGCCATTGAGCCTGAGTTGTTCAAGTAATACCATGTGCCACCAGTCTTGACCCATCCAGTTTGCATCCAACCTGCGTGGTCAAAGTAATACCAAGTACCCTTGATTTGTTCCCAGCCGTTGGTTGTGTACGAACCATCAGCATGTTTGTACCACCAGCGACCAGATGACTCAATCCAGTTACCAGCTTGTGAAGCTTTTGAGTCTTCTACTTTCTTGAGTTCTGTATCTGTTTTCTTATCCGCTGGTTTGCCTGCAAGATACTCCAGATACCAATCTGATAAATTGTAGTAGTCCTTTCTTTCAGCCTTAACCAACTTATCAAACTCTTCTTGGATTTCAGCTAATTTAGCTTGTTCAGCTTGCAATTTAGCTGTAACTGCATCCAATTTATCTTGTGCCAATTTTGCAGTAGATTTTGCTTGAGTCAGTTTTGTTTCTAAATCAGCTACTTTTGCTTGCGCATCTGCAAGATTTTTATCTGTGTTTAGATATGCACTCAATTCAGTTGCAATTGCTTTCGCATCTGACACCAATTTGTCTTTTTCTTCATGTAGTTTCGCTTGTTCAGCTTGAAGAGCTTTCAACTTGTTTTCTTCTGCTTGCAATTTTGCTTGCGCACTTGTAAGAGCAGTTTCAGCATCTTTTTGAGCAGTTTTGGCTGTAGCTAGTTCATCTTCAGCTGTTTCAAGAGCAGTTTCTTTTTCTGCTTGGCTTCTTGAGAAGTTTTCAACAGCTTTTTGAGCAGTTGCTTTACGTTCTTGTGCATTAGTCAAAGCAAGGTTTGCTAATTGCAAGTTCTTTTCAGCAACTTCTGTTTGAAGTGGACTAGCTGTTTTACTTGCCAATTCTTTTTCAGCTTCTGTTTTAGCTTCAAGTGCAGAAGCATATTTGCGTGAAGCTGATGCCAATTCTGCTTTAGCATTTGTAAGAGCAGTTTGAGCTTGACTGTTTTGTTTTTGTGCTTCAGCTAGTTTTGCTTCGAGTTGGGCAAGTTCTTGGTTGAGGTTGATTTTGTGTTTACCATCGCTACCAAATGAGTTGACAAACCAACGTTTACCATTGATATTAGCGACAGTCATTGCAACACCACCACCGTTTAGGTTGTTAGCAGCGTGTCCCCAATTTGATTCATCATCTAAGAATGAATATTCTTTAAAAGCATCTAATACAGCATATTTCAAATCAAGCATTGTTGAAATTTGATCACTTTTATAGATGAATGCCATGTTTTCAGGATCAGTGTTTCTATTGATGTGACCAGCTACAGCAGGGTCAGTTCCACGAGCTTCATAAGCTTTAGCTTTTTGTTTACTGTGTTCAAGAGTATCTTGTGCAGCATAAGCTCGGTATTTTTCTGAATATCCCATTTTTTCTTGTAAAGCATTTACCAATTTAGCATAAAAATCACTAATTTCAGCAATTTCTTTATCGGTTAAATTGTCAATATTGATGCTGCGTTTATCATCGTTTTTATTGAAGTCAACGGTAAGAGCTTTATGCATTTTTGCTCCCATTGTCAACATTAGTTCGTCTGCTTTACCATCGTTTTTATAACGATTACGGATATAATAGCTTGAAGCATCTTTAAATGTAATATCGTTTTTATCAAGACCATAATAAGCTTTTTCTTCATCTGTCAAATGATGAACTGGATTTCCCATATGAATGACAGCTTCACCAGAACGAGCTTTTTCTGCATCCAAGGCAGTTTGCGCTTCTTTTTCTTTAGACGCTGTAGCATCTGCTTTTTCTTGGATAGAATCCACTTTATTTTGGTCTGCGTCCATCATTTCTTTCGCTAATTTCAATGCGTCATTTTTGACATTCACATTGTTTTCAGCTTGTTTGATGGCATCTGCTCGGTTGCTATCTGCTTTCTTAGCGGTTTCGACAGCTGTTGTTGCGCTTGAGATATTCGCATTCGCTTGTTCAATATCTTTTTCAGCTTGGGCAAGTGAAGCTTTAGCTTCACCAAGTCCTGAACCATTTAGCGCGTCTTCAGCTGATTTTACATTCGCTTCTTTAGCGGTTACTGTTTTATCCGCTTCAGCTTTCTTACTTGTTGCGTTTGCAATGTTAGCTGTTTCAGTTGCTACAGTTTCAGTTTGCGCTTTAATTGCTTCAGTAGACGCTTCAGTTGCTTTTTGATTGGCTTCTTGAGCTTTTACATTCGCATCTTGTTTTGCTTTTGTAGCAGTGATATTTTCTTCTGTAGCATTGGCTTTAACAGCTTCCGCTGACTTCAAGTCCTCTTTAGCGCTTGTCAAAGCAGTTTCAGTAGTTGTGACAACTTTGTTAGCAGAAGTAGTTTCAGCTTTTGCTGTTTCACTTTCAGCTTCAACTTGCTTAACAGTAGACGCTTGAGCATCAAGAGCAGGCTTGACATCAGAAGATTTCTTCACTTCTGGTTTTGTATCAGCTACAGGTTTTGAAACAAGAGCTGGTTCGTTGACAGCAGTTGCTTCTTGAGCAAATGCAGGCACACCAACAGACGCAAGAGCAATAGCTGTTGAAGTTGTGAGGGTTTTCAGTTTCTTCATCATTTTCTCCTTTGATGGCTGATAAAATGAGCTAATTTTTATAGTTTTACTACA
>NZ_NCVK01000047.1 GCF_002096845.1 Streptococcus mitis
GATGTGCTAGCCGACGTACTTGCGCTTGTTGAAGCCGATGTACTTGCTGATGTGCTTGCACTTGTTGAAGCTGATGTGCTTGCTGATGTGCTTGCTGACGTGCTTGCGCTTGTTGAAGCTGATGTGCTTGCTGATGTACTTGCGCTCGTTGACGCCGATGTACTTGCGCTTGTTGAAGCCGATGTACTTGCTGACGTGCTTGCGCTTGTTGAAGCCGATGTACTTGCTGATGTACTTGCACTTGTCGAAGCCGATGTGCTAGCCGA
>NZ_NCVK01000017.1 GCF_002096845.1 Streptococcus mitis
ATACACCTGTACCCATGCCGAACACAGAAGTTAAGCCCTAGAACGCCGGAAGTAGTTGGGGGTTGCCCCCTGTGAGATATGGAAGTCGCTTAGCTCTAGGGAGTTTAGCTCAGCTGGGAGAGCATCTGCCTTACAAGCAGAGGGTCAGCGGTTCGATCCCGTTAACTCCCAAAGGTCCCGTAGTGTAGCGGTTATCACGTCGCCCTGTCACGGCGAAGATCGCGGGTTCGATTCCCGTCGGGACCGTTTGAAATAACGCAAGTTATTTTAGACTCGTTAGCTCAGTTGGTAGAGCAATTGACTTTTAATCAATGGGTCACTGGTTCGAGCCCAGTACGGGTCATATATGCGGGTTTGGCGGAATTGGCAGACGCACCAGATTTAGGATCTGGCGCTTAACGGCGTGGGGGTTCAAGTCCCTTAACCCGCATTAAGAAATAATAAATGAGCCGGCTTAGCTCAGTTGGTAGAGCATCTGATTTGTAATCAGAGGGTCGCGTGTTCAAGTCATGTAGCCGGCATTTTTAGATAGAAGAAAACAGTGCGAACGTAGTTCAGTGGTAGAACACCACCTTGCCAAGGTGGGGGTCGCGGGTTCGAATCCCGTCGTTCGCTTAGAGAGGCCGGGGTGGCGGAACTGGCAGACGCACAGGACTTAAAATCCTGCGATTGGTAACGATCGTACCGGTTCGATTCCGGTCCTCGGCATAATATAGAGCACCCTTAGCTCAACTGGATAGAGTACCTGACTACGAATCAGGCGGTTAGAGGTTCGACTCCTCTAGGGTGCATTTTTCTATTTAACTCGGGAAGTAGCTCAGCTTGGTAGAGTACTTGGTTTGGGACCAAGGTGTCGCAGGTTCGAATCCTGTCTTCCCGATTCATGGCGGTGTAGCTCAGCTGGCTAGAGCGTCCGGTTCATACCCGGGAGGTCGGGGGTTCGATCCCCTTCGCCGCTATAATGATCTTGTTGGACCTTTAGCTCAGCTGGTTAGAGCTCTCGGCTCATAACCGAGTGGTCGTAGGTTCAAGTCCTACAAGGTCCATTTGAATAGTATGGAGGATTACCCAAGTCTGGCTGAAGGGAACGGTCTTGAAAACCGTCAGGCGTGTAAAAGCGTGCGTGGGTTCGAATCCCACATCCTCCTTTTGTATTAACGCGGGAT
Source organism: Streptococcus mitis (assembly GCF_002096845.1). Classification (GTDB taxonomy): domain Bacteria; phylum Bacillota; class Bacilli; order Lactobacillales; family Streptococcaceae; genus Streptococcus; species Streptococcus mitis_A. The sequence continues at coordinate 1,167 of NZ_NCVK01000017.1, forward strand.
GGAGCAGCTCGGTAGCTCGTCGGGCTCATAACCCGAAGGTCGTAGGTTCAAATCCTGCTCCCGCAATAAGGCTCGGTAGCTCAGTTGGTAGAGCAATGGATTGAAGCTCCATGTGTCGGCGGTTCGATTCCGTCTCGCGCCATTTTTACTTATAGTATGTATGCGGGTGTAGTTTAGTGGTAAAACTACAGCCTTCCAAGCTGTTGTCGCGAGTTCGATTCTCGTCACCCGCTTTGAACTTTGTTCAAATTACCAAGTTTTTAACTTGGGCGCGTAGCTCAGGTGGTTAGAGCGCACGCCTGATAAGCGTGAGGTCGGTGGTTCGAGTCCACTCGTGCCCATTAATTGGAGAATTACTCAAGAGGCTGAAGAGGACGGTTTGCTAAATCGTTAGGTCGGGTAACTGGCGCAAGGGTTCGAATCCCTTATTCTCCGTTTTATTGAGAGTTTATAACTCTTTTTTTTTGTATTTTTAAGAATAGTAGAATAAAAACTTCAGATTTGTAAAACTTAATTGGATTACTTATCTGAAGTTTTTTGCGCTCTTTGTCAACTGTAGTGGGCTGAAGAAATACTAAAATTTGTATATATTGTTGATTTTACGGTTGTGCTAGTTTATTATTACTTCCAACTCTTGAGTGAAATTTCTCCGCTATTGAGCCAGATTTCTTTTCCGTTATCACATTGAACTAAAAGTTTGCCATTTTCTGAGATATCTTTAGCAAGTCCTTTGTAGTCTTTTTGATCTAGTGTAAAAGTCACTTCTTTTCCTAGAACAAATGACTGTTTTTTGTATAAGTATAATAGCTCTTCTGCTGGTGTTTCGAAGAAAACACGCCATATTTCAATGATTAATTCATTTCTGGTAATAGGTGCTGGTGCTTTAAATAGACTAGCAGCTTTTTCTTTTAATTCCTGAGGGAAATCTTTAATTGTGAAATTGATACCTACTCCAATAATGATATCTGTGACTAAGCCAGTTTCTACAGAGGTCATTGCTTCAGTGAGGATTCCTCCAATTTTATGATTTTTGAGGTAGATATCATTGACCCATTTTATGTCGACATCTATTAAAGTTAGGTTCTTAATGGCTTTGTAGATGGCTCCTGCTACAAGTAGTGTGTAGGACGGTAATTTGTCATAGGGAAGATTTGGTTTGAGATGGAGTGTCATATAAATACCACCTTGTGGGGAGTAGAAAGAACGTTGAAAACGTCCTCGTCCAGCTGTTTGATAGGAAGCTAGATAGAGGGTGTTTGCTTCATTTCCTAAATCAATTGCTTCTTTTGCATCGAGTTGTGTTGATCTTGTTTCGGGTTTAAAACTGATTTTAATTGGAAGATTTTCTTCTAGAATCTCTGGAAGAATAAGGTCACCATTCACCAGTTTATAGCCTTTGTTTTTGATACTATCAATTTCAATGCCTTCTTGTTCTAAACGCTTGATGGCTTTCCAAATTGATGTTCGGGTCAGTGATAGTTCTTCTGCAATCTTTTCTCCGCTGATATAATCGGTTTCTTTAGCTAGAATTTGGTAGACGGCTTGGTAGGATTTCATAGTGTTTCCTTTCTCATTAGTTGGTGTTGAGAATATTCTTTTCTTGTTTGACTTGGAGTCTGATTAAAGTATTGTTTATAAGCTTTAGAAAAATGTAGTGGATCTGCAAAGCCTACCGAGTACGCTATTACCTTGATTGACTCTTGGGTATTTTCGAGAAGTTGTTTAGCTCGATACATTCGAACGTAGAGTAGGTATTCTTTGGGTGATAAGGTGTTAAATTCTTTGAATACGCTTGATAAGTAGCTTCTGTGAACGGATAGTTCTTTTGCTAAATCTTGAATTGTAAGTGATTGAGGATAGTGGCTATCAATTAATCGTTTGCATTCAAGATAGAGTTGGTGGGTCGATGAAATATTCTTTTTCTTCTGATTGGGAGCAATAGTTCCCAGATGAAACATCAGTTCATGGAGTTGTCCCATGATATGGAGTTGAGCTAATTCATTTGATTTGGTAATCTGAGCGAAGCGGACAATGTCTGAGATGAGTTTTGCAGTGGTCTGGGTATGACAAGTTTCAGATTGGATGAGATAGGATTGATCAGAAATTTGAGAAAGAGCAAAATAGTCAGGAGCTTTCCCTCCAGTGATTCCTAACCAGTAGTAGGCCCAAGGTTCTTTACTATCTGCTTGATAAAAGGTTAGTTCCTCTGGTTTTAATAGAAAGAAATCTCCCTCTTTTAAATCAACAATTTTACCCTTGTAATGAAATTTTCCTTGTCCTTTAGTAATGTAATGTAGAACGTATGTGTCACGAATAGCTGGACCAAAAGAGTAATTTGGTGTGCATTCTTCATATCCATAAAAGCTTAGGGAAAGGTCAATTGTTCCAGTCTGGTATTCTGAAAAAACTAGCATGTGCTACCTCCTACCTAACATTTTACCATATTCTTGAGACATTTTTCTATTTTAGAAAGCGATTTCAGGTGATAAAATATAATCAATAAAGTGATGAGGTGAAGTAAATGGGAGTTAGGATAGAGAATAATCTATTTTATGTTGAGAGTAAAAATCTAAGTTTGATTATTGAAAATCGTGATGGGTACTTACTATTGAAACATTTAGGAAAGCCTATTAAGAACTATAAAGGTTCCAATAGTGTTTATGAACGAGACCATGCCTTTTCAGGAAATCCAACAGCTACTAATCGAACCTTTAGTTTGGATACACAACGTCAGATTTTTGGACAACATGGCTTAGGAGATTTTAGAAAACCAACCTTACAGATTCAGCATAGGGTAACTGAAGTAACAGACTTTCGATTTGTAGAAGCAAAGATTTTAAAAGGCCAGAATGGTCCACAGGGATTACCTTCTCCACACAGCATGGACGATACAGAGACTCTTGTCTTAATGTTAGAAGATTCTAAGGCTCAACTTAGTCTGACTTTGTATTATACTGCTTTTAATAATGATGCGACAATTGCTAGCTACAGTAAATTAGAGAATAATAGTAATCAGGAAGTTGTCATCCATAAAGATTTTTCTTTTATGGCTGATTTCCCTGCTGCAGCTTACGAAATCGTAACTCTGCAGGGTGCTTATGCTCGTGAAAAGACTGTCAGACGTCAACAGGTAGAACAAGGAATCTTTTCGATTAGTTCGAACCGTGGAGCTTCTGGGCATGCTCAAACACCAGCTCTTCTACTATGCGAACAAGGAGTCACAGAGGATGCTGGGAATGTGTTTGCTATTCAACTACTGTATAGTGGAAACTTTGAAGCTTTTGTTCAAAAGAATCAATTGAATGAAGTTCGGCTGGCTATTGGAATTAATCCAGAAAACTTTTCTTGGAAGTTAGACCCTGAGAAATACTTTGAAACACCGGTAGCTTTAGTGACTTATTCAGATAAGGGATTAACTGGTGTTAGTCATGAAAGTCAGAATTTTGCACTGAAGCACATTATGCCAAGTAAATTTTCTAAAAAAGAACGCCCAATTCTAATTAATAACTGGGAAGCTACTTACTTTGACTTTCAGAGAGAAAAACTGTTAGAGTTAGCAGATGAAGCTAAGAAAGTTGGCATTGAACTTTTTGTATTAGATGATGGTTGGTTTGGTAATCGCTTTGATGATAATCGTGCTTTAGGTGACTGGAGTGTGAATGAGGAAAAACTGGGTGGAAGTCTTGAAAGTCTGATTTCAGCTATCCATGACAGAGGGTTGCAGTTTGGGCTTTGGTTAGAACCTGAGATGATTTCTGTAGATAGTGATTTGTATCGTCAACATCCTGACTGGGCTATTCAGGTTCCTGGCTATGAGCATACTTATTCTCGGAATCAACTAGTACTGAATCTTGCCAATCCTCAGGTAGTAGAATACTTGAAAAATGTCTTAGATCAACTCCTATCTTATCATGAGATTGACTACATCAAATGGGATATGAATCGTAATATTACTAAGCTAGGAAATGGCTTTACTTATCTAGAGACACAGATGCAATCTCATCAGTACATGTTGGGGCTTTACGAACTCGTTTCTTATCTGACAGAGAAGCACAGCCATATTCTCTTTGAGTCCTGCTCTGGTGGTGGTGGACGAAATGATCTGGGTATGATGCGATATTTTCCACAAGTCTGGGCTAGTGATAATACTGATGCTATTGCACGTTTACCAATTCAATACGGTTCATCTCATCTCTATCCAACCATTTCTATGGGGGCTCATGTGTCAGCAGTACCGAATCATCAGATGGGGCGAACGACACCATTAGAAACACGTGGCCATGTAGCAATGATGGGAAATTTGGGCTATGAGCTTGATTTGACAAGTTTATCAGATGAAGAGAAAGCTACGATTGCTAATCAGGTGAACTTGTATAAAGAATTACGACCAGTAGTTCAGTTAGGACAACAGTATAGGTTAATCAATCCCGAGTCTGCATCCAATGAAGCAGCTCTACAATTTAATTACAAAAATCAAACGATTGTAACCTACGTTCGCATTTTGTCAGTTGTAGAGACCATGGAAACAACTTTAAAATTAAAAGATTTGGTTGAAGAGGGACTGTATGAATTACAGGAAAATGGAGTAGTTTACTCAGGTGCAGAACTCATGTATGCAGGTTTAACTGTTATCTTATCCCAGGGAGATTTTTTGAGTAAACAGTATATTTTTAGAAGACTATAATAAAGGTGTATAATTTTATAAAGGAGGCTTTCCAATGAAATGGTATAAGAAAGCAGGTTTTCTTTTAGTCGCTGGGGCTAGTTTACTAGGCCTAGCAGCTTGTGGTCAGAATAATCAATCGACTGATGGAAAGGTAACGATTGAATTTTTTAACCAGAAGACCGAAATGGCGGATACTTTGCAAAAAATTGTAGATAATTTTGAAAAGGATCATCCTACTATTGATGTAAAACTGACGACTGTTCCGGCAGCTGGAATTGTTCTGAAGACTCGGATTTTATCAGGAGATGTTCCAGATATTGTTAATATCTATCCTCAAAATATGGATTTTCAGGAGTGGGCAAAAGCAGGTTATTTTGCAGATATGACAGGGAAATCTTATCTTGAGAACATTAAGAATGACTATGCAGAAAAGTATGCAATCAATAACAAGATTTATAGTGTGCCTTTAACTGCTAACCTTTATGGAATCTATTACAATAAAACAAAGTTTAAAGAATTAGGACTTGAGGAACCGAAGACTTTTAAAGAGTTTCAAGAGATTGTTAAAAAGATAAAAGATAGTGGGAATTCTCCGTTTGCAGTTGCAGGCAATGAAGGATGGACATTAAACGGTTATCACCAACTTTCTCTCATTACTATTACAGGCAGTGGAGACGCAGCTAATAACTATCTTCGCTTTTCAAAACCAAATGCTATTTCTGTAGATGATGCTATTTTAAAAGCAGATGCAGAACGACTAGATTTGTTAGCGGATAATGCTCAAGATGGATGGCGTGGTGCCTCTTATAATGATGCGGTGGTAGCATTCTCGAATGAAAAAGCCTTGATGATGCCACAAGGATCATGGGCATTAGCGGCAATTAATCAACAGGATCCAAAATTTGATGTGGGGATGTTTGCCTTCCCAGGAGAAGAAGTAGGAAAAGAAGTCACTGTTGGTGCAGGGGACATGGCATTATCAACTTCAGCTACTACCAAACATCCTAAAGAAACCGAAGAATTTATCAGCTATATGACTAGTCCAAAAGCTATGCAAGTATATTATGATGTGGATGGATCACCAGTTGCGGTAAAAGGTATACAGGAAAAAGAAGATTCAGCACTTGCAGAGATTTCTAAACTAGCATTTACGGATAAACATTATGTTTGGTTGGGCCAACACTGGAATTCTGAAGAAGATTTTTTCAATCTAAGTGCAGGTTACTTGATGGATAAAAATCTAAAAAATATGGCAAACAATCTCAATGCTTTCTTTAATCCGATGAAGGCAGATTTGGACTAGAATAGGAGTTAAGATGATATGGCTATTCGAAAATTTTTAAATAAATACTGGGGTTGGACTTTTTTGCTCATCCCGCTTGCATTACAAGCTATCTTCTTTTACTTTCCGATGGTACAAGGTGCTTTCTATAGTTTGACTAACTGGACTGGATTGACCTATAATTATAAATTTGTTGGTCTGAATAACTACAAATTGCTGATGATTGATGGGAAATTCTTCACAGCCATTGCTTTTACTTTGATTTTAACCCTGGCATTGATTATTGGAGAGATTACAATTGGGATGGTTGTGGCTCGAGCCTTAAATTCTAAGATGAAAGGGCAGACCTTCTTTAGAGCATGGTTCTTTTTCCCAGCGGTTTTGTCTGGTTTGACAGTTTCCTTGATTTTTAAACAATTCTTTAACTATGGTCTTCCAACGATTGGAAAAATTTTAGGGATTAGTTTTTTACAAGAAAGTCTATTAGGAACACCAATCGGAGCAGTAGTGGCAACTATTTTTGTTCTTTTATGGCAAGGAGTAGCAATGCCAATTATTCTCTTTCTTGCTGGTCTTCAGAGTATTCCATCTGATATTTTGGAGGCGGCATCAATTGATGGTGCAACAAGCAAACAAACCTTTTGGAAGATTGAATTACCATATTTGTTGCCAACGATTTCTATGGTTTTTATCCTAGCTCTTAAGTCCGGTTTGACTGCCTTTGACCAAATTTTTGCTTTGACGAGTGGTGGTCCTAATAATGCTACAACGTCTCTCGGTCTTTTAGTCTATAACTATGCCTTCAAGAGTAATCAATATGGATATGCGAATGCAATTGCCTTGATTTTATTCTTAATTATTGGAATTGTATCCCTTATCCAAATCAAACTATCAAAGAAATTTGAAATCTAATAGGGGAGTCTTACACATGAAAAAAGAAGAAAAATTGAATCAGTTTTGGAAGTATGTCCTCTTGATAGTAGGTGGTATTCTCATACTTGTTCCTTTGTTGGTAACGGTTTTTAGTTCCCTCAAGACAACCAAGGATATCATGAATCATTTCTTTGGTTTGCCCAATCCTTTTACATTAAGCAATTATGAACGATTGGTTTCGGATGGAATTGGAGGCTATTTCTGGAATTCAGCTGTTATTACGGTGTTATCATTGATTGTAGTAGCCTTCTTTATACCAGCTGCAGCCTATTCCATTGCTCGAAATATGTCCAAGAAAAAAGCCTTTGCAATTATGTATTCGCTCTTGATTTTAGGGATATTTGTTCCATTTCAGGTGATTATGATTCCTATCACAGTTATGATGAGCAAACTCGGCCTGGCAAATATGTGGGGGTTGATACTACTTTATCTAACTTATGCAATTCCACAGACCCTCTTCTTGTATGTTGGTTATATTAAAATCAGTGTACCAGATAGTTTAGATGAAGCTGCAGAAATTGATGGGGCTGATCGATTTACAACTTACCGTCGAATTATCTTTCCAATGCTGAAGCCCATGCATGCTACAACCTTGATTATCAATGCATTATGGTTCTGGAATGACTTTATGTTGCCATTGTTGATTTTGAATAAGGATTCCAAGATGTGGACTTTGCCTCTCTTCCAGTACAACTACCAAGGTCAGTATTTTAATGACTATGGACCAAGTTTTGCATCCTATATTGTGGGAATTATAACAATTACTGTCGTATACCTCATCTTCCAAAAACATATCATTTCAGGAATGAGCAACGGAGCAGTGAAATAAGATACAAAGGGACGATTCAGCTTGCTGAAAATTTCTGTAGAAAAATAGGAAATTGACGTAGTGTGCTTGCACACAAGAAGATTTATCTTTTTTCCTAAGAAATTAGTCCAGTGTTCAATTCCGTATACGAAGGGACGATTCAGCTTGCTGATTTCAATCGTACCCTATGAAGCAATTCTTAAAATACATAAACTCATAAAAGCCAGGTCATATGAGACTTGGCTTCAATTAGAAAAAGGAGAGTAATGATGCCAATTCAGAATAAAACCATGTTGATTACCTATTCAGATAGTCTGGGAAATAATCTTAAAGACTTATATGAGAATTTGGAAGAGCATTTTGGAGATGCTATTGGGGGAGTTCACCTTCTCCCATTTTTCCCATCAACAGGTGATCGTGGATTTGCGCCAGTTGACTACGACGAAGTGGATTCAGCTTTTGGTGATTGGGAGAATGTTAAGCGTTTAGGTGAGAAATATTATCTTATGTTTGACTTTATGATTAATCATATTTCTCGTCAATCTAAGTATTATAAGGACTATCAAGAAAAACATGAAGCCAGTGAATTTAAAGATCTCTTTTTAAACTGGGATAAGTTTTGGCCAGAAAACCGTCCGACACAGTCTGATGTAGATTTAATTTACAAGCGTAAGGATCGTGCACCAAAGCAAGAGATTGTGTTTGAAGATGGTTCAGTGGAACATTTGTGGAATACCTTTGGTGAGGAGCAGATTGATCTTGATGTGACCAAAGAAGTAACTATGGAATTTATCCGTAAGACCATTCAGCACTTGGCAAGTAATGGGTGTGATTTGATTCGTCTAGATGCCTTTGCTTATGCAGTGAAGAAATTGGATACTAATGATTTCTTTGTGGAACCAGATATTTGGGATTTATTGGACAAAGTTCGAGATATCGCTGCTGAGTATGGGACAGAGCTCTTACCTGAGATTCATGAACATTATTCGATTCAGTTTAAAATAGCAGACCATGATTACTATGTTTATGATTTTGCTCTTCCAATGGTGACACTTTATACTCTTTACAGTTCCAGAACAGAGCGTTTGGCTAAGTGGTTGAAGATGAGCCCGATGAAGCAATTTACGACGCTAGATACCCATGATGGGATTGGAGTAGTAGATGTCAAGGATATCCTGACCGATGAGGAGATTGACTATGCTTCAAATGAACTCTATAAGGTTGGAGCTAATGTCAAACGTAAGTACTCCAGTGCCGAGTATAACAATTTAGATATCTACCAAATCAATTCAACCTACTATTCTGCGCTTGGAGATGATGATGTCAAGTATTTTCTCGCTCGTCTAATTCAAGCTTTTGCCCCAGGTATTCCTCAGCTTTACTATGTAGGTCTATTAGCAGGCAAGAATGACTTGAAATTATTAGAAGAAACTAAAGAAGGTCGAAATATTAATCGTCATTACTATAGCAATGAGGAAATAGCAGAAGAAGTCCAACGTCCTGTAGTGAAGGCCCTTCTCAATCTATTTTCTTTCCGTAATCGATCAGTAGCATTTGATTTAGAAGGAACTATTGACGTTGAAACACCAACAGCCCACAGCATTGTAATCAAACGTCAAAATAAAGATAAGTCTGTAACAGCAGTAGCAGAAATTAATCTGCAAAGTCAGGCTTATCGGGTAATTGAGAATGGAGTTGAAGTAACATTTTGAAGCCTTGATATGGTTGATACGATAGGGTTTTTATTTTAGAAATCGTTTCCTTTGTTTTCAAATTGCTAAAAAAGTGGTACAATAAAGGGTAGCTTACTATTATCTGAATCAGCTGATTTGGAGAGAAAGGATTCATTTTGAAATCAATAGGCTTTATTGAAAAGCTGAAAGGGTTGTCTAGTAAAGAGATGATTTTATTGGGAATTATCCTGAGTATCTTTTTACCCTTTTATCTTTTTGTAGTTTTATTCTGTTTATATATTATTAGTTTGATTTTTACAGGAGATATGAAAAGTATTCTTCAGAAAATGGGGGAGCATCCGATGTTGCTTCTTTTTCTTGGCTATAGTACTGTGATCTCCATTTTTGCACAAAATTGGATGGGTCTTGTGGCTTCAGTAGGAATGTTTCTATTTACTGTTTTCTTTTTGCACTATCAGTCGATTTTATCACATAAATTCTTTCGATTGATTTTGCAACTCGTCTTGTTTGGTAGCGTTTTGTCAGCTGCTTTTGCAAGTTTAGAACATTTCCAAATTGTAAAGAAATTTAACTATGCTTTTCTTTCACCCAATATGCAGGTGTGGCATCAGAATCGTGCAGAAGTGACCTTCTTTAATCCTAATTATTATGGAATTATTTGTTGTTTCTGTATCATGATTGCCTTCTATCTGTTTACAACGACCAAGTTGAATTGGTTGAAAGTATTCTGTGTGATTGCAGGCTTTGTGAATCTCTTTGGTTTGAACTTTACGCAAAATCGAACTGCCTTTCCTGCAATTATCGCTGGAGCCATTATTTATCTCTTTACGACCATTAAAAACTGGAAGGCCTTTTGGCTTAGTATTGGAGTCTTTGCGATTGGCTTGAGCTTCCTCTTTTCCAGTGATTTGGGAGTTCGGATGGGGACTTTAGATTCTTCTATGGAAGAACGCATTTCTATCTGGGATGCTGGAATGGCCTTGTTTAAGCAAAATCCTTTTTGGGGTGAGGGGCCATTAACCTATATGCACTCTTATCCTAGGATACATGCTCCTTATCATGAACATGCTCACAGTCTTTATATTGATACGATTCTGAGTTATGGAATTGTGGGTACCATTTTATTAGTTTTGTCTTCTGTTGCTCCTGTTCGCTTGATGATGGATATGAGTCAGGAGTCGGGTAAACGTCCGATTATCGGCCTTTATCTTTCTTTCCTTACAGTGGTTGCTGTGCATGGAATCTTTGACTTGGCCCTCTTCTGGATTCAGTCAGGTTTTATTTTCTTGCTAGTTATGTGCAGTATTCCATTGGAGCATCGAACGTTGGTATCGGATATGACGGATTAAGTTTTATAAGATGGAAGAGGCTGGGACAAAAAGATTTTGATTTTAGGAATTCTTTATTATGACATTTTAAAATCGATAGATTAGACAAAAAAGCGAACAAAACAGAATTCTGAGTGTCAGATGACTCGTTTTGTTCGTTTTTTATATTTAAGGTTAGACTTTTGTCCAAGACTCTTTTTTACTGGTGAAAATTATTTCTAAATCGAAATAGTTGACAGTTGAAATGATAAGTGTTAGAATTTTGTTATTCATTTCGATATAGAAATAAATTGGAGGTGTCATGAAATATTGTCATTTGCTAGCCAATCATATTCGTTTATTGAATGGGCGGATTTTTCAAAAGTTACTGAGTCAGGATTCTGAAGCTCTTTATAGGAGTGAACAGGGTAAAATTTTAGCGGTTTTATGGAATAGTGAAACTGGCTGCGCGACTGCGACAGATATTGCTCTGGCGACTGGGCTTGCTAATAATACTCTGACGACTATGATAAAAAAGCTTGAGGAACAAAATCTTGTAACCGTTAGTCCATGTGGAGAAGATAAGCGTAAGAAGTATTTGGTTTTAACAGAGTTGGGGAAGTCTCAGAAAGCAGTGGGGCATCGTGTCAGTCAGAAATTGGATACGATCTTTTACAAAGGATTTTCAGAGGAAGAAATTCGTCAGTTTGAAGCCTTTCAAGAAAGAATTTTGGTTAATCTGAAAGAGGAGGAAAATGAGGTTTAAAATGGAGTAAATTAGCTGTTTATAAGTAAAGGCCACTTTTGACTTTGTTTTCCAACTCTTAGGACAAGGAAACTATGTAGTTAGCTATGGTCAGACTCAGATTGGTGGAGTTGCCTATGCCCAGTACGATATCTTCCCTCTAGAAAACGGGAAAATTGTGGAGCATTGGGACAATATGGAAGTTATGCCTAAGGTAGAAGACTTGACCAATCGAGGGAAGTTTTAAATTGAGGATACAGAATGATTGAATACAAAAATGTAGCCTTGCGCTACACAGAAAAAGATGTCTTGAGAGATGTCAACTTACAGATTGAGAATGGCGAGTTTATGGTTTTAGTAGGGCCTTCTGGCTCAGGTAAAACAACTATGATTAAGATGGTCAACCGCCTCTTGGAACCAACTGATGGAAATATTTATATGGATGGTAAGCGCATCAAAGATTATGATGAGCGTGAGCTTCGTCTCTCTACTGGTTATGTTTTACAGGCTATTGCTCTCTTTCCTAATCTAACGGTCGCGGAAAATATTGCCCTGATTCCTGAGATGAAGGGCTGGACTAAGGAAGAAATTGCTAATAAAACTGAAGAGCTTTTGGCTAAGGTTGGTTTACCAGTGGCTGAGTATGGGCATCGACTTCCTAGTGAATTATCTGGTGGAGAACAGCAACGGGTCGGTATTGTTCGTGCTATGATTGGTCAGCCCAAGATTCTCCTCATGGATGAACCTTTTTCAGCCTTGGATGCTATTTCGAGAAAACAGTTGCAGGTTCTGACGAAAGAATTGCATAAAGAGTTTGGGATGACAACTATTTTTGTAACCCATGATACGGATGAAGCTTTGAAATTGGCGGACCGTATTGCTGTCTTGCAGGATGGAGAAATTCGCCAGGTAGCGAATCCTGAGACAATTTTAAAAGCGCCTGCAACAGACTTTGTAGCAGACTTGTTTGGAGGTAGTGTTCATGACTAATTTAATTGCAACTTTTCAGGATCGTTTTAGTGATTGGTTGACAGCTCTATCTCAACATTTGCAGTTGTCACTTTTGACCTTGTTGCTGGCTATTTTTATCGCGATTCCCTTGGCTGTTTATCTTCGCTATCATGAGAAATTGGCTGACTGGGTCTTGCAGATTGCAGGGATTTTCCAGACCATCCCGTCTCTGGCCTTGTTGGGGCTCTTTATTCCTTTGATGGGAATTGGGACTTTGCCTGCATTGACAGCTCTAGTGATTTATGCGATTTTTCCGATTTTGCAAAATACCATTACTGGACTCAAGGGAATTGATCCGAGTCTGCAAGAGGCTGGGATTGCCTTTGGGATGACCAGATGGGAGCGTCTCAAGAAGTTTGAAATTCCACTTGCCATGCCTGTTATGATGTCTGGAATTCGGACAGCAGCTGTTTTGATTATCGGTACGGCAACCTTGGCTGCCTTGATTGGGGCAGGGGGACTGGGTTCCTTTATCCTTTTGGGAATTGACCGTCATAATGCCAGTCTAATTTTGATTGGGGCACTTTCTTCAGGAGTGCTGGCTATTGCCTTTAACTTCCTACTAAAAGTGATGGAAAAAGCAAAATTGCGGACGATTTTCTCTGGTTTTGCCTTGGTGACCATATTACTCGGTCTGTCTTATAGTCCGGCCCTCTTAACTCAAAAAGAAAAAGAAAACTTGGTCATTGCTGGGAAATTGGGTCCAGAACCAGAAATCTTGGCCAATATGTATAAGTTGCTGATTGAAGAAAACACCAGTATGACTGCGACTGTTAAACCGAATTTTGGGAAAACAAGCTTTCTTTATGAAGCTTTGAAAAAAGGCGATATTGACATCTATCCTGAATTTACTGGTACGGTGACTGAAAGTTTGCTGCAACCATCACCAAAGGTGAGTCATGAGCCAGAGCAGGTTTATCAGGTAGCGCGTGATGGTATTGCCAAACAGGATTATCTAGCCTATCTCAAACCCATGTCTTATCAAAATACCTATGCTGTAGCTGTTCCGAAAAAGATTGCTCAAGAATATGGCTTGAAGACCATTTCGGACTTGAAAAAAGTAGAAGGGAAGTTGAAGGCTGGATTTACTCTCGAGTTTAATGACCGTGAAGATGGCAATAAGGGCTTGCAATCAATATATGGTCTCAATCTCAATGTAGCGACCATGGAGCCAGCCCTTCGCTATCAGGCTATTCAGTCAGGGGATATTCAAATTACGGATGCCTATTCGACTGATGCGGAATTGGCGCGTTATGATTTACAGGTCTTGGAAGATGACAAACAACTCTTCCCACCTTATCAAGGGGCTCCACTCATGAAAGAAGCCCTTCTCAAGAAACATCCGGAGTTGGAAAGAGTTCTTAATAAATTGGCTGGTAAAATTACTGAAAGCCAGATGAGCCAGCTCAACTACCAAGTGGGTGTTGAAGGCAAGTCAGCAGAACAAGTAGCCAAGGAGTTTCTACAAGATCAAGGCTTATTGAAGAAATAGCTTGAAAAGCTAAACTCAACTTGGTTAAACGACTATATAGAAGAATGCTCAGACAATGTCGTCTGGGCTTTTTTGGTGTTAGAATTAATGATTTTCATTTTTAAATGGAAAATAAGAGAAAATTTTCAGGATTTTGTAAATTTTACTGTAAAGACACTTGACTATTCATAAAATAGGTGTATAATGTGTTGTGAACTACTTAACAAATAAGGATTTTCAGCTCATGTCGACTAAGGTTAGAAATCTTGTGTATAGACAGTTCATTATCTAATAGAGCGTTGCGTCCGAAAGTCTATCTAGACACGGCTCTTTAAAAACAAAAGGAGAAATGATGCATACTTATTTGCAAAAGAAAATTGAAAATATCAAAACAACCCTAGGTGAAATGTCAGGTGGTTACCGTCGTATGGTTGCGGCTATGGCTGATTTAGGATTTTCAGGAACTATGAAGGCTATTTGGAATGACCTCTTTGCCCATCGCAGTTTTGCTCAGTGGATTTATTTGCTAGTTTTAGGAAGTTTTCCTCTCTGGCTGGAGTTGATTTATGAACACCGTATTGTTGACTGGATTGGGATGATTTGCAGCCTGACAGGGATTATTTGTGTTATCTTTGTATCGGAAGGTCGAGCAAGTAATTATCTTTTTGGCTTGATTAACTCTGTTATTTACCTTATTTTGGCCCTACAGAAAGGCTTTTACGGTGAGGTACTGACGACACTTTACTTCACAGTCATGCAACCGATTGGACTTCTAGTTTGGATCTACCAGGCACAGTTTAAGAAGGAAAAGCAGGAGTTTGTCGCGCGTAAACTGGACGGCAAAGGCTGGACAAAGTATCTTTCCGTTAGTGTTCTTTGGTGGTTGGCCTTTGGTTTTATTTATCAGTCTATCGGTGCCAATCGTCCCTATCGTGATTCCATCACAGATGCGACCAATGGGGTAGGGCAAATCCTCATGACAGCTGTTTACCGTGAACAGTGGATATTCTGGGCAGCTACTAATGTCTTTTCAATCTATCTCTGGTGGGGAGAAAGCCTGCAAATTCAAGGGAAATACCTGATTTATCTCATCAACAGTCTAGTTGGTTGGTATCAATGGAGCAAGGCTGCTAAGCAGAATACTGACTTACCTAACTAATACTCTTCGAAAATCTCTTCAAACCACGTCAGCGTCGCCTTGCCGTAGGTATGGTTACTGACTTCGTCAGTTCTATCCACAACCTCAAAACACTGTTTTGAGCAAGCTGTGGCTAGTTTCTTAGTTTGTTTTTTGATTTTCATTGAGTATAAGAAGAGGTGTTTGAAAGTGCTGTTTTGAGATTTCGATTAAAACAGATATAGTTGATAATCAAGGATTTGAGATGATGAAAAAGAGGAGCAGTAGTTCCTCTTTTATTGTCGAAAAGATAAAAACTCAGTAGCCTGGGCATAAGGCGACTGAGCTCTAGTCTGTATTTATACTCTTCGAAAATCAAATTCAAACCACGTCAGCTTCACCTTGCCGTACTCAAGTACAGCCTGCGGCTAGCTTCCTAGTTTGCTCTTTGATTTTCATTGAGTATTAGTCTTTAGAAATGAGAAGGTCTAGATAAAACTGGACAACTTCCTGATTTGTGAAGTCTTGCCCTTTTTTGAGCCACCAGGTCAATGTTTCGATAAAGTTGGTCACGACCAAGTGTTGGAGATAAGAAACAGGCAGACTTGGGTGAGATTCTTTCAACTCATCAGCCAACATGGGATAGACATGGTGCTCCAGTTCTTTATGAAGTTGGCGAAGGAAGTAGTCATTTTTGGAGAATAGCAGACTGGTGATATGGTCTTGGTTTTTCTGAAAATGAAGAAAGAGATGGGCGAGATAAACCTTAGTTGAAATGGATTTTTCTCTTTCAAAGAGGTGATGGAATAGGTAGCGGCAAAGCTCGTCCAGAAGCAGCTCCTTGCTCTCATAGTGACAGTAAAAAGTAGAACGTCCCACATCTGCGAGATCAATAATATCCTGAACAGTAGTGGCCTCGTAGCCCTTAGTGTTCAAAAGTTGTAGAAAAGCTTGATAGATGGCTTTTTTTGTTTTACTGGTACGGCGGTCAATGTTAGTCATATGGACACTTGAGGCAAATTGTTCAGAACTGAATAAAGCTGACCTTTTGCTTCTATCCTTTCTTTGAGTTTTAGTGGATAATGATAATGAACAAGGTGTTCATAAATCTATTATAACAAAGGAATGAGAAATATGAAGGCAAAATATACTGTTTGGCTAGCTTTTTTCTTAAATTTGACTTATGCTATTGTCGAGTTTATCGCTGGTGGAGTGTTTGGTTCCAGTGCAGTTCTTGCTGACTCGGTGCATGACTTGGGAGATGCGATTGCTATTGGGATCTCAGCCTTTTTGGAAAGTATCTCCAATCGTGAAGAAGACAGCCACTATACCTTGGGCTACAAGCGTTTTAGCCTTTTAGGGGCCATGATAACGGCTGTGATTCTTATGACAGGGTCCGTTTTGGTCATTTGGGAAAATATAGCGAAAATCTTTCATCCACAACCGGTCAATGATGAGGGGATTCTCTGGTTAGGAATTATTGCGATTATTATCAATGTGCTAGCGAATCTCGTCATTCGCAAAGGACAAACCAAGAATGAATCCATTCTCAGCCTGCACTTTCTGGAAGATACCTTGGGTTGGGTGGCTGTCATCCTGATGGCCATTGTTCTTCGATTTACCGATTGGTATATCTTGGATACACTCTTGTCTCTTGCTATTTCCTTCTTTATTCTGTCAAAAGCCCTTCCACGTTTTTGGAGCACGCTCAAGATATTCCTCGATGCAGTGCCAGAAGGAGTAGATATCCAGAAGATCAAGACGGATTTAGCAGAATTGGATCATGTCGCTAGTATCAATCAGCTTAATCTCTGGACTATGGATGGTTTGGAAAAAAATGCCATTGTCCATGTTTGTTTAAAAGAGATGGAGCATATGGAAACTTGTAAAGAATCTATTCGAATTTTCCTCAAAGATTGTGGCTTTCAAAATGTTACCATTGAAGTTGATGCTGACCTAGAAAATCACCAAGCACATAAGCGAAAGGTGTGAGTTGGAGCGGAATCATAGAGATTATTAGAGAAACAGCCTTGCTAGAGGTCGTTTTGTAATTCTAATCATTCCTTGTACTTTCTCTCAGAGTCAGTCTGGTTCCTAGCATGGTCAGGCTAGGTATTTTGCGACCGTGGAGTACTTCCTTGTTAAGAATATCCATACCTGCTCGGCCCATTTCTTCAGTATAAACCGTGATGCTAGAAAGGGGAGGATAAACCTGTTTGGTCAGGCTGGTGTCGTTAAAGGAAATGAGGCTGACACGGTCTGGTAGGCTGATTCCAGCTTCTTGGAGCGCACGGAGGGCACCGATGGCTAAACTATCGCTAGCTGCAAAAAATGCTGGTGGCAGTTGGTCTCCTAAGCTCTGAATGGCCTCCTTCATCAAGTCATAGCCAGACTGGGCAGTAAAGCTTCCTTGAAAGACCAGTTCATCATGATAGATTCCCTTTGCTTTGCTGTAGTTCTTAAAATTTTCAAGTCGCTTGTCCTCAATGATTTCTTCTTGGTCTGTTGTTTCCTCAAGCCCTGTTAGAATCCCGATACGATTCAATCCTTGGCTGAGGAAATAATCGACAACCTGTTTCATGGCAGTGTAAAAGTCCGTGATAATGCAGGTGTGTCCTAGTGAAAGGGTATCACTGTCTAGAAAGACTAGGGGCTTTTGGTATTCTTCAAAGGCAGAAATCTGAGCTCGGCTAAACTTTCCGATGCAGAGAATCCCAATTACTTCCTCGCTTAGGGTAAAAGGATGGTCATTAAAATAGCGCAAGATATCATAGTCCAACTCTTGGGCTCTTTTTTCTATGCCTAGGCGAATCTGGTAGTAGTAGAGGTCGTCCAGCTCCCCTTGTTCGCTGACCCATTGGATAATGGCAATCTTTTGCTTGGGCTTGTGGGACTCGCCTGTCTTGAGGTGCTTGGTGTAGCCCAACTCTTCAGCAACAGTTAAAATACGGTGTCTGGTTTCTTCGGTAACAGATAGGCTCTGGTCGCGATTGAGGACACGGGATACGGTCGCGATAGAGACAGAGGCTAACTGTGCAATGTCTTTTAAGGTAGCCATAAATCCTCCTTGATTAGGTTAGTATATCATATTTTTCTGCCTTTTACCGATATTTTAGTAAAAGTTTAGTAAAAAGGATTGACCTTGGGGAATCCCTTGGATAAAATAGAAGAAAACGATTACACGTTAAGGTTGACTTAACGGACAGTAAAAGGAGAAATCATATGACACAACATCTTACTGCTGAAGCGCTTCGCAAAGACTTTCTTGCTGTTTTTGGTCAAGAAGCAGACCAAACTTTCTTTTCACCAGGTCGTATCAACTTGATTGGTGAGCACACAGACTACAACGGTGGACATGTATTTCCAGCAGCCATTTCCTTAGGAACTTATGGGGCTGCTCGCAAACGTGATGATCAAGTCTTGCGTTTCTACTCAGCTAACTTTGAGGACAAGGGCATTATCGAAGTGCCTTTAGCGGATCTCAAGTTTGAAAAAGAGCACAATTGGACCAATTATCCAAAAGGAGTTCTTCATTTCTTGCAAGAAGCTGGGCACGTGATTGATAAAGGTTTTGATTTTTATGTTTATGGGAATATCCCAAATGGTGCTGGATTATCTTCTTCAGCATCCTTGGAACTCTTGACAGGAGTCGTGGCAGAGTATCTATTTGATTTAAAACTAGACCGTTTGGATTTGGTTAAAATCGGTAAACAAACAGAAAACAACTTTATCGGAGTAAACTCTGGTATCATGGATCAGTTTGCCATCGGTATGGGGGCAGACCAACGTGCTATTTACCTTGATACGAACACTTTAGAATATGATTTGGTGCCACTTGATTTGAAAGACAATGTCGTTGTTATCATGAACACCAACAAACGCCGTGAACTGGCTGACTCTAAGTACAATGAACGCCGTGCTGAGTGTGAAAAAGCAGTGGAAGAATTGCAAGCTGCCTTGGATATTCAGACCTTGGGTGAATTGGACGAGTGGGCCTTTGACCAATATAGCTACCTAATCAAAGATGAAAATCGTTTGAAACGTGCTCGCCATGCTGTGCTTGAAAACCAACGTACCCTCAAAGCTCAAGTAGCCCTTCAAGCAGGAGATTTGGAAACATTTGGTCGTTTGATGAATGCGTCACACGTTTCTCTTGAGCATGATTATGAAGTAACTGGTTTGGAATTGGATACCCTTGTTCACAGAGCTTGGGCACAAGCAGGTGTTCTCGGTGCTCGTATGACAGGGGCAGGTTTTGGCGGCTGTGCTATTGCCTTGGTGCAAAAAGATACTGTTGAGGCCTTTAAGGAAGCTGTAGGCAAACACTACGAGGAAGTAGTTGGCTATGCTCCAAGCTTCTATATCGCTGAAGTTGCAGGTGGCACTCGCGTCCTTGACTAGTCCAAAGGAGGCTCTATAGTGACCTTAGTAGATAAATTTGTAACGCATATCATTTCTGAAAGTTCATTTGAAGAAATGGATCGAATCTACCTGACTAATCGTGTTTTGGCACGAGTGGGAGAAGGTGTTTTGGAAGTTGAGACCAATCTGAATAAATTGATTGACCTCAAGGACCAGTTGGTTGAGGAAGCCGTTCGATTAGAGACGATTGAGGATAGTCAGACTGCGCGTGAAATCCTTGGTGCTGAACTGATGGATTTGGTGACCCCTTGTCCTAGTCAGGTCAATCGTAACTTCTGGTCAACCTATGCCCAATCTCCTGAGCAAGCGATAGCGGATTTTTACCAACTCAGTCAGAAAAATGACTACATTAAGCTCAAGGCCATTGCTAAAAATATTGCTTATCGTGTTCCATCTGACTATGGAGAACTTGAGATTACCATCAATCTCTCTAAGCCTGAAAAGGATCCGAAAGAGATTGCGGCAGCCAAGTTGGTGCAAGCTAGCAATTATCCTCAGTGTCAGCTTTGTCTAGAGAATGAGGGCTATCATGGTCGGGTTAACCATCCAGCTCGCAGTAATCACCGCATTATCCGTTTTGAAATGGCTGGTCAGGAGTGGGGCTTCCAGTATTCGCCCTATGCTTATTTTAATGAGCACTGTATCTTTTTAGATGGTCAGCATCGTCCCATGGCCATTAGCCGTCAGAGTTTTGAGCGTCTGCTGGCTATCGTAGAACAGTTTCCAGGCTATTTTGCTGGCTCTAATGCCGACTTGCCGATTGTGGGAGGTTCTATTCTAACTCATGATCATTATCAGGGAGGCCGTCACGTATTTCCTATGGAATTGGCTCCTCTGCACAAGACTTTCCGATTTGCTGGTTTTGAGCAGGTAAAGGCAGGGATTGTCAAGTGGCCCATGTCAGTGTTGCGTTTGACTTCGGATTCCAAAGAAGATTTGATCAATTTGGCTGATAAGATTTTGCAGGAATGGCGTCAGTATTCAGATTCTATTGTGCAGATTTTGGCTGAGATTGATGGGATACCGCATCATACCATCACACCGATTGCCCGTAAACGCAACGGTCAGTTTGAGTTGGACTTGGTCTTGCGGGACAATCAGACATCGCTAGAGCATCCTGATGGCATCTATCATCCCCACAAGGATGTCCAACATATCAAGAAGGAAAATATTGGCTTGATTGAGGTCATGGGCTTGGCAATCTTGCCACCACGTCTGAAAGAAGAAGTGGAGCAAGTCGCTAGCTATCTTGTAGGAGAAGCTGATGTAGTTGCCGACTATCATCAGGAATGGGCAGACCAAATCAAAGCCCAACATCCAGATCTAGCGGATAAAGAAAAAGCTCTTGAAATCGTCAAGGACTCTGTGGGTGCTATCTTTGCGCGTGTACTTGAGGATGCAGGAGTCTACAAGCAGACGGAACAAGGGCAGGCAGCCTTTATGCGTTTTGTGGAGCAGGTCGGAATTTTACCAGACTAGGAGCTTTCTCCTTGCACAGTCCTATAAAAAGTAGTATCATAGTGTCGTTTGAAATATCAGGAGGAAACGATGAAAGACTTTCATTTTGACGCTATATCTGCCTTTGAAAATTACGAAATTGAACAAATGAGAGATGGTCACGTTGTGGTGACGACAAAAGTAGTGGACTCGTCGCTCAACTACTATGGCAATGCCCATGGTGGCTATCTCTTTACTCTCTGTGACCAGATCAGTGGTTTGGTGGTTATCTCGCTGGGGCTTGATGGAGTGACACTCCAATCTTCTATCAACTACCTCAAAGCAGGAAAACTCGACGATGTGCTGACCATCAAAGGAGAATGTGTCCATCAAGGTCGCACAACTTGTGTGGTGGATGTTGATATCACCAATCAAGAGGGCAGAAATGTCTGCAAAGCAACCTTTACCATGTTTGTCACAGGCCAGCGGTCAGAAGACAGACAGGTAAGGATATAGATAAACAAAAAAAGAGGCTCGCACCCAATGTCATTAAGTTAAGAAATTCAAATACAATTCTGTATTTGGGTTTCTTTTTTATGTGATAAACTTATAGTTAAGGAGGGATTTTCCATGATA
>NZ_NCVK01000014.1 GCF_002096845.1 Streptococcus mitis
GATAATGTTAGAGAAAATGTTTGATCAAAACACTCTGTATTTGGCAAGTTGAAGGAGGAACGCATGGATTGTTTTCCATCTCGAATACGGATGATGTAAAGCCAACCTTTTTCTTGAAAATGAGCCATGAGATTGTAACTTTCATAGCCTCTATCCATGATAACAAGAGCTTTATCGAAAGGGAGAAGACTCCATCATCTGAATCAGAGCTAAGCGCTCATGTTGCGTATGTTTGTCTTGAATAGAAACATCTCGATACACTCCAGTCGTCAAGTCGTATAGGGCATTTATGTGCATGAGATTATAGGATTTAACATCCGTTTGGGTTTGGATAGAGGTTTCTGTATCCATGGGATTTCGAGGAATACAGATATCGCTCCCATCTGCAGCGAATATTGGAAAATCAGTATTAAGTGGAATAGGTGCTGTAAATTCTTTAAATAGGGCATAGAAAGCTTCAGGTTTTATCTGATAGCGCCTTTGAACAAAGGCTGAATTTGAAACTGTCAGTTTGGCATCTAGTAATTCTTTTGACAATGATTTCCCTCCCATTCCCAGAATTGTACGAATCATAGTTTCTAGTGATAAACTTCTTTTACGAGTAAAGGCCTGTTCATCTTGTTTGACGAACTCAACTTTTTGACCAAGGATACTCTGGATACTCTTATTCAAGTGGGCTTTAATCTGTTTTATCATGGAAAATCCCTCCTTAACTATAAGTTTATCACATAAAAAAGAAACCCAAATACAGAATTGTATTTGAATTTCTTAACTTAATGACATTGCATTTAAGCTCCCTCCTTTGAAATAACGGACACTTGGCTGGTCGGTGTACCCAGCATCTCAGATACCTTTTTCAAGGTGTGGCAGGAACCTTTCTGCCCTCAAATGTCTTTCGTTAATGTTATTCTAGCACCATCTACTTTTTTTGTCAAACTTTCTCAATCTACCAGACTTAATCAGGATTTATAAAGCTCTATTATTCGTTAGATACTCAATTTTAACTTTTCCCTTTTCCTCAAAATAATAGTATAATAGAGGTAGAATTTAGAATCGAGGTACACCTATGGCTGTAAAATTTACAAAACGAGACGACTTGGACAAGATGTTTGAAGAGTTTGCGAAACTCCCTGATTTGAAACAAGTTACTTTCCCTGATGACAAAGAGAAAAAAGCCAAAGCAGAAAAGAAAAACTAGATGACTGCTTTCCAACAACTCCCATCTAGTGTGCTTCAGACTGGAGCTATTTTCCTCTCCATTATCATTGAAGCCCTCCCTTTCGTGCTGATAGGAAGTATTGTCTCAGGGTTGATTGAGGTTTATATCACACCTGACAAGGTTTATCATTTTCTCCCTCGAAATCGTTGGGGGAGAATCTTTTTTGGGACCTTCGTTGGGATACTTTTCCCTTCTTGCGAATGTGGAATCGTCCCCATTATCAATCGTTTCCTGGAAAAGAAAGTTCCTAGTTACACGGCTGTTCCTTTTCTTGTGACTGCACCTGTTATCAATCCTATTGTCCTCTTTGCGACCTATTCTGCCTTTGGCAATTCCTTCCATGTCGCTCTGTTACGAGCTCTGGGTTCCATTGTTGTGGCTGCGATACTTGGGATTTTTCTAGGATTTTTCTGGCAAGAACCGATTCAAAAAGAAAATCGGTTGGCCTGTCATGAACATGATTTTTCTCACTTGAGACCTGCAAAGAAAGTTTTTCAGGTCTTTGTGCAAGCAATTGATGAATTTTTTGATACGGGGCGTTATTTGGTATTCGGCTGTCTCTTTGCCTCTGTTATACAGGTCTATGTTCCGACACGGATTCTGACCTCTATCAGTGCGACCCCTCTTTTTGCTATCCTGCTCTTGATGCTTTTGGCCTTTCTTCTCTCTCTCTGCAGTGAGGCGGATGCCTTTATCGGTGCTTCTCTTCTCTCGAGTTTCGGTTTGGCACCAGTTCTGGCCTTTCTGGTAATTGGCCCAATGCTGGATATCAAAAATATTCTCATGATGAAAAATTACTTGAAAGCACGATTTATCAGTCACTTCATTACGATTGTGACTCTTGTCGTCTTAGTGTATTCTCTCTTGATTGGAGTCATCCTATGATTCGATTTTTAGTTTTAGCTGGCTATTTTGAACTGACCATTTATCTCCATCTGTCGGGCAAATTAAACCAGTACATCAACATGCACTATTCCTATCTGGCCTATATTTCCATGGTGCTTTCCTTTATCTTGGCTATTGTTCAATTGTATATCTGGATGAAGCAAGTCAAAACCCATAGTCATCTGAACAGCCGATTGGCCAAGGTGACTAGTATTGCTCTTTTGGCCATTCCAATTGTCGTCGGCCTAACTTTCCCAACTGTTAGCTTGGATTCTCAGACCGTTTCTGCCAAAGGCTATCATTTCCCCTTATCAGAAGGCACGGATCAAGCCATTCAGACAAGCGAAGGGACGACAAGCCAATATTTGAAACCAGATACCAGTTCTTATTTTTCAAAAACAGCCTATGAAAATGAAATGCGAACTGCGGCGGATAAATACTTGTCCCAAGATAGCATTCAGATTACGAATGAAAACTATATGGAAGTCATGGAAGCTATCTACGACTATCCAGATGAATTTGAGGGCAAGACAGTCCAGTTCACAGGTTTTGTCTATAATGACCCCAGTCATGCCAATAGCCAATTTCTGTTCCGCTTCGGAATTATTCACTGTATCGCAGATTCTGGTGTCTATGGATTACTGACCAAGGGAAATACCCGGCAGTATGAGAACAACACCTGGATAACAGCCAAAGGAAAACTGGTCAATCACTACCATAAAGAACTCAAACAAAATCTCCCAACCTTGGAAATCGATAGCTTTACCAAAGTCGATAAACCAGAGAATCCCTATGTGTATCGCGTGTTTTAAAAAGCAAACCAAGTTCATAAAAAACTCTAAGCAGGCAGAGCCTGATAACTCATGACAGAAAAAGAAGTCTATCTTATAATGAAGATGAACAATACCAATCCATAGTGCTTAATAGGGCTTTTCCTAGCCTCTACAAAAAACTGGATGAACAAGAGTCGTGAAATAACTCGAATATGTCTTGAGCATGAAAATATCTTACTAGTAGCCTCTTGTTCTATTGTTCAAATAGTTAACAGGAGGTTTTTATAATGGAAGTCATGATTGAAACGTGTTTGTATTCTTTTGAATCAGTAACTATTCCAATTTATCTATCTTGAAATAAATAAAATCCCTTTGTAATACTATAAAAAATAACTAACAAAGAAATAACTATAAGACTCGGTTGCCAGAAACCTGATATATCTACTAAACTACTGCCTAAAAATTGGCCAATAAGGCTAACTAAAATTAAAATAATTAAATTGAAAATTACTGACACTAATAAAATTAACACCGAATGTATTATTGCCTCGCCTATACGTATTTTAAAAAGTTGTAATCTTGACACTCCCAGTGTCTTTAACTGTTTGATGTCCTCAATATCTTTATTAGAAGATAAAATTGTAAGAGAAATAGAACTAGTAATAATCAGAATAATTGGTGCAGACAGATAAGCAATAAAGGAAGCTCTTGCTTCGTTTACTCCGTTTGCTGTATTCATGAATGAATACATATTTTGGGTGTAAAGAATAAACCCAGAAATGAGAGTTACTCCCATGCTCATTGAAGTTTGTATACTTTTCAAATAACTAGGATTGGATAGTAGATTCCAAAAGCCTGTATTAATTACATAATTTTCAGTTGGAAATATCCTCATTAAAAATTTTATTAGAAACATTTGAATTGATGGAGACAGTGATTGAATAATAAGAATGTGAATAATTAATAAAAATAATATTATGCTTGACTGTTTTTCAATTATTTCTTTGTTTCTGATAAAACCTGCTGAAACAATAGAACCTATACATAGTAACCATAGGAATAAACGAACAGAGATATTAACAAATCCAGTTACTGTAACTTTTCTTTTTTTCTTTTTTGGTTTTAATATTGATGATATTTTAAGTATTCGACTTGAATAAAAGTAAGCTCCTATCCCGACAATTGTTGGGACTATAAAAACACTCAATAAAATTGATTGAATGTTGGCTGTAATAACTAAATCAGGTAACTCATCTCTTCCTAATAAATTTTGTAAAAATTTGTAGTAACTATCTGCCATGATAAATGAAAGTATTGTACCAATACTACTAACAATCACTGCCATTAAATAAAACTGTCCAGATACTAATAAAGATAACTGAGTTCTGCTTGCGCCTAAGATAGCCCATAATTGGTAATCCTTTTTAAAGATATCTATTAGTAATCTAATATTATTTGAAATAAGGAAAAATAGAGTAGTCCCGCCAAAAATTATTAGCATTTGAAAAAGTTGTGAAGCGTTAATATTAGCAGTCTTTATTGAACTAGCAATACCAAATAAAGATGTTCCAACAATCAGGCTAGATACAAATAGTAATGGTATTGTTCCTAACCATTGTCTTTTTGAGTACTGAAATTGGTAAATGATTAATTTTAGCATAATAAATCCTCCTCAAATTAATCTTTACTACTTTCAAGTGCTTGGTAAAGCTCATCAGCTGAAGGTTTAATAATTTGTCGAGATATTTTTCCGTCTTTTAAAATGAGTGCTCTGTCAGTTTTTGAAGCCAACTCAATATCATGAGTGACCATAAGAACACATTTTCCTTGACTCGCTAAATTACGAAGTGTTTCAAAAATAAGTTTTCTTGAGACGCTGTCTAGAGCTCCTGTTGGCTCATCAGCAAAAATAATTTTACTATCAGCTATTATTGCACGAGTAATAGCCACTTTTTGCTGTTCTCCACCTGATAAGGTAGCAACTAATGATGATAGTTCTGCTTTAAAATTCAAACTATCCAACATTTTTTTTACTTTATTGCTATCAACACTCTTTCCTGAGAGTCTCAGAGGAAGTGTAACATTTTCTAGTACAGGTAGAGCAGGTACCAGATTATAATTTTGAAAAATAATTGAAATATCTTGTCTTCTAAATTTAGCAAGCTTCCCTTCTTTTAAGGTATATGGATTTATACCATTGATAACAACTTCGCCACTTGTTGGTTCAGATAAACTTGATAAGCAACTTAGCAAAGTAGACTTTCCAGAACCACTGACACCAAGTATTGATACAAATTCCCCATAATTGACAGATAAAGAAACATCTTTCAAAATAGAGACAGTTTTGTCTTGTCCTAACAAAAATTCTTTTGAAAGGTTTGAGACTTTAACAGCTACATTATTAACCATAATAAATCCTCCTGATTTCAGTGTCATCTTTGATTTAATTATACAATATTGTAATTCTATTAACATCAAGTAAGTAACTTATGAAACGTATTTTTAATGGATAAAATTTCTATTTCCTCTGGAACTCGAATAAAGGTCTTTAGCGAACTAAGAATTTTTTCTATTACCATAATAGTATCATAAATGAGGCTTGATTGAAAGCGTAAACATAGCTTTATTAAGAGGTACAGCTATTCTATACAAAATTTAAACATAAAACTTAGGTATACTTAATAAATGAGAATTAAAGTTAGCTATAACGAAAATAGGAGCATATGTAAAACTCTAAGCAGGCAGAGCCTGCTTAGAGTTTTACAATCGAATTTCCCAAAGAGGAAGCAAGATGAAAGCCGTCATTGCTTATGCTCATAAGATTCTCAGAATCATTTACAAACTACTCTCCACCAAGCAGACTTATCAAAAAGAGAAGGGGCTAGGACTGAGGAAACAGTTCTAACGCCAAAACTAAAAAATTTCAATTACACGCTAGCACAGGAATTGATTTTTTGCGCTTTTTTACTGTCTTTTTTCAAATAAAAACACCTCAAAAGTTAGATTTTCTAGCTCTAACTTTTGAGGTGCAGCTCATTTATGTATGATAGTCTTTTGGTATTATTTCATCTATCTTTGTTAAAAGAAAGAATACATATTATGAATTTGGGTCATCAAGACTACGGCCATGTAAACCTTTTTCACGTTGTACCTGACGTAGTTTTTCTGGTGTAACATCGTTTCCTTCTTCGTCCACAATTTTAATTCCTTCAATGTGATGGCGAACAGAACGACGATATCCTTCAATATACTCCTCACGTAGTTTGGCTTGTTCTACTTTTTCTTCTGGGGTCAAGCCTTCTGTTTTTTTCTTTTTGGCAAGCTCGTTAATACGATCAATTTTTTTAGGATCCATGTTTCTCTCCTTTATAATAAGATTTAATCCATTTAACAGATTTTATTTGGTATTGATTTGGTTAAAACGTGCAAGTTTAGCTGCTTTCTTGGTTAATTGCGACAAGATTGCCAAACGATTTTGACGGACTGCTTCATTTTCAGCCATAACCATGGTATTCTCAAAGAATGCATCAATGACTGGGCTAAGAGCAAAGAGTTGTTTCAATTGCTGACTTGCAGATCCTGATAAAATAAGTGATTCTACTGCTTCCGCCAAAGCTTTTTCTTGGTCATTTTCAAAAAGTGCTGAATCAACTGTAGCAACTCCTTCTGCCTTCTCAGCCAAGTTAAAGGCACGAGAAAGTGATTCAACAGATGGTTTGAAGTCATCTTCCTTGCTTGCTTCCACGAGAGCACTTGCTGCTTCCAACATATCTGCCACGACAAAGTTCGAACTTGCAAGGACCGCTTCCTTAACGTCTTTTGGAGTAGAGCCCATCATCTTATCGACACGAGCCTTGATAAAGTACATAACTTCTGCTTTATTTTCATAAGTCAAGCTGTCAAATGTTAGATCATAAAGGCTATCAATCAGCTCATCCATAGCAATGTGCCAACCAAAGGCATCCAAGATACGAACCACACCTTGAGTTGCACGGCGAAGAGCATAAGGGTCATTAGAACCCGATGGAATCAAACCTACTGAGAAGAAACTCAAAATCGTATCCAATTTGTCTGCAATAGCTAGAATGGCTCCAACCTTGCTCTCTGGAAGTTCTCCTTCAGCTGATGTAGGCATGTAGTGTTCACGAATAGCAGCTGCCACTGCTGGAGTTTCACCTGCAAGAAGGGCATATTTCTCTCCCATAATTCCTTGGAGCTCGTCAAATTCACCAACCATACCTGTCAACAAGTCAAACTTGTAAATGGCTGCTGCACGAGCGAGATCAACTGTTTCATCCGCTGACAAACCAGCTTTTTCTGCCAAGAGAATAGCAATCTGACCAGTACGAATCATATGTTCACGAAGGGAACCAATTTTCTCATGGAAAGTCACATTGTTTAATTTTTCAACAAGATCTGAAATGACCAATTTTTGATCTTCACGCCAGAAGAATTCACCGTCTTCTAAGCGAGCTACTAAGACTTTTTCATTTCCTTTAATGACATTTTCCAAATACTCTGCGTTTCCGTTACGAACAGAAATGAAGTTTGGCAAGAGTTTTCCATCTTGATCACGAACAACAAAGTAACGTTGGTGTTCCTTCATCGAAGTTACCAAAACTTCTTCCGGTACTTCAAGGTATTTGGCATCAAAACTTCCCATAAAGGCAGTTGGGTATTCAACCAAGTTCAAGACTTCATTAAGCAAATCCGCATCAATTTCAATACGTACACCATGTTCAGCTTCGATTGCTTTGATTTGGTCAACAATCATTTGCTCACGTTCACGTGGATCTGCGATTACAAACTGTGAACGAAGGTCTTCTTCATAGCTCAATGCTGACTGAATTTTGGTTTCTTTCCCCAAGAAACGATGACCACGGCTCACACGCCCTCCCTTAATATCAAGGAAATCCAAATCAAACTCTTCTTCATCTAAAAGAACAGTTAAAGTGTGAACAGGACGAATGTACTCAAAGCTATTACCAGCCCAGTGCATGCTGACAGGGAAAGTCAATGACTTCAAGACATCTACAACACCTGGAACAATGGCTTCAACTGCTTGACCAATTTCTTCCTTAGTGACATAGACATATTCTTCACCCTTGATTTCACGGAATTCGATATCTTCAACAGTCAATCCTTTTCCACGGACAAAGCCTTGAGCTGCTTTGGTGAAGTTTCCATCACTATCCAAGGCAATTTTCTTTGCTGGGCCCTTAAAATCTTCTGTCAAATCAGACTGTTTGTCTGCAAGACCAGTTACACGAACAGCCAAACGACGTGGTGTTGAGAAGGTTTGAATGGCTTCAAAAGACAGGCGGTTTTCCTTAAGGAAGGCTGCCATTTTTTCGCCTAGTTGTTTTTCACTTGGTGTGACAACATAGGCTGGTAATTCTTCAAGACCGAGTTCTACTAATAAGTTTTTTGTCATGTTTTTTCCTTTACATTTTCTTCAATCTTTTTAATATGCACCTTAGGTACTGGGGACGTCGCTAACTAACTTTGTGAGTCTGTATGGAAATCTAATGCTAAATTAATCAAGATTTCCAACAGTCTCATCAAAGTGGATTTAGCTGACTGATTTTTGAACCCAAGGTTTCAAAAATCCCCACATAACAGTACTGCGGTGCATATTCCTCTAGCAAGTCTTCGACTTGCCTCTAACGATTTTAGAGCACGATATTACTCACTATTCTGCGTCTTCTGCTAAGAGTTTAGCTCGTGTTTCTTCATCCAAAAGTGGGTAGCCTAGGCGTTTGCGTTCTGCGACAAAGGTTTTGGCTACGACACGGGCCAAGTTACGGATACGAGCGATGTAGCCTGCGCGCTCTGTTACAGATACGGCACCACGCGCATCAAGCAGGTTAAAGGTATGTGAACATTTGAGAACATAGTCATAGGCAGGGTGCACCAATCCTTCTTCCAAGGCACGACCAGCCTCTTTTTCAAACTTATCAAAGTTTTCAAGCAACATTTCTTGATCCGAAATTTCAAATGAATATTTTGAATGCTCGTACTCAGGCTGGATAAAGATTTCTCCATATTTTACACCATCGGCCCACTCAATATCATAGACAGAATCTACTTCTTGGATGTAAGAAGCCAAGCGTTCCAAACCATAGGTAACTTCCGCAGTCACAGGGCCAGTTGCCAATCCACCGACTTGTTGGAAATAAGTGAATTGAGTGATTTCCATCCCATCAAGCCAAACTTCCCATCCAAGACCAGCTGAACCAGTTGAGGGGTTTTCCCAGTTGTCCTCAACGAAACGAATATCGTGTTCCAAAGGATTGATTCCCAATTTTTCCAAAGACTCAAGGTACAGTTCTTGAATATTTGATGGAGAAGGCTTCATTACCACTTGAAATTGGTGGTGTTGGTAAAGGCGGTTAGGGTTTTCTCCGTAACGACCGTCAGCAGGACGACGTGATGGCTCTACGTAAGCCGCATTCCATGGCTCAGGTCCGATAGCGCGAAGGAAAGTGTAAGGACTCATTGTTCCTGCACCTTTTTCGTTGTCATAAGCCTGCATAAGCATACAACCTTGGTCATTCCAAAATTGTTGCAAAGTCAAAATAATTTCTTGAAATGTTAATTTCTTAGACATTGTTTACTCCTTTAATTTATATTATCTTCTTAGATTTATTTATCAAGCAACCAAGAAAAGGCTGGGTCCTGAAAAATATGACGTTTGGGAACAGTTTGTAAATTCTGATCGCATTCATCTATTGTACCTAATTTCAAAGCGCAGACTTCTGGTATATTTTCTTGAACAGTGAAAATTTGGCTATGACAGTTCTGGCAGTAATAACGTTGTTTACCTGGAGATGAACTAAAAGTAACCAAATTCTCTTTTCCATACAGTGCCAGATTTTTGCTGCTAACTTTGGCATTAACTGTGTAGGCAGACGCAGTTGCTTTCCGACAGAATGAGCAATGACAAAAAACTAATTCCGATAATTCCTCATCTAGAGTGTAGGTCACTGCTTTACATAAACAAGATCCTTTAAGCATGATGCTCCTTTCTACTTAGGCATTAGACGAATTCAAAAAGAACCGAATTTCAACACCCAAGCCTTGCGACTAGGGGCGTCAGAAACGCGGTTCCACCCTAATTTATTACTTCATTGTTTTTGAAAATACTACAGAAAGCGCCAGCACTTTATTTTGCTCTACTTGGCTCCCACTATCCCAAGCTCGCTTGAAGAACGCGATAAGACTTTCTTTCCTGCAGACTATTATATCAAAAATTAGAAGAATGTACAATTCTTTTTATGATTTTCTAGAAATCCATGTCATCAACTCGTGGAGCACCCGACTGAACAGCTATCGTTTTTAAGGTTTCTCGTTCCTCATGATTCAGTTCAATTCCAAAACAATCGAGATTAGCTTGAATACGCGATGCTGTGATAGATTTTGGAAGTGGTAAAAATCCTTCTGCTAAGCTCCAGGCCAAAGCTATCTGGGCAACCGATTTTTCGTGATTTGCTGCGATTTCTTGCACTTGCTTGCTATCAAACAGTTCTCCCTGACCAAAAGGGCCCCAAGCTTCCAATAAAATTCCTTTTTCTCGACAGTAATCTACGACTTCCTCTTGATACACACCTGGCGCCAAGCGGATTTGATTAATCGCAGGAACAATTTTTGCTGTTTCAAGCAAGGCATCCAAATGATGGGGAAGGAAATTACTAACTCCGATAGCACGGATTTTACCTTCTTGATAAAGGTCTTCCATAGCTCTCCAAACTTCCGCATTTCGAATTTTCCATTGGTCATTTTCTCTGAGCGGTTTTGGATTTGGCCAATGAATCAAATACAGATCCAAATAATCCAAACCCAACTTCGCTAAAGACTCTTCAAAAGCCTGGCGAGCTTGCTCATAATTGTGATTTGTATTCCAAAGTTTACTTGTTACAAAAATTTCCTCCCGCGGAATGCCACTATCTTGAATAGCACGACCAACGCTTTCTTCATTTTTATAAATCGCTGCCGTATCGATATGGCGATAGCCTGCCTTTAAAGCCTCTAGTACAGCTTGATAGGCAATCTCTCCATTTTCAGCTTTCCAGGTTCCAAATCCCAGTACTGGAATTGTAACACCATTATTTAAAGTATAAGATTTCATTATTTTTCCTTTCTATGAGAAGAAAATCCAAAGAGGCAAATTTTCAAGGAAAACTTTTCTCTTTAGATTTTGTGTATTATTGATTGCGATCGTAATAGAGTTGATGAGCTTTAAGACGAGAGTCTAACAAATCTGGTACGGTAACAAAGTCATAACCTTGCCCTTTCAAATAGTCAATAACCTTCGGCAGAGCATTTACTGTCTCAGCATGGATATCATGCATAAGAATAATAGAACCATTCTTGACTTCACGCTGAATTTCTGTCAAAATAGATGCTTCATTTTTACTCTTCCAGTCCAGACTATCTACATCCCACATAATAAAACTCAAATCGAGACTATTGCGAATGTCATCTGTAATGGCTCCATAAGGGGGGCGCATAAGTTTAGAGCTAGAACCCAGCACCTTAGTTAGCGCATCCTCCGTATCAGTAATTTGTTTTTTAGCTTCATCAAGGGAAAGTTTTGAAAGCACTGGATGACTCCAACTATGGTTACCAATAACATGGCCATCTGCTTTCATGCGTTTCAAAATCTCTTCATTGCCAGAAACATTCTTACCTAGCACAAAGAAAGTTGCCTTGATACCATACTTATAAAGAGTATCTAATGCTTGATTTGTCGTTGCAGGATTTGGTCCATCATCAAAAGTCAGGGCCACTACTTTACGATTTTTCTTTTCATAATAAGCCTTATATAGCTCTGCATCCTTATCTAATAAATAAGAGGACTGAATAACTTCAAAGAAACTAGATACTGGCAAGGCAATCTCGTCTAGATTTTCAACTGTCTGACTTGGATAAAGGATAATCTGACTATCCTTGTAATCAAAATTCCATGCAGACAAGTCTTGGTCAGAGAAGCCTTTAACAACTTGATCAATCTTTTCTTGCTCCAATTTCTTATCCTGTAAGAAAGAGGTGATTTCTTTTAACAACTGCTCTTTGGCTTTACTAGAATCTGAAAATAATTGATTAAGTGTAAAAGGTTTACCATCTTCTGTCAAATGTACTTTTGCCAGACTAGTTTTTTCAGTCTCTTCAACTTTTGACGAAGTTAAATCATAGACTTGTTTCATCACACTTCGGTTGACAATCCCTTTTAAAGTCGAATCCTGTTTCTCCGTATAATAAAAAACCAGATTTTCTTTGTCTTCCAGATTTTCCTTAATATCCTGTGTCATGATTTCTTGTACAGATGAAATCACTTGCTCCCTTTGGAGAGGATAATAGGCAATTACTTCTGCTTGTCCCTTACGAAAATGATCTTTCTGATTTCCCTCACTTAATTGATCATCTTTCTCTTTTTTGAGAGATTCAATCCTTTGTTCAAAACTTTGCTTTGTATATATTTTGTATCCAATCATTGAACCAAGGACGCAAATACTTACTGAGAAGATAGCTACTAAGGCTATTAGACTCATTCTTATCTTATCGTGATTCTCACGCTTTGCTCTACTTTTATCCATAAGACCATCATATCAAATTCAAGCTATAATTTCAATGATTTTGGCGGAAATAGTATATTAAAAAGAGCCTTAAAAAATAACCGATATCATTGCTGAGAATCGGTTTTCTAATGTATTAAATTAAGAAGTTTGTTTTTACATAATAAAAATTATGTAAAATAACTACAGCAACAAATCTTTGATTTTCCCAATTTCACTTTTTGGAATAACTAGGTGAATCATATCACCGAGGTACATTCTGGTTGAGCCGTTAACTGTTTGGCTCTTGCCATTATGGACTTGAGTGGTGATGAGGATATTATGTGGTAAGTTGAGTTCATGTACTTGTTTTTCTGCTATTTTATCCGAAACAGGGATTTCAATGAGAGTGACTTCTCCTTCATCTGTCGCTTCTTCGGGCAACATTTTTTCCAACATAGCTTCATAGACTGGCGCACCCTTGAGTAGATCCATGATGATGTAGGCGACCAAGGTCACTAAACCAAGTGGCATGAGGTTGCGAATATCTCCTACCATCTCAGTCACAAGTATCATAGCAGTTAAGGGAGCCTTGGATATCGCTCCAAAATAGCCACTCATTCCTAGAATGACAAATATAGGAAACTGCTCTTGACTGATAAGACCAAGATTGACACAAATGACACCAACTAGGGCTCCAAGCAAGGAACCAAGCGCCAAAATTGGTAGGAAAATTCCACCCGGAAGACCACTTCCATAGCTAATCATGCTCCAAACAAAGCGAATCAAAAAGTAAGCTAATAGAACTTGGAAACTAAAATCTTGCTCAGTTAAGGAAAGTACAAGCTGATTTCCACCACCAAGGATTTGGGGTAAGAAGATGCCGACTGGTATGATGAGAATAAAGGCAAGAATTGGGTAATAAGCTCTATCCAAACGGATTTTTTGACCAAGCCAGTCATAAACTCGACCAACATTGAGTACAGCTTTTTCATAGAGAAAACCAGATAGTCCAAGAAAAATTCCCATGAGGAGGTAAATCCAATACTGATCTAAGGTCATGAGTGGGATATTGTCTGGCATATCCAGTACGGGTGTTAGGCCAAATATGAGCAGAGAGACAAAGTTTGCTACGAGACTAGCTGCGAGAGTAGATACCCAGAAAAAGCGTGAAAAATGGTGATAAACTTCTTCTACCACAAAGAGAAGTCCTGCAATCGGTGCATTAAAGGCTGCAGCTAGACCAGCGGCAGCTCCACTAGCAATCAAGGAGCGTTCCTCTACTGGACTGGATTTGAGCCATTTGGCAATTCCTTTACCACCGACCGCTCCAAGTTGAATACTGGGTCCCTCACGCCCCAGCATAAGGCCACTTGCAATAGCAAGAATTCCTAGAATATATTTTTTCCAAAGAACTCCCCACCAGTTGAGAGTCATCAATCCCTTTAATTCGGCTTCGACTTGAGGAATTCCTGAACCTTTGATGTCTTTTTCTGACCGAGTTAATTTCGCACTGAGCCAACAAACTATTAAATAAAATAGACCAATGATAAAAAGATTGCGCACTAGGTGCGCTTGATCTTGATAAAGTCCTTGTATCAGGTGGAAGCCTTTTTCGATTAAAAACCGAAAAGATCCAACGATGATCCCAACGACAAGACCGACGATGACTCCTCGTCCAACTTGGGATAATATAGTACTTGAGGCAAAGGCAAATTCTTTCTTGGATCTGAGTGTTTCTGACTGTTCCTCCATAATCATTCCTTCTAACTTAACTTTCTTTTTCTCCTAAAACCAATGATTTAACGGGTTCAAAGCTGGTTCGGTGAATTGGGGTAACTCCTAGTTTTGTAAGGCCTTCCAAGTGTTTAGCTGTTCCATATCCTGCATTAGTAGCGAAATCATAGCCGGGAAATTGCTGGTCGAATTCTTTCATCAATTCATCACGTGTCACCTTGGCTACTATAGAAGCTGCTGCGATCGAGAGAGAATTAGCATCACCCTTGATGATGGAGGTTTGTGAAATTGGCAATTCCAGCTTCATGGCATCTATCAAAAGGTGCTCAGGTTGCGGACGGAGCTGGGAGATAGCTTCCTTCATGGCCAGTTTGGTTGCTTCATAGATATTGACTTGGTCGATGATATGATTATCTATGATACCAATCCCGATTGACAAAGCTTGGTCCTGAACGGCTTGGAAAATCTCCAGATGTTTCTTTTTAGGAATTTTCTTGCTGTCGTTGAGACCTTTAATCTTACAATTTTTAGGTAAGATAACGGCTGCAGCGACTACAGGCCCAGCCAGAGGACCACGACCAACCTCATCAACACCTGCTATCAAGGTCAATCCTTGCTTGTAAAGTTCTTTTTCATAGGAAAGCATGGATTCCAAACGAAGATCCTCATCCAATTCTGCCTGAATGGCTTTTTTACGCTTGCTGATTTCCTTTTGAACTCCAGAGCGATTATCCTTTTCAAGCTCTAAAAAAATAGGGCTTTCTAACTCCTTGACCGTTGCAAGGAGTTCTTTGATTTCTTTAATCGTCGCCATCGATGTCTTCCAATGTATCTAAGGTATAGTTACCGAGTTTGCCATCACGGACTTCCTTCACGAAGAGACTGTAGAAACGGTCATAGTCGTCTCTGAAACCGAGGGCGCGGGTCATGTCCATAATAATCACAGGAGCTTCTTCTTCAATTTTCATTTGTTTGAAGCGTTCAGCCAGCTTTTCTGGATAATGTTCTTTGAAATAATTGAGGCCAAAAATAGTTACCTCATCCATAGGAAGCAACTGGTCTTTAATAGCTCCAGTCAAGGCCAACTTAAGCGCAACAGTTTCATCTTCAAACTTAGGCCAAAGAATCCCCGGTGTGTCTAGGATTTCAAGGTCCTTATTAGTTTTGAGCCACTGTTGTCCCTTTGTAACTCCTGGTTTATTGCCGACAACGGCAATTTTCTTACCAGCTAAACGGTTCATAAGAGTGGATTTACCAGCATTTGGAATCCCGATAATCATGGTACGCAAGGTTTCAATCTTGATACCACGTTCTTTCTGACGAGCAATCTTATCAGCCATGAGCTTTTTGGCCGCATCTGTTACAACTTTTACAGTTACTTGTTCTTTGGAGTTGATAGCTAGAGTCTGGATTCCTTGTGATTCAAAATACTGACGCCATTCCTTGGTCATTGCTGGGTCAGCCAAGTCTGCCTTGTTTAAAATCAAGAGTTTTGGTTTGTCACCAACAATTTTGGTCAACATAGGATTTTGACTAGATAGAGGTAAGCGTGCATCCACCAAAATCGTTACAAAATCAACAAATTTTAAATTTTCCTGCACCTGTCGACGCGCTTTAGACATGTGACCAGGAAACCATTGAATAGTAGCCATTGAGTTTTTTTCCTTTCGTAGCAAGGGTTTAGAGAGCCTATTTTACTATCGTTTGAACATAGAGAGTTTTCAAATGAATGGTGTTCAAACAGTTCTTATTTAATTACATAGAAATCTACTTTATATTATATCATGCCTTCTCTATTTTGTCCGATGATAGCCCCTCAAGCTCCCTGAATAGAAAAAGCGACTCTATAATATTTGTAGTGGGTAAATCCCCTATGGATATTATGGAGTCTATTTTGTGTAGAAAAAATTCCATAGAAAAAATCATATGGAATCATTACTTTTTATCACAAAACCACTCGATATCAAAGAATCAAATATCAAAAAAGAAAGGACGAATTTTGCCCTTTCTCGATCTTAGCTGACTTCAATCTACTACAGTTGACAAAGAGCCCAAATTAATTTGATATTCCTAATCAATTTGTTCATATCTTATTCTAATTAACTATATATTAATTATGATAATTTATTCAATATCCTAGTGAGAATAAGAGAACCACTCATTAATTAGACTAGCGATTTCTTTAGGTGCTTCAGTATAAAGCTCATGGCCAAAGTTCTCTAGAAGAATAGTATCAAAATAGTCTGGCAATTCTTTTAGGGCTTCCTCTCTCCATGTAGCTTCATTAGGATAGCGAGGACTAATAAACAAGGTATCTCCCACTTCTCTCTTAAAAGCTTGTATTTTCCTCCGTAGGCGGAGGATCGCTTCTATATTTTCATAATTTATAGCCAACTCATATCTATTATACTCAACATTCCAGTGATAGGACTGTCTTACAGCTTTCTCCATATTTTCTGACCAATGCTTTGCTTCAGATTTTTCTTTAGAAATAAGAACATCTAAGTCCGAAATAATTTGAGATTTGATATAGTTTTTAGTTTCCTCTAACTCTGTATCTAAAGGTAAAATCTTATCTAAATCTAGATAGCCACCATCCAAAAGAATCAGTTTCTTCACTTCTTGAAATTCCGATGCGAGATAACGAGCCAAATCTCCTCCAAGAGAATGGCCTATCAGACAGATAGATTCTTCCTCTACAATCTCATTTTTAAACCATGATTTCAATTCTGTTTCATCTCGAAGATGCTTTTCATATGGATTTAGAAAATAAATCTGCGAATTTAGTTCCTGAAGAAAATCCTTGCTATGATAGACATTGCTTCCCAAACCGCCAATAAAATATTTTTTCATTCTCTACTTAATACTATGCTTATTCATCTTTTGTTCAAAGATAGTTGTGATAATCTGACGCAATTCTTCGCGTTCTTTTTCTGGGATTTCACCACTTGTTTGAGCTGCAGCGTAGAGTTCAGGGTGTTCAATTGAAATGCGTTTAATAGTACGTGTCGTAGCATGTTTTCTGACAAAAAACGGAATGCGCTTAATCAAGTCTTGTGGTACTAGCGCAAGAATCTTCTCAGCAGTTTCCTTGTCACTAATCTTAGACGTCGTAAGCCCCTTCTTAATCATCTCTTGTTCTTTTTCTGTAAAATCTTTTAATTCCATTCAATTAGTCCTCCTATTTTCTTTAAGTTAAATTATATACCAATTGTAGCAAGACGACAAATAATCAGTTTGTAAAATGCTCTCTATACTACAATTTTCCTGTCACTCTTAATTGCTCTTTAATGAAAAATCACAAATCCTTTTGGAGAGATGACAAGCTGATTCTCCGATTCTTGGCAATTGCTTGTTAAGGCTACTGCTTCTTTCTCTACAATATAATCTTCTTTTGATTGGTTAAAGATGGCTTTTAGAACCTGTCCTTCGTATTCCCACTCCAAGGCAACTACATCTTGTTTGATTTCTTTTAGGCTATATTTGCCATGCGGAATGATTGCTGATGCGTGTTTGCGAATCTTGATTAGATTCTTCATGAAATTCAGCATATCATTGTCACTTGAGACACGTTCCCAAGGAATACAACGACGACAATCTGGGTCTGGTCCGCCAGTCAAAGCTAGCTCGGTTCCGTAATAGATGCAGGGTGTTCCTTTTTGTAAAAAGAGAAAGGTTAAGGCTGATTTGACCAGTTGAGCATCTTCATTGGCCGTCCACAAGATTCGCTCTGTATCATGAGAATCCAAGAGATTAAACATAACCTCTGAAATCTGCTGCTTGTAATACATAGACTGGCCATTGATTTCATCAATGAACTGGTCCGTCTTCTTAATACCACGTAAGAAATAGTCCTTGATGCTATCAGATAAAGGATAATTCATGACCGCATGGAACTCATCTCCATTTAGCCAAGGCTGAGACGTATGCCAGACTTCTCCTAAAATATAAAGATCAGTCTTTTTAGCTAAAACTGCCTTTCGAAAATCCTTCCAAAATTGATGGTCAATCTCATTAGCCACATCCAAACGCCAAGCATCGATATCAAACTCTTCAATCCAATAAGTCGCAACCTTTAAAAGATAGTCCTTGACCTCTGGATTGGCTGTATTTAGCTTAGGCATATAGTCCTCAAAACCAAAAGCATGATAGGGTAACTCTCTCTTATTGGCTAGCTTTTCAGTAGTCACTGGGAATTGTTGAATATGGAACCAATCCTTATAAGAAGACTGTTCACCATTTTCGACAACATCTTGCCATTGAGGAGATTGCGAACCAATATGATTAAATACAGCATCCAACATGATTTTCATACCTCGCTGATGCGCTTGCTCGACCAGCTCCCGAAAGGTCTCCTTGTCTCCAAAATGATGGTCGATTTCAAAGTAATCTGTCGTATTGTACTTGTGATTACTTGTAGATTCAAAGATAGGACAAAGATAAAGTCCAGTAATGCCCAAGTCTTGCAAATAATCCAGATGATCTATAATCCCTTGTAAATCACCGCCAAAAAAATCATCACTATTAGGTGTGCTTGATGAATCCCAGTCTAAAGTTTCTTCTGGGTTTAATCGAGCATTTCCATTAGCAAATCTCTCAGGAAATATCTGATACCATACCGTATTTGAAACCCAATCAGGAACCTTGCATGCATCAATCTCATGAAGATAGGGCAACTTAAATCCGTTTCCAATAGCATGAAGATTTTCTAGAGAATTTTCCACACAACCTTTATCACCATACAAAATACTTTGACCTTCTGTATCCGTGACTTCAAAGAGATACTGGATACGTGCAAAGTCAACGGACACTTCAACCTGCCAATAATCAAAGATGGCATCAGAAGTTATCTTGGCCATTTCTTTTGTATCCTGATAAAACTCCTCCATAAAGATAAAAGGATCCCCATAATGCAAGTTGATGCTTTTAATGTCCCCTTTCTTAGTTCGAATCCGAATATGAAGTTTCTTATCCTTATAAAGATAGGCATACTCCGACTCAGGCCTATGGTAAATAGCACTTAATTCC
Organism: Streptococcus mitis; assembly: GCF_002096845.1. Classification (GTDB taxonomy): domain Bacteria; phylum Bacillota; class Bacilli; order Lactobacillales; family Streptococcaceae; genus Streptococcus; species Streptococcus mitis_A. Next base: position 19,197 of record NZ_NCVK01000014.1, read on the forward strand.
ATCAATTTGTCTCCTAAAGTTTTAATTCCAATTTTACGCAAACGTTTTCACGGTTATGATTCTAGTATACTACTTTCGTATTTTATTTTCAAGGCTTGTCCGTAGATTCTAGTGGTTTGGTTCTATAAATAAAAAAGCAGCCAGTCTTACAACCAATGTCATTAAGTTAGTGATCTAACTACTTGAATAGGAGGTGTGATTGAGATCATCAAAGTGATTCTCTATCGTATCTTCTATTTTTTGCATGACAAATAAAGGTTTTTCACCCTATTTTT
>NZ_NCVK01000042.1 GCF_002096845.1 Streptococcus mitis
AACTTACCCTGACACGGATTTCCACTGGTTTTTACAATTTTTATCAGACTAACTTCCACTTGGATTAGCGGTGGAACTTAGTTTGGGAATTTACCAGTTTCTTTTCAAGACTATAAATCAAGGAATCCCTTACTATTCATATCGTAGCGATTCTACAGGATCCATTTTACTAATTTTACGCGCTGGGAAGTAGGCTGAGACATAACCAAGTAATAGAGCGAAAACTAAAGTTCCTAAAATAGATAAAAGATTTAATTCAAAAACCTTAGTAATGGATGGGTAAAAGTGATTTACAACCACATTCGCCAAGCTTCCCACCCCTTGTGCAACCAAAAATGCCAGCAGCAAGGCGATTCCTACAATCCAGATAGCCTCGTAAATAAAAATCCCTTTGACATCACGATTTTGATAACCAACTGCCTTCATGACACCTATTTCCTTAGAACGTTGCATGATATTGATGTAAATGATGATACCAATCATGACCGCTGCTACCACAATAGCTTGTGATGAAAGCACAATCAACAATCCCTGAATGACACGAATAAAAGTAATCACAATATCAAGAACCTTCTGTTGAGAAAGAACAGTATACTTCTTATTTTTCTGTAATTCTTCTGTTACCGCTTTTGTCTGTGATGGATCTTTGAGTTCCAAGATAAAATAAGATACAGCTTTTGTAAATCCAGCTTCTTTCAAAATCGTTTCCATTTGATTAGACGGCATGAAACTGTTGCTGTCCTCCATGTCATCTTCATCATTGATCACACGTACAATCTTTGTTTGAAATTGAGCTATCTTGCTAGCTTCGGCAGCATTTTCTACAATGCTGGCTGAGACTGATTTGCCAATAACATCACTAGCCGTCAGATTTTTTCCTGTCTGTTCATTCCAATTTTTTAGTAAACTGCTTGGAATTGTCAAACCCTGTTCATTTGCATCAGTATAGAGGGAGCCTGCTAATACTTTGTCCGCCTCATTACTACTAACAGAAATACTTGTATCCTCATAGAGACTCACTACTTGAGCATAAGAAGGCATCGTTTGACTCAGATCCATTTCTTGCCCATCTATAGTCATATTTGACATGGTCATCCCAAAAGGACTCTCCAAATATTTAATAGCTTCTTTTCCAACTGTATCTGTGATATAGTTCTTATCATCTTGGTTCAAAAAGCCTCGTCCAATATTTTTTGTGTTTAAAGCAATCTGAACTTGAGAAGGGATTTGACCTCCATTCGTATTTTCATCAATCATCGAAATCAAAGCATTTCCCAAGCCGAAAGAAATTAAGACTCCTACAAAACCGATTGAGGTTGCTAGCGCAATTAATAGATTACGCCACTTTCTTTCCATAAAGTTATTTAAAGAAAGTTTGAATTTATTTTTCAATGACAATCCTTTATTTTTTGACTTCTTCAACGACTTCACCATCCTTCATTTTGATAATCACATCTGCATATTCAGCAACCTCTGGATTATGGGTTACGATCAATACTGTTTTTCCTGTTTGGGCTAATTTTTTAAACACTTCCAATACCATTTCTTGGGATTGAGAGTCTAGTGACCCTGTTGGCTCATCTGCTACAATCATATCAGGCTGATTTACCAGTGCACGCGCGATTGCTACGCGTTGCTTTTGCCCGCCAGAAAGCTGTTTAACATTTTTAGCCATAAAAGGCTCCATGCCCAAGTTACTTAATTGCTCCTTTGCAATCATTGTCATCTCCCTGTCAGATAAATCTTTGACATAGAGAGGTAGCTTGACATTATCCAAGACAGACTGATGAGGAATGAGGTTAAAGTTTTGAAACACAAATCCAATCTTATCTTTACGAAATTGAGTTAGTTCAATCTCTGATAAGTCACGGAGGGATTCCCCTTTAAACTCTAAATCTCCTTCATATTGTCTATCTAAACCACTGATGATATTGAGTAGACTGGTTTTGCCACAGCCTGACGGACCGTAAATCGCTGTAATTTTACCTTTTGCAATCTGCAGGTTAATATTTCTTAGAGCCTGCTCTTGATGTTTACCGTCCAAAGTGTAAAACTTTGAAATATTTTTAATGGATAAAATGGACATTCTTTCCCCCTTGTTTAAAACTGTTATCGTCATACATCATACTTATAGAAAATCCTTCAAGTTGATTGACCCTATAGGCCTACTACTTAGAATTTTCTCTCTATTGCCTAGTTTGCTTCTGGATGTATATCAAGTAAAATTCATTGTAACAAAAAAGTGGCATTCCCTCAATGACAGAAATGTCACTCCTATAAAGCATTTAACAATACCTTTCTAAGTCTTCGCTCCATTCCTTATCTAAACTAACGATTAACTTCTCATTGCCAAACATCCTCGCCATCATTTTTGCTTCTTCATACTTTTGTTTAGCTGTATCATAATCCATCTGAATATAATATTTCCATTCTACCATCAAGACAATCGGTTGTTTTTGAAAATCTCGTGTTTTCTGCCCTATTTTATTTAAGGTCTCAACTGCTCTCTTAAAATAACGAAACAGCCCCATAATTTCTATACAAGCTAAAGAAGCTAACAAGGAATCTCTAAGCAAGTCCAAACAATCGAACTCTATCTTATCAACCTGAGAACTTAGTTTGTCATGAAAACAAAGAATGGTTTCATGCTCAGATTCTTTTATCTCACCCATATTTAAACCATCCATTAACTGACAGTTGAAATACAGTCTCAGTTTCAACAAGTCCTCGGCTTTATATACATCTCTGGATAGTAAGTCTTGAAGACCGTCCTCAATCACACCACTTCCGTATAAGGAATTACTAGTCGCTCTCACTTCATCTATGGCTTGAAGACAATCCACTAGCACTTTCTCATCACGTGGCAAATCATCATAAAAACACTCAAAAATCTCATCGAAATATTCTTCCTTTTGTTCCTGCAACTCCTTGTCTCCATAGTCAGGATGATGAAGAAGAAAGTATTTTAATTCTTGGTAACGCTTCGGTAATTCCTTATAATCTGGCATCAAGACATAGGACGGAATTTCTAATCGTTCTGCAATATATTCTAGGGTTTTTATCGTCGGGCGAAATTCTCCTTTTTCGATTCTCACCAACTGACGCACTGATAGTTCAGACTCATCCCCGCAAAAAACTGGACGACTAAGCCCTTTCTCCTCTCTAAGAATCCTTACCTTTTCCCCTAGCTCATTCATCTCTTACATTTCTCCCTCGCATGATTATAAAAGATTTGATTTTCAAATAAATATATACGATGATTATACCATTTTTCAAATAGAATTACAAAAAAGAGACAGGATTTCTCCTGCCTCTAGGCTGATAAACAATTATTTACGGCGTCCTGGTCTTTCTTTGTAACCATAGTAAGAATCTTCGATGATTTCTTGCATATGGTCTACCATTGGAAGACGTGGGTTAGCTGGTGAACATTGGTCTTCATAAGCAAGGAAGGCCAACTCACGTGAATGTTCTTTCCATTCTTTTTCATCAATTCCTTGTGCTTTGAAGTTCATTTGGATACCTACGCGCTCACCAAGTTCGTAGACAGCTTTTGCGTAAGATTCCACACCTTCTTCTGGAGTAGAAGCTGGAAGTCCAAGCATGCGTGCGATATCTTGGTATTTTTCATCTGCACGGTAGTAGTTGTACTTAGGCCATGTTGCTGTCTTAGCTGGACGTGTACCGTTGTAGCGGATGACGTATGGAAGCAAGATAGCATTTGTACGACCGTGGATTGTGTGGAATTGCGCACCAATCTTATGGGCCATTGAGTGAGAAATACCTAGGAAGGCATTTGCAAAGGCCATACCAGCAATAGTTGAAGCGTTATGCATTTTCTCGCGTGAATGGAAATCTGCATTCTTAACTGAGCTTTCAAGGTTTTCGAATACAAGTTTGATTGCTTGAAGTGCAAGACCGTCAGTGTAGTCGCTAGCCATTTGTGATACATAAGCTTCAGTCGCGTGGGTCAATACGTCCATACCAGTATCCGCAGCAACAAATCCAGGAACTGTCAATACCAAAGCAGGGTCTACGATTGCCACAGTTGGTGTCAATGAGTAGTCAGCGATTGGGTATTTACGGTTATTCGCTTTATCAGAGATAACGGCAAATGGTGTTACTTCAGATCCTGTACCAGATGTAGTTGGAATCGCGATGAATTTAGTCTTCTTACCAAGCAATGGGAACTTGAAGGCACGTTTACGGATATCCATGAATTTTTGAACAAGGTCACGGAAGTCCACTTCTGGTTGCTCGTAGAAGAGCCACATTACTTTAGCGGCATCCATTGGAGAGCCACCACCAAGAGCGATGATTGTATCTGGTTTGAAGGCACGCATAATCTCAGTACCACGGTTTACAGTTGTGATATCTGGATCTGGTTCCACATCAGCAAAGATTTGGTAAACAACCTTATTGCGACGAAGGTCAAGTTGTTCGATGATACGATCAAGGAAACCAAGCTCTACCATGGCATGGTCAGTAACGATCATGACACGTTCAACGTCACGACATTTTTGAAGATATTGAATTGAATCACGTTCAAAGTATGTTTTTGAAGGAAGTTTCATCCATTGCATGTTATTTCTCCGTCTTCCGACTTTTTTGATATTCAAGAGGTTAATGGCACTAACGTTATCCCCAACTGAGTTGCGTCCGTAAGAACCACATCCAAGTGTCAATGATGGCAAGAAGGCATTGTAAACGTCCCCGATACCACCGAAAGTAGAAGGTGAGTTACAGATAACACGAATAGCTTTAACAGCTTTACCAAATTCTTTAGTCAATTCTTCGTCAGCTGTGTGGATGGCTGCTGAGTGCCCAAGACCGTTAAATTCAACCATTTGACGAGCCTTAGTAATACCATCTTCACGGCTTTCAGATTTCAAAACTGCGATAACTGGTGACAATTTTTCACGAGTCAATGGCTCATTTTCACCAACTTCTTTACATTCTGCAGCAAGAATGTTTGTTCCTTCTGGAACTGTAAATCCTGCTTGTTCTGCAATCCAAGTTGCTGGTTTACCAACAATGTCAGCGTTCAATTTTGCACCAGCACAGTTTTTGCTGTTTGCTTTCACGCCGAAGCAGAACTCTTCAAGAAGTGCTTTTTCTTTCTTGTTTACAAAGTAAGTGTGATAAGATTTGAACTCTGCTACAAATTCATCGTAAATTTCTTTATCAATGATAACCGCTTGTTCAGATGCACAGACCATACCATTATCAAATGATTTAGACATGACGATATCATGTGCTGCTTGACGAATGTTTGCTGATTTTTCAACATAAGCTGGAACGTTTCCTGCACCTACCCCAAGAGCTGGTTTACCACATGAGTAAGCCGCCTTAACCATGGCATTACCACCAGTTGCAAGGATTGTTGCAATGCCTTCGTGGTTCATCAATGCACTAGTTGCTTCCATAGATGGTTCAGTAATCCATTGCACACAGTTTTCAGGAGCACCAGCTGCGATAGCTGCATCGCGGACGATACGTGCTGCATGAGCAGATGATTCTTGTGCTGATGGGTGGAAGGCAAAAACGATTGGATTACGTGTCTTCAATGAAATCAATGATTTGAAGATTGCTGTTGATGTTGGGTTTGTTGTAGGAGTAATACCACACACAACACCGACCGGTTCAGCGATGAGAGTCAATCCTGTCACATCATCTTCTTCGATAACGCCAACTGTTTTAGTGTGACGCATATTGTTTACTACGTGTTCACAAGCAAACAAGTTCTTAGTTGCTTTATCTTCGAATACACCACGTCCTGTTTCTTCAAAGGCATGTAAAGCCAATTCTCCGTGGGCATCCAAAGCTGCTACTGATGCTTTGGCAACAATGTAGTCAACTTGCTCTTGATCCAATTTACGCATTTCTTCAAGGGCAACTAGAGCTTTTTGCACCAATCCATCAACATGCTTTTCAGCAGCGAGTTTCTTTTCCTCTGGTGTCACAGTTTTTTTATCAGCCATATTTTCCTCCATAGCTTTCAAGGATTGATATCCTTTGTTAATTTTTTCACAAGTTTATTATAACGCATTATTTCAACTTTGTAAACAGTTTCATAAACATTTCACAAAGAATTTTTTATTGTTTGTGAATTTTTTCTCATTTTCTTTACTTATCAAGTTTTTTCTTTAGAGTTTGTGAAATGAATTTCAAATATTTTTTTATTTCACAAGCTTGATTGGAAGAGGAGCTTGGAAAGAGATAGATTTTCTAGTAAGCGCTTACTTTTAGATGCTGACAATACCTCCTTTGATAAGGAGGCTTTATTTTTGTTGAAAAACACCTTGTCTAAAAGTCCCTTCATAAACAACTTCTTGTTCTGTTGTTAGTTTTCCTTTTCCTTCAGCCTGACCATTTACAAAATCACCTTCGTAGGTCCAGCCTTCTTTGGATTGAAAGGTACCTTTTCCGTTGAAAGCCCCATTGTTGAAGCCACCTGTATATTGGTCTCCATTTTGAAAGGTAATGGTACCTTGTCCATTCATTTTACCGCGGACAAGACTGCCATCATAAACAATCGTTCCATTATCCAGTTTTAAGACACCTTTTCCGGGAATATTTAGAAAAAAGACGAGCACAGCACAAAAAACAATCGTAACTACTGCCAAAAGCTCTAAACGTGGACGAGTCAGATAGACACGATACTTTTCGTAAAAATTCTTAAGATTTTCCACCTTCACTCTCCTTTTCTAAACGTTCTAGCCAAACTTGACACCCCTCTTGAACACGCTGATAGGTCTCCTCAAAATCCCCTGTATACCAAGGATCTGGAACACTTTCAGATGCAAATGAGTAAATCTTATCTTGACAGTCTGCTGGACACATCTGACGTAAGTCAGAAACATTTGAAGCGTCCATTCCGATAATATAATCAAAGGCTTCAAAATCTTCCTTACTAATCTGAAGCGATGTCTTGCCTTTTTCATAAGGAATCTCATACTCTTGAAAAATCCCTTGAGTTCCCTTATGAATCGGATTGCCATGTTCCCAAGAGGAAGTCGCTCGACTTTGGATTTCATAATTAGCTGTCATTGATTTCATAACAAACTCGGCCATAGGGCTGCGACAAATATTTCCCAGACAGACAAAGACTAGTTTTTTCATCCCATTTCCTTTCTTTTACAGAAAAACGGGAGTTCGTGATCCCGTCTTATTTTTCAATTGCGCCTTCTAATGAAGCTGTTTCCTTCAGTGGCAATACGGTTTTGATAGCAGTTAGTTCAAAAGTCAAGTAAACTCCATCTACATCAAGGACAATTGTTCTCTTCTCCGTATCTACTTCATCGACTGTTCCGTAAAGTCCACCGATTGTAATGACTTCATAGCCTTTTTGTAATTTATTCAAGCTTTCCATACGTTTTTGTGCTTGTTTCTTTTGAGAGCGTTGCGTAAAGAACATCAAGCCCACCATAGCCACAAGAATGATTAAAAATGTATATTGTGATTCCATTATATTCTCCTTTGTCTTTTACATAGGACTACTATATCAAATTTCAGCTACTTTTACAAGATTGTACCTTGCTTTTCTAGTAAGAAAAAACCAGAGCTTGCGCCCTGATTTTTAGGATTATTTCAAGTTTTGAACGACTTTTACAAGATTTTCTACAGTAAAGCCATATTCTGACAATACTTTTGGTGCTGGGGCAGAGGCTCCGAAGGTATCAATACCAAGAACAGCACCATCGAGACCAACATATTTGTACCAGTTTTGAGTTGCACCCATCTCGACTGCAACACGACGGCGAACTGCATTTGGAAGGATTTCTTCCTTGTATGCTGCATCTTGTTTATCAAAGACATCTGTAGATGGCATGCTGACTACACGGATTTTTGCTCCTTGACTAGCCAATTCTTTAGCAGCTGAGACAGCTAGATTGACCTCTGAACCTGTCGCAATCAAGATTGTATCAAAATCTGCTGCATTTTCATAGACAACATAGGCACCTTTTGCAACCTTGTCGAAGTCTGTTCCCTCTTCAACAGTCAAGTTTTGACGTGTCAAGACAAGGGCAGTTGGTGTTTTCTCACTTGTCACTGCAAGGTACCAAGCTGCTTGCGTTTCACGCGCATCTGCTGGACGGAAAACATTCAGATTTGGCATGGCACGAAGACCTGCTAAGTGCTCAACTGGTTCGTGTGTTGGGCCATCTTCCCCTACCGCAATAGAATCGTGGGTAAAGACATAAGTCACAGGAAGACCTTGCAAGGCTGACAAGCGGACAGCTGCCTTCACATAGTCAGAGAATACGAAGAAAGTTCCACCATATACACGAAGTCCACCGTGAAGGGCCATCCCGTTCAAGATCGTTCCCATTGCAAATTCACGAACACCAAACTGAATGTTGCGGTTCAAGCGATTGGCATCGTCTTGAAGTCCGTCAGTCTTGATATAAGTCATGTTTGAGTGAGCTAGGTCAGCTGATCCACCTAGGAAGGTTGGTAACTTAGCTGCCACAACGTTCAAAGCATCCTGACTCGAGTTACGAGTTGCTTGAGAGAAGCCATTTTCTAAAGCTGGGAAGTCTGCTGGAGTCACTTCAACTGGATCACGTCCATCAATAATGGCTTCTACTTCTGCAGCCAATTCTGGGTGAGCCTCTTTATAATCGGCAACTAATTTTGTCCAAGCTTCATAAGCTGATGCGCCACGGTCTGCAACATGTTCTTTGAAATCAGCATAAACTTGTTCTGGAACTTCAAATGGTTCATAGTCCCAACCGAGAGCTTGACGAGTAGCTGCAGTTTCATCTGCTCCAAGAGGAGCACCGTGTACGGCATTAGTTCCCTGTTTATTTGGAGAACCGTATCCAATAACAGTCTTCACTTCAATCAAAGATGGCTTGCCTGAAGCTTTAGCTGCTTCGATAGCAGCATGGATGGCTTCCAAGTCTGTTCCATCTTCAACTAAGGCAGTGTGCCAACCGTAGGCATTGTAACGGTCACGAACACTTTCTGTAAAGGAATCCTTTGTCTCACCATCCAAGTTGATGTCATTTGAATCATAAAGAACAACCAACTTGTCTAGTTTTTGCAAGCCTGCGTATGAAGCCGCCTCACTTGAGACACCTTCCATCAAATCTCCGTCCCCACAGATAACGTAAGTATAGTGGTCAAAGATATTGTAGCCTTCACGATTATATTTGGCTGCCAAAAAACGTTCTGCTTGGGCAAAACCAGTGGCAGTTGAGATTCCTTGTCCTAGAGGACCTGTCGTAGCATCAATCCCTGCTGTATGGCCAAATTCTGGGTGACCAGGTGTTTTTGAACCCCATTGACGGAAGCTCTTGATTTCATCCATGCTGACATCTTCAAAACCAGAAAGGTGAAGAAGGGCATAAAGAAGCATTGAACCATGACCTGCTGAAAGAATAAAACGGTCACGGTTAATCCAGTTTGGTTGAGCTGGATTGATACGAAGTTGTTTTGTAAAGAGGCTGTAAGCCATCGGAGCCGCTCCCATAACCACACCTGGGTGACCAGAGTTGGCTTTATTAATAGCGTCAATACCTAGGAAACGGATTGCATTAACAGATAGATTTGACATAGAATTTCCTTTCTATTTGAGGTGATTATTGTATCACACATTCTATTTTACTATTATATGAAAAAATACATAGAATAGCAATTAAACAATTCGACGCTAGATAAGTCTCCTATTTTCTACTCTCTGGTCGCTTGATAATAAGGAAGTAAGCGCTTATAAGCTTCATCTAATTTTTCTAAAATCACTTCTAATGATTGATTTTCTATAAAAGAAACATCTGCTTTAACTAACACTTTGCGAACTTCCTGATTGGATAGTTTATTTCTTAAAATTTGACGGTTCTCCTCAGTAGCCTCCCACCGTTGACTTTGACCATCAGAGTAGGATAGATAATAAATCCCTTCTACCACTGGAACTTCTAACACCTTGGCTTGCTTGCCTAGAGTCTGCTCATCCTTCTTGCGCTCGATAAAACTGACTTCTAGTGAGACCCCAAAATCAGAAGAACTTCCATACAAACGTAAGGCTAGCATAGGCTCTGTCACTTTCCCCTCACGCTGTAGATAGACCCAGAAATGTGGTCGCAAGCGCTGCGCTTGGTTCATCCACTGGCTAGTCTGTTGGAGTTGCCATTCTGGATGGCTTGCTTGGAAAGCTTTGGCCAATTCTGTAAAAGCCTTCCGAGCCTCTTGGCCTTTGTGGCGGAATTCCAGCATCTTCTCTCGCTCTGCTCCTGCTCTATCAGGATTACGGTACTGCAAACCAGCAAAGTCTAAATAATCTCTTATCTTATTCAACATTAGTTTAATCTCCTCTAGCTAGCAAAAAATCAGGAGAACCCTGATTTTACTTATTCTGTATCTACAACGACATAGCGATTGGGTTCGTCACCTTCAGAGTAACTGGTCACGCCATCCATACGTGAAATAATACGATGGATAATCTTGCGTTCGCTATTCGACATTGGATCTGTCTGATGACTGCGTCCTTCTTCTAAAACACGAGTCGCCAATTTTTGCGCATAGGTCTGCAAGACTTCTGCACGGTGTTCGACATAATCATTGACATTAATAGTGATATAGAAGGTTCTTGAATAGCGGTTGTAAAGATAATTTTGAGCCAACAGTTGCAAGGCCTTCAAAACTTTACCATGGTAGCCAATAATACGACCTGGTTCGTTGGTGTCAATTTGCAAGTTGATACTACGACGGTTATAATCATTTGAAAGTGTGGCTTCAACATCCATGTCATCAATAATCGTTTGAACATAAGTCGTTACTTCCGTAGCTACTTGTTCAATATCAAAGTTCGGTTCAACCTTCAAGCCCAAGTCTTCTAGTTCTTGACTTTCAGTTTGCTCAGCTTGGTTTTCAATAATAGGCGTTTCTACTTCTTCGAGGTCAGTTTCTTCAAGTTGTAATTCATTTAAAATCTCAATGTGACCAGTTTCTTCTAAGATAGTGCTGGCATGTCTTTCATGTTTTAAGATTTCAGCCTTGACTTCATCAGAAATACCTTGGCCTCCCTCTTCAATCTTTTTAATTGCCTCTACAACATGACCCAAATCAACCGTTGCTTCACTGACTGTTTTAACAGGCTCATTCAAATCATTAATTTGCTTTGGAACTCCCTTTACAGCTTGTTGGTTTGCTTTTACAACTGTCGTTTCACTAATAGCATCGATATCCACTTGGGCTGGTTTTTTACCAAATAAGCCAAGAAACCCTTTTTTCTCACGAGAAATGACTTTGATATGAGCCTTCATTCTTGGAATATCTAATTCTTTCAATCCTTTCTGGATTGCTTCTTCAACAGTTGAACCTGTAAATACTACCATTACCAGATTCCTCCTTATTATTTCGTTTTCTGAGCCTTTTTCTTGGCTTTTCTTTTTCTATTTTCCAAATCTTTCTGTGCCTGTACTACAGCCTCGCGTTCTGCGATAATCTTGAATGGATTGTTCAAGAAATAGGTTTGCAAGACTTGATAGGCATTGGACACTGCCCAGTAGAGAGCAACTCCGCTCGGAGCATAAACCCCAAAGATAAAAATCAAGACCGGAATCCCATACATCATCGCAGTCGTAGCCCCATTACGCTCAGACAAGGCTTTATTGGATAACCAAGTACTTAAAAAGGTAAATACTGCTGCTAAAATCGGAAGAACAAGGGTTGTATCCACACCACCAAGATTAATCCATAAGAAATGTCCTGTCTTTAAAAAGTCAACTCTTGATAGAGCTTGGAACAAGGCCAAGATAACCGGCATCTGAATCAAAATCGGCCAAAGAGAATCTGACTGTCTGACACCCATTTCTTTAAAGACTTTACGCATTTCTTGCTCTAGCTTGGTTCTGCTTTCCATATCTCGACCTGGATATTGTTCTCGAAGCGCCTTAATGCGTGGTTGAGCTTCTTGCATTTTTCTAGAAGCCACCATTTGCACTTGGAAGACTGGCAAGAGAACTGTACGAATCAAGACCGTAAAGAGGATAATCCCCACTCCGATACTGATATCAAACGATAAAAAGCGAATGATTTCCGCAAAGAAGTAAACAAATTTACTCCAAAAATCAGCCGATTCGGCTGTAATATCGCTAGTTGTCCCATTTGTCGCACAAGCTGTCATGATTAATAGAGACAGTCCTAGCAAACTAGTCAACTGTAGTTTCTTTTTCACTCCCATTTCCTTCCTGGTAAATCTTTGATAATTTTAATACGTGGAGTAGATTTTTCTCCATCTCTGCGTATCCCAAGGTTTCGACTCCTTTTCGAGCAATGACAACAAAGTCGACATCTTCTACCAGACTCCCTTTTGCATTCTGGATAATATGTCGAATTCGTCGCTTAATTTGATTTCTAGTGACGGCATTCCCCAGTTTTTTGCTGACTGATAGACCTACTCGAAAATGGTTTTTCTGATTTTCTAATTGGTAGACAACAAATTTGCGATTGGCAAAACTTGTCCCCTCCTTGAAAATCGCCTTAAAATCTTTCTCTCTTTTTACACGAAAGTTTTTCTTCAAAACTCAACTCCATCTATTAAATTACTACTATTATACCATATTTTTCAAAAAAGCCAATCATAGCAAGGTTTTGGACATTTCCATCAGAAAAAGAAGCTGGAAAAATCTCTTTCCCAACTCCTTGTACGGAATATTTTTTCTGATTTTAGTTATTTTTTCAAACGTTCAACATCACGGGCAATGACCAATTCTTCATCTGTTGGAATAACCAATACACGGATCTTCGCTGCCTCTGTTGAGATGTCTCCTGTCACACCAAAGACGTTCTTTTCTGGGTCAACATCACAACCAAACCAAGAGATACCTGAGATAACATCTTCACGCACATTTGCAGCATTTTCACCAATACCTGCTGTGAAGATAATAGCATCTGCTCCATTTAAGACTGCAAGGTATTGACCGATATGTTTTTGGATACGATCAACATACATTTCATAGGCTAAAGTGGCATCGTGGTCCCCTTCTTCCATAGCAGCAATCACATCACGCATATCACTAGACTTGCCTGAAACTCCCATTAGTCCTGACTCACGATTGAGAATATGGCTAATAGCTTCTGGAGTATTAAAGTCCTCTGTATATTGCATTAAATAAGGAATGATAGCTGGGTCAATATCCCCTGTACGAGTTCCCATCATCACACCGCCAAGTGGAGTGAAGCCCATTGAAGTATCGACAGATTGACCACCCTTAATAGCTGTAATAGAAGCACCATTACCGATATGGCAAGTAATTAACTTCAAGTCTTCTAATGGACGTCCCAAGAGTTTTGCAGCTTCTCCTGCTACAAACTGGTGACTTGTACCGTGGGCACCATATTTACGAACCTTGTTTTCTGTGTAATATTTTGTTGGTAGAGGGTAGCGATAAGCTTTCTCTGGCATACTTGTGTGGAATGAAGTATCAAAAACAACTACACTGGTAATGTCTGGCAACAATTCCTTGAAGGCACGAACACCTGCTGCATTGGCTGGATTGTGGAGAGGAGCCAACAAGCTCAACTCTTCAACTTTTTCTAAAACATCCCCTTCAACAACTGTTGATTCTTTGAAATATTCTCCACCTGCAACAACACGGTGTCCAACACCTGTAATCTCATCATAAGCCTTGATAATATCGAAACGAATCAAGTCATCCAATAAAATTTTAACAGCTTGTGTGTGATTTTCGATATCCAAAATTTGTTGTTCAGAACGGCCATCAAATTTTACAGTTGAAATAGAATCTTTCAAACCAATCCGTTCAATTAAACCTTTAGCAAGAACTTTTTCCTCTGGCATTTGATAAAGTTGCCATTTCAAACTTGAACTTCCCGCATTGATTGCAATTGTTTTTGTCATAACATGATACCCCTCTTTTTTAAGCGTTTTCATCTATTATAACAAAATCTATTTTATATTTCAGTACCTTGAGTCCATTTTTGAAAATTTTCTTTAAATTTCATTAAAACACTTGCATCTTGTAGGCTAGCAAGTGGATAAACAAAAGGCTCTACTGCTATTTCACTTTTCTTCTGTAGGATAAAAATAGTCTTAGATTGTTTGGCATTGGCAAAGAGATTTTCAGGCAAATTAATCATGGCAGTCAGACTTGCCTCTTCTTTCAACCAGCCTTTCAACAAATCACTTTGAGGGCTGGTCAACAAATCACTCGGAGCGAGAAAAATAGCATATCCGTCTGACTTGAGATACTTAAGCCCTTGTTCCATGAGCAAGTGATGGGCGTAGGTATGTTCTTGGCTAGAAGCAACTTGATGGCGTGACGCAACGGCGTCATCAGGATAATAGCCAACAGGCAAGTCGCTGATGACCACATCGCTTTCTTTGAGCATTTGTGGACGAACGGCATCTCCTTGGACAAAGCCAGCCTGCAAACCAATTACATCTGCCATGCTAGCTGCCAAATCAATCAACAAATCATCCACTTCCATTCCCAAGTAATCCACCTTTTTATCAAGCGAGGTCAAGAAAGTAGCCCCCAGAATCCCCATCCCGGAACCCATTTCGAGGATAGTGATTTCCTCCTCTTTAAACAACTCTTCCACAATAAACACCAAAAGTAAAGCAATGGCATCTGGTGTAAACTGGTGATTGGCCTGCAAGGGTTCTGTTTGCCCAGCCTTCATCAAGAGAAACTGGTAGGTCTTGAGCCATTCTTCTCTGCGTAGTGCTAAACGCTTAAGGGCTTGATTGTTCTCCTTGACCTGCTCTAACTCAGTCTCACCATCCAAATAGATGCTGTTTTGCTCCACCAGGGCGTCATAAAAGTTGGTCGCCAAATCACTTTGGATGAATTGGACATTCTCTAGTAAATACGTATAAGCTTGTTCAATTTTTTCAAAATCCATATTCCTATCTTATCAAATTTCCCTTCTTTTTTCCATCCTTATAGAAAAATCACACTATATCTATATTGGTTTCCCTTCAATTTTTTACTGACGACATCAATCTTATCTACACAAGATCAGATAAACGTTTCTAACTATCTACAACTGTACTCTTATCTTGCTGTCTGATTATTGCTTGGTATAAAATGGCACATAATCATTCTAATAACTCACCCCTCTTCTACTAATCCTCTCTAATATATAATCGAAGGAAATAAAAGATCAAAACAGTGCAAGAAAAGCCCACTAATACTCAATGAAAATCAAAGAGCAAACTAGGAAACTAGCCGCAGGTTGCTCAAAACACTGCTTTGAGGTTGCAGATAGAACTGACGAAGTCAGCTCAAAACACTGTTTTGAGGTTGTGGATAGAACTGACGAAGTCAGTAACCATACCTACGTCAAGGCTACGTTGACGTGGTTTGAAGAGATTTTCGAAGAGTATAATCTATCAATACTTTTATGAAGTGGGTTTTCGTACTCAATTTTTTAACCGACTATACAAACACAAGGCTGGGAAACTCAATTCCATCCGAAAAGAAAGGAAATATTTCCACAATAAAACGCATACTATCAAGTTTTTGAACACCTGATAATATGCGTTTTTATAATTTTACAGATTTTTTTGTCCAAACTCGATAGACACATCTATCGCCAATCAAGTATGAGATAAGCAGATTGTTTACATTTCTTCATCATCACGTTTACGGCGTTTCGCAAACAGACCTAAACCAGTCACAGCTGCCAAAGCTCCTAGAAGCGCAGATGTTTTGGAAACTTCTGTACCTGTATTTGGCAATTGCTGTCTTGACTTAGCTGTCGATCCCGTACCGTTTCCTACATGTGAAGTCGAATGATCAACATTTGATCCTACAAGTGAGCTTGACATTGAGGCGCTATCAGAAATTGCATTTGAAAGTGACGTACTTGTTGAAGTCGACATAGACACCGATGTTGAGATTGACATGCTTAGACTTATTGACTGCGAAGCACTTTCACTCAAACTAAACTCTGGTTTATCAGTACTATCCGGAACTGACATACTTGTTGACGCTGATGTACTTGCACTTGTTGAAGCTGACGTACTTGCACTTGTTGAAGCTGACGTGCTTGCTGATGTACTTGCACTTGTTGAAGCTGACGTGCTAGCCGATGTGCTTGCTGAAGTACTTGCGCTCGTTGAAGCCGATGTGCTTGCTGAAGTACTTGCGCTCGTTGAAGCTGACGTGCTTGCCGATGTGCTTGCTGACGTGCTTGCGCTTGTTGAAGCCGATGTACTTGCTGATGTCGACGCGCTTGTTGAAGCTGATGTACTTGCTGATGTGCTTGCTGATGTGCTTGCACTTGTTGAAGCCGATGTGCTTGCTGATGTGCTTGCACTTGTTGAAGCTGATGTACTTGCGCTTGTTGATGCCGATGTACTTGCTGACGTACTTGCGCTTGTTGATGCCGATGTACTTGCTGATGTGCTTGCGCTTGTTGAAGCTGACGTGCTTGCTGACGTACTTGCGCTTGTCGAAGCCGATGTGCTAGCCGACGTACTTGCGCTTGTTGAAGCTGATGTACTTGCTGATGTGCTTGCTGATGTGCTTGCACTTGTTGAAGCTGACGTACTTGCTGATGTGCTTGCTGATATGCTTGCACTTGTTGAAGCTGACGTACTTGCTGACGTACTTGCGCTTGTTGAAGCTGACGTGCTAGCTGATGTACTTGCGCTTGTTGAAGCTGATGTGCTTGCTGACGTGCTTGCGCTCGTTGAAGCCGATGTGCTTGCTGACGTACTTGCGCTTGTTGATGCTGACGTGCTTGCTGATGTACTTGCTGATGTACTTGCGCTTGTTGAAGCTGACGTGCTAGCTGATGTACTTGCGCTTGTTGAAGCTGACGTGCTTGCTGACGTGCTTGCGCTCGTTGAAGCCGATGTGCTTGCTGACGTGCTTGCGCTTGTTGAAGCCGATGTACTTGCTGATGTACTTGCACTTGTCGAAGCCGATGTGCTAGCCGACGTACTTGCGCTTGTTGAAGCCGATGTACTTGCTGATGTACTTGCGCTCGTTGACGCCGATGTACTTGCTGACGTGCTTGCGCTCGTTGACGCCGATGTACTTGCTGATGTGCTTGCTGACGTACTTGCGCTCGTTGAAGCCGATGTACTTGCACTTGTTGATGCCGACGTGCTTGCTGATGTACTTGCGCTTGTTGAAGCCGATGTACTTGCTGATGTGCTTGCACTTGTTGAAGCCGATGTGCTTGCTGACGTGCTTGCGCTTGTTGAAGCCGATGTACTTGCTGATGTACTTGCACTTGTTGAAGCTGACGTACTTGCTGATGTGCTTGCGCTTGTTGATGCTGACGTGCTTGCGCTCGTTGAAGCCGATGTGCTTGCTGACGTGCTTGCGCTTGTTGAAGCCGATGTACTTGCTGATGTACTTGCACTTGTCGAAGCCGATGTGCTAGCCGACGTACTTGCGCTTGTTGAAGCCGATGTACTTGCTGATGTACTTGCGCTCGTTGACGCCGATGTACTTGCTGACGTGCTTGCTGATGTGCTTGCTGATGTACTTGCACTTGTTGATGCTGACGTACTTGCTGATGTACTTGCACTTGTTGATGCTGACGTGCTTGCTGATGTCGACGCGCTTGTTGATGCTGATGTGCTTGCTGATGTGCTTGCACTTGTTGAAGCTGATGTGCTTGCTGATGTACTTGCGCTCGTTGACGCCGATGTACTTGCTGATGTACTTGCACTTGTTGATGCTGACGTGCTTGCTGATGTACTTGCACTTGTTGATGCTGACGTACTTGCTGATGTACTTGCACTTGTTGATGCTGACGTGCTTGCTGATGTCGACGCGCTTGTTGATGCTGATGTGCTTGCTGACGTGCTTGCACTTGTTGATGCTGATGTGCTTGCTGATGTACTTGCGCTCGTTGACGCCGATGTACTTGCTGATGTACTTGCGCTCGTTGACGCCGATGTACTTGCTGACGTGCTTGCGCTTGTTGAAGCCGATGTACTTGCTGATGTACTTGCACTTGTTGATGCTGACGTGCTTGCTGATGTACTTGCACTTGTTGATGCTGACGT
>NZ_NCVK01000016.1 GCF_002096845.1 Streptococcus mitis
CACCGATTGTCAAGGTTACTGATGCGCCTGGTAGAGCATTCGTTACAGTGATTCCTTTATTTGGAAGACCACCTGTATTTGTTACTTGATCATCTAAGATTTGTGGTGGGTTCGGTCTGACTTTGATAGTTACAGGAACGTTTGTAGCATTTCTTGGTTTATCCGTTGAACCTTGTGGTAAAGTAACTTTGACTTCTTTCTTATAGATACCCGGAGATGAAGCATCTGGTGCAGATACCCAAGTATAATCTGTGCCAGTTGGAATTGCTACACTAGAGTCAGAATTTTTAACTGCATTGCTCGGATTGGAAATAATATCATTGAGCGGAGTTGTATTACCAACTGTGGTAACATACTCTTGCTTGGCTACTGGATCAACTACTGTATAATTAAAGGTCACTGTACTTGTGAGAGCAGGATTTGAAGTTGTTACATCACCAAGTCGTCCTTTGGGATAAGTTGCTTTTACAGTATAGGTCGTGCTGTGGGTTGTAGCTGAATCAGCAGTTGTATTCCATACGCTACTAAAGGCTGGAGAACCATCTTGTTTACGTACAGGTGTTGTGCGATTATCATTCAGTTGATACTCATAAGCAAATGTAGTCCCCGAAGGAAGAGAGTCGTTGTTAATATAGAGATTTGAAAATCCACCTATATTATTAGCATAGCTGCCTCCAACAGTTCTATCACTACCTGGGACTGCTTTAAAGGCATAAAACTTACCAGTTTCACCATTATTGGTTTTGGTCTCAATCTTTGGATAAACAGTATAATTATAAGTTAAATCTGTTGTGGTTCTATCTGGGTGTGTTACCGTTAAGGTCGCAGCTCGACTACCTACTTCCATTGTAGGAGCTTGTTTCCATGAAAATGTTGTCCCACTAGGGAGGTCAGATGCTCCACCAACTGGACGGACAAGACTTCTTGGATTTATATTAGACAGCGACTCATTACTTACTGCATAGAATGTGTCAGTCGCTTTCTCTACACCATACTTAACATTGTTTGTGACTGTATCCGTGGTTCTATCACGATAAGTAATGGTAACATCTCCATTATTAGCTACACTGATGAAACCTTCTTCGGATCCTTTTTTGTAATCTGTACTTGAGATAACACTAGCATTGGCTGCTTTAAAGTTAGCTAAGACTTGATCTTTTTCCGTTTGACTTAGATTTGCCTTGTCATTAACTGTAACAGTCGCACCACTCACAGGATTTTGTCGTTCATTAAATCCTTTGACATGGAAATTGGTAGTGGCCGTAGCAGTCTGACCATCAATATCTGTAACTGTATATTCAAGAGGATAGGTACCTGGTTTATACGGCTCCCAAGCAGTACCTGTACGACCAACTGTTCCTGTTATATCAATGTTATATGATTTTTGGAATCCTGTTCGATTTCCTCTGTAGTCATAAGTCCACAAATCCCCTGGTCCTCTTCTACTAGTAGCAGGATAGTTTGGGGAAGTTACACCTGTAATGATAGCATTTGATTGAGAAGGACTGACCCTATCCATCCCTCTATCATCACGTAATTGTATCTGAAAATTCGTAATGGCATCATCATTATAAAAAGTAACATCAGATGGCATCGTAATCGTTGGCGGATTAGAGGCTGCACGGCTCTGACCTGCTGCACGATTAGGAACTACTATACTTCTATTCATACGTGGGGCATGCGATACTCTAGTAGCTACTTCATTATGCATAGAAGAAGTATAGTTCCCAGAAGTATCCGCACTTGTAAATGGTTGGCTACTTGTAGCAACTCTTGCATCCAATGTTGCAGTTGCTGACTTATCATTTACAGTAGCATAAACTTCAAGCGTTGCTTCTAGGTTTCTTTGTTTATCATGGCGTATATCATAAACATACTCATTTCCTGAGCCACCACGTTTCTCCATCGGCTGTCCATTAAAGGTCACACGATTAATCGTCGTATTGGAATCTACATCCGCAATCAGCCCTACATGATGCAAGGCATTGTTAGCGTGCATATTGATACGCCAAACAACTTCATTACTATTTCTATCATATCTACCAGACTCAATTGAAGCTGTCGTTCCATGACTAGAGAATGATGCTCTAGGAGAAGATCCTCTCTCTATTGCTCGTCCATTACGGCCATCACGTTGACCTGAAGTGGCACGCAAAACTGCATTGACAATAGAGTTACGAGCTGAAGTCGCCGTTTTGACAACACTACCAAGATCAGCAGTTGGATTCTGTAAAGCTGACTCAATCTCAGTAATAGCAGTTTCTACCTTAAGGATGGCTGCACTTGTATCTGGAAGATCTGCCGCCTTAGCTAAATATTCACCCATTTCAGCTGAAATTTTAGCTATTTTTTTACGATCTTCTTCATTTTTCTTTGTAGATACTTCTACCGATGACAAGGCACCAGCAGTCACTCCTGCCAAGCTTGTTAATTCGGAAGTTTTCTCTATCAAACCTGTTGCTGACTTAGCAGAGTCCAAGACAGGTGCAGACAAGTTAGAGTTTGGCAAACCTTGACTAACTACTTGATTTTCAGCTGAAGCAGATTCGGATTGTCCAGCAGTTTCAATACTAGCAGCGCTAGTCGCAACCGAACTGTCCTCTGAACGAAGCATCGACTGACTAGAACTTACAGAGGTACTTGCTGAGACGCTAGCCGAAGTTGATGCGCTTTCTGAGGCACTTGTTGACATACTAGCAGAAGAACTAACGCTAGCTGATAGACTAGTGGATACTGATTCTGAAGTAGATACACTCTCGCTTACTGAATTAGACAAACTTGCCGAATTCTCCGCATCCACTTTTGCAGTTGTACCGAGGACAACTGTATCATGTGTTGCAAGAGCATCTGAACTATCTAACGTTTTTTCAAGAGCTACCGCTTCGTTTGCAAAAACTTTTGTCTGAGTAGCAACAGCCCCACCTAATACAGCACCTGTTGCTGCAATACCTCTTATAATATCAAGACCTGTAAGCGTTTGATTAGTTTGGTTTTCTACTACTTCAGTCATAACTTGAGTAGTATCTACACCACCACGCAAAACCTTGAACAAGCCAAAAAGAGAGGTTGAAGCTCTCAACCAATGCTTACCGGATTTTACCAGTTTGTATCGAGTCACACGATCAGTTTCGCAATATTGACCCTTTTGACGTCTGAAAAACATTTATTTTTTTCCTCCAAAAAAAGTGCTACAGTAGTTAGCATAATGCAATCGTTTCCTATTATACACAATTCGTTATATTAAGTCAATTTATTTTTTAGTGTTTTTTGCTAAAAAAAAAAAGTATTTTCTGATTTGTTTTGTATGAATTCCCCATTGATAAACAAAGTTAATATACTAGATAACTGAATCCCTTATTGACTGGTCTATAAAAAAGAGAAATCCATTATTTCGCCGATGAATATGGCATATTTATCCAAAATTAAAAAGAGCATAAATCTTCTCCATATATAAACATATATTATATATCATTCAAATAACTCTTCGCTACTTTCATCATAATTAAGAGATAGTAAATTTCAAAGTATATAGTTTAACTACGATATTTCTTGAGCAAGCTGGCAAGAAAAAAAGTGCACTTTGATTTTAATTGACTATTAGTAAGGCAAATGGCTAGACTTACTGACTCTTATAAAAAAGCCCACAATGCCATAAGATTCGTAGGATTTTCTTGATAGGATATTTAGATAAAACGCTTTAGTAGTTACTGATTTAAGACAAAGACACCGAACTTGGCAAGTTAACTTCGAATTTACCACAAGGAAAAAGCCCACGAATACAGCATTCCTGGACTTCTCTTATTAGAATATTTAGGTCAACCAACCTAAAGATAAACCGATTTTTTACTCTACGACACGGAGGTTGGTAAATCGATTCCATTTGACAAACGTAGTTAGTAAGGCAGTTAGTTAGGCCGCTTACTTCCCATTACGACGGCAAAGTCCACGAATCGATGCCATTTCGTGGACTTTGCCTAGTGGAGCGTCTAGCCAAGTTTCATAGAAACTTGGCGTTAGTTACTTAGATTGTTACACAATCAAGTAGGCTTACTGAATCACATCTTCTCCTCTAACTCTACGTCTGGGTACTTGTCCGCAAACCAGCGAAGGGCAAAGTCATTTTCAAAGAGGAAGACTGGTTGGTCGAAACGGTCTTTGGCCAAGATATTTCGACTTGATGACATCCGTTCATCCAAGTCCCCAGGCTTGATCCAACGAACGGTCTTTTTACCCATTGGGCTCATGACTACTTCCGCATTGTATTCGCCTTCCATACGGTGTTTAAAGACTTCAAACTGGAGTTGACCAACAGCTCCCAGCATATACTCGCCTGTTTGGTAATTCTTATAAAGCTGAATGGCACCTTCTTGCACCAATTGCTCAATCCCCTTGTGGAAGGATTTTTGCTTCATGACATTCTTGGCAGAAACTTTCATGAAAATTTCAGGTGTAAAGGTTGGCAGTGGTTCAAACTCAAACTTGTTTTTTCCAACCGTCAAAGTGTCCCCAACCTGATAGGTACCTGTATCGTAAACCCCGATGATATCTCCTGCCACGGCATTGGTCACATTCTCACGACTTTCAGCCATAAACTGGGTAACATTTGAGAGCTTGGCGCCCTTACCAGTGCGAGGTAGATTGACATTCATACCACGCTCAAATTCACCTGATACGATACGGACAAAAGCAATACGGTCACGGTGACGAGGGTCCATATTGGCTTGGATTTTAAAGACAAATCCTGAGAAATCCTTGTTGTAAGGATCTACAATTTCGCCATCTGTTTTCTTGTGTCCATGTGGCTCTGGAGCAAACTTGAGAAAGGTCTCAAGGAAGGTCTGCACACCAAAGTTTGTCAAAGCCGAACCGAAGAAGACAGGTGTCAATTCTCCAGCCAGAATAGCTTCCTCTGAAAACTCATTTCCAGCTTCATTTAAAAGTTCAATATCATCTTTGACTTGCTCGTAGAAAGGATTGCTACCAAAAAGCTTGTCCCCCTCTTCCAAACTAGCAAAACGCTCATCCCCTTTGTAGAGCTCCAAGCGTTGGTTATAGAGGTCATACAAGCCTTCAAAAGCTTTCCCCATCCCAATCGGCCAGTTCATAGGGTAGCTAGCAATGCCCAAGACTTCTTCCAATTCTTGCAAGAGATCCAAAGGCTCACGACCGTCACGGTCCAGTTTGTTCATAAAGGTAAAGACTGGAATGCCACGGTGTTTCACAACCTCAAACAATTTCTTGGTCTGGGCCTCAATACCCTTGGCAGAGTCCACAACCATGACCGCAGCATCCACCGCCATCAAGGTCCGATAGGTATCTTCTGAGAAGTCCTCGTGCCCTGGCGTGTCTAGGATATTCACGCGCTTGCCATCGTAGTCAAACTGCATAACAGATGAAGTAACGGAAATCCCACGTTGTTTCTCGATATCCATCCAGTCAGATTTGGCAAAAGTCCCTGTTTTCTTTCCTTTAACCGTACCAGCCTCACGAATCTCGCCCCCAAAGTAGAGCAGTTGCTCAGTGATGGTTGTTTTCCCCGCGTCCGGGTGAGAGATGATTGCAAAGGTACGACGTTTCTTAATTTCTTCTTGAATATTCATAAGTTCTCTTTCTTTGATTCTCTATTTTTCTTGTTTCAATAGCTAAGAATGATTTTTACATTGGATTTTACCATTCCTTTCAACACTCCATTATATCGGATTTTAGCATTTTTTTCAATTTCTATTTTATGTTAGACTATACTTAGACTATACTTGAATAAAAGCTTTCCCTTGTAGTCAAATAGATAGAAAATCGTGACAATTCTAGCAAAAATGATATAATAAAAGAAAAAGGAGAAGCAATCATGTTCAAGGAATTTGGTGTAACTAATTTAGAAGTGACAAAAGATGATATTTATAAGAATCCAAGCAACCCTATTTTACGCATGTATGATGACGATGAATTAATTGGAATCTTCAGTATTCTAACTGGAGAAGTATTGGAAAATTTGGACTTGGCAGACTATGACATTCGTTTTGCTCAAAAGCAAATTGAGTTGAATCGCGATAACTACCTTGAAACATGGAAGGACTACGTGGGATTATTACATGCCTAAATATTCTTTCCTAAAGTATGGTATTGAAATTCGTCCTAACGAACATAACCATAAAGGTCAAAAAGCACATATTCACATTTATATCCACGGAGAAGAGGTTGGCTAAATGTTTCTGAACGGTGAACTGAGAGATGGTAAATTAAAGGCAAAAGACCTAAAGATAATCAGGCAATATGTTTTAGAAAACGCAAATGAACTTCAGGCTTTATGGAATGAATACCCAAAAAGTGCATATTAAAATAAAAGAATTTTAGTTTGCTAATGCACAATAGACAAAAACTAGGGAGCAATTTTAATGCCTGCTACTCAGTTTCTACTCAACTTATCCAAATACTAGGGAGCCTAATTCCCCTTGCAATTTTTCAAATAAATGTTACAATAAATATAGAAAAAGGTGTTGCGACAACAACACCCCACAGAGCCGTTTAAGACGGTGGCTGTAATTACATAACTAAAAAATAGCTCGTTAACTCGCCAAAGTTAGGACGGCTATTTTTTTGTCTCTTTTACCAATTCAAGGATGAACTTTAGGAGCGTGATAACAAAGTTACCAGCTACAAACATGAGTGTCAAAGCCTCAAAAGGGAGGCAAATCTGGTTACTACTTTCTACTAAATACTCTTCGAAAATCAAATTCAAACCGCGTCAGCTTCGCCTTGCCGTACTCAAATACAGTCTGCGGCTAGCTTCCTAGTTTGCTCTTTGATTTTCATTGAGTATAAGATTTTACAGGTTATGCACATAAGCATCACCATCCTTTCGATTTCGTAACCACCGTCTTCACTTCTCTGTTAAACTATTGTACCATATACTTTCCCCTTTGAAATCCGCTTTTCAAATAAATCATCATCAAAACCCGTTCTCAATCCTATACCTGTCTTTTTTTACCTTTCCCTCCCTTATTTATAGGAAAATATGGTAAAATAGAACAGACTAAAAATCATCATTTCACGAAAGGATGCAAGATGAAAATTACGCAAGAAGAGGTAACACACGTTGCTAATCTTTCAAAATTAAGATTCTCAGAAGAAGAAACCGCTGCCTTTGCGACTACCTTGTCTAAAATTGTTGACATGGTTGAATTGCTGGGCGAAGTTGACACAACTGGTGTCGCACCTACCACGACCATGGCTGACCGCAAGACTGTACTCCGCCCTGATGTGGCCGAAGAAGGAACAAACCGTGATCGCTTGTTTAAAAACGTACCTGAAAAAGACAACTACTATATCAAGGTACCAGCTATCCTAGACGATGGAGGAGATGCCTAATGAC
Organism: Streptococcus mitis; assembly: GCF_002096845.1. Taxonomy (GTDB): domain Bacteria; phylum Bacillota; class Bacilli; order Lactobacillales; family Streptococcaceae; genus Streptococcus; species Streptococcus mitis_A. Next base: position 7,370 of record NZ_NCVK01000016.1, read on the forward strand.
TTTCAACAATAAAACCATTGAAGAGTTGCACAATCTCCTTATTTCTAAGGAAATTTCAGCAACTGAATTGACACAAGCTACGCTTGAAGATATCAAGTCTCGCGAGACAGCTATCAACGCTTTTGTTACCATCGCTGAGGAGCAAGCCCTTGCTCAAGCTAAAGCCATTGATGAAGCTGGAATTGACGCTGATAATGTCCTTTCAGGAATTCCACTTGCTGTCAAAGATAATATCTCTACAGACGGCATCCTCACAACTGCTGCCTCAAAAATGCTCTACAACTACGAGCCTATCTTTGATGCGACAGCCGTTTCCAATGCAAAATCTAAAGGTATGATTGTCATTGGAAAGACCAACATGGACGAATTTGCCATGGGTGGTTCAGGTGAAACTTCACACTATGGTGCCACTAAAAACGCTTGGAACCACAGCAAGGTTCCTGGTGGTTCATCAAGTGGTTCAGCCGCAGCTGTAGCCGCAGGGCAAGTTCGCTTGTCACTTGGTTCTGATACTGGTGGTTCCATCCGCCAACCTGCTGCCTTCAACGGGATCGTTGGTCTCAAACCAACCTACGGAACAGTTTCTCGTTTCGGTCTCATTGCCTTTGGTAGCTCTCTAGACCAGATTGGACCTTTTGCTCCTACTGTTAAGGAAAATGCCCTCTTGCTCAACGCTATTGCCAGCGAAGATGCTAAAGACTCTACTTCTGCTCCTGTCCGCATTGCCGACTTTACTTCAAAAATCGGTCAAGACATCAAGGGCATGAAAATCGCTTTGCCTAAAGAATACCTTGGTGAAGGAATTGACCCAGAGGTTAAGGAAACAATCCTGAACGCCGCCAAACACTTTGAAAAACTTGGTGCTATCGTTGAAGAAGTCAGCCTTCCTCACTCTAAATACGGTGTGGCAGTTTACTACATCATCGCTTCATCAGAAGCTTCGTCAAACTTGCAACGTTTTGATGGTATCCGTTATGGCTACCGTGCAGAAGATGCAACCAACCTTGATGAAATCTATGTAAACAGCCGTAGCCAAGGTTTCGGTGAAGAAGTGAAACGTCGTATCATGTTAGGTACTTTCAGCCTTTCATCAGGTTACTACGATGCCTACTACAAAAAAGCTGGACAGGTCCGTACCCTCATCATTCAAGATTTCGAAAAAGTCTTTGCGGATTACGATTTGATTTTGGGTCCAACTGCTCCAAGTGTTGCTTATGACTTGGACTCACTCAACCATGACCCAGTTGCCATGTACTTGGCTGACCTCTTGACCATCCCAGTCAACTTAGCTGGTCTCCCAGGAATTTCGATTCCAGCTGGATTCTCTCAAGGCCTACCTATCGGTCTGCAATTGATTGGTCCTAAGTATTCTGAGGAAACCATTTACCAAGCTGCTGCTGCTTTTGAAGCAACAACAGACTACCACAAACAACAACCCGTGATTTTTGGAGGTGACAACTAATGAACTTTGAAACAGTCATCGGACTTGAAGTCCACGTAGAGCTCAACACCAATTCAAAAATCTTCTCACCTACTTCTGCCCACTTTGGAAATGACCAAAATGCCAACACTAACGTGATTGACTGGTCCTTCCCAGGAGTTCTGCCAGTTCTCAATAAAGGTGTTGTTGATGCCGGTATCAAGGCTGCTCTTGCCCTCAACATGGACATCCACAAGCACATGCACTTCGACCGCAAGAACTACTTCTATCCTGATAATCCAAAGGCCTACCAAATTTCCCAGTTTGATGAACCAATTGGTTACAATGGATGGATTGAAGTTGAGCTAGAAGACGGTACCACCAAGAAAATCGGTATCGAACGCGCCCACTTAGAGGAAGACGCTGGTAAAAACACCCACGGTACAGATGGCTACTCTTATGTTGACCTCAACCGCCAAGGGGTGCCATTGATCGAAATTGTATCTGAAGCCGATATGCGTTCACCAGAAGAAGCCTACGCTTACCTAACTGCCCTCAAGGAGGTCATCCAATACGCTGGCATTTCTGACGTTAAGATGGAGGAAGGTTCCATGCGTGTGGATGCCAACATCTCTCTTCGTCCTTATGGTCAAGAAAAATTCGGTACCAAGACTGAGTTGAAGAATCTCAACTCCTTCTCAAACGTTCGCAAGGGACTTGAATACGAAGTCCAACGTCAAGCTGAAATCCTTCGATCAGGGGGTCAAATCCGCCAAGAAACACGCCGTTACGATGAAGCTAACAAAGCAACCATCCTCATGCGTGTCAAGGAAGGGGCTGCAGACTACCGCTACTTCCCAGAACCAGACCTACCCCTCTTTGAAATCTCAGACGAGTGGATTAAGGAAATGCGTACTGAATTGCCAGAGTTTCCAAAGGAACGCCGTGCACGCTACGTCTCTGATCTTGGCTTGTCAGACTACGATGCTAGCCAGTTGACTGCAAACAAAGTTACTTCTGACTTCTTTGAGAAAGCTGTTGCCCTCGGTGGCGATGCCAAACAAGTCTCTAACTGGCTCCAAGGTGAAGTCGCTCAATTCTTGAATGCTGAAGGCAAGACACTTGAACAAATCGAACTAACACCAGAAAACTTGGTTGAAATGATTGCCATCATCGAAGACGGCACTATCTCGTCTAAGATTGCCAAGAAAGTCTTTGTCCACCTGGCTAAAAATGGCGGTGGTGCGCGTGAATACGTGGAAAAAGCAGGTATGGTCCAAATCTCAGATCCAGCTGTCTTGATTCCAATTATCCACCAAGTCTTTGCCGATAACGAAGCTGCTGTTGCCGACTTCAAGTCAGGCAAACGCAACGCAGACAAGGCCTTCACAGGATTCCTTATGAAAGCAACCAAAGGCCAAGCCAACCCGCAAGTCGCCCTTAAACTCCTTGCCCAAGAATTAGCGAAGTTGAAAGAAGAGTAATATGTAAAAACCAGCTCTGAGGTTGGTTTTTTCTTGACAAATAAACAGAAAGCGTTTACAATATAACGTGTAAAGTTTCCAAAAAAGAAAACTAAAAATCGCAACAATAAGGAGTTATTTATATGGCTACAATGAAGGCAGCTCGCTGGCATGCAGCGAAAGATGTTCGTATTCAAGAGGTAGAAGTTCCTGAAGTACTTCCGCACCAAGTAAAAGTTGCAGTTAAGTTCACAGGAATTTGTGGTACTGACCTCCACGAATTTTTAGATGGACCTATCTTTATCCCAACAGATGAGCACGTCTATTCTGGTCAAAAAGCACCGGTAACACTGGGACATGAATTTTCTGGTGAAATCATAGAAGTCGGAAGCGAGGTTACCCGTGTTAAAGTTGGTGATCGTGTTGCTGTAGAACCAATTCTAGCTAAGAATAATCTAGTTGGTGATTATAATTTGGATCCAAATCTTAACTTTGTTGGTTTAGCTGCAGACGGTGGATTTGCCAAATATTGTGTTTTAGATGGTGACTTAGTACATGTTATTCCAGATAGCTTGAGCTATGAGCAAGCTGCCCTCACTGAGCCCGCTGCTGTTGCAGTCTATGCTGTTCGTCAATCGTCTTTGAAAGCTGGCGATACAGCTGTTGTCTTTGGTTTAGGTCCAATTGGTCTACTAATTGTAGAAGCTCTTCGTGCAGCTGGTGCTTCTAAGATTTACGCCGTTGAATTATCACCAGAACGCCAAGCCAAAGCTGAAGAGTTAGGAGCTATCGTTGTCCGTCCGGAAGAAGGTGAAACAGCTGTTGAAGCTGTCCACCGTTTGACAAATGGTGGTGCAGACGTTTCTTATGAAGTAACTGGTGTACCAGTAGTTTTGGGACAGGCTCTAGCTGCTGTACATAAGGCAGGTGAGTGTATGGTTGTCTCTATCTGGGAACGAGAAGCAAATATCAATCCGAATGAATTTGCAATCCAGGAAAAGACACTAAAAGGAATCATAGCTTATCGTCACATCTTCCCTAAAGTATTAGAATTGATGGAACAGGGCTACTTCTCTGCTGAAAAATTGGTTACTAAGAAAATTAAATTGGAAAATATCGTGGAAGAAGGCTTTATCGAATTAACTCAAGACAAGTCACAAATCAAGATTTTGGTAGAACCAGAATAACAAATCAATCTTTTTAAGACAATACTAACAGGTCGGAGTAAGCTTACTTCTGCCTGTTGAAATGTAAGAAGAAATGTGGTGGCGCGCGTGAATATGTTGAAAAAGCTGGCATGGTTCAAATCTCAGATCCAGCTGTCTTGATTCCAATCATCCACCAAGTCTTTTCCTGACTTGAAGCCACAGTTGCCGACTTCAAGTCAGGAAAACGCAACGCAGATAAAGCCTTTACAGGATTCCTTATGAAAGCAACCAAAGGCCAAGCCAACCCACAAGTCGCCCTTAAACTCCTTTCACAAGAATTAACGAAGTTGAAAGAAGATTAAAAAAATAATCTCCAGATTAGGAACTATCAGTGAGTTCTCTAGTCTGGAGATTTTTCAATATACCTCGTTATTGGGGTTTACCTTACTTACATATCCTACTTCAAAAAGCCCTTCCCCTAAGAATAGAGGAAAGGCTTTTTTCTTGATCATCATAAACTTCAGAATGATAGATAAGCTACTTATTACGCTTTAGACCATTTCTTACTCCTTATCATCTTTACGACGTCTTGAAACTAAACCTAAGCCAGTCATTGCGGCTAAAGCTCCAAGAAGGAGAGATGAAGTTGATGACTGAGTACCTGTATTCGGAAGTTCCCGTTTACCATCTACAAATGTGGATTCGTTTGAATTCGCTATTTGAGTTGATTTATCTGATGTCACTGTTACATCTGAATGATCTGGGGTATTTGATTGTCCAGGAACATCTGGATGAGAAGGGGTTTCATCATGAATTGGAGTAATCACTTTCTTAAAGATATGAGTTGTTACATTTCCAACTAAAATAGTCTTGACATATTCATAGCCAGTAAATGTTCCCTTATCTTTTGTACCATCTTCTTGAGGTTTTAGAACATTACCTTCAGTATCTTTCCAAACTGTTGATTTACTTTCTTCATTACTTGGAGTTGAAGGTGTTGGTGAATATGGTGTTGAAGAAGACTTCTTAGTATATACATGGATTGTATTTCCATCTTTATCTTTCTTCGTTTCTTTGTAAATGTACTCTGGAATGTCTTTCTTATCCTTCGTTCCTTTGTCTGAAGGGTTGATTTCTTTGCCTTCTTCATTCACATAACTTGTTACGACTTGACGGTATACATGCGTTGTATTGCCTTTTTCATCTTTCTTAGTTTCTTTGTAAATGTACTCTGGAATGTCTTTCTTATCTTTCGTTCCTTTGTCTGAAGGGTTGATTTCTTTGCCTTCTTCATTCACATAACTTGTTACGACTTGACGGTATACATGCGTTGTATTGCCTTTTTCGTCTTTCTTAGTTTCTTTGAAGATGTACTCTGGAATGTCTTTCTTATCCTTCGTTCCTTTGTCTGAAGGGTTGATTTCTTTTCCTTCTTCATTCACATAACTTGTTACGACTTGACGGTATACATGTGTTGTATTTCCTTTTTCGTCTTTCTTAGTTTCTTTGTAAATGTACTCTGGAATGTCTTTCTTATCCTTCGTTCCTTTGTCTGAAGGGTTGATTTCTTTGCCTTCTTCATTCACATAACTTGTTACGACTTGACGGTATACATGTGTTGTATTTCCTTTTTCGTCTTTCTTAGTTTCTTTGTAAATGTACTCTGGAATGTCTTTCTTATCCTTCGTTCCTTTGTCTGAAGGGTTGATTTCTTTGCCTTCTTCATTCACATAACTTGTTACGACTTGACGGTATACATGTGTTGTATTTCCTTTTTCGTCTTTCTTAGTTTCTTTGTAAATGTACTCTGGAATGTCTTTCTTATCCTTCGTTCCTTTGTCTGAAGGGTTGATTTCTTTGCCTTCTTCATTCACATAACTTGTTACGACTTGACGGTATACATGCGTTGTATTTCCTTTTTCGTCTTTCTTAGTTTCTTTGTAAATGTACTCTGGAATGTCTTTCTTATCCTTCGTTCCTTTGTCTGAAGGGTTGATTTCTTTGCCTTCTTCATTCACATAACTTGTTACGACTTGACGGTATACATG
>NZ_NCVK01000058.1 GCF_002096845.1 Streptococcus mitis
GATAATGTTAGAGAAAATGTTTGATCAAAACACTCTGTATTTGGCAAGTTGAAGGAGGAACGCATGGATTGTTTTCCATCTCGAATACGGATGATATAAAGCCAACCTTTTTCTTGAAAATGAGCCATAAGATTGTAACTTTCATAGCCTCTATCCATAATAACAAGAGCTTTCTCGAAAGGGAGAAGCCTCCATCATCTGAATCAGAGCTAAGCGCTCATGTTGTGCATGTTTGTCTTGAATAGAAACATCTCGATACACTCCAGTCGTCAAGTCGTATAGAGCATTTATGTGCATGAGATTATAGGATTTAACATCCTTTTTGGTTTGGATAAAGGTTTCTGTATCCAAGGGATTTCGAGGAATACAGATATCACTCCCATCTGCAGCGAATATTGGAAAATCAGTATTAAGTGGAATAGGTGCTGTAAATTCTTTAAATAGGGCATAGAACGCTTCAGGTTTTATCTGATAGCGTCTTTGAACAAAGGCTGAATTTGAAACTGTCAGTTTGGCATCTAGTAATTCTTTTGACAGTGATTTCCCTCCCATTCCCAGAATGGTACGAATCATAGTTTCTAGTGATAAACTTCTTTTACGAGTAAAGGCCTGTTCATCTTGTTTGACGAACTCAACTTTTTGACTAATGATACTCTGAATACTATTATTTAAGTGGGCTTTTATTTGTTTTATCATGGAAAATCCCTCCTTAACTATAAGTTTATCACATAAAAAAGAAACCCAAATACAGAATTGTATTTGAATTTCTTAACTTAATGACATTGTGCTGTTAACCCATTATCTTATTTGGTATTAAAATCAGTTGCACAAACCCATCTACCGCAACCTAATCTAACTGTACGTTACCATGCAGGTTTAGATGCTCGTTTCATGAATGAGTGTATTGAAGTAATGAAACTTGGTTTTGGTATGCCTGCATTTAATAATGATGAGATTATTATTCCTTCTTTTATTGCAAAAGGAGTATTGGAAGATGATGCATATGATTACAGTGCCATTGGATGTGTTGAAACGGCAGTTCCAGGGAAATGGGGCTATCGTTGCACAGGTATGAGTTATATGAACTTCCCTAAGGTTCTACTTATCACGATGAATGATGGAATTGATCCGGCTTCGGGTAAACGGTTTGCACCAAGCTTTGGTCATTTTAAGGATATGAAGAACTTTTCTGAATTAGAAAATGCTTGGGATAAAACACTAAGATATTTGACACGAATGAGTGTTATTGTTGAAAATTCTATTGATTTATCATTGGAACGAGAAGTTCCTGATATTCTATGTTCAGCATTGACTGATGATTGTATTGGTCGTGGAAAACACCTTAAAGAAGGTGGAGCAGTATATGATTATATATCAGGTTTGCAAGTTGGAATTGCAAATCTGTCGGATTCATTAGCTGCAATTAAAAAATTGGTATTTGAGGAAGAACGTATAAGCCCAAGTCAGCTTTGGCATGCACTGGAAACAGATTATGCCGGGGAAGAAGGTAAGGTCATTCAAGAAATGTTGATTCATGATGCACCTAAGTACGGTAATGATGATGATTATGCTGACAAATTGGTTACTGCTGCTTATGACATTTATGTTGATGAAATTGCTAAATATCCTAATACACGTTATGGAAGAGGTCCTATTGGAGGAATTCGTTATTCAGGAACATCTTCTATCTCAGCCAACGTAGGGCAGGGACGTGGAACATTAGCAACGCCAGATGGACGCAACGCGGGTACACCGTTAGCAGAGGGTTGTTCACCATCACATAATATGGATCAACACGGCCCTACATCTGTTTTAAAATCTGTTTCAAAATTACCAACAGATGAAATCGTAGGTGGGGTTCTCTTAAATCAGAAAGTAAATCCTCAAACGTTAGCCAAAGAAGAAGATAAATTAAAACTAATTGCTTTGTTACGAACATTCTTTAATCGTTTACATGGGTACCATATTCAATACAATGTTGTTTCCAGAGAGACGTTGATTGACGCTCAGAAACATCCTGAAAAACACAGAGATTTAATTGTTCGTGTTGCAGGATACTCTGCATTCTTCAATGTTCTTTCTAAGGCAACCCAAGATGATATTATAGGACGTACTGAGCATACATTGTAAAATAAAGAGGTTCTTTTTATGGAATTTATGCTTGACACATTAAATTTAGATGAGATTAAAAAATGGTCTGAAATTTTACCGCTAGCTGGGATAACTTCAAATCCCACTATTGCCAAAAGAGAGGGTTCGATTAATTTTTTTGAACGAATCAAAGATGTAAGAGAATTGATTGGCTCTGCACCCTCTATTCATGTTCAGGTTATTTCTCAAGATTTTGAAGGCATCTTAAAGGATGCTCATGAAATTCGGAGACAAGCAGGAGATGATATATTTATCAAAGTACCTGTTACTCCAGCTGGATTATGTGCAATAAAGGTGCTAAAAAAAGAGGGCTACCATATCACTGCAACAGCTATTTATACAGTTATTCAGGGATTATTAGCTATCGAAGCAGGAGCGGATTACCTAGCTCCATATTATAATAGAATGGAAAATCTGAACATTGATTCAAATTCTGTCATTCGTCAATTAGCTCTTGCTATTGACAGACAGAACTCTCCTAGTAAGATTTTAGCCGCATCCTTTAAAAATGTAGCACAAGTAAATAATGCTTTAGCTGCAGGTTCGCATGCTGTTACAGCAGGAGCAGATGTTTTTGAATCAGCTTTCGCCATGCCATCTATTCAAAAGGCGGTTGATGATTTTTCTGACGATTGGTTTGTTATTCAAAATAGTCGTTCCGTTTAGATAGAGAGGGAATACATATGAGAATTTTTGCTAGCCCTTCTAGATATATTCAAGGGGAAAATGCCTTGTTCGAAAATGCCAAATCAATATTGGATTTGGGAAATCGTCCGATTCTATTATGCGATCAGTTGGTTTATGATATTGTTGGGAAACGATTTGAAGATTACTTGCATAGGTATGGTTTCCATATTGTTCTGGCCCTATTTAATGGTGAAGCTTCTGACAATGAAATCAATCGAGTTGTTGCCTTAGCTGAGAAAGAAAATTGTGATAGTATTATCGGTCTTGGTGGTGGAAAGACGATTGATAGTGCAAAAGCTATTGCAGATTTGATTGAAAAGCCTGTTATTATTGCTCCAACAATTGCATCGACCGACGCACCTGTATCTGCTTTATCTGTTATTTATACAGATGAAGGTGCATTTGACCATTATCTATTTTATTCTAAAAATCCAGATTTAGTTTTGGTTGATACAAAAGTTATTTCACAATCCCCTAAGCGTTTATTAGCGTCTGGTATTGCAGATGGTTTAGCAACTTGGGTTGAGGCGCGTGCGGTTATGCAGGCAAATGGAAAAACTATGTTAGGACAACAACAAACGTTGGCTGGAGTTGCAATTGCGAAGAAATGTGAAGAAACGCTGTTTGCAGATGGTTTACAGGCTATGGCAGCTTGTGAAGCTAAAGTGGTGACACCAGCATTAGAAAATATTGTTGAAGCTAATACTTTATTGAGTGGCCTAGGTTTTGAAAGTGGAGGATTAGCTGCAGCGCATGCGATTCATAATGGTTTTACTGCATTGACAGGTGACATTCATCATTTAACACATGGTGAAAAAGTAGCTTATGGAACTTTAGTACAACTATTATTGGAAAATAGACCTAAAGAAGAACTTGATAAGTATATTGAGTTTTACAAAAAAATTGGTATGCCAACAACTCTAAAAGAAATGCATTTAGATCAAGTTGGATATGATGATTTAATAAAAGTTGGTAAACAAGCAACTATGGAGGGTGAGACAATCCATCAGATGCCGTTTAAGATTTCGCCTTCAGATGTTGCTCAAGCTATCATCGCTGTAGACGCCTATGTAAATTCAAAATAAACAATAAGGACTACTGTTTTCCAAATGGTAGTCTTTTATTGATCCTCGTATTGAATCCGACGTTCTTCATAAATCAAAAAGCGACATAGGTTGTCAGCTATTTATTATAAATACATTAATTAGCATTCCAGTCGTATCTTCGGTCTAAAATTAGTATTTTGTGTTATAAGAGATAAGCTTCTTGTTTTGCTCTTTGATTTCCCGCATAACAATAAGATAAAAAAGTGGATGATAGAGCAATTCAGAGCCATCAAAATTAATGAAATACAGTATACAGTTTTTTCTTTTAACACATTTCAAATTCCCTCAAAAATGGTATAATAGTAACATCACAAAATTGGAGAGAGACCATGAGTTTTTACAATCATAAAGAAATTGAGCCTAAGTGGCAGGGCTACTGGGCAGAACATCATACATTTAAGACAGGAACAGATGCATCAAAACCGAAGTTTTATGCGCTTGACATGTTCCCTTATCCGTCTGGAGCGGGTCTGCACGTAGGACACCCAGAAGGCTATACTGCAACAGATATTCTCAGCCGTTACAAACGTGCGCAAGGCTACAATGTCCTTCACCCAATGGGTTGGGATGCTTTTGGTTTGCCTGCAGAGCAATATGCTATGGATACTGGTAATGACCCAGCAGAATTTACAGCTGAGAACATTGCTAACTTCAAACGTCAAATCAATGCGCTTGGATTTTCTTACGACTGGGATCGTGAAGTCAATACAACAGATCCAAACTACTACAAGTGGACCCAATGGATTTTCACTAAGCTTTACGAAAAAGGTTTGGCTTATGAAGCGGAAGTGCCAGTAAACTGGGTTGAGGAATTGGGAACAGCCATCGCCAACGAAGAGGTTCTTCCTGATGGAACTTCTGAGCGTGGAGGCTATCCAGTTGTCCGCAAGCCAATGCGCCAATGGATGCTCAAAATCACGGCCTACGCAGAGCGCTTGCTCAATGACTTAGATGAACTAGATTGGCCAGAGTCTATCAAGGATATGCAACGCAACTGGATTGGGAAATCAACTGGTGCTAATGTAACTTTTAAAGTTAAGGGAACAGACAAGGAATTCACAGTCTTTACCACTCGTCCGGACACCCTTTTCGGTGCGACTTTCACTGTTTTGGCTCCTGAACATGATTTGGTTGACGCTATTACAAGTCCAGAGCAAGCAGAGGCAGTAGCAGACTATAAACACCAAGCTAGCCTTAAGTCTGACTTGGCTCGTACAGACCTTGCCAAGGAAAAAACAGGAGTTTGGACCGGTGCTTATGCCATCAACCCTGTCAACGGCAAGGAAATTCCAATCTGGATTGCAGACTATGTTCTTGCTAGCTATGGGACAGGAGCGGTAATGGCTGTACCTGCCCATGACCAACGTGACTGGGAATTTGCCAAACAATTTGACCTTCCAATCTTAGAAGTGCTGGAAGGTGGAAATGTAGCAGAAGCTGCCTACACAGAAGATGGACTTCATGTCAATTCAGACTTCCTAAATGGATTGAATAAAGAAGATGCTATTGCTAAGATTGTGGCTTGGTTGGAAGAGAAAGGTTGTGGTCAAGAGAAGGTTACCTACCGCCTCCGCGACTGGCTCTTTAGCCGTCAACGTTACTGGGGTGAGCCAATCCCAATCATTCATTGGGAAGACGGAACTTCAACAGCTGTCCCTGAAAGTGAATTGCCACTTGTCTTGCCAGTAACTAAGGATATTCGCCCATCAGGTACTGGTGAAAGTCCACTAGCTAACTTGACAGACTGGCTTGAAGTGACTCGTGAAGATGGTGTTAAAGGTCGTCGTGAAACCAACACTATGCCACAGTGGGCTGGTTCAAGCTGGTACTACCTCCGCTATATTGACCCACACAATACTGAGAAATTGGCTGATGAGGACCTCCTCAAACAATGGTTGCCAGTAGATATCTACGTGGGTGGTGCGGAACATGCTGTACTTCACTTGCTTTACGCTCGCTTCTGGCACAAATTCCTCTATGATCTCGGTGTCGTTCCAACTAAGGAACCATTCCAAAAACTCTTTAACCAAGGGATGATTTTGGGAACTAGCTACCGTGACCACCGTGGGGCTCTTGTGGCAACTGATAAGGTTGAAAAACGTGACGGTTCTTTCTTCCATGTGGAAACAGGGGAAGAGTTGGAGCAAGCACCAGCTAAGATGTCTAAATCACTCAAGAATGTTGTCAACCCAGACGATGTAGTGGAACAATACGGTGCCGATACCCTTCGTGTCTATGAAATGTTCATGGGCCCACTCGATGCTTCTATCGCTTGGTCAGAAGAAGGTCTGGAAGGAAGCCGTAAGTTCCTCGACCGTGTTTACCGTTTGATCACAAGTAAGGAAATTGTTGTGGAAAACGATGGTGCTCTTGACAAGGTTTACAATGAAACCGTTAAAGCTGTCACAGAGCAAATCGAGTCCATGAAATTCAACACAGCCATTGCCCAACTTATGGTCTTTGTCAACGCGGCTAACAAGGAAGACAAGCTCTATGTGGACTATGCCAAAGGCTTCATCCAATTAATCGCACCATTTGCACCTCACTTGGCAGAAGAACTCTGGCAAACTGTTGCAGCAACAGGTGAATCAATCTCTTACGTGGCTTGGCCAACATGGGACGAAAGCAAATTGGTTGAAGACGAAATCGAAATCGTTGTCCAAATCAAAGGTAAAGTCCGTGCTAAACTTATGGTCGCTAAAGACTTATCACGTGAAGAATTACAAGAAATTGCTCTGGCTGACGAAAAAGTCAAGGCAGAAATTGATGGCAAAGAAATTGTGAAAGTGATTAGTGTACCAAATAAATTGGTTAACATTGTTGTAAAATAACCAATTTATTTGCTGATTTCCAACCTCAAACAGTTTCCCAAACTGTTTGAGCCAACTAAACTCGTTAATATCGTTGTGAAATAAGATAGGAATCCTTCAGAGTAGAATCTGGAGGATTTTTATTTGACAGGAAGTTTCTATTTTGTTAATATAATTAACAAAGAAAAGAGAGATTATGGATAAAAAAGAATTTATTGCATTTAATAATCGTTTCAATAGATTTATTTTAGCGTTTGACCAGTTAAAAAAAAATCAGCATAAAAGTGGTGTTGACAAATCCATTACGTTGAATGAGGTACATTTGATTGTTGTGATTGGGAAAAATCAGCCCTTAAATCTAGTAAAATTATCTGAATTATTAGAAGTTTCGAGAAGTGCAATAACTCAAAGTGTTAGAAGATTGATTCAAAAAAATTTAGTTGTTTTTGATTTTGATCCGAATAATGGGAAAAATAAATATTTGAGATTATCTGAAAAAGGCATCGAAGTTTTTAAAATCCATAAGGAGCAACAAGCACATATTGAAAAATCAATCTTTTCAGTTTTAAACAACTATAGCGAGGGGGAACTTCAAACAGTTGTGAAATTGATGGATGATATTGAAAAGGTGTGGGGAGAATTACCGTGGTAAAAGTCGCGGTAAATTTTAAATACAATTGTTAATTAGATTAACAAAAAGGAGAAGATATGACTGTAAACATAGAACTGATTTCACAAACAGATTTAGCGGATGAATCTTTTTATATTGCTATCAATGGTTTAGAACCAAGGGCAATGTATTGTGTAGAAATGTACCTGTCTGATTATTACTGTATAAATGCTCCCTTGCTTTTAGATCATGATGTTATATGGAAATCAACCGCAATTTTTTTATCTGATCAGGACGGTATGATTGATACCTCTCAGACAACATCTATTTCAGGATCTTATAAAGGGGTTTCAGAAATGGGATTATTCTTTAATGCGAAACCGTTGAAGAATAGGAAAAGGAGATTACCGAGTTCTCTTGATAGAATTCCATTGCGAGATTGTTTTGGTGTTGAAATTAAAATCAAGATGGGGAAAGATGTGATCGCGGAGCAAAGTTTCGTAAGGCGTTATATGAATCTGGGAGTAAGATATCAAGATATCTATGACAAGCATTTTCAAGGTCGATTATTTTATGATGAAAAGTTAAGAAGGGCGCCAGCCGTGATTATTGTTAGCGGTAGTGAGGGAAGAATTGAAAAAGCTCAGAATATTGCCCAACTTTTATCTTCAAGAGGCTATATTTGTCTTGCGATAGCTTATTTTGGTTTAGAGGAATTACCCCAAAATTTAGAACGAATTCCAATAGAATGTCTGGAGGAGGCGAAAGATTTTCTATATCATCATCCTCAAGTTGATAATACAAAAATAGGAATATATGGTCGCTCTAAAGGAGCAGAGCTTGTTCTGGCTGGACAAAGTATTTTGGAAGATGTTCAATGTTTGGTACTCAATTCCCCCTCAAATGTAATATTTGAGGGAATAAAGGGAAAACTCAACTCTCATTCATCTTCTTGGACATATTTGCAAAAAGAACTTCCGTATCAAAAATTTCAGTTAGGAAATTATTTGTTAAACAAGTTTTTTGGAAAACACATTCCTGAAGATAGTAGGGCCCAGATTGATGTGAGTAAAATTTCCTCTCCTTTATTATTACTAGGAAGCGATGTCGATGAAATATGGAATGCATCATCCGCGATAGATGATATCATTTCACATTATAAAGGGGAATCCATTTTGTTTAAAAAATACCACGAAACAGGACATATGTTGACGGTTGCTTATCAACCGAATCATCGTTATCGAAAAGATTGGCGCTTATTAATGAAAGAAAGTGTAGACTCTTGGTTTGCTACGATAAATTTTTTTGATACACATCTGAAAAATTTGTAGATAGTGCTGAACCGTACTATAATAGTCCCAACTAAGATAAAAACACAGCTCTAGTTGGTAGTCCAGTCTACAAAAGCAAACACTAAAACAAGAGAAATTTGAATACAAACAGTAAAAACGTAGAGAGAAGTACAAGAGTTACTAGTGACTTTCTCTTTCATAAAATAGAACAGCTCTTCTCGGATAAAAAGAGCTGTTTTTTACTTGTATTGAAAATTCTTTTCATATATTATTTCCTAATGGATTTACTTGTCGTTAAAAATTTGGCTAATGGAAGTTTCAAATTCAGGACAATACTTACTTGCTTCAAATTCAATCATATCATATTCAGCAGTTTCATTTTGATAGAAGGGATTGTGTGTCATGATTTCTAGTTAAATTTTTATTGCTTGATTTGGCGAGAATAATACTACCGATTCTTGAATTTTTCGGCCAGATGCGGTAAAACATCTCTTTTATAGCGCATATTTAAAAATATAATGTGTTTTTATAAGTGTTTTTAAGCTTCATTTAGCAATTCGGCAGGAGAAAAATGGCTGTAGCCTTCTCTACTTTAACTTAACCCTAATCATCTCACCACTTAACCTCTCATTTTAACCACTTATCTCAAAAGTCGATTTTTCTTTCATACTTTTTGTTAAACTGATGAGGTAAAGAGGAGGAACTAAATATGATTTTACAAGCTAAACATTTGACTAAACGGTACGGCGATCATATGGCTGTTGAAGATATTCAGTTAGAGTTTGAAAAAGGGAGTTTTAATGCTATTTTGGGTCCCAATGGTGCAGGAAAATCAACCACCATTTCCATGCTAATCGGTTTGAAAAAGCCGACAAAAGGTCAGATTCGATATGCGCCAAATACGAAAATCGGAGTTGTTTTTCAAGCTAGTGTACTAGATGAGATGTTGACAGTTAGGGAAAATCTTACGATTCGTGCTCAACAGTATAAGGAGATTGCAGCAAGTCGTGTGGATGATTTGATTCATCAACTGGGTTTGACTGCTTTCCAGAAGCAACTATATGGGACTTTGTCAGGTGGGCAAAAACGTAGGGTTGATATTGCGCGTGCTCTTCTTTCACAGCCAGATATTCTTTTCTTAGATGAACCAACGACAGGTCTAGATATTCAGACTCGCAAAGCCATTTGGGATTTACTATCTCGACTACAAAAGGATGAAGGGATGACTATTATATTAACGACTCATTATCTGGATGAAGCGGATGAAGCGGATCAGATTTATATCGTTGATCATGGGAAAGTGATTGCGCAAGGTTCTGCGACGGCTATTAAAAGTCAGTATGCATCTAATATTCTAAAAATTCGTTTTAAAGAAATGAAGGATTTAGAAAAGTTGCTACAGACTGGAATGATAGTAAAGGAAGAAAATGAGCTGGAATATCTTTTTTATCCAAGGACATCACTGGAAGCTATTGAATATTTGGCAAAAGTACGAGAAGAAATTGATTCTTTTGAGTTTCGTCCAGGCACCATGGATGATGCCTTTATTGCACTTACAGGAAGAGAGGTTCGCTAATGTTAGCTTTATTGAAACGGAATTTTATCTTATATTTTCGTAATCGTTCAGGAGTATTTTTCTCATTATTGGGGGCATTGATTTCCTTCCTCCTTTATATCATTTTTTTGCAGAAGAACTTGACGGATGCTTGGTCCCAACTCCCTGATAATACGAATCTTTTAAATAACTGGCTGATGGGTGGGACCTTGGCTGTGACTGGGATTACAACCAGTTTTACGGCTCTTACACAAATGGTACAGGATCGTGAAAATCAAGTGGATCAAGATCTCTTCTTGACAGATTTAGGTAGCTGGGGTTTACAGGTGTCCTATCTAATCAGTAGTATTGCCATCTCTTTTGTCATGCAGGTGTTTATGTTTGCTGTTATGGGGCTTTATTTTAAAGAAAGTCCAGTTATCAGTCATTTACCGGAAATTGCTTTGATTATGTTGTTAAGTAGTCTGCTTTCAAGTTTGATAAATATTCTCTTGATTTATCGTTTTCAATCTGTAGATAGCCTTGGCAAACTGGCAACTATAGTAGGAACTGCTTCTGGATTTTTAGTAGGAACTTATGTCCCTATTGGAGTTTTACCTGATTTTGCACAGATTATCATGAAGTGTACCCCTGCAACTTATATTGCTTCTCTTTATCGACAAATTTTAATGAAAGAACCATTAGAGACCGCATTTACAGGAAATAGCAGCTTGTTAAAGGAATTTCAAGAAAAAATGGGGATCCAAATCAACTGGCAAGAACTATTGACAAAGGAAGAGACATACTTTATAGTGGTTATTATCAGTTTCGTCGCTATTCTTCTTTGGCTTTTATTTGTTAAAGTGTTTAGCAGGAGAAAATAAAGGTATACTGGAGAGAAAATGAAGATTCGTTTTGAAATGAAGGCAGAGTTTTCAGAAAAGGACCCACATATTGTAATTCAGGCAGCTCAGTTAACCGACCAAGCAAGGGAAGTCATGGAGTATTTAGAACAATTTTCAAAGACCAATCAGGTGGTCATTCCTATTCGAACGGATGATCATCTGGTCATGGTGAAGATTGAGGATCTTATTCTAGCAGATATCGATAAGAACTTGTTAACCATTTATACGGTAGATGGGATTTATAAAACTAAGGAAACATTGATAAACTTTCAGAATCGGATTAACCGACGTAATTTTATACAGATATCACGCCATTCAATTATAAACATTGACCATTTAGAGTCATTATCGGATAGCTTTTCAGGGAACATGATGGCTAAAATGACTCGGGGTATCAAGTCTAGTGTGAGTAGGAAATACGTCAAGTCCTTAATGAATTATCTAGGTTTATAGGAGAAAATTATGAAACGATTAATTGATTATTTTGTATCGGGAATGCGTACGGCTTCCTTCTTTTATTTGAGTATGATGGTGTTGACTCAGTTTTATCCAGGTATTACCTATCCTGAACCAATGACAAAAAATATTCTAGCTCTGTTTTTAATGGGTGGAATTATGGGGGTATTGACTTTAATACTTGAAAAGCTAGAGTTTCTTGTTTTTAGTATACGTGTAGGAGCTCATTTATTAGTGACAGCTACTATCTTAGTATTGACCTCTCTATTTTTTGGTTGGGGTTCAGCCTTGTGGAGTCCTTTGCTTTGGTTCTGTTTCTTGTTAATTTATGGATTGATATGGCTGTATCAAATTTGGCGGACTCATAAACTTACACAACAAATTAATCAAGCCTTGGAGGATAAAAGAAAGAAAAAGGATAAATAGTGTAGTGTTGAGTATGAAGTTAGAGGAGAGTGCTAGTTTCCATTTAGAGTAATTTATGATATAGTATTTTCAGCGTAAAACAAGGAGAAGAAAAATGCCAGTAAACGAATATGGTCAGATGATTGGTGAGTCAATGGAAGGTTATACACCCGGTGCACTGCCTTCTATTGATTTCTTAGAAGGGCGTTATGCTCGAATAGAGGCTCTCTCGGTAGAAAAGCATGCGGAGGATTTATTAGCTGTTTATGGCCCTGATACGCCTCGGGAAATGTGGACCTACCTCTTTCAGGGACCAGTAGCAGACATGGAGGAACTGGTTACCCTCTTAAATCAGATGTTGGCTCGTAAGGACCGTTTTTACTATGCAATCATAGACAAGGTAACTGGTAAGGCTTTGGGAACTTTTTCTCTCATGCGCATTGACCAGAATAACCGAGTAATAGAAGTGGGAGCTGTCACTTTTTCTCCAGAGCTCAAGGGGACACGGATAGGGACAGAAGCTCAGTATCTCTTGGCTCGCTATGTCTTTGAGGAGCTTAACTATCGTCGCTATGAGTGGAAATGCGATGCTTTTAACCTGCCATCAAGACGAGCTGCGGAACGTTTGGGCTTTATTTATGAAGGAACCTTCCGTCAGGCAGTGGTTTATAAGGGACGGACGAGGGATACGGATTGGTTATCTATGATTGATAAGGACTGGCCCAAAGTCAAAGCTCGTTTGGAAACGTGGTTGGCTCCTGAAAACTTTGATAAAAATGGACAGCAGTACAAGAGCTTGAGAGAGCTTTAAGAGGTGTTGAGATGATCACTATTAGAAAGCAAGAAATTGTCAAGCTAGAGGATGTTTTGCATCTCTATCAGGCTGTCGGTTGGACAAATTATACCCATCAACCAGAGATGCTGGAGCAGGCCTTATCTCATTCATTAGTAATTTATCTGGCACTTGATGGTGATGCTGTAGTGGGCTTGATTCGTTTGGTTGGAGATGGTTTTTCATCAGTTTTTGTACAGGATTTGATTGTTTTGCCTAGCTATCAGCGCCAAGGGATTGGTAGTCTCTTGATGAAAGAGGCTTTAAAAGATTACAAAGATGCCTATCAAGTCCAGCTGGTGACAGAAGAGACAGAAAGAACCTTGGGATTCTATCGTTCTATGGGCTTTGAAATCTTATCCACCTATAATTGTATAGGGATGACTTGGGTGAATCGAGAAAAATAACAAAACTTGTTTTTTCTTAAGCAAAGTTTAAGGATGGTCTAGTATTATATAGTCATTAAATAAAGACCTCCTAACTTTATTTAATGAAATCCTAAAACTTTTTTTCATCATAATCTCCTAATGAAGTTACCTAATCAGGTGACTTTTTTGTGGGGTGAGGTGATGCTGATAGAAATTTTTAAAAAATGCTAGAATTTGAGAAAAGTTAAGCTAGTTTTAAGCTTCGTCATGTATCATATAGTTATTAAATAAAGACCTCCTAACTTTATTTAATAAAATCCTAAACTTTTCTTTTTCATAATAATCTCCCTTAACTCCACCCAATCAGGTGGAGTTTTTTGGCTCTATTTCAGGCTTTTGGGGACTATTCTAAAAATCATTTTCCGATAATTTTCGGTATTTTCGGATTTTGGTTGGGGAATTGGCGGGGACCTTTTTAGCGAATATGACTAAGAAATAGGTTTGCTGTTACTTCAGCTACTTCAACCTCGCTTTGAATGTAAGTGACTGTTAATTGAAGGACTGGAACTACTGTAATAATGATTTTGCTTGTCTAGTAGTGGCGTATTAAATGAGAAGTGACATATAAGATTGTCTCTTCGTTTACTAAATCAAAATTTCTATGAAATTGATAGAATCCCTAATTTTCTCTTAAACTTGAAAGTCTTGTTGTAAAGCGGTTAAAGCTTGAGAAGCTGAGGATGTAAAGTTTTGACAAATTTTGTGAACTGTGGGATAATGGAGAGGAATTAAGGATTAGGTCTATATCATAGGCTAGAAAAGACCCCAAGCTAACTTCCACATTAAGCTTAGGGTCTTTTTTGACACTATTTGTCCTTGTTTAGCCATTTATCGACTAATCGAAGAACGACACCGATCACAATTGGTCCGATGATAGTTTTGAGTACTAATTCCATCATGGGCTATCTTACCTCCTTTCGTAGGCGGTGTAGAAGTGCCGTATAATATTATACAACCAACATAAGTGCTAAACTCAGGAGTCACCCAATCGGGTGGCTTTTTTGTTTGTGGCTTGGTTTTTTGATATAATAGAGCCATGAGTAGAATTTTAGATAATGAGATAATGGGGGATGAGGAGTTAGTAGAACGCACGCTCCGTCCTCAGTACTTACGTGAATATATTGGACAGGATAAGGTCAAGGACCAGCTCCAAATCTTTATCGAAGCTGCCAAAATGAGAGATGAAGCGCTGGATCATGTGCTCTTATTTGGCCCTCCAGGTTTGGGAAAAACGACCATGGCTTTTGTAATTGCCAATGAACTAGGTGTCAATCTCAAGCAGACGTCTGGGCCTGTCATTGAAAAGGCTGGTGATCTGGTAGCGATTTTGAATGACTTAGAGCCTGGGGATGTCCTTTTTATTGATGAGATTCATCGCTTGCCCATGTCTGTGGAAGAGGTGCTTTATAGTGCCATGGAAGACTTCTACATTGACATCATGATTGGGGCTGGTGAAGGCAGTCGCAGTGTTCATTTGGAGTTGCCACCTTTTACCTTGATTGGTGCGACGACTCGGGCTGGTATGCTCTCAAATCCGCTAAGGGCACGTTTTGGGATTACAGGTCATATGGAGTATTATGCCCATGCTGACTTGACAGAAATTGTCGAGCGGACGGCAGATATTTTTGAGATGGAAATCACTCATGAGGCAGCGTCTGAGTTAGCCCTACGTAGCCGTGGGACCCCTCGTATTGCCAATCGTCTCCTCAAGCGTGTGCGCGATTTTGCCCAGATAATGGGGAATGGGGTGATCGATGATCTTATTACCGATAAGGCTTTGACCATGCTGGATGTTGACCATGAAGGTTTGGACTATGTGGATCAAAAAATCCTTCGCACCATGATTGAGATGTACGGTGGTGGCCCTGTCGGATTAGGAACTCTTTCTGTTAATATTGCCGAGGAGCGCGAGACGGTGGAGGACATGTATGAACCTTACTTAATCCAAAAAGGCTTTATCATGCGAACACGTTCTGGACGAGTGGCGACAGCCAAGGCATATGAGCATTTGGGGTATGAGTACAATGAAAAATAAGCAAGAAATTCTAGAGGCTTTTAGAAAAAATCTAGATATGATGATTATTCTGACGATCATTCGAAACCTGGAGTTGACAGATTCCTGGTTGGCAGCAGGTTCTGTCAGAAATTTTATCTGGAATCTCTTGTCAGACAAATCCCCTTTTGATCATGAAACAGATGTAGATGTGATTTTCTTTGATCCAGATATTTCTTATGAGGAAACCTTGTCCCTAGAGAAAAAACTGCGAGAGGATTTTCCTCAGTACCAGTGGGAATTGAAAAATCAAGTCTATATGCACCAGCACAGCCCTCATACTGCTCCCTATACCAGTTCCCGTGATGCCATGAGTAAGTATCCAGAACGGTGTACGGCAGTTGGACTGCGCTTGAATGAAGAATCTGCTTTGGAATTCTTTAATCCATACGGTCTCGATGATATTTTGAATTTTCAAGTTCGCCCAACTCCTCATTTTTTAGAGAATGAAGACCGAATGACTCTCTATCAAACACGATTATCCAAGAAAAATTGGCAGGAAAAATGGAAAAATTTGATTTTTAAAACTTCTTAAGGAAACTTTAAGCTAGGAAGTGTATACTAAGTTCATAAGTTAAGAAGACCTTAACTTAAACTCCTAAAACTTTTTCATAATAATCTCCCTATAAAAAATAGAGTCGCCCAATCAGGCGGCTTATTTTTTTGAAAAATGGGCTTGGTGTCTGAGAATAAATAGCTTAGTGATAGAAGAAAATGGGGAAATATGGTATAATGAAACGATAGATTTTTGAATAGGAATAAGATCATGTTTGGATTTTTTAAGAAAGATAAGGCTGTGGAAGTAGAGGTTCCGACACAGGTTCCTGCTCATATCGGTATCATCATGGATGGAAATGGCCGTTGGGCTAAAAAACGTATGCAACCGCGAGTCTTCGGACACAAGGCGGGAATGGAAGCATTGCAAACTGTGACCAAGGCAGCTAACAAACTGGGCGTCAAGGTGATTACGGTTTATGCTTTTTCTACAGAAAACTGGACCCGTCCAGATCAGGAAGTCAAATTTATCATGAACTTGCCAGTAGAGTTTTATGATAATTATGTCCCGGAATTGCATGCGAATAATGTTAAGATTCAAATGATTGGAGAAACGGATCGCCTGCCTAAGCAAACCTTTGAAGCTCTGACTGAAGCTGAGGAATTGACTAAGAACAACACAGGTTTGATTCTTAATTTTGCCCTCAACTATGGTGGACGTGCTGAGATTACACAGGCTCTTAAGTTGATTTCTCAGGATGTGTTAGATGCCAAAATCAACCCAGGTGACATCACAGAGGAATTGATTGGCAACTATCTCTTCACCCAGCATTTGCCTAAGGAGTTACGAGACCCAGACTTGATTATCCGTACTAGTGGAGAATTGCGTTTGAGCAATTTCCTTCCATGGCAGGGAGCCTATAGTGAGCTCTATTTTACGGATACCTTGTGGCCTGATTTTGACGAGGCGGCCTTGCAGGAAGCTATTCTTGCCTACAATCGTCGTCATCGCCGATTTGGAGGAGTTTAGGAGGAAATATGACACAGGATTTACAGAAAAGAACCTTGTTTGCAGGGATTGCTCTGGCTATTTTCCTACCAGTTTTAATGATTGGGGGACTCTTGCTTCAGATAGCAATTGGAATCATAGCCATGCTAGCCATGCATGAACTTTTGAAGATGAGAGGTCTAGAGACCATGACCATGGAGGGCCTCTTAACCCTCTTTGCAACCTTTGCCTTGACCATTCCCTTGGAGAATTACCTGACTTTTTTGCCAGTTGATGGGAATGTAGTTGCTTATAGTGTTTTGATTTCAATCATGTTAGGAACGACTGTGTTTAGCAAGTCGTATACGATTGAGGACGCTGTTTTCCCTCTTGCTATGAGTTTCTATGTTGGCTTTGGATTTAATGCTTTGCTAGACGCTCGTGTTGCAGGTTTAGATAAGGCGCTCTTGGCCTTGTGTATCGTCTGGGCGACCGACAGTGGTGCCTATCTTGTTGGGATGAACTATGGTAAACGAAAATTAGCTCCGACAGTTTCTCCAAATAAAACCTTTGAGGGTGCCTTGGGTGGTATTTTAGGTGCTATTTTAGTAACCATCATCTTTATGATGTTTGACAATACAGTTGCTCTTCCATATGGAATTTACAAGATGTCAGTCTTTGCTATTTTCTTTAGCATAGCTGGACAATTTGGTGATTTACTAGAAAGTTCGATCAAGCGTCACTTTGGTGTCAAGGATTCTGGGAAATTTATCCCTGGACATGGTGGTGTTTTGGATCGTTTCGATAGTATGTTGCTTGTATTTCCAATCATGCACTTATTTGGACTCTTTTAATCAAAAGACGGAGGAAATACTATGCTCGGAATTTTAACCTTTATTCTGGTTTTCGGAATTATTGTGGTAGTGCACGAGTTTGGGCACTTCTACTTTGCCAAGAAATCAGGGATTCTAGTGCGTGAATTTGCCATTGGTATGGGACCCAAAATCTTTGCTCACATTGGCAGGGATGGAACGGCCTATACCATCCGAATCTTGCCTCTGGGTGGCTATGTTCGCATGGCTGGTTGGGGTGATGATACAACTGAAATCAAGACAGGAACTCCTGTTAGTTTGACGCTTACTGATGATGGTAAGGTTAAACGCATCAATCTTTCAGGTAAAAAATTAGATCAAACAGCCCTCCCTATGCAGGTGACCCAGTTTGATTTTGAAGACAAGCTTTTCATCAAGGGATTGGTTCTGGAAGAAGAAAAAACATTTGCAGTAGATCACGATGCAACGGTTGTGGAAGCAGATGGAACTGAGGTTCGGATTGCACCTTTAGATGTTCAATATCAAAATGCGACTATCTGGGGGAAACTGATTACTAACTTTGCGGGTCCTATGAACAACTTTATCTTAGGTGTCGTTGTTTTTTGGATTTTAATCTTCATGCAGGGTGGTGTCAGAGATGTTGATACCAATCAGTTCCATGTCATGCCTCAAGGGGCCTTGGCTAAAGTGGGAGTACCAGAAACGGCACAAATTACCAAGATTGGCTCACATGAGATTAGCAACTGGGAAAGTTTGATTCAAGCTGTGGAATCAGAAACCAAAGATAAGACAGCCCCGACCTTGGATGTGACTATTTCTGAAAAGGGTAGTGACAAACAAGTTACGGTTACACCCGAAGAAAGTCAAGGCCTTTACCTTCTAGGTGTTCAACCGGGGATTAAGTCAGATTTTCTATCCATGTTTGTAGGTGGTTTTACAACTGCTGCTGACTCGGCCCTCCGAATTCTCTCAGCTCTGAAAAATCTGATTTTCCAACCGGATTTGAACAAGCTGGGTGGACCTGTTGCCATCTTTAAGGCAAGTAGTGATGCCGCTAAAAATGGAATTGAGAATGTCTTGTACTTCTTGGCAGTGATTTCCATCAATATCGGAATTTTTAATCTTATTCCGATTCCAGCCTTAGATGGTGGTAAGATTGTGCTCAATATCCTAGAAGCTATCCGCCGCAAACCATTAAAACAAGAAATTGAAACCTATGTCACCTTGGCCGGAGTGGTCATCATGGTTGTCTTGATGATTGCTGTGACCTGGAATGACATTATGCGACTCTTTTTTAGATAATCGAGGAATATTATGAAACAAAGTAAAATGCCTATCCCAACGCTTCGCGAAATGCCAAGCGATGCTCAAGTTATCAGCCATGCTCTTATGTTGCGAGCTGGTTATGTTCGTCAAGTTTCAGCAGGTGTTTATTCTTACCTGCCGCTTGCCAACCGTGTGATTGAAAAAGCTAAAAATATCATGCGCCAAGAATTCGACAAGATTGGTGCCGTTGAGATGTTGGCTCCTGCCCTTCTCAGTGCAGAATTGTGGCGCGAATCAGGTCGTTACGAAACTTATGGTGAAGACCTTTACAAACTAAAAAACCGTGAAAAATCAGACTTTATCCTAGGTCCAACTCACGAAGAAACCTTTACAGCTATTGTCCGTGATTCTGTTAAGTCTTACAAGCAATTGCCACTTAACCTTTACCAAATCCAGCCTAAGTATCGTGATGAAAAACGCCCACGTAATGGACTTCTCCGTACACGTGAGTTCATCATGAAGGATGCTTACAGTTTCCACGCTAACTATGATAGCTTGGACAGTGTTTATGATGAGTACAAGGCTGCTTATGAGCGAATTTTCACTCGTAGTGGCTTAGATTTCAAGGCTATCATAGGTGACGGTGGAGCCATGGGTGGTAAGGACAGCCAAGAATTTATGGCCATTACACCAGCTCGTACAGACCTTGATCGCTGGGTTGTCTTGGACAAGTCAGTTGCCTCATTTGACGAAATTCCTGCAGAAGTGCAAGAAGAAATCAAGGCAGAATTGCTCAAATGGATGGTCTCTGGTGAAGATACCATTGCTTACTCAAGTGAATCTAGCTATGCGGCTAACTTGGAAATGGCAACAAACGAGTACAAACCAAGCAACCGTGTTGTCGCTGAAGAAGAAGTGACTCGTGTTGCAACTCCAGATGTTAAATCAATTGATGAGGTTGCAGCCTTCCTCAATGTCCCAGAAGAACAAACGATTAAAACTCTCTTCTACATGGCAGATGGTGAGCTTGTGGCAGCCCTTCTAGTTGGAAATGACCAACTCAACGAAGTCAAGTTGAAAAACCACTTGGGAGCAGATTTCTTTGACGTTGCTAGCGAAGAAGAAGTGGCGAATCTTGTTCAAGCAGGTTTTGGCTCACTTGGGCCAGTTGGTTTGCCAGAGAATGTTAAAATTATTGCAGATCGTAAGGTGCAAGATGTTCGCAATGCAGTTGTCGGTGCTAACGAAGATGGCTACCACTTGACTGGTGTGAATCCAGGTCGTGATTTTACTGCAGAATATGTGGATATCCGTGAAGTTCGTGAGGGTGAAATTTCTCCAGACGGACAAGGTGTCCTTAACTTTGCGCGTGGTATCGAAATTGGTCACATCTTCAAACTCGGCACTCGCTATTCAGCAAGCATGGGAGCAGATGTTTTGGATGAAAATGGCCGTGCTGTGCCAATCATCATGGGATGTTACGGTATCGGTGTCAGCCGTCTCCTTTCAGCAGTGATGGAGCAACACGCTCGCCTCTTTGTTAATAAAACTCCAAAAGGTGAATACCGTTACGCTTGGGGAATCAACTTCCCTAAAGAATTGGCGCCATTTGATGTTCACTTGATTACTGTCAATGTCAAAGATGAAGAAGCGCAAGCCTTGACAGAAAAGCTTGAAGCAAGCTTGATGGGAGCTGGTTACGAAGTCTTGACAGATGACCGTAATGAACGTGTCGGAGTCAAATTCAGTGATAGCGACTTGATTGGATTGCCGATTCGTATCACTGTTGGGAAGAAAGCGGCTGATGGCATCGTAGAAGTGAAGATTAAAGCGACTGGTGATACCATCGAAGTTCATGCAGATAACTTGCTCGAAACGCTTGAAATTCTCAGCAAGAAATAAAAACTATAATCAGAAGAAAAACAAGGAAAAAATGTAACTAGTTTTTACCTTGTTTTTTCTGTATAATGGGAAAAATGAGTAGACAAAGAGGTAAATGTATGCTAAGATTTCCAAAGGATTTTGTCTGGGGATCCTCTACTTCTGGGCCACAGACAGAAGGACGTATAGCTGGTGACGGTAAGGGAGATAATCTCTGGGATTATTGGTACCAAGTGGAGCCAAATCGTTACTATAATGGGATTGGTCCAGATAAAACATCAACCTTTTATGAAAATTGGGAACAGGATATTGAGCTACTGGTAGAAACTGGTCACACAGCCTTTCGGACTTCTATTCAATGGTCACGGATTTTTCCACAAGGGCGTGGGGAAGTCAATGCTCAAGGTGTGGATTTCTATCGTAAGGTTTTTGAGGCTATTAAGGCTATTAAGGCTAAAGGAATTCGTCTTTTAGTCAATCTTTATCATTTTGATCTGCCTTTTGCCCTTCAAGAAGATGGGGACGGTTGGGAAAATAAGGCGACAGTCTCAGCCTATGAAGACTATGCTCGTTTTTGTTTTGAGACTTATGGGGATTTAGTGGATCAATGGATTACCTTCAACGAGCCCATCGTTCCAGTAGAATTTGGCTATTTTTACGACGCCCATTATCCACATAAGGTGGATGCAGAAGCGGCAGTTAAAGTAGCTTATCACACACAATTAGCTAGCAGTCGAGCGGTCAAGGCCTGTCATGAACTCTTGCCTGGTTCCAAGATTGGGATTGTTCTCAACTTGACACCGGCTTATCCACGTAGCCAGCATCCTGCTGATGTCAAGGCAGCTAGGATTGCGGACCTTTTTCAGGCCCAATCTTTCTTAGATCCGTCTGTTTTGGGAACTTATCCACAGGAGTTGGTAGAAATCTTGCATGAACATGGGCTCTTACCTGATACTACGGAGGAGGAGTTGGAGCTCATTCGTGACAATATAGTGGACTTCCTTGGTGTCAACTACTATCAACCTTTGCGTGTTATGGCTCCTCGATTTGCTAAGCATCCAGAGAGTCCACTCTTACCAGAACATTTTTATGAGCCTTATGTGATGCCTGGACGTAAAATCAATCCTCATCGTGGCTGGGAGATTTATGAGCAAGGGATTTATGATATTGCCCAAAATATCAAGGAAAATTATGGCAATATCGAGTGGATGTTGACTGAGAATGGTATGGGTGTTGAAGGGGAAGAAAAATTCCGTGAGAATGGAATGATTCAAGATGATTACCGTATTGACTTTGTAAAAGGTCATCTTCGTGAACTTTACCGTGCTATTGAAGATGGAGCCAATTGTAAGGGCTACTTAATTTGGACCTTTATCGATTGCTGGTCATGGCTCAATAGTTATAAAAATCGCTATGGTTTGGTTGAATTAGACTTGAAAACGCAAGAACGTCGTCTGAAGAAATCAGGGCACTGGTTCAAGGAGCTAAGCGATAATAATGGATTTTAAAAAAGACTCTGACTGATTGTCCTAATTGGTCAGAGTTTTTTATTTATAAGAAGTTGATATGAACTATACCAATTTTTACTCTTGACAAGTGAAAGAAACAAGTATATACTGTTTTTGCTGGTTCTATAAAAGAGAAATCAGACTATACCAATTTTAAGGAGAAAGCACAGCTGGTCTGTGTCGTATATACTATGTGTGGAATTGTTGGTGTTGTTGGGAACACAAATGCAACTGATATTTTGATTCAAGGGCTTGAAAAGCTCGAATACCGTGGCTATGATTCTGCGGGGATTTTTGTCCTAGGTGGTGCTGAAAATCATCTGGTTAAGGCTGTAGGTCGTATTGCAGAATTGTCTGCTAAGACAGCTGGTGTTGAGGGAACGACTGGTATCGGACATACTCGTTGGGCAACTCATGGGAAACCAACTGAAGACAATGCTCACCCACATCGCTCTGAGACTGAACGTTTTGTTTTGGTGCACAATGGGGTGATTGAGAACTACCTTGAAATCAAAGAAGAATACCTTGCTGGGCACCACTTCAAAGGGCAAACAGATACGGAAATCGCCGTTCACTTGATTGGAAAATTTGCGGAAGAAGATGGCTTGTCAGTTCTTGAAGCCTTCAAAAAAGCCCTTCATATCATCCGTGGTTCTTATGCCTTTGCCTTGGTTGACTCACAAAATCCTGAAGTCATCTACGTGGCTAAAAATAAATCACCACTTTTGATTGGTCTTGGACAAGGCTATAACATGGTCTGCTCAGATGCTATGGCTATGATTCGTGAAACCAACCAATACATGGAAATTCATGACCAAGAGTTGGTAATCGTCAAGGCTGGTAGTGTTGAAGTTCAAGATTATGATGGCAACAGTCGTGAGCGTGCTAGCTACACTGCCGAGCTAGACTTGTCAGATATCGGTAAGGGAACTTATCCTTACTACATGCTCAAGGAAATCGATGAGCAACCAACGGTTATGCGTAAACTCATCCAAGCCTACACAGATGAGGCTGGTCAAGTTGTCGTAGACCCAGCTATCATCAAGGCTGTTCAAGACGCAGACCGCATCTACATCCTTGCAGCTGGGACATCTTACCACGCAGGATTTGCTTCTAAGAAGATGCTGGAAGAATTGACAGATACACCAGTTGAACTTGGAATCTCATCTGAGTGGGGTTACGGTATGCCACTTCTCAGCAAGAAACCACTTTTCATCTTTATCAGCCAGTCTGGTGAAACAGCGGATAGCCGTCAGGTTTTGGTCAAGGCTAATGAAATGGGAATCCCAAGCTTGACAGTGACAAATGTCCCAGGTTCAACCCTTTCACGTGAAGCTAACCATACCATGCTCCTTCATGCAGGTCCTGAAATTGCCGTAGCATCAACTAAAGCCTATACAGCGCAAATCGCAGCCCTTGCCTTCTTAGCAAAAGCAGTCGGAGAAGCAAATGGCAATGCTAAAGCGCAAGCCTTTGACCTGGTTCATGAATTGTCAATCGTAGCTCAGTCTATCGAATCAACTCTTTCAGAGAAAGAAACCATTGAAGCCAAGGTTCGTGAGCTTCTTGAAACAACTCGTAACGCCTTTTACATCGGACGTGGTCAAGATTACTACGTAGCCATGGAAGCAAGTCTCAAACTTAAAGAGATTTCTTACATCCAGTGTGAAGGCTTTGCGGCAGGAGAACTCAAGCATGGAACCATTGCCTTGATTGAAGAAGGAACGCCTGTCTTGGCCCTCTTGTCAGATCCAGTCCTTGCCAACCACACTCGCGGAAATATCCAAGAGGTGGCAGCCCGTGGTGCCAAAGTCCTCACTATCGCAGAAGAAAATGTTGCTAAAGATACAGACGACATCGTTCTTACGACTGTACACCCTTACCTCTCACCAATTTCAATGGTTGTACCAACGCAATTGGTCGCTTACTTTGCAACACTCCACCGTGGACTTGATGTGGACAAACCACGTAACCTTGCTAAGTCAGTAACGGTAGAATAAACTAAAAAAGTCTAGTTTATCTAGGCTTTTTCTTGTGAGCAAATCGGTTGCTTGTACTCAAGATTCGTGTTATACTCTTCGAAAATCTCTTCAAACTATGTCACCGTCGCCTTGCCGTAGGTATGGTTACTGACTTCGTCAGTTCTATCCACAACCTCAAAACAGTGTTTTGAGCAGCCTGCGGCTAGCTTCCTAGTTTGCTCTTTGATTTTCATTGAGTATTAGAATAATTTTTCAAAATGAAGGACAGAGATAGACAAGGAGAATCACTGTGGTAGAATTGGGAATTTCAACATTTGGGGAAACAATGGAGCTTGAAGGAACTGGGCAAACTTATAGTCATGCCGAACGCATTCGTCAGTTGGTGGCAGAGATTGAACTGGCTGACAAGGTTGGTTTGGATGTATATGGGATTGGTGAGCACCATCGAGCGGATTTTGCGGTATCTGCCCCAGAGATTGTACTAGCAGCTGGGGCAGTCAATACCAAGAAAATCCGTTTGACCAGTGCGGTCAGCATTCTCTCAAGTATGGATCCGATTCGTTTGTTCCAACAATATGCTACTATCGATGCTTTGTCAAATGGACGTGCGGAGATTATGGCCGGGAGGGGCTCTTTCACGGAATCTTTCCCTCTATTTGGCCATGATTTGAAAGACTACGAAGCTCTTTTTGATGAGAAATTAGACTTGCTTCAATTAGTCAATGAAAAGACAAAACTAGATTGGCAAGGTCGATTGACCCAAACAATCTCTGGCAAAGAAGTTTATCCTCGTCCAGTTCAGGACAAATTACCCTTGTGGATAGCGACAGGTGGTCATGTCGAATCAACAGTGAAGATTGCTCAGGCAGGCCTACCGATTGTCTATGCCATTATTGGTGGTAACCCTCGTTATTTTAAAAAGTTGATTCAGGCTTATCGTGAGATTGGGAGCGAAGCGGGTCATGCCAGTCATGAACTAAAGGTTGGAGCCCATTCTTGGGGTTGGGTTGCTGAAGATGGCGAGCAGGCGGTAAAAGATTATTTCCATCCGACCAAGCAAGTGGTGGATGCTATTTCCAAAGACCGTCCGCACTGGCAGGAATTGCGTTATGAGCAATATTTGGAGCAGGTAGGGCCAAATGGCGCCATGTTTGTGGGCAATCCAGATCAGGTAGCAGAAAAATTGATTCGCATGATTGAGGATTTAGGTTTGGACCGCTTCATGCTCCATCTACCGCTTGGTTCCATGCCTCATGACCAAGTCCTGAGAGCTATTGAACTCTTCGGCACACAAGTTGCACCCAAAGTACGGGCTTATTTTGCCATGAAAGAGGCTTAATAAAAAATCCTAATCAAGTTTATTAGGACAACAAATATTGTACAAAAATTAATCCCCCGAGCTATAATGCTTGGGGGATTGTTCTATAGGAGGGCTAGTTTAGTTCTCTTTTTTGTTTTTTAGCAAGAACCCGAGACCTAGAAGGGCAAGGAGGCTGATTCCTGCAAACAGGAGTTTGTGATCGTTTTTGGTTCCTGTATTTGGAAGTTCAGCTTGTTTAGCTGGAGTTGCAGGTATATTTTCCTTGTTAGAGTTATCTACCGATTCGTTTCGAACAGCTTCACTTACAGATGATGCTTGTGGCTCTTGTGCTGGTTTTTCAGCCTGTGAATCAGTTGTAGCTTGGCTAGGTTTATCTTCTGCATCAGCTACTTTTTCATCTGGTTTAGTAGAATCAGGTTTAGTTTGTGGAGCTGGAGTTTGCTGTTCCGGTTTGACTACTCTGTTTGGAGTATTGTCTTGGCCGTTATTTTGACCTTGCTCTTGTCTAGAATTCGGAAGGTCAGATTTTGGTTTATCTTCCATAGCTGGACGACTTTGAGAGACTCGAAGAACAGTGGCTGTAAGGGCATTCAATTTCAAGCCTTTTTCAGTCCATTCAAGTCCTTGAGGGTTGGCAATTCCGACTGGCCCTGCTTGGTTTTCATCTGCTAAAACTTCAGCATTTCTGAGGTGGGCAAAGGCAGTTCCCAAGTTAAATTCGCGAGCTTTTTCGTCCGCATTGACAAAGACTGCATAGATGTCTCCGTTTGGAGCAGTGATTTGGTAGCCGATCACTACATCTTCTTTTTCCACACCATTTTGGCCTGGGACAGTGATGAGGTGGACACGGTCCTTGATATCTTTAAGACTCTTGAGTCGGAAGGCATCTGTAGATTGACGAAGGGCAATCAACCCTTTCATATAGTCACGACTCTTGACATTTTCAGGATATGCTTTTCTATCTGTAGCTTTAGTCCAGTCAAATTTGTTGACAGCATCGCTAGAATCGTAAGAGTCATGGATGAAGTAAGGATAGTCAAATGGGTTGCCGTCCTTATCACGCAACAAGTGAGATTTGTTTGGTTGTTTGTCCTCTGCTACTGGAGTCTTGTAGGCTGGGTCACGGAATTGTTTGGTGCGACCATATTCCTGACCAGAGTGGATAAATGGAGTTCCTTGAGCTGTTAAGACCATGAGATTTCCAAGTCGCAAACGACGGTGGATTTCAGCATAGTTCTCGGCCTTGCTTGGGTCTTTTTTAATAGACTGAGCGATAATGTCAAAGAGGGTCAAGTTGTCATGGGCTGCGATGTATTGGATGACATCTCCAGGGCTGTCTGCTTCAAAGTTGGTTGGTTGAGCAATCAGATTTTTGAAGATAGTGTTGATATCACGCTTGCCACCTGTGATAAAGGCAGGTTGACCTTCATTTGGATAACCAGACTTGAGGTTGTTACGGATGTCATCTGAGAAGACAGCGACAGTATCGGTATGTTTCATCCAATCTTGGTCAGCAGCTTTAGTAGGTATATTTTCATCACCAGCATAGGTTCTCCAACCTTCACCCAGCATGATGAGGTTTGGATTGAGGGCGCGTGCAGCCTTGTAAGCTTCTTCGATAGAAGCGGCGTCATGGTCTCCCATCATATCGAAACGGAATCCATCCACTTTGTAGGTATCGACTAGGTATTTGATAGAATCAACTAGGAGGCGTTTGGTCATATGGTGAGTTGTCCCCAAACGTCCACCACCAAAGCTAGTTCGAGGTGTTCCGTCAGCATCCATAAAGTGGTAGTAGTTTGGCTCTAGGTCTTCAAAGATATCGACTTTGGCTGTATGGTTATACACTACGTCCAGGATGGCTCCCATGCCACGTTTGTGGATTTCGTTGATGAGGTTTTTGAATTCTGCGATTCGTTTTTCTGGATTCTTAGGATCGCTTGAGTACATACCAGTCAATGAGAAGTAGTTTTGAGGGTCATATCCCCAGTTGTAGTTGCTGTTGCTTGAAGCATAGTCAGATAAGCGTTCGTGGTTCTTCAACTCATTGACAAAGTAGTAAGACAAGACTGGAAGGAGCTGGATGTGGGTTACACCCAAGTCTTTGAGGTAGTCTAGTTTTTCGATAAAGGCTTCAAAGGTACCAAATGGTTTGGTCAAGTCTTTTGCAATGGCAGGATCTGAAGTGAAGTCACGCACATGAGCTTCGTAGATAACGGCATCTTCACGAGTCTTGAAGTTGTGAATCTTACCATAAGTCAAGTCTTGAGGTCCTAGTTTAGCTGGATCTACAAAGGCAGCTTTAGCCACTTTATGGGCATCGTCAATCTTAGCATCGTCACTATTCCAAGCAGCGAGGGATTTAGCGTAAGGATCGAGTGCAAGAACAGTTTTACCCTGACGCTCGATTTGGTATTGATAATAGTATCCAGTGAAATTTGTGATTCCTAGTTTGTTTGTGCTATCTAGGGTTTGTTTCCAAGTTCCTCTTTCCCCTTTTTCAAGAGCGACAGTTCCAACCACTTTTTCAGGGTCATTCTTGTCGTAGACAACGACAGAAACCTTATCAGCACTTGGTGACCAAAGGGTCAAATCAACTTGTTTTCCTTCTTCTTTGAGGTCAGCTCCAAGTTTGCCATCGTAACTGTAAGTCTCATCTTTCAGGCGCCAGCTTGTTTTGGTAGTGAATTTGTCAGAGTTGTAGCTAATGGTATAAGGATGTTTTGTGTCAGAGAAATCTCCGCTGTAGGTCACTTTCTTACCAGCCTCATCGATTGCGACATCGGTGATAGTTACTTTGTTTCCTAGGTAATTAGTGATGTTGGAGTGCTTGAGGATATCCTCTTTTTTAGCACCGACTAGTGTTGAAAAACTACTTTCAATGCTAGAAGTTCCTACGTGTTGGGCACCTGTCATACGTATATCATGAACATAGTATGGATTTGTGTAAATCGTTTCGTCATCATCTTTTAGGAAAATTTGGCTATGATTTTTCAAATCTGTAAACTTATAATCTTCTTTACGGATTTTCACGTCGTCTCCTTTTTTGCTCTCATCTAGTAATAAAAAGCCGAATTCTTTGGCGGCATCCTTAAGAGGAATGTCGATATAGCGGCCATATTTGCCTGTAGCTGTAAAGTCTGTTCCGTTAGGCCATTCACCACTACTTGGATTTTTCACATCTCCCCAGTACCAGAGAGCTTTCTTGTCATAGTTGCCATCTGTACGGTAGTAGTTGACGCGAATAGTTCCTGCAGGTTGTGGCTCGTAAGAGAAAACCTTGTAATCTTGGTCTAACCAAGCCTCGTTCATTTTTGGAACTAGTTTTTCGGCCGACTTATCGCCGGTTAGATTTTTTCCAGCTGTATTATTGATGAGGAAGCTAATCTTCTTGGCTTGTTCTCCCTTTAATTTAACATCTAGGTAGTAGCCGTAGTCGTCTTTTTTGGCATCCTTAAAGGACAAGGCTCCGTTTGGCCAGTTTTCAGATGGTTTTTCAACATCGTCCCAAGTCCATAGTCCTTGAGCATCCTTGTTTTCTTCAGGAAGCTTTTTGACATGGATACGGAAGTAGTTGTCTTCGATTGGCTCTTCTGCCTTAGTTTCAGTCGTTACTGGACTCGTAGAAGTAGTTGGTTCACTTGAACGATCTTGTCCGGTTTGTGGTGCTGAATCGGCTGGAGTTGCAGCAGGAGTGGGTACCTCTGTTGCAGGTTTTTCTTCTTTTTTCTCTAGGGAAGCGTTTGCACTATTAGGTGAAGAAAAATCGCTTTCTTTCTTGCCAGCGATGTTTGTTGCATCAGTAAGAGGTTGGACAAGGGCAGTAGTAGTTTCACTATTACTTGCGTTAGTGGTTGGTGTACTTTCGCTGGCTGAGATAGTTGGCGTAGCCATAGCAAGTAGGACAAGGCTTGCGCCGATAAGGACAGAACCAGTTCCATTTTTGAGGGAACGGATGCTGTAGACCATTTTTTTCTCAGTTTGAGCTGGTGTTTTTCTCATGATGATTCTCCAATCAATAAATTTCTATATCAGTATAGCATGTAGTAAAACAATATGCAAGCGTTTTCTCGAAATTAAAACAAAAGAAAATCGCAACAGGTTTTGCTACGATTTAACCAGTATTTCTTATAGGAAAAGATTTTGTCAAAAAATCGTCAATCCCCTTGAAAAATCTAGCTAAATAGGATATAATGTAAATAATCATTTGTCGTAGGTTTTGTCTGAAATATTGTCCAGACAAGGCTCACAGCAGTTAAATCTTCTGAAAAAGTCAGATTTAGCTGCTCTTTTTGTGCTTTTTTTCAGGATTTTGAGTACTTGTAACAAAGACTTAAAGATTCTGAAAATTTATCAAAGGGACACGGTGATAGGGGTTTTACAACCATATGACGATTAGAAAGCCTGATTGACAAGGCTTGAAACTTATTTACAAAGGAGAATCATCTTGGCAGGACATGACGTTCAATACGGGAAACATCGTACCCGTCGTAGTTTTTCAAGAATCAAAGAAGTTCTTGACTTACCAAATTTGATTGAAATTCAAACTGACTCATTCAAAGCTTTCCTAGACCACGGTCTTAAGGAAGTGTTTGAAGATGTATTGCCAATTTCAAACTTCACAGACACGATGGAGTTGGAATTTGTTGGATATGAAATCAAGGAACCAAAATACACGCTAGAAGAAGCTCGTATCCACGATGCTAGCTACTCAGCACCAATTTTTGTAACCTTCCGCTTGATCAATAAAGAAACAGGCGAAATCAAGACCCAAGAAGTTTTCTTTGGTGATTTCCCAATCATGACAGAAATGGGTACTTTTATCATCAATGGTGGTGAACGTATTATCGTTTCTCAGTTGGTCCGCTCGCCAGGTGTTTACTTTAATGACAAAGTAGATAAGAACGGTAAAGTGGGTTACGGTTCAACTGTTATCCCTAACCGTGGAGCTTGGTTGGAACTTGAAAGCGACTCAAAAGATATTGCCTACACTCGTATCGACCGTACTCGTAAGATTCCATTTACGACCTTAGTTCGTGCGCTTGGTTTCTCAGGTGATGATGAAATCTTTGATATCTTTGGTGATAGCGAATTGGTTCGCAACACTGTTGAAAAAGATATCCACAAGAACCCAATGGACTCTCGTACAGACGAAGCTTTGAAAGAAATTTACGAACGCCTTCGTCCAGGTGAGCCTAAGACTGCTGAAAGCTCACGTAGCTTGCTTGTGGCTCGTTTCTTTGACCCACGTCGTTACGACCTAGCAGCAGTTGGTCGTTACAAAATTAATAAAAAACTCAATGTAAAAACACGCCTGCTAAACCAAACCATTGCTGAGCCATTGGTAGATCCTGAAACAGGAGAAATCTTGGTAGAAGCTGGTACAATCATGACTCGTAGTGTGATTGAAAGCATTGAAAGTCATTTGAATGGCGACTTGAACAAGATTGTTTACATTCCAAATGATGCAGCCGTTGTGACTGAGCCAGTTGTTCTTCAAAAATTCAAGGTTGTTGCACCAACTGATCCAGATCGCGTCGTAACTATCATCGGTAATGCTAATCCAGATGACAAGGTTCGTATCGTCACTCCTGCAGATATCCTTGCTGAAATGAGCTACTTCCTCAACTTGGCTGAAGGACTTGGCCGTGTTGATGATATCGACCACCTTGGGAACCGTCGTATCCGTGCGGTTGGTGAATTACTTGCCAACCAAGTACGTCTTGGACTTTCTCGTATGGAACGTAATGTCCGTGAACGTATGTCTGTTCAAGATAATGAAGTATTGACACCACAACAAATCATCAATATTCGTCCTGTAACAGCTGCGGTGAAAGAATTCTTTGGTTCATCACAGTTGTCACAGTTCATGGACCAACACAACCCACTTTCTGAGTTGTCTCACAAACGCCGTTTGTCAGCCTTAGGACCTGGTGGTTTGACGCGTGACCGTGCTGGATATGAAGTACGTGACGTGCACTACACTCACTATGGTCGTATGTGTCCAATCGAGACACCTGAAGGACCTAACATCGGTTTGATCAATAACTTGTCATCTTACGGACACTTGAACAAATATGGTTTTGTTCAAACACCATACCGTAAAGTTGACCGTGAAACAGGTGTTGTTACGAACGAAATCGTTTGGTTGACAGCCGATGAAGAAGATGAATTTACTGTAGCACAGGCTAATTCTCGTCTGAATGAAGATGGAACATTTGCTGAAAAAGTTGTCATGGGACGTCACCAAGGGGTCAACCAAGAGTATCCAGCTAATGTTGTTGACTACATGGATGTATCACCAAAACAGGTAGTTGCCGTTGCGACAGCATGTATTCCTTTCTTGGAAAACGATGACTCCAACCGTGCCCTCATGGGAGCCAACATGCAACGTCAGGCTGTGCCATTGATCAATCCTCAGGCACCTTACGTTGGTACTGGTATGGAATACCAAGCAGCCCACGACTCTGGAGCGGCTGTGATTGCTCAGTATGATGGTAAAGTTACTTATGCAGATGCTGACAAGGTAGAAGTTCGTCGTGAAGATGGTTCATTGGACGTTTACCACATCCAAAAATTCCGTCGTTCAAACTCAGGTACTGCTTACAACCAACGCACGCTTGTTAAAGTTGGCGATGTCGTTGAAAAAGGCGATTTCATCGCTGACGGACCTTCTATGGAAAATGGAGAAATGGCGCTTGGACAAAACCCAATCGTTGCCTACATGACTTGGGAAGGTTACAACTTCGAGGATGCTGTTATCATGAGTGAACGCTTGGTCAAAGACGATGTCTATACGTCTGTTCACCTTGAAGAATACGAATCAGAAACACGAGATACAAAGCTTGGGCCTGAAGAAATCACTCGCGAAATTCCAAACGTTGGGGAAGATGCCCTCAAAGACCTTGACGAAATGGGGATTATCCGTATCGGTGCTGAGGTTAAAGAAGGCGACATCCTTGTAGGTAAAGTAACACCTAAGGGTGAGAAAGACCTTTCAGCTGAAGAACGTCTCTTGCACGCTATCTTCGGAGATAAATCTCGTGAAGTGCGTGATACTTCTCTTCGTGTACCACACGGTGCCGATGGTGTCGTTCGTGATGTTAAGATCTTTACACGTGCAAATGGAGATGAGTTGCAATCAGGTGTTAATATGCTGGTTCGCGTATACATCGCTCAAAAACGTAAGATCAAGGTCGGAGATAAGATGGCCGGACGTCACGGAAACAAAGGGGTTGTCTCTCGTATCGTTCCTGTAGAAGATATGCCTTACCTTCCAGACGGAACTCCAGTCGATATCATGTTGAACCCACTTGGGGTGCCATCACGTATGAATATCGGTCAGGTTATGGAGCTCCACCTTGGTATGGCGGCTCGTACTCTTGGAATCCACATCGCAACACCAGTCTTTGACGGAGCAAGTTCTGAAGATCTTTGGTCAACCGTTAAGGAAGCAGGTATGGACAGCGATGCCAAGACAATCCTTTACGATGGACGTACTGGGGAACCGTTTGATAACCGTGTGTCAGTTGGTGTCATGTACATGATCAAACTCCACCACATGGTTGATGATAAATTGCACGCGCGTTCAGTCGGACCATACTCAACCGTTACTCAACAACCACTCGGAGGTAAAGCTCAGTTTGGTGGACAACGTTTCGGTGAGATGGAGGTTTGGGCTCTTGAAGCCTACGGTGCGTCAAATGTCCTTCAAGAAATCTTGACTTACAAGTCTGACGATATCAACGGACGTTTGAAAGCTTATGAAGCTATTACAAAAGGAAAACCAATTCCAAAACCAGGTGTTCCAGAATCCTTCCGAGTTCTTGTCAAAGAATTGCAATCTCTTGGTCTTGACATGCGTGTCCTAGACGAAGATGATCAAGAAGTGGAACTTCGCGACTTGGATGAAGGAATGGACGAAGATGTCATCCACGTAGATGACCTTGAAAAAGCCCGCGAAAAAGCAGCTCAAGAGGCTAAAGCAGCCTTTGAAGCTGAAGAAGCTGAGAAAGCAACAAAAGCGGAAGCAACAGAAGAAGCTGCTGAAGAAGAATAAGCAGTTCACTTAGAATAGAAAGGGAAGAAATAGTGGTTGATGTAAATCGTTTTAAAAGTATGCAAATCACCCTAGCTTCTCCAAGCAAAGTCCGTTCATGGTCTTATGGAGAAGTCAAAAAACCTGAAACAATCAATTACCGTACCTTGAAACCAGAACGTGAAGGACTCTTTGATGAAGTCATCTTTGGTCCTACAAAAGACTGGGAATGTGCTTGTGGTAAGTACAAACGCATTCGTTACAGAGGAATTGTTTGTGACCGTTGTGGGGTTGAAGTAACGCGTACAAAAGTTCGTCGTGAGCGTATGGGACATATCGAATTGAAAGCTCCTGTATCTCACATCTGGTACTTCAAGGGGATTCCAAGCCGTATGGGCTTGACCCTTGATATGAGCCCTCGTGCCCTCGAGGAAGTTATCTACTTTGCGGCTTATGTGGTGATTGATCCTAAGGATACACCACTTGAGCACAAGTCTATCATGACAGAGCGCGAATACCGTGAGCGCTTGCGTGAGTATGGCTATGGATCATTCGTTGCCAAGATGGGTGCCGAAGCCATCCAAGACCTTTTGAAACAAGTAGATCTTGAAAAAGAAATTGCTGAACTCAAAGAAGAGTTGAAAACAGCTACTGGACAAAAACGTGTCAAAGCCATCCGTCGTTTGGATGTTTTGGATGCCTTTTACAAGTCTGGAAACAAACCTGAATGGATGATTCTCAACATCCTTCCGGTTATTCCACCAGATCTTCGTCCAATGTTGCAGTTGGATGGTGGCCGTTTTGCCTCATCTGACTTGAATGACCTTTACCGCCGTGTTATCAACCGTAACAACCGTTTGGCTCGTTTGCTTGAGTTGAATGCACCAGGTATCATCGTTCAAAATGAGAAGCGTATGCTTCAAGAAGCGGTTGACGCTTTGATTGACAATGGTCGTCGTGGTCGTCCAATCACAGGACCAGGTAGCCGTCCACTGAAATCATTGAGCCACATGCTTAAAGGGAAACAAGGACGCTTCCGTCAAAACTTGCTCGGTAAACGTGTTGACTTCTCAGGACGTTCCGTTATCGCCGTTGGTCCAACTCTTAAGATGTACCAATGTGGTGTGCCACGTGAAATGGCAATCGAGCTCTTTAAACCATTCGTGATGCGTGAAATTGTTGCCCGTGATATCGTGCAAAACGTCAAAGCGGCTAAACGCTTGGTGGAACGCGGAGATGAGCGTATATGGGATATCCTTGAAGAAGTGATCAAAGAACACCCAGTGCTTTTGAACCGCGCACCTACCCTTCACCGTTTGGGTATCCAAGCCTTCGAGCCAGTCTTGATTGATGGTAAGGCCCTTCGCTTGCACCCACTTGTCTGTGAAGCCTACAATGCCGACTTTGACGGGGACCAAATGGCCATCCACGTACCGCTTTCAGAAGAAGCCCAAGCAGAAGCTCGTATCTTGATGCTCGCTGCTGAGCACATCTTGAACCCGAAAGATGGTAAACCAGTTGTTACTCCATCTCAGGACATGGTTTTGGGTAACTACTACTTGACCATGGAAGAAGCTGGTCGTGAAGGTGAAGGAATGGTCTTCAAAGACCGTGATGAAGCGGTTATGGCTTACCGTAATGGCTATGTTCACCTCCACTCACGTGTTGGTATTGCAACAGATAGCCTCAACAAACCATGGACAGAAGAGCAAAAACATAAGGTCTTGCTTACAACAGTTGGTAAAATCCTCTTCAACGATATCATGCCAGAGGGTCTACCATACTTGCAAGAACCAAACAATGCCAACTTGACAGAAGGCGTTCCAGCTAAATACTTCTTGCCACTTGGTGGAGATATCAAGGAAGCAATCAGCAAACTTGAACTTAACCCTCCATTCAAGAAGAAAAATCTTGGAAATATCATCGCTGAAATCTTCAAACGTTTCCGTACGACAGAAACTTCTGCCCTACTTGACCGTATGAAGAACCTCGGTTACCACCACTCAACTCTTGCAGGATTGACAGTGGGTATTGCCGATATCCCAGTCGTTGATGACAAGGCTGAAATCATTGAAGAATCACACAAACGTGTAGAACAAATCACAAAACAATTCCGTCGTGGTATGATCACAGACGACGAGCGTTACAATGCTGTTACAGCTGAATGGCGTGCTGCCCGTGAAAAACTAGAGAAACGTTTGATTGCCAACCAAGATCCTAAGAACCCAATCGTTATGATGATGGACTCTGGAGCCCGTGGTAACATCTCAAACTTCTCACAGCTTGCCGGTATGCGTGGTCTGATGGCTGCTCCGAACGGACGTATCATGGAATTGCCAATCCTTTCAAACTTCCGCGAAGGTTTGTCAGTACTCGAAATGTTCTTCTCAACTCACGGTGCGCGTAAAGGTATGACCGATACGGCCCTTAAGACAGCCGACTCAGGTTACTTGACTCGTCGTTTGGTTGACGTTGCCCAAGACGTTATCATCCGTGAGGACGACTGTGGAACAGACCGTGGTCTCTTGATCCGTTCTATCGCAGAAGGAAAAGAAATGATTGAGTCTCTTGAAGAACGTCTCAACGGTCGTTACACTAAGAAAACTGTTAAACATCCAGAAACTGGTGCAGTGATTATCGGTCCAAATGAGTTGATTACAGAAGACAAGGCGCGTGAAATTGTTAATGCTGGTGTGGAAGAAGTGACTATCCGCTCTGTATTTACATGTAACACTCGTCATGGTGTTTGCCGTCACTGTTATGGTATCAACTTGGCGACTGGTGATGCGGTTGAAGTTGGTGAAGCAGTCGGTACAATCGCTGCCCAATCTATCGGGGAACCTGGTACACAGCTTACAATGCGTACCTTCCACACGGGTGGGGTTGCCTCAAATACCGATATCACTCAGGGTCTTCCTCGTGTCCAAGAAATCTTTGAAGCCCGCAATCCTAAAGGGGAAGCGGTTATCACAGAGGTTAAAGGACAAGTTACAGCTATCGAAGAAGATGCATCAACTCGTACCAAGAAAGTCTTTGTTAAAGGTGAAACTGGCGAAGGCGAATATGTTGTTCCATTTACCGCTCGTATGCGTGTTGAAGTTGGGGACCAAGTAGCGCGTGGTGCTGCTCTGACAGAAGGTTCTATCCAACCAAAACGTCTCCTTGCAGTCCGTGATGTCTTATCAGTTGAAACGTACCTTCTTGGTGAAGTACAAAAAGTTTACCGTAGCCAAGGGGTAGAAATCGGTGACAAACACATCGAGGTAATGGTTCGTCAAATGATCCGTAAAGTCCGTGTCATGGATCCAGGTGACACAGATCTTCTCATGGGTACCCTCATGGATATCAATGACTTTACAGATGCTAACAAAGATGTCCTTATCGCAGGTGGAGTTCCAGCGACAGGTCGCCCAGTTCTTATGGGAATTACCAAAGCCTCACTTGAAACAAATAGTTTCTTGTCAGCGGCTTCCTTCCAGGAAACAACTCGTGTCCTTACAGATGCAGCTATCCGTGGTAAGAAAGACCATCTTCTTGGACTTAAAGAAAATGTTATCATCGGTAAGATCATCCCAGCTGGTACTGGTATGGCTCGTTACCGCAACCTTGAACCACATGCTATCAACGAAGAAGAATACCTTAATCCTCCAGTAGAGGAAGAAGGAAATGAAGAAACAACAGAAGTAGTTGTGGATACTGCCGTTGAAACTGTGGAAGAAACAGTAGAATAAAAGCAGATGAGAGAGCCTTCGGGTTCTCTTTCTCTTTTCTGAAAACTTTCTCCATTTTTCCATGAAATGTGGTAAAATAAAAGAAAGAAGCTGACAAAGGAGACGGGTATGGAACAAACATTTTTTATCATTAAACCAGACGGTGTAAAAAGAGGATTAGTGGGTGAGGTGTTGAAACGCATCGAACAACGTGGATTGACAATCGAAAAATTAGAGTTGCGTTCACAGCTTTCAGAAGGGTTGATTGATCAGCACTATCAGGACTTGGTTGGTCAGAGTTTTTACCCACCGATTCGTGAATTTATGACTTCAGGACCGGTTCTTGTAGGTATCATTTCTGGTCCCAAAGTAATCGAAACTTGGCGGACTATGATGGGTGCG
This sequence comes from Streptococcus mitis, assembly GCF_002096845.1. GTDB lineage: Bacteria > Bacillota > Bacilli > Lactobacillales > Streptococcaceae > Streptococcus > Streptococcus mitis_A. The sequence continues at coordinate 37,694 of NZ_NCVK01000058.1, forward strand.
ACTCGTCCAGAAGAAGCTTTACCAGGAACGATTCGAGGTGATTTTGCAAAAGCTGCTAGTGAAAACCAAGCTATTCAAAATGTTGTACATGGTTCAGATTCAGAAGAGTCAGCTAAGCGAGAAATTGCTCTTTGGTTTTAAGAGTGGATTGGCTCAATCAATTGGTTAAAAGCTCATTTGAATAGAAAGTATAGTCACATAAAAAAGAAAGGACAAACTTCGTCCTTTCTCATTCTTAGCTTTTCTTCAACCCACTACAGTTAACAAAGAGTCTTAATTCTTAAAAATTGATAGAGTTGACAAATGGTAGAAAAAAGCCCTTTTTACTAAGTTAAATATCAACTACAGTTATGATTAGCATTCGTTACCGAACCCATTCGCCATTATAATTGACAGAATAGCCATCTACGGTCGTATTCACTGCCAAAGCACCTGAGCTATAAGCATAGTACCATTTGCCATTAACCTGGAACCAACCTGTCTTCATATCTCCATTACTTGCATTTAGGTAGTACCAAGTTGAACCATCTTGATACCAACCAGTTGCCATAGCTCCTGAGGAATGGAGATAGTACCATTTGTTCCCAAGGTTTTGCCAACCTGTTTTCATATCGCCATTTGGCTGGTCTAAATAATACCAAGTGGTACCTTCCTGATACCAGCCAGTGGCCATTGCTCCTGATGAACGGAGGTAGTACCACTTATTGCCAAGTTCCTTCCAACCAGTTTGCATGATACCAGTTTCTGAATCTAGATAGTACCAAGCTGAACCATCATTTATCCAACCTGCACGTCTTTCACCACCAATATAGTTTTCTCCATTAATTTCCGTTTTAGCTAGATAATACCAATTAGACTGGTCATAAAGCCAACCTGTCTCTAAAGAATGATTTTGATTAAAGTAATAGTTCGTGTAAAAACTCTTCTCTTCTTTATCTTCCGGTTTTGTACGTTTTTCCCCATACTTTCTTCCAACACTGTCTTTAGTTTTAACCTCTAATGCTTTCCAACCAACAAACTCTTGTAGCACTCCATTTTTGTCAAAGTAGTACCATTCTGGCATTGGGGAACCTTCTAATCTTATGCCATTAGGGTAAGGACCAATTGTATATCCTTTAACTGGCATTGGAATGTATTGCCAACCAACAACCATTTCACCATTATAATCAAAATAATAGGTCTTGCCATCAATCACTCGCCAGTCCGTTTCTTTGATGTCACCCTTTTTGTAATAGGTTCTACCATTTTCTTGGACAAATTGCCAACCTTCAGAATCATCTGCAAATACTGTATTGGTAGCTAGCAAACCAAAGAAAATTGCTGTTAGTCCAACTTGCATAGTTTTTTTCAAAAGTTTCATTTATATATACCTCCAATATTAGATCCACTCACCAGATGAAGCGAAATTATAAACTTTACCATCGATAGTTTGGCTACCTGTAACCATTGCTCCAGAGGAATTGAGATAATACCAGCTTCCTCCTACTTTTATCCAACCTGTCTTCATATCTCCATTAGTAGGATCTAGATAGTACCACGTTGAACCATCTTTATACCAACCAGTCTTCATATCACCATTGGTCTTATCTAAATAATACCATCTTCCTTGTACATATTTCCAACCTGTGGACATTGAACCAGAGGTTTCAAGATAATACCATTTGCCATTTATACTTTGCCAACCTGTTTGTTTCGTACTATTCTTATAGTAATACCACGTACCACTAATCAATTTCCAACCATCAATAGAATGTCCCTCAAGGATGGAATAAATAAAGGATAGGTTTTGTTCATTTAATTTTACTGCCAAATTAACAATATCTGATCCTCTTGATTCATTTCCTATGTGTACACCTACGACACGATGTGAAGCATCATAGACAGCAGCACCACTAGCGCCTCCATATGTATCTACATTATAATATAAGAAATCCCCTGTATCACGTATTACGTTTCTAGTATCTGTATACATCTGTACAGCTTCAGAGAGCGCTGAATAACCTGTAACAGTTACATTCAAACCAGAAAGATTTGTAGATAAAGATGAGAGACCAAGTGTCCCTGTTTTAGTCCCAATAGGCTCTTCTAAAACTAATAACGCTAAATCATTCTTTGAATGCGTACTTGGATTGTCTGACACATAATTTTTTAGATAGTAATATTTCTTTACTTTTACTGTACCAAATGGAGCATTATTGGGTGTGGCAGCAGGAGTAACATATAATTCTTCAGCATCTTTTCCAAACTCATGTTTATAGATATTATGAGCTGCAGTAATAAGAATATTGTCCTTTATAAAATTAGCACTTCCCCTATAAGTTTTGTTTTTACCATTTTCTACACCATGAAATACAGACTCTACATAGACTGATGTAGAATAAGGATATTGCAAAGTATTCTCAATAGAAACTAAGTCATTACTCCCAATAATTGCTTCCGGCTGACTTGTAAAAAATTGACCGTAAGTCGGTGAAATATCTGGAAGGGAAAAATTATTACTTCCTGGACTCTCTTGTAAAGTTTCACTTACCTCATATTCTTCACCTGTATTAGAAATAACAGTCAAAGCAGATACTGTAGATAGCTGACTAGCCAATAAAATACTAGCAATAATTGAAATACCGAATTTGCGATAAAATGTTTTCTTCATTTTTATAATTCATTCCTTTCGTTTCACTCAAGGCACAACACAGAATGAAAAAGTGTTGTGCTCTTTATTTTGTTTTATAATAATAGTGAGAAAGCCTATCACTACTACAAATCACGGGGAGGTGAATAAGTGAGTGGTATAGCCACTACCTCGCATTTTTATAGGTGTCATTCTTTCCATCAAGCACAACTAACTGTGACTAGGAGCACGTAAACTTATAATTGAATAAGCGACTCGTTTGTGAAAGGAAAGGATAGTCAAGGGATAGGCAGACTCAAATTTGGTGAAGGGAGACCCCTCGTGTTAAAAATTATTTATCCTATTAGTATACCCAAAATTTGGAGAGATAAGCAATCAACTAATTTTTATTTTTTTCAAACTTGCCCCTACAATTTTTAATGAATAATAAAAGCGAATATACTAGAGACTAATTCTATTCCATTATTCTTTAATCTGCCTTTCCAACATCAAGTCCATTCGATTTTTTTTGTGATTGTACTCGAACTTCCAATTGTCTATTCTTCTGAACAAACTGTTGATAGGGAATTGTATTACCAAATGCAAGAACACTTAGTAATACAAATATAACTATTTTTTTAATTCCACGATTTCTCCTCATCTTATATTATGAACCTCCTTTCTTTCTGCTTAATTCTAACACACATATGAAAATCAGTCAAATTTTTATGTCTATTTTGACTTTTTTTGGGGTTTATTACCATAAATAATTATCCATTCCTTTAACTTGCTATTTTGAACTAAAAATTTTATAATGAAATTAAGCAAATAGGAAGGTTTATTATCTTTAATGAATACACTCGCAGAGAAGTTCAGATTGAAAAGAAAAGAGTTGAGACTCTCCCAACAAACTCTTGCAGAAGGAATTTGTGAACAAAGTCAGATTAGTAAAATTGAGAGAGGGCATTTCATTCCCTCCGCAGACCTTTTGTTCAAACTCTCACAACGACTCGAAGTGCCATTAGATTATTTTTTTAATGAACAAATTGAAATTAAATCTAACCTCTCTAATTTCAAGCAATTATCTGCTCGACTATTAGATGATAGAAATTATGACGATTTGGAATATATTTATAGAATAGAGATTGAACGAAGTACTTTTCTAACACTAGAAGACCGAACTTACCTTGAATGGATTAAAGCTATTATTGACTTTTATCAATATGACAGTAAGTGTGAGGCTATTTCTTCATTGGAAAATATATTATTAAAAGTCTCTTCAAATACTCTGATTTATTTAAAGGCGTTGAATACTCTATCTAATTTCTATTCCTTAGTGGGTCGTGAACAAGAATATGAGGCAAACTACTCTCATTTAATGGAGTTATATCAGACAAAAAATTTTGAGCATCAAGAGTTTTTATTTGGCTACATCAGAGTTCGTTACAACTACGCTCACTACCTAGTATCAAAGGAAAAATATAATGAAGCCATCCAAGAAGCTCTTGAGACGATTGAACTCTGTAAACAAAGACAGACAAGCTACCAACTGGCTCCTCTACTTATTCTTGTAGGAAATGCTGGGGCCAAATTTCTAGACAAAGAACAAGTCAAAAATTATTATATAGAAGCAAGAGAGTTATGTAAGATTTATAACAATCCTTTAATGTTGATGAAGATAGAAAATTATTTGAAGGAATTAGATACTGTTTAGTTAATCTTGACATTATAGTTTTTCTGAAACGTTAAATAACCTGTAAGGCTGATAGTGAAATGAATACTATCAGCCTTATTTCAAGTTTATATTCTTCGAAAATCTCTTCAAACCACGTCAGCTCTATCTGCAACCTCAAAACAGTGTTTTGAGCAACCTGCGGCTAGCTTCCTAGTTTGCTCTTTGATTTTCATTGAGTATTAGTCTCTGGTGTTTGTTTAGCGTCTTAAAAAGACATTTGAGAAGATTAGAAACAGTTCTCTCTTTTCTCCTAGTATAATGATTGGTAGGAAGGGAGAGAAAAGATGAAATCAATGAGAATCTTATTTTTGTTAGCTTTAATTCAAATTAGTTTGAGTAGCTGTTTCCTATGGAAGGAATGCATCTTGTCCTTTAAACAAAGTACAGCTTTTTTCATCGGAAGTATGATCTTCGTTTCAGGAATCTGTGCTGGAGTAAATTATCTTTATACCCGTAAGCAAGAAGTCCATAGTGTCCTAGCCAGTAAGCAGTCAGTGAAGCTTTTTTACAGTATCCTGCTCTTAATTAATTTGTTAGGAGCTGTTCTTGTCTTGTCAGATAACTTGTTCATTAAAAATACGCTGCAGCAAGAATTAGTTGACTTTTTATTGCCATCCTTCTTTTTCCTATTTGGACTAGATTTGCTGATTTTTTTACCCTTGAAAAAATACATGCGCGATTTGCTTGCTATGCTAGACAGAAAAAAGACAGTGTTGGTGACTATTTTAGCAACACTTCTCTTCTTAAGAAATCCAATGACCATTGTCTCACTTCTGATTTATATTGGACTGGGTTTGTTTTTTGCAGCCTATCTTGTCCCAAATTCTGTTAAAAAGGAAGTTTCCTTTTATGGTCATATTTTCCGAGATCTTGTATTGGTCATTGCTACGCTCATTTTCTTTTAGAGAAAGCTTGTTTTTATGGATGTTATGATGGTAAGTTTAGCAGGAAAATAGACACAAAAGAAAAGTTTTTGGTATAATAAGAGTATGTACACAAAAAATGAAGAAGAGCTACAAGCCTTAGGGGAGCGTTTGGGTCATCTATTAGAAAAGAATGATGTTTTAATCTTAACTGGAGAACTGGGTGCAGGTAAAACAACCTTTACTAAAGGACTTGCTAAAGGTTTACAGATTTCTCAAATGATTAAAAGTCCAACCTATACTATCGTAAGAGAGTATGAAGGCAGATTGCCACTTTATCACCTAGATGTTTATCGAATTGAAGGAGATGCGGATTCTATCGACTTGGATGAATTTCTCTTTGGTGGAGGTGTGACTGTTATTGAGTGGGGAAATCTCTTAGGAGATGCCTTGCCAGATATTTATTTAGAATTGGAAATTCTAAAAGAAGCAGATGGACGTCGTTTAAATTTTCAGGCAAAGGGTTTGCGTGCAGAAAAACTCTTAGAGGAGCTTCAACATGGAGTATGAATTGCTCATTAGGGAAGCAGAGCCTGAAGATGCAGCTGAATTAGTGGCCTTTTTAAATCGTGTAAGTTTGGAGACAGATTTTACCAGCTTAGACGGAGATGGTATTCTCTTGACCAGTGAGGAGATGGAAATATTCCTCAACAAGCAAGCTAGTTCGGACAATCAGATAACCTTACTTGCATTATTAAATGATAAAATTGCTGGTATTGTAAATATCACAGCTGACCAGCGCAAGAGAGTCCGTCATATTGGAGATTTCTTCATTGTGATTGGAAAAAGATATTGGAATAATGGCTTGGGAAGTTTGTTGCTAGAAGAAGCGATAGAGTGGGCACAAGCAAGTAGTATTCTGCGTCGTCTCCAGCTGACTGTCCAAACTCGTAATCAAGTAGCAGTCCATCTTTATCAAAAGTATGGCTTTGTAATTGAAGGTCGCCAAGAGCGTGGAGCATATATAGAAGAAGGGAAATTTATCGATGTTTACTTGATGGGTAAACTGATAGATTAGTAGAAATATGGTTAAAAAAATTATTGGAATGGTGCTAGCTTTTCTAGCCGTGACAGTTTTAGGTGTCGGTGTTTTTGCGTATACTATTTATCAGCAAGGCACACAAACCTTATCAAAGACCTATAAAAAAATAGGGGAAGAAACCAAGGTTATCGAAGCAACAGAGCCTTTGACCATTCTGTTAATGGGGGTTGATACTGGGAATGTAGAGCGTACAGATCAATGGGCTGGAAATAGTGACAGTATGATTTTGCTGACTGTCAATCCTCACACAAAGAAAACGACGATGATGAGTTTGGAACGTGATATCCTGACTAAAATTCAACATAAAGATGGTAGTATTGAAGAAGCGAAGTTAAACGCTGCCTATGCTGGTGGCGGTGCAGAACTTGCTATAGAAACAATTCAAAAGATGATGAATATCCATATCGATCGCTACATTATGGTTAATATGCAAGGATTGCAACAATTGGTAGATGCAGTAGGTGGCATTACCGTCAATAACACGCTAGGTTTCCCAATCTCTATCAGTGATCAAGAAGAATTTAACACCATTTCTATCGGCGTTGGAGAGCAGACAATAAATGGAGAAGAAGCGCTTGTTTATTCACGCATGCGTTATCAAGACCCAGAAGGAGACTATGGTCGTCAAAAGCGTCAGCGTGAAGTTATTCAAAAAGTTGTTGAAAAAGTTCTTAGTTTGAATAGTGTCAGTCACTACCAATCTATTTTAAAAGCCCTAAGTACTAATATGCAGACTAATATTGATTTGTCTGCGAAAAGTATTCCGAGCTTGTTGGGCTATAAAGATTCATTTAAAACCATTGAATCTCAACAATTGAAGGGTGAAGGAGAGATGTTGCAAGGTATTTCTTACCAGATTGTTTCGAGAGAGCATATGTTGGAAATGCAGAATATATTGCGACGCTCTTTGGGGCAAGAAGAAGTTACCCAGGTCGAAACCAATGCGGTTTTATTTGAAGATTTGTTTGGACGGGTGCCTGTTGCTAATGGGGATAATCAAGAACAAGGTGTCTTTGTAACAAATGAAGTAGAATAGTTCATTTGTTGATAAAAATAAAAAATCAATCGTAGGAAAATTCCTGCGATTTTTTCAAAAAAATACGAATAGATAGGTAGGAGGAAACATGAAAGCAGAAATCATTGCTGTTGGAACAGAGATTTTGACAGGACAGATTGTCAATACCAATGCACAGTTTTTATCGGAAAAACTAGCAGAGATTGGGGTAGATGTTTATTTTCAGACGGCTGTAGGAGACAATGAAGCTCGTCTCTTGTCTTTACTTGAGATTGCCAGTCAACGTAGCAGTCTGGTGATTTTGACAGGTGGTTTGGGGCCAACTGAGGACGACCTAACTAAACAAACTCTGGCTAAATTTTTAGGGAAAGAATTAGTCTTTGATCCTCAGGCGCAGGAGAAGTTAGATGTCTTTTTTGCCCAGCGACCAGACTATGCCCGAACACCGAATAACGAAAGACAAGTCCAAATTGTAGATGGAGCGACTCCACTGCCAAACGAAACAGGACTGGCTGTGGGAGGAATATTGGAAGTCGATGGAGTGACCTACGTTGTCCTTCCAGGTCCACCGAGTGAAATGAAACCTATGGTCTTAAATCAGCTTCTACCCAAGTTGATAACAGGGAGCAAGCTGTATTCCCGAGTTCTTCGTTTCTTTGGAATTGGCGAAAGTCAGCTGGTGACGATTCTGGCTGATTTGATTGATAATCAAACCGATCCGACCTTGGCGCCTTATGCAAAGACAGGAGAGGTAACTCTGCGCTTGTCAACAAAAGCTAGTGGTCAAGAAGAGGCGAATCAAGTGCTGGATATCTTGGAACATCAAATCTTAGATCGTCAGACTTTTGAAGGCCTTTCTTTACGAGACCTTTGTTATGGGTATGGGGAAGAGTCCAGTTTGGCCAGCATTGTGGTAGAAAAACTGAAAAAACAAGGGAAAACTATCACGGCTGCAGAGAGTTTAACGGCAGGGCTTTTCCAAGCCAATGTAGCGGATTTTTCAGGAGCTTCAAGTATATTTAAGGGTGGTTTTGTGACCTATAGCTTGGAGGAAAAATCAAAAATGTTGCATATTCCTGTCAAGGATTTGGAAGAGCACGGTGTGGTGTCTGAATTTACAGCTCAGAAGATGGCTGAGCAGGCACGAATCAAGACCCAGTCTGATTTTGGCATTAGTTTGACTGGAGTGGCAGGACCAGATAGCCTCGAAGGACACCCAGCTGGAACAGTCTTCATAGGCTTGGCACAGGAGCATGGAACTAAGGTCGTCAAGGTTAATATTGGAGGTAGAAGTCGAGCAGATGTACGTCATATTGCGGTTATGCATGCCTTTAACCTAGTTCGCAAGGCTTTATTAAGTGACTAACTTTTGATATAATAGTAGATAGGTCTGAGGACCATTAGAATGTAGGAGAATAGAATGGCGAAAAAACCAAAAAAATTAGATGAAATTTCAAAAAAATTCGGGGCTGAACGTGAAAAAGCCTTGAATGACGCTCTTAAATTGATTGAGAAAGACTTTGGTAAGGGTTCAATCATGCGTTTGGGTGAACGTGCGGAGCAAAAGGTGCAAGTGATGAGTTCAGGTTCTTTGGCTCTTGACATTGCCCTTGGTTCAGGTGGTTATCCTAAGGGACGTATCATCGAAATTTATGGACCAGAGTCATCTGGTAAGACAACAGTTGCCCTTCATGCAGTTGCCCAAGCGCAAAAAGAAGGTGGTATTGCTGCCTTTATCGATGCGGAACATGCCCTCGATCCAGCTTATGCTGCGGCTCTTGGTGTTAACATTGACGAATTGCTCTTGTCTCAACCAGACTCAGGAGAGCAAGGTCTTGAGATTGCAGGGAAATTGATTGACTCAGGTGCCGTGGATCTTGTCGTAGTCGACTCAGTTGCGGCCCTTGTACCTCGTGCGGAAATTGATGGCGATATCGGAGATAGCCACGTTGGTTTGCAGGCTCGTATGATGAGCCAGGCTATGCGTAAGCTCGGTGCTTCTATCAATAAAACCAAAACAATTGCCATCTTTATCAACCAATTGCGTGAAAAAGTTGGAGTGATGTTTGGAAATCCAGAAACAACTCCTGGTGGACGTGCTCTGAAATTCTACGCATCAGTTCGTTTGGATGTTCGTGGAAGTACACAAATCAAGGGAACTGGTGACCAAAAAGACACCAACGTCGGTAAAGAAACTAAGATCAAGGTCGTGAAAAACAAGGTGGCTCCACCATTTAAGGAAGCCTTCGTTGAAATCATGTACGGAGAAGGGATTTCTAAGACTGGTGAGCTTTTGAAGATTGCAAGTGATTTGGATATCATCAAAAAAGCAGGAGCTTGGTACTCTTACAAGGATGAGAAAATCGGGCAAGGTTCTGAAAATGCTAAGAAATACTTGGCAGATCACCCAGAAATCTTTGATGAGATTGACCATCAAGTCCGTGTTCAATTTGGTTTGGTTGATGGAGAAGAAGCTTCTGTAGAAGGTGTTGAAACTAAAAAAGATGAAGCAGTTCAAGCAGACTCTGTGAATGAAGAAGTAACTCTTGACCTAGGCGATGAGCTTGAAATCGAAATTGAAGAATAAGCTGTCAAAGTAGTGGAGAAATCCACTGCTTTTTCGATTCTTTGTTCAAGATTTCAGATTGCCTATAGTTTGCTGTTTCTTGTAGCTCCTCTAGAAAGCTGATATAATAGCCTTATGAATAAAAAACGAACAGTGGACCTGATACATGGTCCAATTCTTCCCTCGCTCTTAAGCTTCGCCTTTCCAATCCTGCTGTCCAATATTTTTCAACAGCTCTATAATACTGCTGATGTCTTGATTGTTGGGCGTTTTCTTGGTCAAGATTCCTTGGCTGCAGTAGGGGCGACAACTGCCATTTTTGACCTGATTGTGGGTTTTACTCTTGGAGTTGGCAATGGCATGGGGATTGTCATTGCTCGCTATTATGGGGCTCGGAATTTCATTAAAATCAAGGAAGCAGTAGCAGCTACCTGGATTTTAGGTGCTCTTTTGAGTATTGTAGTCATGCTGATGGGTTTTCTGGGACTGTATCCTCTCTTGCAATACTTAGATACTCCCGTAGAAATTCTTCCTCAATCTTATCAATATATTTCTATGATTGTGACTTGCGTGGGTGTTAGTTTTGCTTATAATCTCTTTGCAGGCTTGTTGCGATCTATTGGGGACAGTCTGGCAGCTCTTGGTTTCCTGATTTTCTCTGCCTTGGTTAATGTGGTTCTGGATCTCTATTTTATTACGCAACTGCAACTGGGAGTTCAATCCGCGGGACTTGCTACCATTATTTCGCAGGGTTTATCAGCGGTTCTTTGCTTTTATTATATCCGCAAGAGTGTGCCAGAACTTTTGCCTCAACTCAAGCATTTCAAATGGGACAAGGCCTTGTACGCGGATCTCTTGGAGCAAGGTTTGGCTATGGGTTTGATGAGTTCAATTGTATCTATAGGCAGTGTGATTTTACAGTCTTCTGTTAATACCTTTGGTGCAGTGATTATTAGTGCCCAGACGGCGACTCGACGCATTATGGCCTTTGCCCTTCTTCCTATGACCGCTATTTCTGCCTCGATGACGACCTTTGCTTCTCAGAATTTAGGTGCTAAGCGCCCAGACCGCATTGTTCAAGGCCTTCGAATCGGCAGTCGTCTAAGCATGTCCTGGGCAGTTTTTGTTTGTGTCTTCCTCTTTTTTTCCAGTCCTACCTTGGTTTCCTTCTTGGCCAGTTCAACGGATGGATACCTGGTAGAAAACGGTAGTCTCTACCTGCAAATCAGCTCAGCCTTTTATCCTATTTTGAGTCTTTTGTTGATTTATCGCAATTGCTTGCAGGGCTTGGGGCAAAAGATCCTTCCTCTGGTTTCCAGCTTTATTGAATTAATAGGGAAAATCGCTTTTGTGGTCTTGATTATTCCTTGGGCAGGCTATAAGGGTGTTATCCTCTGCGAACCCCTTATCTGGGTTGCTATGACTATCCAACTGTATTTCTCACTGTTTCGTTACCCCTTGATAAAAGAAGGTAAGGTCATCTTGGCAACCAAAGTGCTATCCTAGTTGGATTTGCTGAATAAAATCTATTTCCTCTAGTGAAAATCGAAAAAACTTGTGTTATAATAAGAAAGATTAAAATGTGAAAAAAGGAGATTCCTAATGGGACGTAAATGGGCCAATATCGTAGCCAAGAAAACGGCTAAAGATGGAGCTAACTCTAAAGTATATGCAAAATTTGGTGTAGAAATCTATGTAGCAGCTAAAAAAGGTGATCCAGATCCAGAATCAAACTCAGCTTTGAAATTCGTTATCGACCGTGCTAAACAAGCCCAAGTGCCAAAACACGTTATCGATAAGGCTTTGGATAAGGCTAAAGGAAATACAGACGAAACCTTTACAGAAGGACGTTACGAAGGTTTTGGACCAAATGGTTCTATGCTGATTGTTGATACTTTGACTTCAAATGTCAACCGTACAGCGGCTAATGTCCGTGCAGCTTTTGGTAAAAATGGCGGAAACATGGGTGCTTCAGGTTCGGTTTCATACCTCTTTGACAACAAGGGAGTTATCGTATTTGCAGGTGAAGATGCCGATGCAGTCTTTGAGCAATTGCTAGAAGCAGATGTGGATGTGGATGATGTAGAAGCAGAAGAAGGGACAATCACAGTTTACACAGCTCCAACTGACCTTCACAAGGCTATCGTTGCCCTTCGTGAGTCAGGTATTGAAGAATTCCAAGTGACTGAATTGGAAATGATTCCTCAGTCAGAAGTGGAATTGTCAGGCAATGACCTTGAAACCTTTGAAAAACTTTACAGCGTTCTTGAAGACGACGAAGACGTACAAAAAATCTACACAAACGTAGATGGGTTCTAATAGAAAAACGAACAGTTTTACTAGCTGTTCGTTTTTTTGATATTTGAACTTAGACTCAGGTTTCAGAATCATTTTGTTGCTTGCTTTTTTCTAGACCTAGACCGACTGCATGTTTTTGGACGAGCAAGAGCTCTCCATTGTCCTGTTTTGCAAAAGTTAAGGTAACAGTCTTAGTCTTGTCTCCAATAGAGATATAGGAGATTTTTTTCGTATTGTAACCCCCAAGAGTGAAGTCAAACTCGGAATCTGGCTTTCCGTGTTTGTTGATAATATCCTCGTAGTTGGTACCACCTTTTCCTTTGTTGTCAAGGTCACCTTCGATTAAGGCGTCGAACTGTTCTTGCGTCCAGGTGAAGGTATCGTCTGTCAAGTCGCTTTTTTCTTCGCGTTCCATTGATGCACTCGTATCCATGTAGGAACGGTTAAACTCCTTGGCATACTCTTTGTAGACATCAGCGTATAGTACCTGAGTCGTAAAGAAAAGTACAACAGAGGCAACTGCCAGAGATGTTCCGATAATAGCCATTGTTTTCCGTTTTTTGAGGTTGACGATAAGACCGATAATTCCCAAGATAAATGCGACGATGCCGATGAACAACGATAGATAGTTAATAAACGGGATCCAGGATCCTAAAAATGCGATGGCTCCAAAAATGGTTGCTAAGATTCCTAAAACTCTTTGTTCTTCTGGTTTCATTTGAAAGTTTTCTCTCTTCATTGAGTGAATGGATTTCTATCCACAGTAGCTAGTGCTTATTATATAAAAAATCTTGCCTAGTGTCAATTTAAACTAAAATAGTTCTCATGAAAACTTTTTTCTTGACATCTTTTCTGAAAATGATAAAATAGTTCTCATGAAAACTTATTTAGTTCTTAGGAGAACTAAATACAAGGCTTAGAAAGGAGCAATTATGGATAAACCGATGTTGGTCTTTAAGCGTTTTGGTCACCAGATTCATTTGATGGTACAAAAGGAAGCCAAACGTTGTGGCATTGAATTTATGGGTGGACCGCAAGGTCAGGTGGTACGTTTTTTGGATATTTGTGAGGAAAACCAAGACCTAGTCTTGATTAAAGATATCGAGAAGGAACTCAATATTAGCAAGTCTGTTGCTAGTAACTTGGTCAAGCGTATGGTGCAAAATGGTTTGGTGGAACTGGAGGCGAGTCCTAGCGATAAGCGGGCTAAGTTTGTTCGTCTGACGGAAAAATCGCGTTCTCAAATGCAAGAGATTAAGGCCTTTTTTAAACGCATAGACAAGCAGTTGATAGAAGATGTAGATGAAGGTGAATTACTGATTTTTGAGAAAGTCCTCAGTCAACTACAGGAAAATATCAAGAGAATAGGAGGAGATAATGAAGAAATTAGCAAAACGAATTAGTAGAAAAGAATGGGGGATGATTTTACTAGCCATTCTCTTTACCTGCTTTTCGGTCTATCTAGAGCTGGAAGTGCCGACCTATATCTCGAAAATTACCGATTTGCTAGGAACTCAGGGAACCAATTTAGATGAGTTGTGGCAGCCAGCAGGTATGATGGTGGGAATGTCCTTTCTGGCCTTCTTGTCCTCAGTTGCAGTTGGATTTTTTGCGTCCAGAGTGGCTGCTTCCTATACCAGTAGGCTGAGAAGTGATATTTTTAACCGAGTTTTGGATTACTCGCAGACAGAGATTAAGAAATTCTCTATTCCCAGTCTCCTAACTCGTACCACCAATGACATTACTCAGGTTCAGATGTTGATTACTATGGGCTTGCAAGTGGTTACGCGTGGTCCGATTATGGCTATCTGGGCCATCGGGAAGATTTTAGGACATTCAGAATACTGGCTCTGGGCCGTACTTGTGGCAGTGATTGTCAACGTTTTGATGACGACCGTTTTGATGACGCTAGCCTTTCCAAAACAGTCCTTGATTCAAAATCTGACTGATAAATTGAACAGTATCACTCGTGAAAGTTTAACAGGTATTCGTGTCGTGCGTGCCTACAATGCAGAAGATTACCAAAATGACAAATTTGCAGCAGCAAATGATGAATTGACACGCTTGAATTTGTTTGTCAACCGTCTTATGGCTATTTTGAACCCTATCATGATGGGGATTTCAAGTGGTTTGAGTGTGGCGATTTACTGGATTGGGGCCTATGTGATTAACGACGCTGCTGCGACAGCACGTCTGCCTCTCTTTAGTGACATGATTGTTTTCATGTCTTATGCCATGCAAGTTGTCATGGGCTTCCTTCTCATGGGAGCACTCTTCATCGTTCTTCCCCGAACCATGGTCTCTGCCAAGCGGATTAATCAAGTTCTAGATTTGCATTCGTCTATCCAAAATCCTGCTCAAGTGCAGTTGGCTGATGAAAACCTCAAAGGCCAGGTCGAATTTAAGGATGTGACCTTCCGCTATGCGGCAAATTCGGAGGCGGTTATTGAGAATGTTAGCTTTAGAGCAGAAGCTGGTCAAACAGTGGCCTTTATTGGATCAACAGGTTCTGGTAAATCAACTCTGGTCAATCTGATTCCACGTTTCTACGACGTATCAGCAGGAGAGATTCTTGTAGACGGTGTCAATGTTCAAGACTATGACTTGAAAGATTTGCGCAACAAGGTTGGTTATATTCCTCAGAAAGCGGTTCTCTTTTCAGGTGATGTCAAGGGCAATCTAGACTTTGGATACAGTCAAGAAACACCACTTAGTGAGCAAGCTATGTGGCGTGCTTTGGAGTTGGCCCAGTCTAAGAACTTTATCGAAGACAAGGAAGCGGGCTTAGCGTCAGAAGTGGCCCAAGGAGGAACTAACTTCTCAGGTGGTCAAAGACAGCGTCTGGCCATTGCACGTGCCTTGGCTCGGAAGCCAGAAATCCTCATCTTTGATGACTCCTTCTCAGCCTTGGACTACAAGACAGACCGTGTCCTACGCCAAGAGCTAGCAGAGAGAACCAAGTCTATGACCAAGCTCATTGTTGCACAGCGTATTTCAACGATTATGGATGCAGATTTGATTTTGGTCTTGGATCAAGGGAAAGTCGTGGGGCAAGGCATCCACAAGGAACTTCTAGCTAATAACGAAGTTTACCAAGAAATTGCCTATTCACAACTATCGAAGGAGGAATTGGAAGATGGAAAATAAGAAAATGTATCTCTGGAAACAGAGTAAACCCTATCTTGCAGGCCTCCAGTTTGCCCTTCTGATAGCCTTTCTAGCAACAATCGTATCTAATATCATTACTGTATATGGTCCAACCCGCATCAAGGAAATGACCAATATTATTGCCAGTGGTCTGGAAACAAGTGTGGATGTCGCGGCGGTTGCAGCTATTGGTGGTTTTTTGGCCGTGATTTATGTGATCGGACTCCTATCCAATTATTTGCAGGCCTTTCTGTTTACAACAGCTATTCAACGTTTTTCAGAGCGTTTGAGAAGAGCCATTGCAGAGAAAATTAATCGCCTTCCATTAGGGTATTTTGATGGACATTCTCAAGGGGATACCTTGTCTCGTGTAACCAATGACGTTGACACTGCAGCCCAGTCTCTCAATCAAAGTCTGGGAACGGTTCTTTCATCTAGTTTATTAGTTGTAGCAGTCTTAGTAACCATGTTTGGCATGAACTGGATTTTAGCCTTGGTGACGGTTGTTTCAACCCTTGTTGGATTTGCATTTGTATCCATCTTTATGGGCAAATCCCAGAGCTTCTTTAAGAGTCAGCAACAGGATTTGGCAGCTATCAATGGCTATGTGGAGGAAATGTACTCTGGCCATAATGTGGTGACCAGTTACAATGCCATCGAGAGTACGAAAGAAGAGTTTGCGACATTAAATAATCGTCTGTATGACAGTATCTGGAAGTCTCAGTTTATTTCAGGGATTATGATGCCGATTATGATGTTTATTGGGAACTTTAGCTATGCCTTGGTGATTATCGTTGGTGCAGCCTTGGCCTTAAATGGGCACATCAGTATCGGGATTATCGTTGTCTTTATGGCTTACGTTCGTATCTTTTCTCAGCCTCTTTCACAAATCGCCCAAGGGATTACTAGTTTGCAGCAGGCTAGTGCAGCCATGGGACGTGTCTTCGAATTCCTAGCTGAAGAGGAAATGGAAGACGAATCCCATAAAGAAAGACAATTGAGCGATATGAAAGGTCAAGTGGTCTTTGACAGAGTTTCATTTGGCTACACACCGGAGCGAACGATTATTCATGACTTTTCTGCGACAGCTCATGCAGGTCAAAAGATTGCCATTGTCGGACCGACCGGAGCTGGGAAGACAACCATTGTCAATCTCTTGATGAAGTTTTATGAGATTGATAAGGGAAGTATCCGCATCGATGGTGTGGATACCAAAGAGATGAAGCGTTCGGAAGTACACGATGCCTTTTCAATGGTCTTGCAGGATACATGGCTCTTTGAAGGCACTATCCGAGACAATCTTATCTATAACCAAAAGGATATTAGTGATGAGCGCGTGATTGAAGCCAGCAAGGCTGTAGGGATTCACCACTTTATCATGATCCTACCAGATGGTTACGATACCGTCTTGGACGATACAGTGACCTTGTCTGTCGGACAAAAACAACTCTTGACTATCGCTCGTGCTTTGCTGAAAGATGCACCACTCTTGATTTTGGATGAGGCGACCTCTTCGGTTGATACACGAACAGAGGAATTGATTCAGAAAGCTATGGACCGATTGATGGAGGGCAGAACTTCCTTTGTCATCGCCCACCGCTTGTCTACTATCCGAAATGCTGATCTGATTCTGGTTATGAAAGATGGCAACATCATCGAGCAAGGCAATCATGATGAGCTAATGGCGCAAGCTGGTTTCTACGCTGACCTCTACAACAGTCAGTTTACAGAAGATGAAGCAGAAGAATAAACCAAAAGAAGGCTTGACGGCCTTCTTTTTCTGCACTATACTAGAAGACAAGTGCTTCCCTATAAGCAAAATTTGAGTAAGTGATGAGAAAATATATGAAAAATTATCAAGAATGGTATAACCATATTGCTGGTAAGATTGAAAATAAGCCTATCTTTCTGAGACTGTTAAGAGCTTTCAATCGGTTCATGACCGTAGTTATGCCTATAGTTTATATAGCCTTATTAGCCACTACCTATTTCCAAGAAGGACTTGGGAGACAAATCTTGATTTATGTGTTTATCCCAGCGTCAGGTTTTGTGATTTTGTCCCTTCTCCGTAAGAAAGTCAATGTTCCTAGGCCTTATGAAGTTTGGGAAATTATCCCGCTACTAGACAGAGATAGTCCTGGTCAGTCTATGCCCAGTCGTCATGTCTTTTCAGCAACCATTATCTCCATGGCTTGCTTGCATGCTAGTTTATCTGTAGGGGTTATCTTGTTGGTCTTGTCAGCCCTCCTTGGTCTCGTGAGAGTCTCAGGTGGCGTGCATTATCCCAAGGATGTAGTGGTTGGTTATATTTGTGCCCTTGTGTGGGGTGTGATTTTCTTTCTATTTTGACCTGTAAGTTAAGCTGGTCCTAGAACCACTTACGGGGTTAAAGTAACCACTTGCCTTTTTGCTCTTGTTTTCTTATTTTAGCTTTGATATAGTAGAGTCAGAAAGGAGATGGAATGAAGTTACGAATCGAAATTGACAGCAGTTTAGAGGAAACTGAAATTGTCATCAAGGCAGCGACTTTGACAGATGAGATTGCGGATTTACAGCGCCTCTTGCAAGAGTCCAAGTCTCCGAGGTTGATTTTTTACAAGGGGACGGGTGAATATTATCTGGACTTATCGGAAATTCTCTTCTTTGAGACGGAAGGTAGCAAGATTTATGCCCATACCCAGAAAGATGCCTATGAGGTTCGGCTTAAACTCTATGAGTTAGAGGTTATCCTTCCTCGCTATTTTAGTCGGGTATCCAAGTCAACGATCGCTAATATTCGGCAAATCTATTCGGTAGACAAGTCCTTTTCAGGAACGGGCACCATTTCCTTTTATCAGACCCACAAGGAGGTTCATGTCTCACGACATTACCAATCCCTCCTAAAAGAAAATTTAAGAAACATGAGGTAAGAACATGAAAAAGAAATCATTTGGTATTGTGTTGCTCATTTTGGCGGCTTTAATATTATTACAAGGGAATTTTGGAATCCCTTCATTCGGTGGGCAAATTTGGCCCTTGCTTGGTATTGCATTTTTTGCCTACCAATCAGTTGGAGCTTTGTTGCGTCGTCACTTAACTTCAGCCTCTTTTACAGCCCTAGTGGCCTTAATGATTGTTAACCACTTTTATGATATTTTACCGATTCCAAATCAGTCACTATTCTGGGCTAGTATTTTAATCGTACTGGGTGTCAACGCACTTACTCATTCTAACAGAACTTGGAATGGGAAAAAATGGTGGTATGATGGTGAAAAGACCATTCTTACAGACAAGGAAGTCGCTTTTGGGACTGGGACTTTCTACAAGCAAAACCAAGAATTGGTAGATGACCAAGTAGAAGTTGGTTTTGGCAATGCTAAGATATATTACGACAATGCAGAGATTTTAGGAGACACTGCAACCCTGAAAGTAGAAGTTGGTTTTGGCAATGCAGTTATCTATGTTCCCCAACATTGGCGAGTGGATTTGAAGGTGGAAACTTTCTGTGGTGTAGCCAAGGCAGATACTTCTCTAGCTCCAACCAGAAAAACTTTGATTATCCGTGGAGATGTGGCTTTTGGGAAGTTGGAAATTGTCTACGTTAAATAAAAAAAATCTTCCAATTCCCTTGCAAAAATGAAGAAAGTGTGATAACATAGTACAGTATGTGGTGCTAGCACATCCGCTATATTAGATCTAATAGGAGGAAAACACAATGGCTAAAGTATGTTACTTTACAGGTCGTAAGACTGTATCAGGAAACAACCGTTCACACGCGATGAACCAAACAAAACGTGCCGTAAAACCAAACCTTCAAAAAGTTACTGTTCTTATCGATGGTAAACCTAAAAAAGTTTGGGCTTCAGCTCGTGCTTTGAAATCAGGTAAAGTTGAACGCGTTTAATAATAAAAGTAAGGAGACCTTAGGGTCTTTTTTCTTTTACTGTAGATATAAAATCATTTGAAAAATAGAGTAAATATCCGCTGATACAGTATTCTGCTTTTACACTTGGGATGAAATATGATAAAATAGAGTATCAACTAGTTGAGGTAAAAAGGATGACTGTAAAAATTAATACAAAAGATGGTCAAATCGAACTAACAGATGAAGTGATTGCAACCGTCGTAGGTGGAGCAGCAACTGAGATTTTTGGTGTGGTCGGTATGGCTAGTAAAAATGCCCTCAAAGATAATTTCCAAGCCCTTCTAGGTAAGGAAAATTATTCCAAAGGTGTCGTCGTAAAGGCAGCCGAAGATGGCAGTATTGCAGTTGATGTATATACCGTGTTGAGCTACGGAACAAAGATTAGCGAAGTGTCAAAAAACATTCAAGAGCGTGTTCGTTTTAGTTTGGAAAACCAACTTGGAATTACTGCTCAGACTGTAAATGTCTACATTCAAAATATCAAAGTTGTAGGAGAATAATCGTGTCAAAAATTACTACTAGCTTATTTCAAGAAATGGTGCAGGCTGCATCAACTCGCTTGAATAAGCAAGCTGAATATGTCAATTCATTAAACGTCTTTCCAGTTCCAGATGGAGATACCGGAACAAACATGGGAATGACCATTGAAAATGGAGCTAAAGAAGTTGCAGACAAGCCAGCTTCTACAGTTGGAGAGGTAGCGAGCATTCTTGCTAAAGGTCTTTTGATGGGCGCGCGTGGGAACTCAGGAGTTATTACGTCTCAGCTTTTCCGTGGATTTTCACAAGCCATCAAGGATAAAGACGAGTTAACAGGTCAAGACTTGGCCCTTGCCTTCCAATCAGGTGTGGAAGTTGCCTATAAGGCCGTTATGAAACCAGTTGAAGGAACGATTTTGACAGTTTCACGTGGAGCTGCTATCGGTGCTAAGAAAAAAGCTGAGCAAACAGATGACGCTGTTGAAGTAATGCGTGCAGCTTTAGAGGGTGCTAAAACAGCTCTAGCTAAAACACCAGACATGCTTCCAGTATTGAAAGAAGTTGGCGTTGTGGATTCAGGTGGTCAAGGACTGGTCTTCATCTATGAAGGTTTCCTTTCAGCCCTTACTGGTGAATATATTGCATCTGAGGACTTTGTAGCTACTCCTGCTAATATGAGTGAAATGATCAATGCGGAGCACCACAAGTCTGTAGCTGGTCATGTAGCGACTGAGGATATCACATTTGGTTACTGTACTGAAATCATGGTAGCCCTTAAACAAGGTCCAACCTATGCTAAAGATTTTGACTACGACGAATTCCGTAACTACTTGAATGAACTTGGGGATTCTCTTCTTGTTGTCAACGATGATGAAATCGTCAAAGTCCATGTCCATACAGAAGATCCAGGACTGGTTATGCAAGAAGGTCTCAAATATGGTAGCTTGGTCAAGGTAAAAGTTGATAATATGCGGAACCAACACGAAGCACAGGTTGAAAAAGAAGCGGCTCAAGTGAGCAAGCCGGCTGAAGAAAAAGAGTATGCTTTGATTGCTGTGGTGGCTGGTAAAGGTCTAGCAGATATCTTCCGTTCTCAAGGTGTAGATTATGTTATTGAAGGCGGTCAAACTATGAACCCTTCAACAGAAGACTTTATCAAGGCTGTTGAACAGGTCAACGCTCGTAACATTATCTTCCTACCAAACAACAAGAATATCTTCATGGCAGCTCAATCTGCAGCAGAAGTTTTGGAGCAACCAGCAGTAGTGGTAGAGGCTCGTACTTTACCACAAGGTTTGACAAGCCTTCTTGCCTTTGATCCAAGCAAGTCCATCGAAGAAAACCAAGAGCGTATGACTGTAGCCCTTAGCGATGTCGTTAGCGGAAGCGTCACAACAGCTGTGCGTGATACAACGATTGATGGCTTAGAAATCCATGAAAACGATAATCTTGGTATGGTTGATGGGAAAATTCTTGTGTCAAACCCTGATATGCACCAAACCTTGACAGAAACATTGAAACATATGTTGGATGAAGATAGTGAAATTGTAACCTTTTATGTCGGTGAAGACGGAAGTGAAGAACTTGCTAATGAAATTGCCCAAGAAATCGCAGAAGAATTCGAAGACGTTGAAGTCGAAATCCACCAAGGCCAACAACCAGTTTACCCATACCTATTTAGTGTGGAATAAGATTAATGAAGGACTGAGAAATCAGTTCTTTTTTCTTTTTGAATAATGAAATCGCTATCTTTTAAATAAAAACAAAAATAATATTCATAAAAAAACGTTAAAATAGAAAATTCAGAAAATTTCTTCTTTTCTCTTGAAAAATCTTGAAAAAATGGTATGATAGTAACAAGTTATTTTTAAGAGAAGAGAAAGGGGAACAATGGAGAAAATCAGTTTAGAGTCTCCTAAGACGGGGTCGGACCTAGTTTTGGAAACACTTCGTGATTTAGGAATTGATACCATCTTTGGTTATCCTGGTGGTGCAGTCTTGCCTTTTTATGATGCGATATATAATTTTAAAGGCATTCGCCACATTCTAGGACGCCATGAGCAAGGTTGTTTGCACGAAGCTGAAGGTTATGCCAAATCAACTGGAAAGTTGGGTGTTGCCGTCGTCACTAGTGGACCAGGAGCAACCAATGCCATTACAGGGATTGCAGATGCCATGAGCGATAGCGTTCCCCTTTTGGTCTTTACAGGTCAGGTGGCGCGAGCAGGGATTGGGAAAGATGCCTTTCAGGAGGCAGATATCGTGGGAATTACCATGCCAATCACTAAGTACAATTACCAAGTTCGTGAGACAGCTGATATTCCGCGTATCATTACGGAAGCTGTCCATATCGCAACTACAGGTCGTCCAGGGCCAGTTGTCATTGACCTACCTAAAGACGTATCTGCTTTAGAAACAGACTTCATTTATTCACCAGAAGTGAACCTACCAAGTTATCAGCCGACTCTTGAGCCAAATGATATGCAAATCAAGAAAATCTTGAAGCAATTATCCAAGGCTAAAAAGCCAGTCTTGCTAGCTGGTGGTGGAATTAGTTATGCTGAGGCTGCGGCAGAATTAAATGAATTTGCAGAACGCTATCAAATTCCAGTGGTAACCAGCCTTTTGGGACAAGGAACGATTGCAACGAGTCATCCACTCTTCCTTGGAATGGGAGGTATGCACGGGTCGTTCGCAGCTAATATTGCCATGACGGAAGCTGACTTTATGATTAGTATTGGTTGCCGTTTCGATGACCGCTTGACAGGAAATCCTAAGACCTTCGCTAAGAATGCCAAGGTTGCTCACATTGATATTGACCCAGCCGAGATTGGCAAGATTATCAGCGCGGATATTCCTGTAGTTGGAGATGCGAAGAAAGCCTTGCAAATGTTGCTGGCCGAACCAACCGTTCATAACAATACTGAGAAATGGATTGAAAAAGTTACTAAAGACAAGAACCGCGTTCGTTCTTATGATAAGAAAGAGCGTGTGGTTCAACCTCAAGCCGTTATTGAACGCATTGGTGAGTTGACGAATGGTGATGCCATTGTGGTAACAGACGTTGGTCAACACCAAATGTGGACAGCCCAGTATTATCCCTACCAAAATGAACGTCAGTTAGTGACTTCAGGTGGTTTGGGAACGATGGGATTTGGAATTCCAGCAGCAATCGGTGCTAAAATTGCTAACCCAGATAAGGAAGTAGTCTTGTTTGTTGGGGATGGTGGTTTCCAAATGACTAACCAAGAATTGGCTATTTTGAACATTTACAAGGTGCCAATCAAGGTGGTTATGCTGAACAACCACTCACTTGGAATGGTTCGCCAGTGGCAGGAATCCTTCTATGAAGGTAGAACATCAGAGTCAGTCTTTGATACCCTTCCAGATTTCCAATTGATGGCACAAGCTTACGGTATTAAAAACTATAAGTTTGACAATCCTGAGACCTTGGATCAAGACCTTGAAGTCATCACTGAGAATGTTCCTATGCTAATCGAGGTAGATATTTCTCGTAAGGAACAGGTGTTACCGATGGTACCAGCTGGTAAGAGTAATCATGAGATGTTGGGGGTGAAGTTCCATGCGTAGAATGTTAACAGCAAAACTACAAAATCGTTCAGGAGTCCTCAATCGCTTTACAGGTGTCCTATCTCGTCGTCAGGTTAATATCGAAAGCATCTCTGTTGGAGCAACAGAAGATCCGAATGTATCGCGGATCACTATTATTATTGATGTAGCTTCACATGATGAAGTCGAGCAAATCATCAAGCAACTCAATCGTCAAATTGATGTGATTCGTATTCGTGATATTACAGACAAGCCTCATTTGGAGCGCGAGGTGATTTTGGTTAAGATGTCAGCACCAGCTGAGAAGCGAGCTGAGATTCTAGCGATTATTCAACCTTTCCGTGCAACGGTGGTAGACGTAGCACCAAGCTCAATTACCATTCAGATGACAGGAAATGCTGAAAAGAGTGAAGCCCTGTTGCGAGTCATTCGACCATACGGTATTCGTAATATTGCTCGTACGGGTGCAACTGGATTTACCCGCGATTAAAAATCCAACTAAAATTTGTTAAACCAGCCTAAAAGGCAATAAATAATAGAAAAGAGAGAAAAACTATGGCAGTTCAAATGGAATACGAAAAAGATGTTAAAGTAGCAGCACTTGACGGTAAAAAAATCGCCGTTATCGGTTATGGTTCACAAGGACATGCGCATGCTCAAAACTTGCGTGATTCAGGTCGTGACGTTATTATCGGTGTACGTCCAGGTAAATCTTTTGACAAAGCAAAAGAAGACGGATTTGACACTTACACAGTAGCAGAAGCAACTAAATTGGCTGATGTTATCATGATTTTGGCACCAGACGAAATCCAACAAGAATTGTACGAAGCAGAAATCGCTCCAAACTTGGAAGCTGGAAACGCAGTTGGATTTGCTCATGGTTTCAATATCCACTTTGAGTTTATCAAAGTTCCTGCGGATGTAGATGTCTTCATGTGTGCTCCTAAAGGACCAGGACACTTGGTACGTCGTACTTATGAAGAAGGATTTGGTGTTCCAGCTCTTTATGCAGTATACCAAGATGCAACAGGAAATGCTAAAAACATTGCTATGGACTGGTGTAAAGGTGTTGGAGCAGCTCGTGTAGGTCTTCTTGAAACAACTTACAAAGAAGAAACTGAAGAAGATTTGTTTGGTGAACAAGCTGTACTTTGTGGTGGTTTGACTGCCCTTATCGAAGCAGGTTTCGAAGTTTTGACAGAAGCAGGATACGCTCCAGAATTGGCTTACTTTGAAGTTCTTCACGAAATGAAATTGATCGTTGACTTGATCTACGAAGGTGGATTCAAGAAAATGCGTCAATCAATTTCAAACACTGCTGAGTACGGTGACTATGTATCAGGTCCACGTGTAATCACTGAGCAAGTTAAAGAAAATATGAAGGCTGTCTTGGCAGACATCCAAAATGGTAAATTTGCAAATGACTTTGTAAATGACTATAAAGCTGGACGTCCAAAATTGACTGCTTACCGTGAACAAGCAGCTAACCTTGAAATTGAAAAAGTTGGTGCAGAATTGCGTAAAGCAATGCCATTCGTTGGTAAAAACGACGACGATGCATTCAAAATCTACAACTAATTGATAGAAATCAAGTTGAAGGCGAGTTGGGGGGACCTAACTCGCTTTTATAATCAATTCATCTCTTTTTAAAAGGATGGATTGAGATAAGTATGAAATAGTCTAGGAGAAAATGATGTTAAGTTCAAAAGATATAATCAAGGCTCATAAGGTCTTGAATGGTGTGGTCGTTAATACACCGCTTGATTATGACCATTATTTATCGGAGAAGTATGGTGCTAAGATTTATTTGAAAAAGGAAAATGCCCAACGTGTTCGCTCTTTTAAAATTCGTGGTGCCTATTACGCTATTTCTCAGCTCAGCGAGGAAGAGCGTGAGCGTGGGGTAGTCTGTGCCTCTGCGGGAAATCATGCGCAGGGAGTTGCCTATACTTGTAATGAGATGAAAATTCCTGCTACTATTTTTATGCCCATTACTACTCCGCAACAAAAAATTGGGCAGGTTCGCTTTTTTGGTGGGGATTTCGTGACCATTAAACTAGTTGGAGATACCTTTGATGCCTCAGCTAAAGCAGCTCAAGAATTTACAGTCTCTGAAAATCGTACCTTTATTGATCCCTTTGATGATGCCCATGTTCAAGCTGGTCAAGGGACAGTTGCTTATGAGATTTTAGAAGAGGCTCGAAAAGAGTCGATTGATTTTGATGCTGTTTTGGTCCCTGTTGGCGGCGGTGGTCTCATTGCTGGGGTTTCTACCTATATCAAGGAAACAAGTCCAGAAATTGAAGTCATTGGGGTAGAGGCTAATGGAGCGCGTTCCATGAAGGCTGCCTTTGAAGCTGGTGGACCTGTTAAACTCAAAGAAATTGACAAATTTGCGGATGGGATTGCTGTACAAAAGGTAGGTCAATTGACCTATGAAGCAACTCGTCAACATGTTCAAACTTTGGTAGGTGTCGATGAGGGATTGATTTCTGAAACCTTGATTGACCTCTACTCTAAGCAAGGGATTGTAGCAGAACCTGCTGGAGCAGCTAGTATCGCCTCTCTAGAGGTTTTAGCTGAATATATCAAGGGGAAAACCATTTGTTGTATCATTTCTGGAGGAAATAATGATATCAACCGTATGCCAGAAATGGAAGAACGTGCCTTGATTTATGATGGTATCAAGCATTACTTTGTGGTCAATTTTCCACAGCGTCCAGGTGCTCTGCGTGAGTTTGTAAATGATATCCTGGGACCAAATGATGATATCACACGATTTGAGTATATCAAACGAGCTAGCAAGGGGACAGGGCCTGTATTGATTGGGATAGCTTTAGCAGATAAGCATGATTATGCAGGATTGATTCGTCGAATGGAAGGTTTTGATCCAGCTTATATTAACTTAAATGGTAATGAAACGCTATATAATATGCTTGTCTGAGGACTAATAAAAAAATATCATATTATTTGCACAACCGATGTATAGGTGTTATAATGAGGATGAAGAAAGGGGGCGATTCCTATGGACTTAGGAAATCTATCGTGCTATTTCTACTACAACTCACTATAGCACCTATTATGTTTGATTCTGTTTATATTGAGGCGACAGAATTACTTACTATATAAGGAAATTTTTTGAAATCCCCAATTGTATATATCCCTAATTTGAACTTTCACTAAATATAATAGGAAATAGAAAAAATAATCAATGTTTGTGAGATGGTTACTAGGTAAGTCGGCTGAAAAAACTCGTGAGATAAACAATAGTGCTAGACATGAAACGGCAAGTGCTGCTGTTTTCAAATGACTAGCTGGGAAGCGGGTGTGTAATCAGAAGGTGCAAGATTGGACAAAGTAAGTAGTACCGGTTGTGAAATAAATAAGATATAGATAAGGACAGGAAAGGAACCAAAGAAGGAGAAAGAAAACGGAATAGTTTAGAGATAGTGTGGAGTGAAAGACTATCTTTAGTGGACTTGTTGATTTAAAAGGAACGTATAGAATGAAATAGTAAATCCTGTCTATCCTATTGAGAAACTAGTATTTAGTTTGTATGAATATTTTTACGAATTTAAAGTTTAATAATGCAATTGTTTTTTAGGGGCTTACTAATGGGTTATAGTAAGCAAAAACCTATATATTATCGGCTTTAAAAAGGAAGTAAGAAGATTCTGAATCATTTATTTTATTGAATATATGTTTTTTTATTGACAAAAGACATAAAAACGTATAGAATAATATAACGTAAAGAAGAAAATAGGAGAAGAACATGGCTAAGTCAAACTTTGAAAAAGTAGAATCAGTTGTTGGCTGGGTTCGTGATAAGAAAATCACAGGCTACCGTATCTCTAAAGAAACGAATGCGCGTGAAATGTCTATCATTGCTCTAGCGCAGGGTCGTGCAAAAGTAAAAAATATTTCATTTGAAACAGCTCTAGGTTTAATTGATTTCTATGAAAAAAATCATGAAAAATTTGAAGATTAATCTTTGGATAATGGCGGATTCTTGAATAAGGTCTGCCTTTTCATTTTGATACTCAATGAAAATCAAAGAGTAAACTAGGAAGCTAGCCGTAGGCTGCTCAAAACACTGTTTTGAGGTTGCAGATAGAGCTGACGTGGTTTGAAGAGATTTTCGAAGAGTATGAGGACAGCAAAAAGACTGCACGATTGATGCAGCCTTTTCTTTTTATTTGAGATAACGTTGAAGGAATTCTTTTGTACGGTCTTCTTTAGGATTGGTGAAGAGGTCTTCTGGTTTGCCTTCTTCAGCAATCACCCCCTTATCCATAAAGATAACACGGTGAGAGACATCACGGGCGAATTCCATTTCGTGGGTTACGACAATCATAGTCAAGCCTTCCTGAGCTAGATCCTGCATGATTTTGAGGACCTCTCCAACCATTTCTGGATCGAGAGCTGATGTTGGTTCATCAAAGAGAATAGCGTCAGGATTCATTGAAAGGGCACGAGCGATGGCCACACGTTGTTTTTGACCACCTGAGAGTTGTTTTGGTTTCGCTTGCCAGTAGCGTTCTCCCATGCCGACCTTTTCTAGGTTTTCTTTGGCAATCTTTTCAGCTTCTGTACGTTCGCGTTTAAGGACAGTTGTCTGAGCGACAATTGTGTTTTCAAGCACGTTGAGATTTTCAAAGAGGTTAAAGGATTGGAACACCATCCCCAACTTTTCACGGTATTGCGTGAGGTCATAGCCTTTTTCGAGGACGTTTTGTCCATGATAAAGGATTTGTCCATCAGTTGGCGTTTCAAGGAGGTTAATGGAGCGTAGGAAGGTCGATTTCCCACTTCCAGAGCTTCCGATGATAGAGATGACCTCTCCCTTGTGGACAGTCAGAGAAATGTCTTTTAGCACTTCGTTTTGTCCATAGGATTTTTTGAGGTGTTTAATTTCAAGGATTGCTTGTGTCATTATTTCAAATCCTCCGTTTGCATTTGGTTAGCACCTGTAGTATAGGTATCCATGTCCATGCGGCGTTCGATGAAGCGTAGGATACGTGTTACGGTGAAGGTGAGGACAAAGTAAATCACGGCGATGATTGTAAATGTCTGGAAGTATTGATAGGTTTGAGTTGCCACGGTATTTCCTGAGAAATAAAGTTCGACAACAGAGATAACGTTCAATACAGATGTATCTTTGATATTGATGACAAATTCATTACCAGTTGCTGGTAGGATATTGCGGACAACCTGAGGTAGGACAATCTTACGCATGGTTTGGTTATGAGTCATACCAAGAGCAGTCGCAGCTTCGAATTGTCCCTTGTCAACTGCCAGGATACCACCACGGACGATTTCAGTCATGTAGGCACCGGTATTGATTGAAACGATGAAGATAGCAGCTAGTGTACGGTCAAGGTTGATACCGAAAGCTTGGGCAGTTCCATAGTAGATAACCATCGATTGAACAATCATTGGTGTACCACGGAAAATTTCAATGTAGACATTGAGAATCCAGCCGACTAGTTTTTGTAGGCCGTAAATGGCTTTGTTTTCAGATAGTGGAGCAGTACGGAAAACACCAATGGCAAGGCCGATAATGAGACCTGTGATGGTTCCGACGATAGAGATTAAAAGAGTGATACCAGCACCACGCAAGAGTTGTTGCCAGTTTTCAGAAAGAATTTTAGCAACTTGGCTAAAGAAACTACTGCTAGTCTCTTCAGTTGTTGTAGCTTCGGCAGGTTGTTCCTTAATCATACGATCCATCAAGGCAACTTGGTCGTCTTTTGAAATGGTTTCAATGCTGGCATTGATTTGGCTAATACGATTGTCATCTTTACGAAGTCCAATGGCGATAGCTGTATCTTCTTCCCCAGTTTTGAAACCAGGTTCTACTTGGACCATCTTGAACTTAGAGTTAGCAGCTTCAGCAGTCAGAGCTTCTGGGCGTTCAGAAACATAGGCGTCGATGACACCAGCCTCAAGAGCTTGGCGCATTTGAGCGAAGTCTCCCATGGCTGTTTCTTTTTTAGCACCTGTGATTTGTGCAATCAAGTCATAAAGGTAGACACCTTGTTGAGAAGTGATTTTTGCACCGTTAAAGTCATCCAAAGATTTTGCATTTGCATAAGCAGAATCTTTTTTGACAAGTAGAACTGGTTCGCTAGTGTAGTAACTGCTTGAAAAGGCAATTTCTTGTTTGCGTTCAGCAGTAGGGCTCATACCTGCGATAATCATGTCAATCTTACCGGAAGTGAGGGCAGGGACTAGACCTTCCCACTTGGTTTTAACAACCAAAGGTTCTTTACCTAAGTCCTTAGCGATTTTCTTGGCGATTTGAACATCGTATCCGTTGGCATACTGGTTGGTCCCATCGATTTTGACAGCCCCATTGCTATCATCATCCTGAGTCCAGTTAAAGGGGGCATATGCTGCTTCCATCCCGATGCGTAAATATTCATCGGCTTGGGCAACATTGACAAGTCCCAGCATCAGCAAGAGACTTGTGAAAATAGATAAGTATATTTTTTTCATGATTTCTCCTATTTCTAATCTATTAAAAAATAACTGTCTCCTATTTTATCGAAAAAAACTTTATTTTTCAATATGGGTAAGCCCTTACTTGAGAAAAAATGATATAATGATAGCAAAGATAAAAAGGGGGGCTTGTTTGATGAAAAAAACTTTTTTCTTACTAGTGTTAGGCTTGTTTTGCCTTCTGCCACTCTCTGTTTTTGCCATTGATTTCAAGATAAATTCCTACCAAGGGGATTTGTATATTCATGCAGACAATACGGCAGAATTCAGACAAAAGATAGTTTATCAGTTTGAGGAGGACTTTAAGGGCCAAATCGTGGGACTTGGACGTGCTGGCAAGATGCCTAGTGGATTTGACATTGACCCTCATCCAAAGGTTCAGGCTGCGAAAAACGGTGCTGAACTGACAGATGTTACGAGCGAAGTGATAGAAGGAGCAGATGGTTATACTGTTAAAGTTTATAATCCAGGTCAAGAAGGCGACACAGTTGAAGTTGACCTTATCTGGAACTTAAAGAATTTGCTTTTCCTTTATGATGATATCGCTGAATTAAATTGGCAACCTTTAACAGATAGTTCAGGAACTATTGGAAAGTTTGAATTTCATGTAAGGGGAGATAAGGGGGCTGAAAAACTCTTTTTCCATACAGGGAAACTCTTTAGAGAGGGAACGGTTGAAAAGAGTAACCTTGATTATACTATTCGTTTGGACAATCTTCCGGCTAAGCGTGGAGTTGAATTGCATGCCTACTGGCCTCGGACCGATTTTGCTAGCGCTAGGGATCAGGACTTGAAAGGGAATCGTTTAGAAGAGTTTAATAAGATAGAAGACTCTATTGTTAAAGAAAAAGAGCAAAGTAAACAACTCCTTACTTGGGTCTTCCCCTTGATACTTTCTATCTCCTTGTTATTGAGTGTCTGCTTTTATTTTATTTATAGAAGAAAGACCACTCCTTCCGTCAAATATGCCAAAAATCATCGTCTCTATGAACCGCCGATGGAATTAGAGCCTATGGTTTTATCAGAGGCTGTCTACTCGACCTCCTTGGAGGAAGTGAGTCCTCTAACCAAAGGAGCAGGAAAATTCACCTTTGACCAACTTATTCAAGCTACCTTGCTAGATGTGATAGACCGTGGGAATGTCTCTATCATTTCAGAAGGAGACGCAGTTGGCTTGAGGCTGGTAAAAGAAGATGGTTTGTCAAATTTTGAGAAAGACTGCCTAAATCTAACTTTTTCAGGTAAAAAAGAAGAAACTCTTTCCAATTTGTTTGCGGATTACAAGGTATCTGATAGTCTTTATCGTAGAGCAAAAGTCTCTGATGAAAAACGGATTCAAGCAAAGGGACGTCAGCTCAAATCATCTTTTGAAGAGGTATTGAACCAGATGCAAGAAGGAGTGAGAAGTCGAGTTTCCTTCTGGGGGCTTCCGGATTATTATCGTCCCTTGACTGGTAGAGAAAAGGCCTTGCAAGTGGGGATGGGACTCTCTACTATCCTACCCCTATTTATCGGATTTGGTTTGTTCTTGTACAGTTTGGACGTTTATGGCTATCTTTACCTCCTTTTGCCAATACTTGGTTTTCTAGGTTTGGTTTTGGCTGTTTTCTATTATTGGAAGCTTCGATTAGATAATCGTGATGGTGTTCTAAATGAAGCAGGAGCAGAAGTCTACTATCTCTGGACCAGTTTTGAAAATATGTTGCGTGAGATTGCACGATTGGATCAGGCAGAGTTGGAAAGTATTGTGGTCTGGAATCGCCTCTTGGTCTATGCGACCCTATTTGGCTATGCGGACAAGGTCAGCCATTTGATGAAGGTTCATCAGATTCAAGTGGAAAATCCAGATATCAATCTTTATGTAGCTTATGGCTGGCATAGTATGTTTTATCATTCAAGCGCGCAAATGAGCCATTATGCCAGCATCGCAAATACAGCAAGTACCTACTCCGTATCTTCTGGAAGTGGAAGTTCTGGCGGTGGCTTCTCTGGAGGCGGAGGTGGCGGCAGTATCGGAGCCTTTTAAAGAGAACTGCCATAGACTGAAAAAGTATGCTATAATGGAAGATAGAAAAAAGGAGTAATCTATGTATCTTATTGAAATTTTAAAATCTATCTTCTTCGGAATTGTTGAAGGAATTACAGAATGGTTGCCGATTTCCAGTACAGGTCACTTGATTTTAGCAGAGGAATTTATCCAATACCAAAATCAAAATGAAGCCTTTATGTCCATGTTTAATGTCGTGATTCAACTTGGTGCTATTTTAGCAGTCATGGTGATTTACTTTAATAAACTAAATCCCTTTAAACCGACTAAGGACAAACAGGAAGTTCGTAAGACTTGGAGACTATGGTTGAAGGTCTTGATTGCGACCTTGCCTTTGCTTGGCGTCTTTAAATTTGATGATTGGTTTGATACCCACTTCCATAACATGGTTTCTGTTGCTCTCATGTTGATTATCTACGGGATTGCCTTTATCTATTTGGAAAAGCGCAATAAAGCGCGTGCTATCGAGCCAAGTGTAACAGAGTTGGACAAGCTTCCTTATACGACAGCCTTCTATATCGGTCTCTTCCAAGTTCTTGCCCTTTTACCAGGAACTAGCCGTTCAGGTGCAACGATTGTCGGTGGT
This sequence comes from Streptococcus mitis, assembly GCF_002096845.1. Lineage (GTDB taxonomy): Bacteria > Bacillota > Bacilli > Lactobacillales > Streptococcaceae > Streptococcus > Streptococcus mitis_A. Next base: position 70,115 of record NZ_NCVK01000058.1, read on the forward strand.
TTGTTAAATGGAACCAGTCGTTCAGTTGTGACAGAATTTACCTTCTATCTTGGGATTCCTGTTATGTTTGGAGCTAGTGCCTTAAAGATTTTCAAATTTGTGAAAGCAGGACAGCTCTTGAGCTTTGGGCAATTGTTCTTGCTCTTGGTTGCGATGGGAGTCGCTTTTGCAGTCAGCATGGTCGCTATTCGCTTCTTGACCAGCTATGTGAAAAAACACGACTTTACTCTTTTTGGTAAATACCGTATCGTGCTTGGTGGTGTCTTGTTGCTCTATAGTTTTGTACGTTTATTTGTATAAGAAAAACCTTGAAGGGGCAGCTCTTCAAGGTTTTAAAATCCAGTCACGGTAATCCCCAGCAGGCGGACACCTCTTTCTTTCTCGCTTAACTCTTCATAGAGTTGCAGGGCTATTTGGCTTATCTGACTAGCATCCTGCGTTTTTTGATCCAGGCTTTTTCGTTTAGTAAGAGTTGAAAAGTTCTCGTAGCGAATTTTCAAAATGACAATTTTTCCAGCTTTTTCTTGTTGATGTAGATTGAGAGCGACTCTTTTTGATAGAAGAGTCAGCTCTTTTTTGATATCTTCCTCGGCACGGAGAATCTTCCCGTAGGTTTTTTCCTTGCCGATTGATTTACGGATGCGATTGGATTTGACTGGAGAGTTGTGAATGCCACGAGCCTTTCGATACAGGTCATAGCCCAGTCTGCCAAAGCGGTCTATTAGGGTCACTTCAGGAACTTCAAGTAGGTCAGCACCAGTAAAAACACCCATGTGATGAAGCCGTTCCACCGTCTTTTTTCCTACTCCATGAAACTTGGCCACGTCCATTTGTTTGAGAAAATCCTCAGCTTGGTCAGGTAGAATTACTGTCAGACCATGTGGTTTTTGATAATCACTAGCCATTTTAGCTAAGAATTTGTTATAAGAAACGCCAGCAGAAGCAGTTAGATGGAGTTCCTGCCAGATATCCTCTTGAATGAGACGAGCGATTTTGACGGCTGACTTGATACCGAGTTTATTTTCTGTTACATCCAAGTAGGCTTCGTCAATACTCATAGGTTCAATCAAATCTGTATAGCGCTTAAAGATAGCTCGAATCTGGAGTCCCACAGTCTTGTATTTTTCATAATTCCCTGAGATAAAGACTGCCTGGGGACAACGTTCGTAGGCTTCCTTGGAGCTCATGGCTGAATGGACACCAAAAACTCGAGCCTCATAGCTACAAGTGGAAACGACACCACGTCCACCTGTTTGCCGAGGGTCGCTTCCGATAATGACAGGTTTTCCTCTGAGTTTAGGATTATCCCTGATTTCCACTGCAGCAAAAAAGGCATCCATGTCAATATGGATGATTTTTCTTGACAAATCATTTAACAAAGGAAAAATCAACATGCCTAGCACCTTTTTACTGCTTATTTTCTTTTATTATACCTTTTTTTCTGAAAAAAAGAAAAAAGGACTTTATTTTTTCAAAAATATAATACAGTTTGAAATAAAATGTAGACTGTTTTAGAAAAGAAAGTGTAAAAATAGAGAATTTTCACTTGTTGAAATCGGTTACTGTATGGTATACTTGACTCATGAATGTAACAGATGGCTGTTACTAGAAAGAAAAAAGAGGACATTAACATGGTTGTTAAAACAGTTGTTGAAGCACAAGATATTTTTGACAAAGCTTGGGAAGGCTTCAAAGGCGTAGATTGGAAAGAAAAAGCAAGTGTATCACGCTTCGTACAAGCTAACTACACACCTTACGATGGAGACGAAAGCTTCCTCGCAGGACCAACAGAACGTTCACTTCACATCAAAAAAATTGTAGAAGAAACTAAGGCTCACTACGAAGAAACTCGTTTCCCAATGGACACTCGTCCAACATCTATCGCTGATATCCCAGCAGGATTTATCGACAAAGAAAACGAAGTTATCTTCGGTATCCAAAACGATGAACTCTTCAAATTGAACTTCATGCCAAAAGGTGGTATCCGTATGGCTGAAACTACTTTGAAAGAAAATGGATACGAACCAGACCCAGCTGTTCACGAAATCTTTACTAAATACGTAACAACAGTTAACGACGGTATCTTCCGTGCCTACACTTCAAACATCCGTCGCGCTCGTCACGCACACACTGTAACTGGTCTTCCAGATGCATACTCACGCGGACGTATCATCGGTGTTTACGCACGTCTTGCTCTTTACGGTGCAGACTACTTGATGCAAGAAAAAGTAAACGACTGGAACGCAATCGAAGAAATCGATGAAGAAACAATCCGTCTTCGTGAAGAAATCAATCTTCAATATCAAGCATTGCAACAAGTTGTTCGCTTGGGTGACCTTTATGGAGTTGACGTTCGCAAACCAGCGATGAACGTTAAAGAAGCAATCCAATGGGTTAACATCGCCTTCATGTCTGTCTGCCGTGTTATCAACGGTGCTGCTACATCTCTAGGTCGTGTGCCAATCGTATTGGACATCTTTGCAGAACGTGACCTTGCTCGTGGTACCTTTACTGAATCAGAAATCCAAGAATTCGTTGATGATTTCGTTATGAAACTTCGTACAGTTAAATTTGCTCGTACAAAAGCTTATGACCAATTGTACTCAGGTGACCCAACTTTCATCACAACTTCTATGGCTGGTATGGGTAACGACGGTCGTCACCGTGTTACTAAGATGGACTACCGTTTCTTGAACACACTTGACAACATCGGTAACTCTCCGGAACCAAACTTGACAGTTCTTTGGACTGATAAATTGCCATACAACTTCCGTCGCTACTGTATGCACATGAGCCACAAACACTCTTCAATCCAATACGAAGGTGTAACAACAATGGCTAAAGACGGATATGGTGAAATGAGTTGTATCTCATGCTGTGTGTCTCCACTTGACCCAGAAAATGAAGAACAACGCCACAACATCCAGTACTTCGGTGCGCGTGTAAACGTATTGAAAGCCCTTCTTACTGGTTTGAACGGTGGTTACGACGATGTACACAAAGACTACAAAGTATTTGATATCGAACCAATCCGTGACGAAGTTCTTGAATTTGAATCAGTTAAAGCTAACTTTGAAAAATCTCTTGACTGGTTGACTGACACTTACGTAGATGCTTTGAACATCATCCACTACATGACTGATAAGTACAACTACGAAGCTGTTCAAATGGCCTTCTTGCCAACTAAACAACGTGCCAACATGGGATTCGGTATCTGTGGATTTGCCAACACTGTTGATACATTGTCAGCTATCAAATACGCTACAGTTAAACCAATCCGTGATGAAAATGGCTACATCTACGATTACGAAACAATCGGTGAATACCCACGTTGGGGTGAAGATGATCCTCGTTCAAACGAATTGGCAGAATGGTTGATCGAAGCTTACACAACTCGTCTACGTAGCCACAAACTTTACAAAGACGCAGAAGCTACAGTTTCACTTTTGACTATCACATCTAACGTTGCTTACTCTAAACAAACTGGTAACTCACCAGTCCACAAAGGTGTATACCTCAACGAAGATGGTTCTGTGAACTTGTCTAAACTTGAATTCTTCTCACCAGGTGCTAACCCATCTAATAAAGCTAAAGGTGGATGGTTGCAAAACTTGAACTCACTTTCTAGCCTTGACTTTAGTTATGCGGCTGATGGTATCTCATTGACTACACAAGTATCACCTCGCGCTCTTGGTAAGACTCGTGACGAACAAGTTGATAACTTGGTAACAATCCTTGATGGTTACTTCGAAAACGGTGGACAACACGTTAACTTGAACGTTATGGACTTGAACGATGTTTACGAAAAGATTATGTCTGGTGAAGATGTTATCGTACGTATCTCTGGATACTGTGTAAACACTAAATACCTCACTCCAGAACAAAAAACTGAATTGACACAACGTGTCTTCCACGAAGTTCTTTCAATGGATGATGCCTTGGATGCGTTGAGCTAATCAAGTTCTTGAATAATGAAATACGGAACCCTCGGTCAGTCGACTGAGGGTTGTTTTTTGGGATCTTCAATTCCTTAATACTCAATGAAAATCAAAGAGCAAACTAGGAAGCTAGTCGCAGGTTGCTCAAAACACTGTTTTGAGGTTACAGGTAGAGATGACGCGGTTTGAAGAGATTTTCGAAGAGTATAAGTCAGGATCTTTAGTGTCTCACTTGGTTTAAAAAGAGAGTTAGTTGTGGGTGAGAGTTCATCAGAAATAAAAACACCACACTTTGTAAGAGACAAGGTGTGGTTGTATTTTATCTCTTAGACCAAGTTCTCTTCATAAAGAGAAGGAGGATTGGGTAAATCTCCAAGCGCCCTGCAATCATTGCAAAGGAGAGGAGAATTTTTGAGATAGGACTAAAGATTGAGAAGCTAGAGGTGGTTCCTAGGATAGGACCGATGTTATTGAAACAGCTAAAGACAGCACTGGTCACTACCAGAAAATCATTGCTATCTAGGCTGACAATAAAGATAAGCGCTAGCAAAATCATAGCATAGATGACAAAGTACTTGAGAATCTTATGCTGGGTATCCTTATCAATCACCGTTTTATTCACATGGAGAGTCAAAACACGGTGGGGAGATAGAATTGACAAAATTTGATTTTTGGCAATTTTTGAAAGGATGAGACCTCGAATAACCTTGAGTCCACCTGCGGTTGATCCAGCAGAGCCACCGATTCCCATGAGGAAGAGGAGGATAAACTGGGAGAAGAGGGGCCAGTTGGTAATATCTCCATATCCAAAACCAGTTGTTGTAATGATGTTGGAAACCTGGAAGAAGGCCATTTCAAAGCTTTTGGAAAATCCTGGGTAGAGGTAGAGAGTATTGAGGCTAATCAAGCCTGTAGAAATTATTACGATGACTAAGTAAGCCCGAAGTTCTTCATCTCCAAAGAAGGCTTTGACGCGACGGAGCATAAGGTAGTAGTAGAGATTGAAATTTACCCCAAAAACCAGAACTCCGATACTGACTAGATAGGTAATCAGTGAGCTACCATAGTGGGCGATTCCATCGTTATAGACTGTAAAACCTCCTGTACCTGCTGTTCCCATGGCAATGACAAAACTATCAAATAGGGGCATGCCAGCCAGATAATAGATGATGACAAAGAGGGAGAAGAGAGCTAGATAAAGGAGATAGAGAATCTGAGCAGTATTTTTGAGTTTGGATACAACCTTACCGAAAACAGGGCCAGGAACCTCAGCCTTCATCACTTCTAGGTGACTATTTTTGGCATTGTCCATAATAGCGAGTGCAAAAACAAGCACTCCCATCCCTCCAATCAAGTGGGTAAAACTTCGCCAGAAGAGGAGGGAACGACTGAGAACAGAAACGTCGTTCAGAATAGTTGCTCCAGTAGTTGTAAAGCCAGAACTGATTTCAAAAAAGGCATCGATAACGCTGGGAATTTGTCTAGCAAAGACAAAGGGGAGACCACCAAAGAAGGACCAAAGGATCCAACAGAGGGCAACAATCAAGACTCCCTCCTTGGCATAAATCCGTTGATTTTTGGGCTTTTGTAAAATTCCTGAACCGCCTAGTAATACGAGAATCCCTATTGTTGAAAAGAGGGCTGTAAAGACTTGGCTCGATTCACGGTAATAGACAGCGACAGACACAGGAACCGAAAGAAGAACAGCTTCAATCAAAAGTAACTTTGAAAGGAGGTAACGAATCATACTTTTATTCATCTCTTACCTCGCAATCAAGTCATAAATCTTGGTGATGTTTGGCAACAAGGTTGTTACTAGGAGCTTGTCTCCAACTTCCAACATATCCTCCCCAGTAGGGAAAATAGTCTTGCCCTTTCGAATGATGGCCGCAATAAGAACCCCTTTTTTCAGTTTTAGTTGAGAAAGAGGTTTGGCAGTCATTTTATTGGCTTCCTTGATATGGAATTGCAGGGTTTCGATTTGGCCATTGGCTAGATGGTGCATGGCTTGAAGGTCTGAATACTGGGCATTAACACGACCACGAATAAAGTGCATAATCGTATCTACAGCGATGCTTTTAGGTGTGATGATACTTGAAAAATCAGGTGCATTGATGATCTCGAGGAGACTGGTACGATTGACCTTGGTGATATTTTTTTGTACACCTACCCTGTCAAGGAACATAGAGGTAATTAGATTTTCCTCATCGACTCCTGTTAGAGTGGCAACGGCATCATAGTTTTGAGCACTTTCTTCCAGCAGGATATCTTTTGCGGTTCCATCTCCTTGAACGATGTAGAGATTTGGGAATTTCTCGCTAAAGAAGCTGGCGATTTCGGGATTGATTTCAATGACTTTTGTATCGATACGACTGTCTTTGAGGATACCTAGTAGATAATAGGCAATTCTACCTGCACCGACGATGAGAAGGCTCTTCACGGCACGAGATTTAAAATAATTATGGAAGAGCATCATATCAACACGGTTACCAGTGACAAAGATTCTATCTTTATCCTGTATGGTCATGTCACCACTTGGGATGATAATTTGATGATCTCTTTCTATCGCACAGACAATGACATTGCCGAATTTTTTCCGAAAATCAGAGATGGGCATTTGGCAAAGACCACTGGAGGATTTAACAGTGAATTCCATGAGGCTAACGCGTCCACCAAAGAAACGTTCGACAGAGAGGGCGTTGGGGAAGTCAATGATATTCGCGATAGCGCGGGCAGCCAAGAGCTCAGGATTAACGATAAGAGAAAAACCGAGAATATTCTTTTCCTTGAAATAAGAGTTAGAGTATTCAGGGTTCCGCACCCGAACGATGGTCTCTTTAGCTCCCATTTTTTTGGCTAGAACGGCTGCAATCATGTTCACTTCATCGTATTCAGTCAGAGCGATAAAGATATCACAATCCTGGACACTGGCTTGCTCAAGGATGGTAAAATCGGCCCCGTTACCAAGGATACCCATGATATCAAAGCGATTAACAATATGATTGAGAACAGCTTCGTCTTGCTCAATCAGCAAAACATCATGCTTTTCTGCAACCAAGGAGCGACAGAGGGCAAAACCAACTTTTCCCCCTCCGACAAGGATAATTTTCATATTAAAACCTACTTTTTCATGATGTAACTATCATACCTTTTTTCAAGAAAAAATGCACCTACTAGCTAATAGCAAGAGCTTTTAGTAGGAATTTTGCTATAAGGTAAAACTATACCCTAATCAATTGAAATAGCTATTAGCACCTTTCTCTGAAATATGGTATGATAAAGGATATACAAGGAGATAAAATGAATAATAATTTACTGGTATTACAATCAGACTTTGGTCTGGTTGATGGTGCGGTATCGGCTATGATTGGAGTGGCTTTAGAAGAGTCTCCAACCTTAAAAATTCATCATTTGACGCACGATATCACGCCTTATAATATTTTTGAGGGGAGCTATCGTCTCTTTCAGACGGTGGATTACTGGCCTGAGGGAACGACATTTGTATCGGTGGTCGATCCAGGTGTTGGCTCGAAACGTAAGAGTGTGGTTGCCAAGACTGCAAAAAATCAATATATTGTCACGCCAGATAATGGGACGCTTTCTTTTATCAAGAAACACGTTGGCATTGTAGCTATTCGTGAAATTTCTGAGGTAGCCAATAGACGTCAAAATACAGAGCATTCTTATACCTTCCACGGTCGTGATGTCTATGCCTATACTGGTGCTAAACTAGCCAGCGGTCACATTACTTTTGAGGAAGTGGGGCCAGAGCTCAGTGTGGATCAGATTGTGGAACTTCCAGTCGTAGAGACTATCATTGAAGAGCATCTGGTGAAGGGAGCCATTGATATTCTGGATGTGCGTTTTGGTTCGCTTTGGACCTCTATCACGCGAGAAGAGTTTTACAAGCTGGAACCAGAATTTGGTGACCGTTTTGAAGTGACTATCTATCACGCTGATATGCTGGTCTATCAAAATCAGGTTGTCTATGGAAAATCATTTGCAGATGTGAGAATTGGGCAACCAATCCTTTACATCAACTCTCTCTATCGTTTAGGTCTGGCTATCAACCAAGGCTCTTTTGCCAAGGCCTATAATGTGGGTGTCGGTTCATCTTGGACCATTGAAATAAAGAAAATAGAGTCATAAAATAGGAGAATATAGATGAAAAATCAATCAATTAAACAAGTTGTTGCTATCGGTGTTGGGGCTGCCCTCTTTGTTGTCATCGGGATGATTAACATTCCTACCCCTGTTCCAAATACAAGCATCCAGCTTCAGTATGCGGTACAGACCCTCTTGTCTATCATTTTTGGCCCTCTAGTGGGATTACTTGTTGGCTTAATTGGGCATGCGGTGAAGGACGCTATTGCTGGCTATGGTCTGTGGTGGACTTGGATTATTGCTAGTGGTCTCTTTGGTCTAGCTGTGGGGCTATTTAGAAAGTACGTTCGCGTGATCAATGGTGTCTTTGACTGGAAAGATATTCTTATTTTTAACCTCATTCAATTACTTGCAAATGCCCTTGTTTGGGGTGTCTTGGCACCACTTGGAGATGTTGTGATTTATCAAGAAGCTGCAGAAAAAGTATTTGCCCAAGGGATTGTTGCGGGAATTGCTAATGGTGTATCTGTAGCTATTGCAGGAACTCTTCTCTTGCTTGCCTATGCAGGAACTCAAACTCGTGCAGGAAGTTTGAAAAAGGATTAAAATGATGGGGAAGGCTGGGCAACCAGTCTTTTTCGATGTTTATAGATTAGTTAGGTAAGCTAGCTAGAATAGGAATTTTTTGGAGCTAAGATTTTAAGAGAAGAGACTGCAAGAAGGGCTTGATTTATGATAAAATAGAAGTCTAAGAAGCGAATGAAGAGAGTAAGATGAAAGAAGCTATAATTGAGTGGAAGGATTTCTCTTTCCGGTATGAAACACAACAAGAACCGACCTTGCAAGGGGTGGACTTGACCATTTACAAGGGAGAGAAAGTCTTAATTGTTGGGCCATCTGGGTCAGGCAAGTCTACCTTGGGTCAATGTTTGAATGGGATTATTCCCAATATTTACAAGGGTCAGATGTCTGGAGAATTTTTGATCAAGGGGCAAGCAGCCTTTGATATGAGCATCTACGATAAATCTCATCTGGTCAGTACAGTTTTGCAGGATACAGATGGGCAGTTTATCGGCTTGTCCGTGGCAGAGGATTTGGCTTTTGCTCTAGAAAATGATGTAACAAGTCTAGAAGAGATGAAAAGCCGTGTTCATAAATGGGCTGAAAAGCTGGATCTTATTTCTTTACTGTATCAGCGTCCTCAGGATTTGTCAGGTGGACAAAAGCAGCGAGTCAGTCTGGCTGGTGTCTTGATTGATGAGAGTCCGATTCTCTTGTTTGATGAGCCACTCGCCAATCTGGATCCCAAGTCAGGTCAGGATATTATCGAATTGATTGACCGGATTCATAAGGAAGAGGGGACGACGACACTTATTATCGAGCACCGTTTGGAGGATGTTCTGCATCGCCCCGTGGATCGGATTGTCTTGATAAATGATGGTCGTATCCTCTTTAATGGGAGTCCGGATCAGTTACTGGCGACTGATTTATTGACTCAAAATGGAATCCGGGAACCCCTTTATCTAACCACTCTCCGTCAATTGGGTGTGGATTTAGCCAAGGAAGAACAATTAGCGAATCTGGCTAACATGTCTATCTCAAAAGGTCAGGTTCAGTTGCAGAATGAACTAGCAAAAGAAACCCCAGAATTACAGTCACTCTTTAGACTAGAGGACGTGTCATTTTCTTATGATGATAGGCCGATTTTAAAGTCCCTACATTTGGATATTAAAAAGGGTGAAAAGATTGCCATTGTCGGAAAAAATGGAGCAGGGAAGTCAACTCTAGCCAAGGCTCTAAGTGCTTTTATTCAGACTGAAGGACGCTATCTGTGGGAAGGGCAGGATATAAAAGGAGATTCTGTTGCAGAACGGGCGGAACGAGTAGGCTATGTGCTGCAAAATCCTAATCAAATGATTTCAACCAACATGATTTTTGATGAGGTGGCTCTGGGACTTCGTTTGCGAGGTGTGGACGAGCAGGAAATTGAAACGAGAGTCTATGAAACTTTGAAAATCTGTGGTCTATATGAATTCCGTAATTGGCCCATTTCTGCCCTTTCGTTTGGACAGAAAAAACGTGTCACTATTGCCTCGATTTTGGTTTTAGGAGCTGAAATTATCCTCTTAGATGAACCGACAGCAGGTCAAGACCAGAAGAACTATACTGAGATTATGGAATTTCTCGAAGAACTGCATCAAAAAGGGCATACCATTGTCATGATTACCCATGATATGCAATTGATGCTGGATTATTCAGACCGGGCCCTCGTCATGGTTGATGGGGAATTGATTGCCGATACTGATCCAGCTAGTCTGTTGAGCAATCCTGAGCTGTTAGTAAAAGCCAATCTAAAAGAAACTTCAATCTTCAACTTGGCCAAGAAACTAGACGTGGATCCACTTGCTTTAACGGCATTTTATAAAGAAAGGAGAGAAGGATGCAAGCTAAATTAATCGGTTACCAGCATAGAGATACTGTGATTCATCGCTTGTCAGGAGCTGGGAAACTCCTCTTTTTCATTCTCGTGTCATTGGCTGCCATGATTAGCTATGATACCAGACTGCTTGTTCTGATTGCCATCTTTTCGGTCTTTCTCCTCTATTTGTCAGAAATCCGTTTTAAAGATGTTTCCTTTGTAGCAGTTTTTGCGACGGTATTTGCCGTTTTAAACGTTTTGATGGTCTATCTCTTTTCTCCTGAGTATGGGGTTGGACTTTACGGAGAGAGGAGTATGATTTGGCAGGGAATCGGTGCCTACACTCTAACCAGCCAGGAGCTCTTTTATCTGCTAAATTTGGCCATTAAGTACCTTTGCACCATTCCTCTGGCTATTATCTTTTTGATGACAACCCACCCTAGTCAGTTTGCTTCCAGTTTAAATCAAATTGGTGTGCCCTATAAGATTGCCTATTCTGTCAGCCTGACCTTGCGCTATATTCCAGATTTGCAGGAAGAATTCTTTACCATCAAGATGTCTCAGGAAGCGCGTGGGATGGAATTATCCAAGAAAGCTTCTCTTATGCAACGAATCAAAGGCAATCTGCGCATTATTACTCCCTTGATTTTTAGCTCGCTAGAACGCATTGATACCATCGCGACCGCCATGGAGCTTCGACGCTTTGGGAAAGAGAAAAAACGCACTTGGTATAGTTATCAGGCTTTGAAAAAAAGAGATTATATTACCTTGCTTTTGGCAGCCTTGTTTTTAGTAGCTAGTTTACTACTTATCTTGCAGAATCAGGGACGATTTTACAACCCTTGGAAATAGTATTGTCAAAGTTTTCATTAGATAAGTAAAGAGAAATTATTCTATAACTTTTTATTGATAGATTGTATGAGAAATAAAGTTAATAATTGTATGCTTGAAACTTTTTGACAAAATATGAATTAGTTTGTCTACTTTATAGTAGAATTTACACTACAAAATCAAAGTTATTCAAATATAATCATTTTCAACTAAGTTCAGTGTCATAATGTAGAGACGATATAAAATAGTAAAAGTACTTAATTTAAATCGTGTTAATTTCATTTTGTGTAAACATGGGAAAATTTGAATGTAGATAATGATGGGAGAGGATTTGTAATGATCAGTTTAGAGCTGTTGTCTGAAGAAAATAGTTTAGACGTCTATTTTTTTGAAAAAGAGAATCAAGAGTATTTTGAGCGGAATTTGCCTCCTAGACCAGCTAACTATTTTGATTTAGAAAGTTTTAAAGAAATTACAAGGGAATTGTTAAGGGAACAAGAGAATCATGATGTCTACATGCATCTTATTAGAGATGCACAAGGCATTATGGTTGGAAGAATCAATTTAAGTGTTTTAGAGAATAATCGAAAAACAGCAGAGCTTGGGTATAGGATTGGGGAAAATGTTAGAAATTTAGGTTATGCCAGCGAAGCGGTTAAACTCGTTTTAGAAAAAGTCTTCACGACTTATGGTTTCAATAGAATCATTGCAGGAACGGCAACAGGTAATCTACCCTCTCAGAGGGTGCTTTTAAAAAATGGCTTCACCTTTAGTAGGGTTATAGAAAATGACTTACAAATTCATAATAAGTGGATTCATACAGCAGTATTTGAGATAACGAGGTCATAATATCATCATTCCCAGTCCACAGATAGGTATAAAAGAGTAAGCAATTTTTGCAGATATTTAAGAATTTTCTCCTAGAAACCCTTGGAAATAGTTTGAAAAAATTGAAAAAATCAAGTCGTTTCTATTGACAATGATTCTGAAAGTGTTATACTAAGAAAGTAGTTTCGCTGATTTACTTCAAACCTGTTGTGAGGTAAGTTAACGATGCCTTAACCACGCTGTTTGCTGAGCTTGACTCCGGGCAGTGTGGCTATTTTTTTGCAATGGTAAAAGGAAGCAAGTCATGACAAATCACATTGTATTATTTGAACCACAAATTCCACAAAATACAGGCAATATCGCGCGTACTTGCGCTGCAACCAATTCTCCCCTCCACATCATCAAGCCAATGGGCTTTCCTATTGATGACCGCAAGATGAAGAGAGCTGGATTGGATTATTGGGATAAGCTAGAGATTTATTTTTACGAGAGTTTGGAGGATTTCATGTCTCAGATGCAGGGCAAACTCTATCTGATCTCAAAATTTGCTGAGAAAGTGTATTCTGATGTGGATTTATCGACTAACGAAGACCATTATTTTCTATTTGGACGTGAAGACAAGGGCTTGCCTGAGGACTTTATGCGAGAACATCCTGAGAAAGCTCTCCGTATTCCCATGAATGATGAACATGTCCGCAGTCTCAATGTGTCTAATACCGTCTGCATGATTGTCTACGAAGCCCTCCGCCAGCAGAACTTTGCAGGTCTTGAGCTCGTTCATACCTATGAAGTGGATAAATTGAAATAAAAAATGAAAATGAAAATGAACAAAATGCTTGCGCTTGCAAGCGTTTTTTGTTATGATAAAAGAGTCTTCAGGGCAGGGTGTGATTCCCGACCGGCGGTGACTTTAACTAGGAAATGATCTTTTCCTTTTATACTTTGTTGACAAGCTTTGCCTAACCAGAAGTTATGCCTACAGCTTGTCGCCTAGTCTAAAAGAAAAATCTCTATTTCCTTCTCTTTAAAGAAGTCCGCGAGCGCAAGCTGATGTGGTGAGATTCCACAACCGACAGTATAGTCTGGATGGGAGAAGACGAAAGAATAGCTTTGTCTGTTCTGATAGATTTATAGCCGAATTGTAACCGCTTGCTTGAATTTCCTTAATAGAGTGAGGGGGAGCTTTTGGGATATAAAAAGTGAGAATAGATAGAGGAATCCTTTCTAACTTCTTCTGATTTTATAGAAAATTGGAGGAACCTGTTATGACAAACACACGTCGACTTTCGACCATTGCGATTCTATCAGCCATTTCATTTGTACTGATGTACTTTGACTTTCCGCTTTTGCCAGCGGCATCCTTCCTCAAGATCGAATTTAGTATCTTGCCAGTCCTTGTGGGCTTAGTGGTCATGGATTTGCCTGCTGCTCTAGGAGTTCTCTTGCTTCGCTCACTCTTGAAATTGCTTCTTAACAGCCAGGGAGTGAATACTTACATTGGTTTGCCAATGAATATCGTAGCTTTGGGAGTTTTTGTCATCGTATTTGCTTTGGTTTGGAAAAAGGAACGGACAACCCTTCGTTTCCTACTAGGCTCTCTAGCTGGGACTATTGGTTTAACCGTGGCTATGTTGGTTCTCAACTATGTTTATGCTGTTCCTTTGTACGCTAAGTTTGCTAACTTTGATATTGGAAAAATTTTGGGACTTTCCAACTACCTAATGACTATGGTATTACCTTTTAACTTGATTGAAGGTGTAATCTTTTCCGTTTCATTCTGGTTGTTGTATGTTCTCTTGAAACCAACCTTAAAACATTATGAGAGATAAACAAACATTTTTAATGAAGGGCAGTTTTGCCCTTTTACTTTTCGTTATTCTTGGCTACATGGTCAAATTTTACCCTGAAACGCTGGTCGGTTTTGACCAACCGATACAGACTGTCGTTCGAGGAGACTTGCCAGATTACTTGACTATTCTTTTCCGAGCCATCACACGCTTGATTGATATTCCAGTGATTATCACTTGGGTTGTCATTACAGCTTTTGTCTTTTATCGTAAGCGGTGGAAGATAGAAAGTTTCTTCATGCTGGGAAATCTGACTTTGGCAGGTCTTTTAATTGTGACCTTTAAAAATATCTACCAGCGCCCGAGACCAGCTATTTTACACTTGGTTGAGGAGAAGGGATTTTCCTTTCCAAGCGGCCATTCTCTGGCTGTAACCTTGATGGTTGGCTCTCTGATTGTCATTCTCAGTCAACGGATGAAAAATCCAGTCTGGAGAAAAATCGTGCAAATCGTGCTAGCTCTCTACCTAGTCAGTGTGCTGGTATCAAGGGTCTATCTGGGAGTTCACTATCCATCAGACGTTCTTGCCAGTTTCTGTGTGGGTTTGGGAGTCTTGTTTATCGAATTTCCCTTTTATGATAAGCTCCGCTTCCAATGGCGTTTTAAAGGCAAGCAGAAGTGAGTATCAAATTCCTTTGAGGAGAAAGAAATGAAAGTCAATATAGCAGATCTTCATCCGACTCAACTATACTTATCAGAAAAGAAGTTGCAAGATATTCAGATGCTTTACCAGTCGGCAGAAACAATCCAAGTCGATCCAATCAGTATTCTTGCATTTGGAGATTGCTTGTTGATTACAGATGGGCATCACAGGGCTTATCAGGCTTTATTGGCAGGTAGGGATACGATTTCTGCTGAGTGGGATAGAGATGGTGGTGATGAACTATATCATCTCTATGCGCAAGCCTGCGAAGAAAGAAAAATTTACTCTGTTCTGGATTTAAAAAATCATATCTTAGCTAAAGATGAGTATGAAGCAAAATGGTATAACTGGTGTGATGGTTTTAATCAAGCAGCAACTCTTTTGTTGAAAAGGAAAGCAGATGAAACAGACCCTACAAATAGATAATGCACTGCGTCTTGTTCCTTATTATAAGGTCAATCATTGTGAAGAAGCTTTTGCTTGGTATCAGGATGTGAACTTGGTTCACCTCGTAGATGGTGTGAAGAGACCTTATAGTCAAGAAACTTTGGAAGCTATGTATTCTCATTTGGATCAGCATGGTGAACTTTTTTGGATTGAAGTCAAGGAGAAGGGAGAATGGTTTCCAATTGGGGATGTTACACTATCTCAGGGTAATCTCCCCATTGTGATTGGGAATCCCGCTTACCAACATCGAGGGCTTGGGAAAAAGATTCTAAGTACTTTGATTGAATTGGCTCGAGTAAAAGGATGGAAAGAATTGAGAGTCAAGGAAATCTACACCTACAATCATGCTTCTAGGAGGTGTTTCAAGTCGCTTGGATTTGTGGAAGATGGAGCAACGGAAAAAGGAACGAGTTTTATACTGAAATTAGTCTAATCTAACTTGTTTTTTAACTAAAAATCTGATAAACTATGTAGTAATTGAATAGAAATCCGCAAGACTAGTAACTCAAGGGAAGTATATCAGGGAGGAGAGCCGCGACTGCAAGCTCTCTATATGAAAGCTGGGTGAATTCACTTGCGCATGGATTTAGAAATGAAGGTCTGACTTGTCAGATGAAAACGGATGGTACCGCGTGTCAACGCTCCGAGTGGAGTTTTTGGCATGTGGTTTTCTTTTTATCTACGAGCGACTGATGGAGGAATTATGTCAACTATTGAAGAACAATTAAAAGCGCTTCGTGAAGAAACGCTGGCTAGCTTGAAGCAGATTACTGCTGAAAATGAAAAAGAGATGCAAGATTTGCGTGTCTCAGTCCTTGGGAAAAAGGGTTCGCTTACTGAAATCCTCAAAGGGATGAAAGATGTCTCTGCTGAGATGCGTCCAATCATTGGGAAACACGTCAATGAAGCTCGTGATGTCTTGACAGCTGCTTTTGAAGAAACAGCTAAGCTCTTGGAAGAAAAGAAAGTCGCAGCTCAACTGGCTAGCGAGAGTATCGATGTAACCCTTCCAGGTCGTCCAGTTGCGACTGGTCACCGTCACGTTTTGACACAAACCAGTGAAGAAATCGAAGATATTTTCATTGGAATGGGTTACCAAGTCGTGGATGGTTTTGAAGTGGAGCAAGACTACTATAACTTTGAACGTATGAACCTTCCAAAAGACCACCCAGCTCGTGATATGCAGGACACCTTCTATATCACAGAAGAAATCTTACTCCGTACTCACACGTCTCCAGTTCAAGCGCGTGCTATGGATGCCCATGATTTTTCAAAAGGTCCTTTGAAGATGATTTCGCCAGGGCGTGTCTTCCGTCGTGACACAGACGATGCGACCCACAGTCACCAGTTCCACCAAATTGAAGGCTTGGTTGTTGGGAAAAATATCTCTATGGCAGATCTTCAAGGAACCCTTCAGTTGATTGTGCAAAAAATGTTCGGTGAAGAGCGTCAGATCCGTCTGCGCCCCTCTTACTTCCCATTCACAGAGCCATCTGTTGAGGTGGATGTTTCTTGCTTCAAGTGTGGTGGAGAAGGCTGTAACGTATGTAAGAAAACAGGTTGGATCGAAATTATGGGGGCCGGTATGGTTCACCCACGTGTCCTTGAAATGAGTGGTATCGATGCGACTGTTTACTCCGGATTTGCCTTTGGTCTTGGACAAGAGCGTGTAGCTATGCTCCGTTACGGAATCAATGATATCCGTGGATTCTACCAAGGAGATGTCCGCTTCTCAGAACAGTTTAAATAATGATCAGAAAAGTAGAAAAGGCAGATGTTGAGGTGTTGGCTAAAATAGCCAAACAAACCTTTCGTGAAACATTTGCTCATGATAATACGGAAGAGCAGTTACAGGAATACTTTGAAGAGGCTTATAGTCTGAGAGTTTTGTCAACTGAGTTGGAAAATCCAGAATCCGAAACCTATTTCATTATGCATGAAGAGGAGATAGCTGGTTTTCTCAAAGTCAACTGGGGAAGTGCTCAGACTGAGAGAGAATTAGAGGATGCTTTTGAAATTCAACGCCTCTATGTGCTAGAAAAATTCCAAGGATTTGGATTCGGTAAGCAACTGTTTGAATTTGCTCTTGAACTTGCTACAAAAAATAGTTTTTCCTGGGCTTGGTTAGGTGTTTGGGAGCATAATACAAAAGCTCAAGCGTTTTATAATCGATATGGTTTTGAAAAATTTAACCAACATCATTTTATGGTTGGTCAAAAAGTAGATACGGATTGGTTACTGAGAAAGAAATTAAGGTAAGAAGAGGATTCTTCTATTGAAATGATAGGAAAGGAAAAGAACTAGAGTGACAACTGTCATTCTGGAAAACTAAATTATGCTTGTATCTTATAAATGGTTAAAAGAATTGGTGGACATTGATGTGCCATCACAAGAGTTGGCTGAAAAAATGTCAACTACAGGGATCGAGGTAGAAGGTGTCGAATCACCAGCTGCTGGTCTCTCAAAAATTGTCGTCGGTGAGGTCTTGTCTTGTGAAGATGTTCCAGAAACTCACTTGCATGTCTGTCAGGTTAACGTTGGCGAAGAAGAACCCCGTCAAATCGTCTGTGGTGCACCGAATGTGCGTGCTGGTATCAAGGTTATGGTGGCTCTTCCAGGAGCTCGCATCGCTGACAATTACAAGATCAAAAAAGGGAAAATCCGTGGCTTAGAGTCACTTGGAATGATCTGTTCGCTTGGTGAATTGGGGATTTCTGATTCAGTTGTACCGAAGGAATTCGCAGATGGCATTCAAATCTTGCCTGAAGAAGCTGTTCCAGGTGAGGAAGTCTTCTCATATCTAGACTTGGATGATGAAATTATCGAACTTTCAATTACCCCTAACCGTGCGGACGCTCTTTCTATGCGTGGGGTGGCTCACGAAGTGGCAGCTATCTATGACAAGGCGGTCAACTTTAAAGAATTTACTCTTTCAGAAACTGACCAAGCTGCAGCAGATGCTCTTTCTGTGGGCATTGAGACAGACAAGGCACCTTACTATGCAGCTCGTATTTTGGACAATGTGACTATTGCACCAAGTCCACAATGGTTGCAAAACCTTCTCATGAACGAAGGAATCCGTCCAATCAATAACGTAGTGGACGTGACCAACTACATCTTGCTCTACTTTGGTCAACCTATGCATGCCTTTGACTTGGACACCTTTGAAGGGAGTGACATCCGTGTACGTGAAGCGCGTGCTGGTGAAAAATTGGTGACTTTAGATGGTGAAGAACGTGACTTAGAGGTGAATGACTTAGTTATCACTGTCGCTGACAAGCCAGTAGCCCTTGCCGGTGTTATGGGTGGTCAAGCAACAGAAATCTCTGAAAAATCTAGTCGTGTCGTCCTTGAAGCTGCAGTCTTCAACGGAAAATCAATCCGCAAGACTAGCGGTCGTCTTAACCTTCGTTCTGAGTCCTCTTCTCGCTTTGAAAAAGGGATCAATGTGGCAACTGTTAACGAAGCTCTTGATGCGGCAGCTAGCATGATTGCTGATCTTGCAGGTGCGACGGTGCGTAAGGGCATCGTTTCAGCAGGCCAGCTTAATACTTCAGATGTGGAAGTTTCTTCAACTCTTGCTGATGTTAACCGTGTCCTTGGTACAGAACTTTCTTACGCGGATGTAGAAGACGTCTTCCGTCGTCTTGGCTTTGGTCTTTCTGGAAATGCAGACAGTTTTACAGTCAGCGTCCCACGCCGTCTCTGGGATATCACTATCGAGGCAGACCTCTTTGAAGAAATCGCTCGTATCTATGGATATGACCGCTTGCCAACCAGCCTTCCAAAAGACGATGGTACAGCTGGTGAATTGACTGCGACACAAAAACTTCGCCGTCAAGTTCGTACCATCGCTGAAGGGGCAGGTTTGACAGAAATCATCACCTACGCTCTAACAACTCCTGAAAAAGCAGTTGAGTTTACGGCTCAACCAAGTAACCTTACTGAACTCATGTGGCCAATGACCGTGGATCGTTCTGTCCTCCGTCAAAATATGATTTCTGGTATCCTTGATACGGTGGCTTATAACGTAGCTCGTAAGAATAAAAACTTGGCCCTTTACGAGATTGGAAAAGTTTTTGAACAAACAGGTAATCCAAAAGAAGAACTTCCAAATGAGATTAATAGCTTTGCCTTTGCCTTGACAGGCTTGGTTGCTGAAAAAGATTTCCAAACAGCAGCAGTTCCAGTTGATTTCTTCTATGCTAAGGGAATCCTTGAAGCCCTATTTACTCGCTTGGGACTAGAAGTGACCTATACAGCTACGGCTGAGATTGCAAGCCTCCACCCAGGTCGTACAGCTATGATTTCACTCGGTGACCAAGTTCTTGGTTTCCTTGGCCAAGTGCATCCAGTCACTGCTAAGGCTTACGATATTCCAGAAACGTATGTAGCTGAGCTCAACCTTTCAGCCATCGAAGCTGCCCTTCAACCTGCTGCTCCATTTGTAGAAATCACGAAATTCCCAGCAGTCAGCCGTGACGTTGCCCTTCTCCTCAAGGCAGAAGTGACTCACCAAGAAGTTATAGATGCTATCCAAGCTGCCGGCGTGAAACGTTTGACAGATATCAAACTCTTTGACGTCTTCTCAGGCGAAAAATTGGGACTTGGTATGAAGTCAATGGCTTATAGCTTGACCTTCCAAAATCCAGAAGACAGCTTAACGGACGAAGAAGTCGCACGCTATATGGAAAAAATCCAAGCTTCTCTCGAAGAAAAAGTGAATGCAGAAGTGCGTTAACTCATCAATCCATCCTTCGGGGTGGATTTTTACTGTTCAAATAACAATTTAGGATCAAAAATGGACAGTTGAGGAGCAGAGAAGATAAATTGAAGTTTGCTACTGTATAATGTACTCATAGCTCAAAGTATTCCAAGATTTTTTTACTAAAATGAGAATGATAAAAATGGACAGAAATCATTGTAAAGGCTATCAAAAAGGAGTATAATGAGTGCAAGACATTTCGGAGGTAAAAGATGCTAGAAGTAAGAAGTCTAGAGAAAAGTTTTGGATCCAAGCAAGTTTTGTTTGGTATTGACTTTCAAGCGCGACCAGGTCGTATTTTGGGATTAGTCGGGAAAAACGGTGCTGGTAAAACAACGATTTTCCACAGTATTTTGAAATTTTTAGAATACCAGGGAGAAATCAGTCTAGATAATCAGGATATTCGTCAGGAAACGTACGCTCGGATTGGCTATTTGCCTGAGGAACGCAGCCTCATGCCTAAATTGACAGTCCTTGAACAAGTTCGCTACTTGGCGACTCTAAAAGGTATGGATGCCAAGGAGGTCAAGGAAAAACTCCCTCAATGGATGAAGAAGTTGGAAGTGAAAGGAAAGCTGACAGATAAAATTAAGAGTCTGTCAAAAGGAAATCAGCAGAAGATTCAGCTCATTATTACTCTGATTCATGAGCCAGACTTGATTATCCTGGATGAGCCTTTCAGTGGATTGGACCCGGTCAATACAGAATTGCTCAAGCAAGTCATTTTTCAAGAAAAAGAACGTGGGGCAACCATTATCTTTTCTGACCATGTCATGACCAATGTCGAGGAGCTTTGTGACGATATTCTCATGATCCGAGATGGCCGTGTGGTCTTGCATGGACCAGTTCAGGATGTCCGCAATCAATACGGGAAAACGCGTCTCTTTGTTTCAAGTGAACGAAGCAAGGAAGAATTGGAAAATCTTCCTCATGTCAAACAGGTGAGCTTGACTAAACAAGGCAGTTGGAAATTAATCTTAGAGGATGAGAGCGCTGGAAGGGAACTCTTCCCAATCTTGACTCAGGGTCAGTATATCGCAACCTTTGATCAACAAGCGCCAACAATCGATGAAATCTTTAAACTAGAATCAGGGGTGGAAGTATGAGAAATATGTGGGTTGTAATCAAGGAAACCTATCTTCGACATGTCAAATCGTGGAGTTTCTTCTTTATGGTGATTTCGCCGTTCCTCTTTTTAGCCTTATCTGTAGGAATTGGCTATCTCCAAGGGTCTTCTATGGCCAAGAATAGTAAGATAGCAGTAGTAACAACTGTGCCATCTGTGGAAGAAGGGCTCAAGGGTACCAATGGTACCAACTTTGATTATCAGGATGAAGCCAGTGCCCAGGCTGCTATCAAGGATGAGAAAATCAAGGGTTACCTAACCATTGACCAAGAGGACAGCGTCCTCAAGGCCGTCTATCGAGATTGCTATTAAGCTAGGAGTAACGAGCAAGTTAAATGAGCTTCAAGATCAACTCAATCGTTCGGCAGCCAATTTGTCACAAGAACAGGAAAAACGCTTGGAACAAACAGTTAACTTTACGGAGAAAATTGATGAATCCAAGGAAAACAAAAAAATTGTTCAAACCATTGCGGCCGCAGGGCTTGGTTTATTCCTTTATATGATTTTGATTACCTATGCTAGTGTCACGGCTCAGGAAGTTGCCAGTGAAAAAGGCACCAAAATTATGGAAGTCGTCTTTTCTAGCATAAGGGCTAGTCACTATTTCTATGCGCGGATGATGGCTCTGTTTCTGGTGATTTTAACGCATATTGGGATTTATGTTGTAGGTGGTCTGGCAGCCATTCTGCTCTTTAAAGATTTGCCATTCTTGGCTCAGTCTGGTGTTTTAGATCACCTGGGAGATGCATTCTCACTGAATACATTGCTCTTTATTTTGATCAGTCTTTTTATGTACGTAGTTTTAGCAGCCTTCCTAGGATCTATGGTTTCTCGTCCTGAGGACTCAGGGAAAGCCTTGTCGCCTTTGATGATTTTGATTATGGGTGGTTTTTTTGGAGTGACAGCTCTAGGTGCAGCTGGTGACAATCTCATCTTGAAGATTGGTTCTTATATTCCCTTTATTTCGACCTTCTTTATGCCATTTAGAACCATTAATGGCTATGCAGGGGGAGCAGAAGCATGGATTTCACTTACTATTACAGTGATTTTTGCAGTGGTAGCAACAGGATTTATCGGACGCATGTATGCTAGTCTAGTCCTTCAAACGGATGATTTAGGGATTTGGAAAACCTTTAGACGTGCCTTATCTTATAAATAGAAGAGCCTCGCGAAAGCGAGGTTTTTTAGAGATAAAAAGAGTGGAATTCAGAAAAATATTTTTCATATCTATTGACTTTTAGGGGTGAAATTTGGTATTATAGTAGGCGGTATTGTTTACCCCATTTGAAAGGCCCCGGAACCTTCCAAATACTTTTCGATGGGAAGGAACACCCATCACCGTAAACAAAAATCGAACTATATATAGGAGAAATCATGAACAAAACAACATTTATGGCTAAACCAGGCCAAGTTGAACGTAAATGGTACGTAGTTGACGCAACTGATGTACCACTTGGACGTCTTTCTGCAGTAGTTGCTAGCGTACTTCGCGGAAAAAACAAACCAACATTTACACCACACACTGATACAGGTGACTTTGTGATTGTTATCAATGCTGAAAAAGTTAAATTGACTGGTAAAAAAGCAACTGATAAGATTTACTACACTCACTCAAACCACCCAGGTGGATTGAAACAAATCTCTGCAGGTGAACTTCGTTCTAAAAATGCAGTACGTTTGATCGAGAAATCAGTTAAAGGTATGCTTCCACACAATACTCTTGGACGCGCTCAAGGTATGAAGTTGAAAGTATTTGTTGGAGCTGAGCACACTCATGCTGCACAACAACCAGAAGTTCTTGATATTTCAGGACTTATCTAAGGAAAGGAACAATAAAGTATGTCACAAGCACAATATGCAGGTACTGGACGTCGTAAAAACGCTGTTGCACGCGTTCGCCTTGTTCCAGGAACTGGTAAAATCACTGTTAACAAAAAAGATGTTGAAGAGTACATCCCACACGCTGACCTTCGTCTTGTTATCAACCAACCATTCGCAGTTACTTCAACTGTAGGTTCATACGACGTTTTCGTTAACGTTGTAGGTGGTGGATACGCTGGTCAATCAGGAGCTATCCGTCACGGTATCGCTCGTGCCCTTCTTCAAGTAGACCCAGACTTCCGCGATTCATTGAAACGCGCAGGACTTCTTACACGTGACTCACGTAAAGTTGAACGTAAGAAACCAGGTCTTAAGAAAGCTCGTAAAGCATCACAATTCTCAAAACGTTAATCAATACGATTATATCAACGTTTCAAAGCACTCAAGGGTTTACCCTATGGGTGCTTTTTTCGTGTTTTTTTGAAAAGTTCACCTCAAAGTTTACCTTATTGTTTTAGGGAAATTATAGTCAATTGAAATAAGAACAAGACAAAAGAGCCTTAAAAAAAGTATTGTAACGTGGTAATACCTTTTTGAGGTGCTTTTTGATATGAGCCCATGTTTTCTCAATAGGATTGTACTCAGGTGAGTAGGGATGAAGTGGTAAAAGTTTATGCCCAAATTATTCACATAAGCGCTTTAGCTTACCCATTCTATGGAATCTTGCATTATCCATAATATAGTTGCTTAGTTTTAAAAAAGCATATTATAATAAATTTATGGTATATAGTACAGATTTTAAACAAAGTTACCAAATGTTTTATATCTTCACTTCAACCATTTAGGGACTTGACTTTTCTTTCCAAAACAATTACAATAAAGGTACGAAGTTTATGTGTTGTTCTGATGATTAGTCATCTGGTTGTCAGACGCACTTTTTATTTAATTGTCAATGATCGGGATTTAGCCTTGAAGATAAGGTTATTATTTTCAATCGCTATACAACCATTAGTTGTTGTTGTCAACTATTTTCTGCAAAAATTTAAAATATTTTTTTGAGGTCACATATGGAATTAGCAGAACGCTTGAAAACACTAAGGAAACAAGTAAAACTAACACAAGCTCAAATAGCTGAAAAATTAGATATTTCCCAACAAGCATATGCTTCATGGGAACGCGGAGTAAAAAAACCAACACAAGAAAATCTTGTTAAGATTGCACAAGTTTTAAATGTGTCCGTTGATTACCTAGTTGGAAACTCAGAAGAAAAATCAGATGAATTAGACAATATTGAATTACTTTTCCGTATGAACTCAAAAGGATTGACCGAAGAAGAAAAAGAGATCTTCAAGAAGGAATTGATTGAGTTTATGGAAGAACGAAAGAAGGCTTTTGATAATAGGGAAAATAAGGATTAATCTTAATTACTATGCTATAAAAATGGTGTCAATTATTTGTAATAAAAATGCGAAAGAGAGAATATAACTAATGGATATGACAAGATTCTTTATTGGTTTAAATGGATTTAGGTTGGAAAACTCTATTCAAGAGAATTTTAAAATGAAAAATGATGATGGAGAATTAGTTTTTAATATATGTCAGGATAATGACTATATAAATCAAATATTTAATGTCCATTTTTTAGATGACGAAGATTTGGGTATCGAAGTTGGAACTATTTTTACACATACTTTTGGACTGGAACCATTATTTGGTCTAAAGACTTATCCTTATCTTTATTATTTTATAGACATTAAACCAACTGATGAAAATCTTACTATGATATACAGACAACTTGCTACAGAGGTCCATTTGTTACTGGTCGCAATGTGGTTTGTGAAAGATAATTCGGTAAACTTTAAAAATATTTTACCTTATTATGAAGACTTTGAGTCGAATCCAGATTTTCCTAGAGCATATTACAATTATACAATTCCAGTATTATCAAATGCTAAACAACGCGATACTGAGTTTAGCTCATCTGATTTGAAAGAAGTAGAAAATTGGTATAATCTAATAAAAAAATTTATTCAAAACGCTGAGATAAAGGAGTACGAAAATGAGGAACCTATATATGAATCTTATCCGAATATACCAAGCTATCATAGAGTAATTAATTTTATTATGTCCATACGTTCGGACTGGACAATTACTTCAAAAATAGCAGGCTATGTTTCGATTCTTGAATGTATTTTATCTGTAAAAGGCGAAAATACTCATAAAGTTTCAGAGAGAGTCGCTTGGTTTATTGGTGAAGATTCGCTTGATAGGCTAAAAATTTATAATACAATTAAATCTGCGTATAATGATCGCTCTAACTTTATACATGGATCGGCAATGAAGTATGATGAAACTTCAAGGGATAAAAGAGAATCAATGGTTACTGATTTAGATGATCTCGTTAGAAAAGTGCTAAAAAAATGTTTCCTGGACTACCCTTATTTGAATTATGGTGTTAATAAAAAAGATAAATTGGCTCTAAGCGATAATGTAGATCAATGGTTTAATGAACTAGTTATTACTGGACAAATTCCAGCGGAAATAAAAATAGAATCTAATTAAATAAAATTTTGGAAGCTAATCTGACATATTACTCACTTAATTCAAATAAATCAGAGTGTTCTTTGCTTATTCACGATAAGATATTAGTAGTCGTTGTAATAACAGAGTCTCTTTCCTTCTATATGTAGCTATAACTTTGCCTTTTAATCATATTTCATACTAATCTACATATTATAAGTTGTAAAGAACTTATGAAAAATTGCTATTAGTTGTTAATGTCAGTGTAAGTGGATTTGATAGTTTTAAATACTCCAGTTATTTTTCTTTGGAATAACTTATTCTTGTGGACAACTGTCCACTTTTTTTGTATAATAAACTCAACCTATTTGGTTTAGCTGCTATAAATTGTTACTTAAAGGAGGTACTGTTCGTTGGATGAATTATATTCAAGAGTAAGTGATATCACAAAACAAGTTCTTTATCCCTTTATGAAAGATGAAGAAATTTCAACTCTGAACTATCACTTTCACTATTATTTCGACTATTGTATTCATGAGAATAACATTCAAGTAATCGGTCACCACTTTTCAAATCATAAAATTGAAGGTTTGACGGTTATTGATGAACTAGGGACGAGTTTCTCCTACGAACAAGATAATCCTGTAACCAAGCGTCACTTTACCTTGTGTCATGAATTAGGTCACTTTATCTTGGAACACGATGGTTCGTATTTTACAGAGTCGGTGGATAACCAAGAATCTATCCTAGAGAGAAGGCAATGTATTTTCAGCTATTGTACTCATGCCTGATATTGTGTTACTATCCGAGATTTACTACGCTTGTGAATCTTTTCAAAAGGTCAAAGAGAGTCTAGAGGTTTCAAAACAGGCACTTTATTTCCGATTGATTGACTTGTTGAGAGTTTACAAAGTGGATTCTGAATCAGCCATAAAACAGGCAGTAGATGAATACCTAGATGGTCAAAACGCTTCCCTTCACCATTACTTTCATAAACTGAAAGAAATATTGATTGAAGAGTTCAATCAATATCAACCCTCGCTTATAGCACGGCTAAAAAAGAGATTGAAACTAACCAATATCGTGACGAGTCAAGAACTACCAGAATTACTTGATCAGACACGATGGGATGAAATCAGGAAGATAAAGTATTTTAAAGTGTGGCTTGTTTATGATAAAGGAAGATCCTTAGCCTATGTGTGGGATAGCAAAAAAACTATCTGATACAGAAGCAAGGAGAAAGGCAAATTTAGAACTATTAATTATATGAGGTGACTTCATGTATCAACCAGAAAAATTAAAAGCTCGGAGGAAAGAGTTCAGTTCAACACTGATACTATGCGTTTTTTAGGATTTTAAATCCTGATTGCTTGGTCTCTTTTTCATTATAGTTCCGTTTGATTTATAGTTTCATTAATTCTATGGAGATTCATCATTTTGAGTAATAATAGTACTTCTAGAAGTTAAAGATTCCATTTTATCTTTCAAGTGTCTATATTAGATAATGTGTTCTAAATTTACTATATATTGTTAAGGTTTGGGTAGAATCATTGATAACAGACTGTTGCAAATCTAATTAGCTGCATGATTTATATTTATCTACTTTTCTAGTAACCAATCTATGATATTTTTCTTCTCAATACCATTGTAATTGGCTGTTGGCTGAATCGTATCCATTGTTAATAGATATTTTGGGAATTGATCTTTAATGGCTTCTAGTGGTCTAAGTTCTCTTTCTAGTGTTTCTGGAGCAAGTGTTGTTTCACTGACCTGATAATAAGCGTAGTGACCAAGATCAGTTACAACAACAAAATCAACCTCATATTTATCTAAATTACCAACATATACTTGTGAATATCTACGTCTTAATTCCAAATATACCATATTTTCCAAGATATGCCCAATGTCTTCCTTGTGGTCTGGTAATAAGAGATGTCGTAAACCTAAATCAACGGGATAATATTTTTCTAAGCGTTGCAATAATGCTCGACCTTTTACATCAAAACGTGGAACGGAATAAAAAAGTAAACTATCTGTCAAAGTTGTCAAATAATTTTCCAAAGTATTATGGGATATTGAAACATTTTGGTTGACTAGGGTATTGCGAATCTTATTTGTTGATATTAAGCTACCTGTACTACTGAGAAGGGTTCGGACAATGCGCTCAATAATAGTAGGATTTGGATTTCCCAATCTAGTTACAATATCATTTAACAGTATTGAGTTATATATTCCTCTGAGATAGTCAATTTTTTCAGCGTAAGATGATGTTTGCAATAGGTAAGGGAAAGCACTAAAGAGATAATTGTTAAAAATTTCTGTTGTATTCAGATTTTCTGAGAGAGATTGACCTGATAGGTATTCTTCAAATGACAAAGGAAGAACCTCTATCTCAACATACCGACCAGTCAAGTTTGTAGCTAATTGGCTACTCATAAAGTAAGCGTTTGATCCAGTCAAATAGAGGTCAACATTTGGCAAGATGAATAGACTATCTGCTACCAGTTCAAATTTTTCAACATGTTGAATTTCATCTAAAAAGATATAGTATGTTTTCTCGCTAACCAACTGCTCTTTTATATAAGTAAATAATGTTTGAAAATGTCGCAGGTCATAGTAACTCAAATCTTCGAAATTGATAGATATAATCTGATCTTCGTCTACGCCAGTTGCTAGTAACTCCTCTTTATAGAGTTGAAAAAGCACAGATTTACCAGCTCGTCTAACTCCACTCACAACCTTAATGATTTGTCGGTCACGATGTCTTCTTAAAAAATCTAAATAATGTGGTCTTTTAATATAGTTCATAATAGATACCTCAAAGATAGTATAATACAAATAGACATTATTTTCAAATATTTAGAAATAATATTTAATTAATTTGATTATTTCTAAGTATTTAGAAATAGTGTTTTTCTGTAATTAAAAAATAGTCCATTTTGGTATGTCATAATAGTAAATATTGTGAGGTTTTGTAGCAAGTATTCAAATAAAAAGCGTATACTATCAGGAGTGTAAAAGCTTGATAGTATACGTTTTATCCTAGAAATATTTACTGGCTGTTGTTCTCAAACTGCCTCTTTAAGAAGTTACCTTATCAGCAATTTCAAATAAGTTTATGGTGCTATCTTTGGAAAAACTGTAGAATGTCAAAAATTACTACAGACCTTGAATTTTACTTATCATTTCAATGATTTAGATTACTTACATTTTGTTTTGATAAGTTTTACGGTAATCTCCAGGAGAAAGCCCAGTCCTTTGTTTAAAAATTTTAGTAAAGTAAGAATAATTATCATACCCTACTTGACAAGACACTTGTGATATCGAGATATTTGTTTGAGATAGGAGAGATTTAGCAGCATTAATGCGTTTATCCGTTATATATTTAACAAGAGTTTCTCCAGTTTCTTTTTTAAAAATTCTAGCTAAATGATCTGCGCTGAGATAAACCATATCTGCTAATATAGAACGATTTATATCTTCATAGTAGTGATGATCTATGTATTCGACGATGCGTTGAATACTATTTTTTTGGTTTTCAATGTTTGTTGCAAATTTCTTAGCATGTGACCAGTAATAATCAAAGTAATCCTGAAAAGATTCAATTGAATGAAAGCGTCGTTGGAATAAGAAATCATGAGTGCTGTTTTGGAACAATTTATGTGCCGAGATTCCATTTTGATCTAGATATATTCCTATTTGTTGAGTCCAATCTAGTAAAATTTGTTGTAGTGTGAAAGTAGGAATTTGAGAATTATAAGCAAGTGAATTAATTTTTTCTCTTAATTCGTATTCACTTAAGGTATCTAAAAACGTAATTGAAAGAGTTTCTGTTTTAAAGGAAGTTGGAAAACTATGTGGAACACATGTAATAGTATTCCAATAAGAAATATATTGTTCATTATAAGTGTAGAGTTCTTTGGTATGAAATAAAATATCGTATATTTTATGGCAACTCTTATATATAATGTTTGAGTATTTACTAAAGTTATTAGAAATTTGAGAATGAATCTCATATGCCAATTTGTCACTACGTTTGGATGAGTCTACTCTAAAGAGACAAACATATTGATCAACCTGGCTTTCCATCTTGAATAGACTTATCAGCTTATAAGAAGGTTGTGAAATTCTTTGAAGTTCTCTTTTTAGTTGAGAAGTCCATGATGGAGTTTCTGCAGAATAATCTTCTTCATTAAGATTGATTGTTAAAATTGCAAGAAAAAAATACTGGTGTTTTTGAAGAATAAAATCTTGTTTGCTTGCTATATTTTCTAGCTCATCAATGCGAGAAATTTGAGGTTTTCTAAGGTAATCATACCAGAAGTTATCTTCTATTTGTAAAAGTGCATCATTTTTTCCGTTTAAGTTATGATTCTCAATTTTACTAATGGCTTTTTGAATAATAAATTCTAATTTTTCAAAGTTAATGGGTTTTAGATAGTATTCGAAGCTTTGTAATTCAATTGCTTTTTGAGCATAGTTGAAGTCGGCGTAATTGGTTAAAAAAATTGTTTTTATATCATATTTTTCATTTCTAATCCACGATAAGAGTTCGAGGCCGCTGCCTTGAGGCATTTCTATATCGCTTATCATGAGATCAATGGGATGCTCTCTAATAATATTTTGAGCTTGAGTGAGGCTATAGGCAACATAAACAGTGTCAATGTGTAGTTTAGCCCAATTTATTTTCTCTCGTAAAGCTTCAATGATAAAGCGATCGTCATCAACTAATAAGATGTTCATTATAACCTCCATCTATAATCTTGTATGGAATAAGTAAAAGAATTTTAGCCCCACCTTCCTCATTATTCTCAAATGCAATACTATAGTCATTAGGATAGAGAAGATTTAAACGTTCGATGGTGTTTGTGATCCCAATATGATGTCCATCTTCTGTTATTAGAGACTGTTTCTGATTTAGTTTTGATAAAATTTCTTCAGAGAAACCTGGACCATTATCCTCGATACAAATCTGAATATAATCTGAGTCCTCAGTTTGTACTTTTTTTATTGATAGTAAAATTGTAAATAAATCCTGAAATGAAAAACCGTGTTTGATTGTGTTTTCAATAAATGTTTGTAAAAGTAATGATGGGACAAGAGTATTTTGTAGGTCATCATTGTAGTTTAGTGAAAAGTAGATGCTATTTCCATATCGAATTCGTTGTATTTCTAAATAATCTTTAATATGCTGAACTTCATCTTTGAGTTCTGAAAAATCTTGATTAGCCATAAATAAATGACGGAGATAATTTGAAGTTAGGATAGTTAACTCTTCAATTTCCTTGTAGTTTTTTGTTTGAAGCATACTATGAATCATTGATAGCATATTTAAGTAGAAATGCGGACGAATTTGGTTCTTAAGATAATTAAGCTCAATCTTCTTAAGTTCTAGTTGTGAATGGTATTCCCGTATTTTTAATTCTTGCATATCAAATATTACTTTATTAAGTTTATCATTTGCCTTATCAATTTCTAGTATACCTTCAGATATAAAAAATTCAGAAGGGGGGATGGAGTCCCCGAGTTGAGAGAGTCGTTCAGTGAGTCTTGTTATTGGTTTAATCATCCACTGACGAATATACAGGATAATGATGATTGATAAAATGGTGATAATGATAGGAACGGCTGATAAAAATACTTCTAAAAGTGTGATATTTCTAAAGACTTCGGCATAATCGACTAAAACATAAATATCGAAAGGTAAATGCGTTTTTTCATTTTGAGCATGAATCAGGTAGTTTTCGGAGGGGATATTGTTAGGCTCTTTTAGAGAAAGTTTACCATTATTTCCAATATTAAGTTTTCTTAGAGGTTTTAGGATATCTTCTGAAGATATGACAGCATAAATGATTTTTCCTTCGTAATGAACAGATTTAACTAAGTATTCGCTGTTTTTAGTAGTTACATTTTTCCATTTACGCTCACTTATATCACTACGCAATGATTTTAGATTTGATTTTAACAGTAGATAATCTTCATATGGAATATAAAGATTGGAGACATTTATAAAATGATCAGTACTATCGGTTTCTAATAAGAATGTCATATGAGTTTCATTTTGATATTCAAACTCTGTAAAGCTAGTTTGAACTTTTTTGAGATCTTCTTGATAGTCAAGAAACGTTTGTACATGATTTAATTTCTCTAAAGATTCATTATGCGTTATTGTTGAGTACATAAAGCGTTCTACAGAATGCAATTTCTCATTAACAGAGTCAGCATAAATTTCAATTGAACTACGTAGGTGTACTATATTTTGGTTTTTAATAAAATTTCTGGTTATGTTACTCATAGCAATATTGATTAAAATATTTATCAATAGTAGTACAAGTAGGAGTTTAAAGAAAAAATGAATGGAATGTTTTTTTGATAAGTCGTGATTTAATTTCATATACTATTCTCCTCTTAAAATTATAGCACTTTGAAAATATGATATCATGTAACAAAACAGATATGTTTTATCAAGATGTCGGAAAAGTAATAGTTTTTAAAATTAAAAAACTGAAAAATTGATAAACCTAGTCCAAAAAGTTCTATTAAGGGAATTCTATATGGTGTAAAATAATCGTAGAAAATCAGATGGGAGGAAAAACATGAAAGTAGCATCTCAACTTCATAAAATAAAATTAAAGCATAGTATTCCGTTATATATATTACTTTTTCCTTCAATATTGCTATTAATTTTATTTTCCTATATTCCCATGTTGGGACTAATTATTGCATTTAAAGACTATTCACCAGCCAATGGTATCTTTGCTAGTCAGTGGGTAGGATTTAAGTACTTTACTCAATTTTTCTCATCATTCCAATTCGGGACAACTATGTTCAATACATTAAAAATTTCACTTTATAGTATTGTAGTAGGATTCCCCTTACCTATTATACTAGCTATAATCAGTAATCAGTTAAGAGTTGGGAAATTTAGAAAAATATTTCAAGTGACAACTTACTTACCTCATTTTATCTCTACAATGGTTATGTGTGGGATGATCATCTTATTTTTATCTCCTACTAGTGGTTTGTTAGCGAATGTATTTAAGTCTGTTGGAATTACTATTCCAGATTTTTTATCAAAACCTAGTCATTTTGCGGTTGTTTATGTTTGGAGTGATGTATGGCAACATATTGGTTGGGATAGTATTATTTATCTGGCAGCGCTTTCTGCAATTGATCCTACATATTATGAGGCTGCAACTATGGATGGTGCCTCTAGATTACAAAAAATTCGGCATATAGAATTACCATTACTTTTGCCTACTGCTATGATTTTACTAATATTAAGAGCAGGTAGTTTATTAAGTGTAGGGTTTGAGAAAGTGTTACTATTACAGAATCCTCTTAATTTAGCAGGAAGTGAGATAATTTCGACCTATGTTTATAAAGTTGGTATGGTGAACTTTCAGTATAGTTATTCGACAGCTATAGGGTTATTTAACACCGTAGTCAATCTAATAATTTTGTTATCTGTTAACTGGTTCTCGAAAAGATATACTAGAACGGGTCTTTTTTAAAGGAAGGAGTGCTCAAGGTGAAATGGTTTCATAAATCAAGAAAAACAAACTCTGAATTATTATTTGATATAGTTACCTATGGTTTAGCAATTTTCCTCATCCTGTTAATTGTTTATCCGTTATGGTTTGTAGTGATTGCATCTTTTAGTAATCCTTCAGATGTTGCAAACGGGAAGGTATGGTTTATTCCAAGAGAATGGAAATTAGATGGATATTTACGTCTTATTCAACAACCTTTATTTTTGCGTAGCTATTTAAATACAATTTTATATACTGTTGTTGGTACCTTAGTTGCTTTAGTAGTCAATATTCCAGCTGGTTATGCTTTATCTAGAAAAGAATTAGTTGGTAGAAAGTGGATGAGTATTCTATACATAATCCCTATGTTTGTATCAGGTGGCTTGATTCCTACCTACTTAACAGTAAAGAATGTAGGCTTGATTGATACATTTTGGGTAATGGTAATACCTTTTGCAGTTTCATCATACAATATTATTGTTGCTAGAACTTTCTTTAATAATAGTATTCCAGACGGGATGTGGGAGGCTGCGCAAATTGATGGCTGTGGTACAATTCGTTATTTTATTAAAATAGTTGTTCCGTTATCAAAAGCTATTATAGCAGTTATTGGACTTTGGACTGCAGTTGGTATTTGGAATTCGTGGTTTAATGCTTTAATTTATTTAACGAATGAAAATTTACAGCCATTGCAATTAATTTTACGACGTTTACTAATTAGTAATCAAATGTTACAATCGCAAGCAACAGGAGAAGTTGCATCAGATCTTCGTATCAAAGCTGATATGATGAAATATGCAGCAATTGTTATTTCAACCGCTCCGATTATGTTGTTGTATCCCTTTGTTCAAAAATATTTTAATCAAGGCGTAATGATTGGAGCCTTGAAAGAATAGGAGAAAAACATGAAAAATAAATCATTTACATATTTGTTCTTAGGAACAGTTACACTTGCTGGCTTAACAGCCTGTGCAAATTCCAATAATGCGAATAAGGACGATAAGTCTGGAGAAGATTCTTATAAAATCACAACTGTTCGTTGGTCTGACTGGGGGGAAGATTATCATAAAGGTTTTCTAACAGATTCGGCCAAAGAAGCAGGTATCGATGTTAAATGGGATACACTTGTAGCTGCAGATTGGGCAGATAAGAAATCTGTGTTGGTTGCTAGTGGAGATTTACCAGATGCATTTTTAGGTTCAAATGCTTTTACAGATTCAGAAATTGCTCAGAACCAATCTTTATTTATTCCATTGGAAGATTTAATCAAGGAAAACATGCCTAATTTAACTAAGGCTATGGAGAAAGAACCTAAGATTAAAGCTATGATTACTGCACCAGATGGTCATATCTACAGCCTGCCTAAAAAATTGCCGATGCGTCCTACAGTAGCTAATCAGCTATTTATTAATAAAAAGTGGCTGGATAATTTAGGATTAAAGGTTCCAGAAACTTATGATGATTTAGTAAAAGTACTACAAGAATTTAAGGATAAAGATGCGAACGGAAATGGAGATGCTTCTGATGAAATTCCATTCGGAGCAGGAAACTTTGATCCAACATTCTCATATATTCTTCCGTTCAATAATCGTTTAGGGGCAGATAATACATATGAAATGTCTGTAAAAGATGGAAAATCAGTCTACCTTCGTACAGAAGAAAGTTATAAACAAGGGATTGCAGCAATGCACGAATCTTATAAAAAAGGTTTGATTGATCCGGAAATCTTTACAGAAGATACCTCTATGAGTGTAGCAAAACGTATGGATAAGGGAGTATCTAGAGTAGGTGTTTCTAGTGGTTGGACAGCAGATGCAACGTTTGGCTTACATTCAAGTGAGTATATTGCTCTACCTGCTTTAAAAGGTATGGATGGTAAACAATATGTCTTTTCTGATCCAGATCATTACAACTATGGTCGAAATGAAATTTTGATTACAAATAAGAGCAAAAACCCTGCTAAATTATTGAAATGGTTGGATAAATTATATACAGATGAAGCAAGTATTCAGAATTTCTATGGATCATTTGGAATAGCTACTGAAAAGAATGGTGATAAGTTTAAAGTGTTACCTCCTAAAGATGGTAAATCAGCTGATGAATGGGCATGGATTAATTCACTTCGAGATTTTGGTCCTAAATACGTAAGCGATGATATCAATAGTCGCGTAGAAATCGATCAAACACAAGGTGATGGATTGAAATTGAAGATGGACCAAGATTTGAAACAATTTGCGTTGCCAGCTTACCCTAATGTGATTTATTCACAAGAAGAACTTAACAAATTATCATCAATCTATGTGAGTATTGAATCCTATGTCAAACAACAAGCATCTAAATGGGTAGTTGAAGGTGGCATAGAAAAAGAATGGGACTCATACAAAGAAACTCTTAAGAATATGGGATTGGACGAATTTATGAAGATTCAACAGGAAGCATATAATCGTTACCAAAAAGAAGTAAAAGAGTAATACTTTATATGAACTCTTGGTTGTATAAACAAGGGACTAGCTAATTACAGGAAGCGAGACTGATAACATCAAATTATCTCGCTTCCTTTATTCTAATTTTTAAAGAAATTTGGAAATGTTTTTTAAATAATTTAGGTAATATTTTTGTGCAACTGACATTCTAAAATATAGAGTTAAGACGATTGATTTTATGGAGAATATATTATGCAAAAATTATTTTCATTAGATGGAAAAGTGGTTAGAATTTTAACTTTTTTGACAGATTTAATTATTTTAAATACTCTATTTATTGTTAGTTGTATTCCAATAGTTACAATTGGGGCATCACTAACTTCTCTTACGACAATGTGGTATCGTATTTTAAAAGGTAAAGATACCGATATTGCTTATCATTATTTTCGGATCTTTAGACAAAATTTTAAACAGTCAACTTTTATTTGGTTGTTTATCCTCCTAATAGAATTACTTTTATATGTGAACTATTGTCTTTGGGGCTATTCAAGTTTACTTTCAGAGTATAGTTTATTGTTAGTGTTGCCCTTTTTATTTGTTATAATACTTTTGATGAGTGTTATTTTTCCCTATATTGGTCTATTTAAAGATAATCTAAAAAATAGTATTGTAAATAGCGTATTAATTTGTATGTTAAATCCAATACAAGCGATCATGTTGGTTTTATTTAATATTTCTGTACTATATATGAGTTTTAGTAGTCCAGAACGCGTTTTAACAGCTATTTACGTATTTACATTTGGGGGATTTGCTTTTTGTGGATTGATGAATGTAACGATAACAAATAAAATGTTTGATGAGGTAAAGAAATTTACTAAAAGGAGGGAAACAAATTGAAAATTTTTAAGGGAGAGTTTTATCGAATCTCTGTATTAACAGACAAGCTAGTAAGGTTAGAATACTCTCAAACTGGAAGTTTTGAGGATAGAACGACACAACTTATCTATAATAGAGATTTTGGCCAAGTTTCGTTAGATTATATCGAGACATCAAACGTACTAGATATTATGACGGACTATTTTCATTTGCACTTTAATAAAGGAGAATTTAACGCCGAAAATTTATTTATAGAATTAAAAGGAAATTTTGCTGTATATGGTAGTCGCTGGTATTTTGGTGAATCTATTGAAACGTTAAAAGGAACAGCTCGGACTCTGGATGAGGCAGATGGAGCAATCTCGTTAGAAGATGGAATTATTAGCCGAAATGGTATAGCCTTATTGGATGATTCTAAAGGATTTATTTGGGATGAACAGTCTGGTTATATTGAGAGAGAAAATCAAATTGACCTGTATTTCTTTGCCTATGGGCATGATTATAGAGGAGCAATCAGAGACTTTTACCATTTGACTGGTTCAACACCCTTGTTGCCAAGATATGCTTTAGGCAATTGGTGGAGTAGATATTGGCCTTATACGTCGGATGAATACTTGGATTTAATAGACAGATTTGAAACAGAGAAAATTCCATTATCTATCGGTGTGTTAGATATGGATTGGCATATAACTGACATTCCAGCTCGTTTTGGAAGTGGCTGGACAGGATATAGTTGGAATAAAAACTTAATACCTAATCCAGAACAGTTATTGCAACAACTTCATGATAGAAAGTTAAAACTCTCTTTAAATGTCCATCCTGCTGATGGTATACGGGCTTATGAAGAAGCTTATTCTCGAGTCGCCAAACGATTAGGGTTAAATGTAGAATTAGAAGAACCTGCTATTTTTGATTTTTTTAATCCCTCTTTTAGGGAAGCCTACTTTAAAGATGTTCATTATGAGCTAGAAAAGCAGGG
The DNA here is from genome assembly GCF_002096845.1 of Streptococcus mitis. GTDB lineage: Bacteria > Bacillota > Bacilli > Lactobacillales > Streptococcaceae > Streptococcus > Streptococcus mitis_A. Next base: position 107,214 of record NZ_NCVK01000058.1, read on the forward strand.
AGTAGATTTTTGGTGGATTGACTGGCAACAGGGGACACAAGGCATGTTGGATCCACTATGGCTTTTAAACCATTATCACTATCAGGATAGTTGTAAAAATGCAGAAGGTGGTTTGATTTTATCAAGATATGCAGGACCGGGCAGTCACCGATACCCTGTTGGTTTTTCAGGAGATACCATTATTAGTTGGAATTCCTTAAGATTTCAACCTTATTTTACAGCGACAGCATCTAATATCGGTTATAGTTGGTGGAGTCATGATATCGGTGGGCACATGCTGGGGGATTATGACGAAGAGCTACAAACCAGATGGCTACAGTTTGGCGTTTTTAGTCCGATCACTCGATTACATAGTTCTAGAAGTCCTTTTAATAGTAAAGAACCTTGGTTTTTTTCAGAAACAACATCTAAGATTATGAAGAAATACCTTCGTTTGAGACATCAGATGATTCCCTATCTATACACTATGAATGTACAGACACACGAGGAAGGTGCCCCATTAATCAGCCCAATGTATTATTTCTACCCAGAGAATGATGAGAGTTATAATGTTCCAAATCAATACTTTTTTGGAACAGAACTGATGGTGGCTCCCATTGTAGAAAAGATGGATTTGGCATTCCAATCTGCAAAAGTGGATGTATGGTTCCCTGAAGGTGAATGGTATGACTTCTTTTCAGAGAAAAAATATACAGGTGGTGTGAAGTTAAGTGTTTATAGAGACATTTCGACTATACCTGTGTTTGCAAAAAGTGGTGCAATCATTCCTTTGGTTGGTTCCGAGATAGATATGGGTGTTGATTTACCTGAAGTTGTAGATTGGTATGTATTCCCAGGCAAACAACATTCTTTTGAAATGATTGAAGATCAAAATGGTCAAAGATATAAAACAAGATTATCAATCGATTGGGAAATGGGAATAGTAGAGTTAGCATTACAAGGAGATTCTAGTATCGTTCCAAGCAATAGAAAACATAGAATTCATTTTAAAGGAACGAATGTGTCTATGATTGAATTGCCAAATAAGAATACTACAGCTAGATTTGAATGGAAAGATCATAAAAGGACATCCCTAAATGACGAAGTTTTCAGACTACTAAAGACGGCTTCTCTTCCATATGAATTAAAAGATAGATTGTTAAATCAATTCATCAATGCCAAAAATTCTCATGAGTTAATGAATATCTTGCATCATCAGGATAAGGAATTGAGAGGGCGTTTGTTGGAAATGATATTTACTAGCGAAAACTAATTGAGACATTTCGTACACAATTTCTATTCTTTGATTGCTAATTATTATTTTTTAATGTGTAACAGTTTTACATCTCTATGCTTATTGGCTTGTATTTTAGTAATTACAAGTTTGGCATAGGGATGTTTTTTGTTTACTGAAGAGGAGAGGATAAGTATGTTTCGAGGTTTAAAACATTTTTCAACTAAATAAGAGCAAATTTTTAAAGGTGATTTTTCAAAGTAACTTTCGCTTGCCTGACCGAAGTGGAAGTTAGTCTGAAATGGAGTTTTATGATGGAATTAAGTATGAGACGTGTGATTTTTTCAGAAATTTTCTAAAACAAACAGGATTTGTTTGACATTTATTTGAAAATTCTGTAAAATGAATTATTATATCGTTAAAGGAGAATATATATGGAAAAACAGAAAACATTTTTTGGACATCCTATGGGCTTGTCCACCCTCTTCTTTACAGAAATGTGGGAACGCTTTTCTTACTATGGAATGCGAGCTATCCTACTTTACTATATGTACTATAGTGTGCAAGATGGTGGATTGGGAATGGATAAGACCACAGCTGCATCGGTTATGGCGATTTATGGCTCGCTGGTATTTTTGTCCTCGGTTATCGGTGGTTTTGTCAGTGACCGTATTTTAGGAAGTCGTAAGACTGTCTTTTACGGTGGGATTCTGATTATGCTAGGGCATATTGCTTTGGCAACACCTTTTGGACAAGTGGCTCTCTATCTTTCTATTGCTTTGATTATCTTTGGTACTGGATTTTTAAAACCCAATATCTCAGATATGGTGGGGGGAATTTATGAGAAAGAGGATGATAGACGGGATGCAGGTTTTAGTATCTTTGTCTTTGGTATTAACTTAGGTGCCTTCGTTGCCCCTTATCTAGTGGGTTATCTAGGTCAGGAAGTCAATTTCCATCTAGGTTTCTCATTAGCTGCTATTGGGATGTTCTTTGGTCTAGTGAAGTATGTTTTGGATGGGAAGAAATACCTGCCTGAATCAAGTCTTTACCCCACTGATCCACTTTCACAGAAGGACCAGCAGACCTTGATTAAACGCTTGCTGATTACACTTGTCATGGTTATTCTGGTGGTTATAGGTTTAGTCTTTACTCACCAGTTTAACGTGGATATGATTGTTAATATCTTTACAGTGATTGCGGTAATCATTCCAATCTACTATTTCTTTAAGATTTTATCTAGTCAGAAAATAACTGCCACTGAAAGATCTCGAGTATTTGCCTACATTCCTCTATTTATCGCTGGAGTACTCTTCTGGTCTATTGAGGAGCAGGGTTCTGTTGTTCTCGCTCTATTTGCGGATGATCAAACTCAACTTTACTTTAATGTATTTGGGAATCAGATTCATTTTCCATCTAGCTTTTTCCAAAGTATCAATCCCCTTTTCATTATGATTTATGTGCCGATTTTTGCGTGGTTGTGGGGGAAAATGGGTAAAAAGCAACCATCCTCCGCTAAGAAATTTGCTTACGGTTTATTTGCGGCGGGTTTATCCTTCTTGTGGATGATGTTACCAGGGATGTTCTTTGGGACAGATGTTAAGGTCAGTCCTTTCTGGTTGATTATGAGTTGGGCTATTGTGATTGTGGGTGAAATGTTGATTTCGCCGATTGGTCTATCAGTCACTAATAAGCTAGCACCAAAGTCCTTCCAAGCACAAATGATGTCTATCTGGTTCTTGAGTAATGCAGCTGCCCAAGCTATCAATGCTCAAATTGTAAAATTTTATACAAGCGAAACTGAAGTAGCTTACTATGGAATTGTTGGAGGAATTACGATTGTATTCGGTATTATCCTACTCTTCTACGTTCCACGTATTGAAAAACTAATGTCTGGTATCAAATAGAGAAAAACTGGAATTTCTGTAGGGATTTTAAAAGTTAGATCAATTATTTATTCAAAGGATTTAGTTCTGTATTGTATAGGGCTAGGTCCTTTTAGTTTGATTAATACTCTTCGAAAATCAAATTCAAACCGCGTCAACGTCGCCTTGCCGTATATATGTGACTGACTTCGTCAGTCTTATCTACAACCTCAAAACAGTGTTTTGAGCAACCTGTGGCTAGTTTCCTAGTTTGCTCTTTGATTTTCATTGAGTATAAAACTCACGATGTTTCTGTTTTTCCTAGTGGACATTTGTCTACTTTTTTTATATAATAAAACTAAACTATATTGGTTGAATTTTAAAAATATGGCTTCAAGTATCGATTAGTCTTTCTAAGGGAGATAATGTCCATTAAAGTATCATAATAGGAGGTGAAGTATGTATCAGCCAGAAAAATTAAAGGCTCGTAGGAAAGAGTTAAAACTGACACAGAAGGAAATTGCAGAGCAACTTGGGATTAGTTTCCAGGCTTACTCAGCTTGGGAACGTGGGATAAAAGAACCGTCTAAGGAGAAGGTAGCCCAGCTAGAGAATATTTTAAAAGTACCAAAAGGATATTTTACTCAGATCGAGATTGTCCGTCTCTACCATAGTCTCTCCAAGCAAGGGCAGGAGAAGGTTGTTCTCTATGCTCGCAACCTATCTCAAGAGGAGCAAGCCCAAAAAGTAACAGCTATTCCAGAGCGTCTCTACGAGTACCGTGTTTATGAACGCATGTCAGCAGGGATTGGGGCTTCGGTCTACGATGATCAGAATTTTGATACGGTTTACTTTAATGAGGAGTTGGCTCATGATTTTGCGTCATGGGTGTCTGGGGACTCCATGGAACCTAAATACCAAAATGGTTCAGTAGCTCTGATTCGAGAGACAGGATTTGACTATGATGGGGCGGTTTATGCAGTGGTTTGCAACAACCAGACCTATATCAAACGGGTTTATCGAGAGGAAGATGGCTTGCGTCTAGTCTCTATCAATCCTAAATACAAGGACATTTTCATCTCCTATGAGGAAGATCCTCGGATTGTGGGGATTATCGTTGGGAACTTTGTGCCGATGGAGGGCTAGCCTATGGGCTACTTTGATTATTCCCGAGAGTCTAAAAGTGACATCGCCTTTGTCGATATGAAATCCTTTTATGCCAGTGTTGAGTGTGTGAAAAGGGGCTTGCATCCGCTGAAAACCTCGCTTTGTGTCATGAGTCGCGCGGATAATTCAACTGGTCTTATCCTAGCCTCCTCTCCCATGTTTAAGAAGATTTTTGGCAAGTCAAATGTTGGTCGAGCCTATGATCTGCCCTTTGATATCAAGACCCGCAAATTTTCCTATTACAATGCTCGAAAGCAAGGACTACCTACCGACTCAGACTATGTTCGTTACATCGAAGATTGGGCTCAAGTGACCTTGATTGTGCCACCTAGGATGGATGAGTACATCGCAGTCAATATGGAAATCCAGCGAATCTTTCAAAACTATGGCAGTCCAGATGATATTTATCCTTACTCTATTGATGAGGGCTTTATTGACCTGACTAGTTCGCTCAACTATTTCATCCCAGATAAGAGTCTCTCTCGCAAAGACAAGCTGGATATGCTTTCTGCTCGTATGCAGAGGGATATTTGGAGGCAGACAGGGATCTACTCTACAGTGGGCATGTCAAATGCCAATCCTTTACTGGCCAAGTTGGCTCTGGATAATGAAGCCAAGCACACTCCGACCATGAGGGCCAACTGGTCTTACCAGGATGTGGAAGAGAAGGTCTGGTCCATTCCCAAGATGACGGATTTTTGGGGGATTGGCAGGCGGATGGAGAAACGCTTGAATGCCTTGGGGATTTGTTCCATCAAAGAATTGGCTACCAGCAATCCAGACCAGCTACAGAAAGTTCTCGGTCAGGCTGGTCTGCGTTTGTGGTTTCATGCTAACGGGATTGATGAGAGTAATGTTCATAAGCCCTATAAAGCTAAGTCCCAAGGTTTGGGAAATTCTCAAATCCTACCTAGAGACTACGTGAAGCTACGGGATATTGAAATTATTCTTCGAGAAATGGCGGAGCAGGTGGCTATTAGATTGAGAAGGTCTGGAAAGAAAACAACCCTTGTCTCTATCTATGTCGGTTTCTCTAAACAGGAAGTTAGGCCGTCTATTCACACACAAATGAAGGTCGAACCGACCAATAATACAGCTGTCTTAACAGATCATGTTTTGAAGTTATTTTATAATAAATACACTTCTGGAGCGGTCAGAAGTGTCGGAGTCAACTATTCAGGCTTTGTGGATGAGTCCTTTAGCTTGATTTCCCTCTTTGATGATGTTGACAAGTTAGAAAAAGAAGAAAGGCTCCAGACGGCCATTGACTCCATTCGGGAACAATTTGGTTTTACTTCTCTTTTAAGAGCCAATGCACTGGAAGAAGCCTCTAGGAGTCTTGCCAGAAGCAAGCTGATTGGGGGACATTCTGCTGGAGGATTAGATGGATTACAATGATTGATCGTTCTTATTTACCTTTTCAATCTGCGCGAGATTATCAAGATCCAGGTATGCAGAAGTGGATGGGATTTTACCTCTCAGAACACACCAGTTCGCTCAGTGCAGAAAAAAACCGTGTTGATTTTTCGATAGATTTGGACCCAGTTGAGAAACTACATTTACTTTCTCAGCTTTATGTTGGTCAACTTAAGGGAAGTTTTGTGGTAAAGGAAAAGAAGCAGAAGGCGACTATCATCGGTGTGGTGAGAGAGTTATCACCTCAGACTCTATCTATTAGGACAAACGAGGGATATAGGTTGATAGAGGTTGCAGATATCCTAGAAATTCGGCTGTGGGAGGAGGGAGTTTATGACTAGAAAAGAGCTGTATGAAAACAAACTGCAGATGGATTATTTTTCAGATGACTATATTCGTTTTGAAGAGGACTTCTACAAGTATTCAGCTATGGATGTACCATTGACATTCCTCACTGATGATATACTCAGAGAAATGGCCATGAGCCAAAAGAACTATTTCAAACTCAATAAGGAGAATAGCAAAGACGGACGAGATTACTATTTCTGCTTCAAAATTGAAATGAGCGATGAAAGTAAGATGGTTAAGAAGTATCAGTATTTGAAGGTGTTTACTCAGATGCTATAAAAGAGAATTTTTACGTTGTTAAAGAAATTCAATTTCTGGTATAATGGGAGAAACACAGATTTCTCTTAAGTACTCGAAAAAATTAAAATTGAAATCTAAAATACAGCTTATGAATTGGAGAAAATCATGAATTATGTTGAACTTTTTTCGGGAGCAGGAGGATTAGGCTTAGGATTTGAAGAAGCTGGTTTTAAGAATGTATTTGCGGTAGAATATGATCCACAAATCTCTAAAACTTATCAAAGAAATTTCCCTCAAAACAAATTGATTGTAGCTGATATTAAAACTCTTAACGATGAGGAAATTTTGAAACTTTCTGAAGGGAAAAAGATTGATGTTGTTATTGGTGGTCCGCCCTGTCAAGGATTTAGTCTTGCGGGCAACATCGGTCGAACTTTCGTTGAGGACGAGCGAAACTATTTATTTAAAGAATTTGTCAGAGTTGTATCCTTTCTGAAACCTTCGGTCTTTGTAATGGAGAATGTTGCACGTATGGCAAGTCATAATAAAGGTAAAACAATTGAAGAAGTAAAGAAATCATTTGAGGACATTGGATATGAAGTCCAGTATCAAGTTCTTCAGGCTGCAGATTATGGAGTTCCTCAAAAAAGACAAAGAATTTTTGTTGTAGGAACACTAGGACAAGACTTCTTTTATCCAGAAAAAACTTTGTCTGATTATATGACCGTGAAAGAAGCTATTGATGATTTACCTCCGTTACAAAGTGGAGAAGAGAGTGAAGTTCCCAATCATTTTGCTATGAAACATAGTCAGCAAATGCTTGAAAAAATGTCTTATGTTAAAGATGGCGGAGACCGAAATAGTATTCCAATTGAAATTCGGCCGAAATCTGGAGATATCAGAAAATACATCCGTTATGACAGTAATCAACCTGCTGTTACAGTAACTGGAGATATGAGAAAGGTTTTTCACTACAATCAAAACCGAGCCTTAACACCTAGAGAGTTAGCACGTTTACAAAGCTTTCCAGATGAATTTGTTTTTGAAGGTAGCAGTATAAACATTCAACAACAAATTGGTAATGCAGTTCCACCCAAATTAAGCTATGCAATTGCAACTGAGGTAAAAAGAAGTTTAGAGGAGAAATAAAGTGACTACAAAATATCCAAAAGTTAATTACATTGGTAATAAAGAAAAATTAGTTACTTGGCTCGTTGATAACTTTCCGATTGAGGGTGGAATAGTATTAGATGCTTTTTCTGGTGGTTGCTCTGTTTCTTATGAATTAAAAAAAAGAGGCTATGAAGTCATTACAAATGATGTCTTGTATTCGTCTTTTGTAGTGGCAAAATCTATTATTGAGAATAAAGATGAGCAGTTAGATGAAGAAGAGATAAAAAAAGTATTATCTATTCAGATTACTTCAGAAGTTCGTGAACAATACTCTTGGATTGAGAATAAATTATATTTCCCAGAGGAAGTTGATGAGTTAGCAAAGTTAGTAGAATATTCAAAGTCTTTAGATGGCAATAAGAAATACATTATGCAATCACTGATTCGTCGTGCAATGATTAGAAAACTGCCCTATTCACGAATGAATGTTCCGTGGAATAATATCGTTAAATTAAGAGATGAGGATTATTCCTATGAGAAATACGGGCGTCGTAGAGCATATCACAATGTTCCGTTTTCACAACATATTCTTGAAAATCTTTCATCATACAATGCTTCAGTTTTTGATAATGGATTAAATAATACCTCACATCAAGAAGATATTCTGAAACTTGCTGACACCATCAAACCAGTTGATTTAGTATATTTAGATCCACCTTATCCTGGTACTATGAATAAGTACGAATCCTTTTATGGATCCTTTGACAGACTATTTGGTAAGGAAATTAGTTATATAGATTTAACTAAGAGAGAAACATTTTTAGAATCAATCCTAAAGATAGTCTCTTCTTTCAAAAATAAAACTAAATATTTAGTCCTGAGTCTCAATTCTAATTCTACACCTAGTATCTCTGAAATTTCTCAAGCTTTTAGTGATTTCGGAAACGTAGAAGTAATTGAAAGAAAACATAATTACCAGGTAAGTGGAAAGAAGAATAAAAACAATAACTTTGAACAGATGCTAATTTTAAAATTTGATAATTAGGAGATTGTATATGAAAATAGGTCATTCTAAGAAAGCGGCTCAAAATCAACAGTATGAAGATTATTGGAAGCTGACAGTTGAGTATAGTGATATAAATGGATCTCAATTTAAGGATACGCTAAGTATAATTATAAAATATATAGATTTACACCCAGAATTGCAAAATTCAGAATTAAGTAGTAAAGAAATATCTGCGAAATACAAAGAGCTTCAAAAGAGAATATACTCTGTATATCCTAAAAAAGATATGGCTTCAACAAGAAAATCAATTAACCAAATGGTTAAATTGGGTTTTGTAGAACCGTTTTTAAAAGGTTATCATCGACTAACTAAGAAATTTTTAAATGCTAATAATAACGATAAAAGAGCATTGATTTTTTCAGAGATATTTTATAAGTCAGCAAATTTTCAATCTTCAGTTACTAGAGATGAATCAGATGTAAGGCAGATAAATTTCTTCTTAATGACTTTGATGTACCATCCTGAAAAAAGATTCAATAGAGATGAGATAGTTGCTCTAATGAGCACCGATATCAAATCATACTCACGAGGTTATTTAACTTATGATGAATTGAAATCAAAAGTGACTTTTGCTAAGGTCATTGATTTTCAAGGTAGAAAATACAATCAGATTGCTTATTTCTTCAACTTTTTACAGTATGTACCAGGGATTTCAGTGAGTAAGAAAAAAGATTCTGTTGTATATACAGAAGATGCAACAATCCAACTTAAAGATTCAATAAGTCTACGAAGAGATCCTACATTATTTAGGATTATGCGTGAAAACATTAAGCAAGAAAGTATTGAAAAATATGGTAAGGTTGTATGCTATCTAACTAAACAGGAGCTAAAAGGTCTAGTTGTTTCCCATATTGTTAGGTCAGCAGATGCTCTCCGAAATATGGATGTTGAAACAGCATATGACTATGAGAATGCTCTGTTATTGGAACCAAACTCTGATGCATATTTTGATAAACATGATTTGACTTTTGTAGAAGAAGGAATACCAGTGTATGGTAATGATGTTTCAGAGGACTTTATTAAAGGTAAGCAAGGTATGAAGTTAGACGGCTTCATTTTGACAGAGAAGAGACTTGGATATCTTGTTGAGCATAGAAACAAATTTAATTCGAAAAACAACGTTCCTTAATAAGTGAGGTTCAGATGACTATATTCGTTTTGAAGAGGATTTTCAAAAATACTCTGCCATGAACGTACCCTTGACTTTCTTGATTGATGACATCCTACGAACCATGGCGATGAATCAGAAAAACTACTTTGTCTTAAACAAGGAAAATGCCAAGGATGGGCGGGAGCATAGCTTTTATTTTAAGGTGGTAACGGAAAAAGCGTGTCCCAGAAATAGGACCTATACATACTCAGGGGTCAAGAATAGCAGTCAGTAGTGCCTTGTCTGCTATGAATGTATCATTTTTACAACACTTCATGGCTCATATCATGGGGTGTTTTTCTATTTAAGTCAAAGCCCATCAAAAAATCTCACTATTCATTAGGCTAAAGGAAACCTAATCATAGTGAGATTGTGAATTATAGTAGATTTCGTATTGCCTCTTCAATTTGTTTTGGGTCTGTTTTTGAAGAAAAGCGCTCAAAGACCTGACCATCACGACCGATGAGAAACTTAGCGAAATTCCATTCGACTCGTTTTCCCAGTGGGCCAGATTTTTGTTCTTTCAACCAAACATAGAGGGGATCTGCTTCCTTACCGTTGACCTTGATCTTGGCAAAACGTGGGAAGCTGGTCTGGTAATGTAGGCTACAGAAGGCGTTGATTTCCTCTGCGCTACCTGGTGCTTGTCCCATAAACTGATTGCAAGGGAAGTCTAAAATCTCAAAACCTTGTTCTTGATAGCGATCATAGAGTTCTTGAAGTCCTTGGTACTGGGGCGTTAAACCACATCCGGTAGCAGTGTTGACAATCAAGAGTACCTTACCACGATAGGCATCTAGTGAGATTTCTTGATTGTCTTGGTTCAAGACTGAAAAATCGTAAAGTGAAGTCATTGATTGCTTTTCTCCTTCTGTTTGGTATTTTTAGGAGTTTTCTCCTCTTGTAGTGATAGAAATCCGTAGGTCAGGGTTCCGAAAATACTACCGATAATCAGGCCATACATCAGGAAAGGAACACTTTTATCGAATTGCATGAGCAACTTCCCAAAATCTGAAAAGGACATTTGCTGAACGAAGACTTTATGAAAGATGAGTAGGGTAAAGAGGCCAATCTGAATACCGATAAACACAATCCAGCTTCGGAATTTGATTTGGGCTTTGCTGTAGGTCTTGAGGATGATTTCTGACTTGTCATCTTTTTCCAGATGGAGTTCTTTGACGGCTCTTTGAGTTTTTAAAGTAATGAAAAAAATGAGTCCAGAGTAAACGTAGGGCATGGCATAGCGAACGATTTCTATGAAGCGTCCAAATAACAGATAAAACAAGAAGAGAAAGAAGGAAGAATAAACGATTTGGACCATGGAGCGGGCGCAAGCCTTGTAGATAATCTCTTGTCGGCATTCATCAAAAGAGCCTTGGATATGAAAGAGATTTCGAAGTAGGCGAGTGGTGAAGTCTTCTTTTTTCATACTAGTAACCTCCTAAATGAGCGGTTTTACTGATTTTCTTTTACGAATTGATAGAGATAATAAAGATAAGTGATAGAAGAAAGGCTAGCAATAGTCAGCAGTAAATAATATTTCCAACCGCTTGAGACGAGCATCAGTTGTGGAAAAGATAGAATTATAAAGTATAGTGCTAAGTTAAGTGTGCGCGTTTTTGGGGAGTCAATCTTTAGATAAGTCAGTCCTTTGTTAAGTGCTAGAATAAAGACTAGCACGAGGAATGTCTCGTCGATTGGCAAGTTCCCTGAAATGATAATGAAGATGAGCAGAGAACTGAACAAAAGATGATAGGTAAGTAAAGTTAGTAATGATTTCATAGGGCACCTCCTAATTCTCATCTTGATTTTTCTTGGCTTTTGCAATGCGACGGGAGATGAGGAACTGTATGCTTGCTCCGAAGAAGATAGAACCGAGAATGCTTGATACACCATTTCTTATAGTGAGAAGAGAATGAAAATAGTCCTGACCTTCACCTATGAGTATATCGAGAAGAGGAGTTATAAAAAATATCCATAGACCAAAGAACAAACCTGCTTTCAGACCTGGGTAGTGTAGTTGCTTGCTTTCTTTCTCATTTAGCATATCTGGGTCAATAGCTGTAATCCCTGTTTTTTTCATTTGGTAGGTAACATAGCCAGCAGCAATGAGGGCAATCACTAAAATCAGAGGAGGATAGATTAGAGCCACTTCTTGAGGGTATTTATAGGCCAGAAGGAGTGGAATAAGATTTCCGAAAATCATCAGATAAAAGAGGACGATAAAGACTTGGTTACCGATACGATCGGCCTCACGCCGTTTGTATTCGTCAAGGGGACCAGAAATACCGTATGTGCGTTTGATCAGTTTTTCAGTGAAGGTTTCTTTTTTCATGAGTTGGCTCCTTTTTTAAAAATTATCCTCCCAAAAGAGACTGTTGAGGTCAGTTTGGAGGCTACGAGCGAGATTGAGACAGAGTTCCAGAGTTGGATTGTACTTGTCGTTTTCAATCATATTGATGGTTTGTCTCGAGACACCGATATCCTTGGCGAGCTCGAGCTGGGAAATGCCCAGTTCCTTGCGAAATTCTTTCACACGATTCATCTGGTCTCCTTTCTGATTTATGTCGTATATATTTGACTATATTATAGTCTTTTAAACATAAAGTGTCAAGTATTTTTGACATATTCTTAAAGAAATCTTACTTTTTTTGCCCTATTTGTCTGACTAGTGCAAGCTAGTCGGATTTGTGGTAAAATAGATAGGATATGACAAAAGAATTTCATCATGTAACGGTCTTACTCTATGAAACGATTGATATGCTCGACGTAAAGCCTGACGGTATCTACGTTGATGCGACTTTGGGTGGAGCAGGCCATAGCGAATATTTATTAAGTAAATTAAGTGAAAAAGGCCATCTCTATGCCTTTGATCAGGACCAGAATGCCATTGACAATGCACAAGAACGCTTGGCACCTTACATTGAAAAGGGGATGGTGACTTTTATCAAGGATAACTTCCGTCATTTGCAGGCACGTTTGCGCGAAGCTGGTGTTCAGGAAATTGATGGAATTTGTTATGACTTGGGAGTGTCTAGTCCTCAGCTGGATCAGCGTGAGCGCGGTTTTTCTTATAAAAAGGATGCACCACTGGACATGCGGATGAATCAGGATGCGAGTCTGACAGCCTATGAAGTGGTGAATCACTATGACTATCATGACTTGGTTCGTATTTTCTTCAAGTATGGCGAGGACAAATTCTCTAAACAGATTGCGCGTAAGATTGAACAAGCACGGGAAGTGAAGTCAATTGAGACGACGACTGAGTTGGCAGAGATTATCAAGTCGGCTAAGCCTGCAAAAGAACTCAAGAAAAAGGGCCATCCTGCCAAGCAGATTTTCCAGGCTATTCGAATTGAAGTCAATGATGAACTGGGAGCGGCAGATGAGTCCATCCAGCAGGCTATGGAGATGTTGGCTATAGATGCTAGAATCTCAGTGATTACCTTCCATTCGCTAGAAGACCGCTTGACCAAGCAATTGTTCAAGGAAGCTTCAACAGTTGAAGTTCCCAAAGGTTTGCCTTTCATCCCGGATGATCTCAAGCCCAAGATGGAATTGGTATCCCGTAAGCCAATCTTGCCAAGTGCAGAAGAATTAGAAGCCAATAACCGCTCGCACTCAGCCAAGTTGCGCGTGGCAAGAAAAATTCACAAGTAAGAGGAAAAAATGGTAGATAAGAAAGAAACAACCAGTCAATTCTTGCAGAGTCGTATAAAAAAATTCTCCCGTGTGGAGAAGGCTTTTTATCTCTCCATTGCGTTTACAGCTCTCGTTTTGGCATTGAGTATTATCTTTATGCAGACTCGACTCCTACAAGTACAAAATGATCTGACAAAAATCAATGCGCAGATAGAGGAGAAGAAGACAGAATTGGATGATGCCAAACAAGAGGTAAATGAATTGTTGAGGGCAGAACGCTTGAAAGAAATCGCAAATTCTAAGGACTTAAAATTGAATAATGAGAATATTCGATCAGCGGAGTAAGATATGAAGTGGACAAAAAGAATAACCCGATTTGCGATTAGAAACCGTAAATCTCCAGCAGAAAACCGTAAAATAGTGGGGAAGTACATCAGCTTGTTAGCTGTCGTACTTTTCGCTGTCTTTTTGGTCAATTTTGCTGTTATTATCGGGAGTGGTAGTAAATTTGGAACGGATCTAGTAAAAGAGGCTAAGAAGGTTCACCAAATAACTCGTACAGTCCCTGCCAAACGTGGGACTATTTATGACCGCAATGGAGTCCCGATTGCTGAGGACGCAACCTCCTATAATGTCTATGCTGTTATTGATAAAAAATACAAATCAGCAACGGGTAAAATTCTTTATGTAGAAGATGCCCAGTTTAATAAGGTAGCAGAGGTTTTCCATAAGTATCTGGATATGGACGAGGCTTATGTTAAAGAACAATTGTCTCAACCGAATCTGACTCAAGTTTCTTTTGGTGCCAAAGGAAATGGAATTACCTATGCCAATATGATGGCTATTAAAAAGGATTTGAAAGACGCTAGTGTTGAAGGAATTGACTTCACAACTAGCCCTAATAGAAGCTATCCAAATGGACAATTCGCTTCTAGTTTTATTGGTTTGGCCCAACTCCATGAAAATGAGGATGGTAGCAAGAGTTTGCTGGGAACTTCTGGGATGGAGAGTTCCTTGAACAGTATTCTTGCAGGGAAAGACGGTATTATTACCTATGAAAAAGATCGTCTGGGTAATATTGTCCCTGGAACAGAACAAGTTTCCCAACAAACGGTAGATGGCAAGGATGTTTATACAACATTGTCTAGTCCGCTACAATCTTTCATGGAAACTCAGATGGATGCCTTTCTAGAAAAAGTAAAAGGTAAGTATATGACCGCGACCTTGGTCAGTGCAAAGACCGGTGAAATCCTCGCTACCACCCAACGACCTACCTTTAATGCAGATACTAAAGAAGGAATCACTGAGGACTTTGTTTGGCGTGATATTCTTTATCAAAGTAACTATGAACCAGGATCAGCCATGAAGGTTATGACGTTAGCTTCTTCTATTGATAATAATACCTTCCCAAGTGGAGAATACTTCAATAGCAGTGAATTTAAAATGGCGGATGTGACGACTCGAGATTGGGATGTTAATGGTGGTTTGACTACTGGTGGGATGATGACTTTCTTACAAGGTTTCGCTCACTCCAGTAATGTTGGAATGAGTCTACTTGAACAAAAAATGGGAGATGCTACTTGGTTGGATTATCTAAAACGCTTTAAATTTGGGGTTCCAACTCGCTTTGGCTTGACAGATGAATACGCTGGTCAACTTCCAGCTGATAATATTGTTAGTATTGCTCAAAGCTCATTTGGGCAAGGAATTTCAGTGACACAAACACAAATGCTTCGTGCCTTTACAGCTATTGCTAATGATGGAGTTATGCTGGAGCCAAAATTTATAAGTGCTATTTATGATACTAACAATCAGTCTGTACGAAAGTCTCAAAAAGAGATTGTAGGAAAACCTGTATCTGAAGATACAGCAAGCTTGACTCGTACTAACATGATATTAGTTGGGACGGACCCTCTATATGGAACTATGTATAATCACCAAACAGGAAAGCCAATTATAACAGTTCCTGGACAAAATGTAGCAGTTAAATCCGGTACGGCTCAAATCGCTGATGAGAAAAATGGAGGCTACTTGGTTGGTTCTACCAATTATATTTTCTCAGTTGTGACTATGAATCCTGCTGAAAATCCTGATTTTATTCTTTACGTAACAGTTCAACAGCCAGAACACCTTTCTACACCTTGGTTTGGAGAATTTGCTAATCCTATTCTTGAACGAGCTTCTGCCATGAAAGATTCCCTTAACCTCCAATCTACCGCTAAAACGTTAGATCAGGTAACCAATCAAAGCGCTTATGCCATGCCTAGCATCAAGGATATTTCACCTGGTGATTTGGCGGAAGCCTTACGTCGAAATATTGTGCAACCAATCGTTGTTGGTACTGGAACAAAGATTAAAGAGACTTCTGTAGAAGAAGGAAAAAATCTTGCACCAAACCAACAAGTTCTCCTTTTATCGGATAAGGTAGAAGAAATTCCAGACATGTATGGCTGGAAAAAAGAGACTGCCGAGACCTTTGCTAAATGGTTGGATATTGAACTGGAATTTGAAGGTTCAGGTTCCGTTGTTCAGAAGCAAGATGTTCGGACTAATACAGCTATCAAAAACATTAAAAAAATTAAATTAACTTTAGGAGACTAATATGTTTATTTCTATTAGTGCTGGAATTGTGACATTTTTACTAACTTTAGTAGGAATTCCGGCCTTTATCCAATTTTATAGAAAGGCGCAAATTACAGGCCAGCAGATGCATGAGGATGTTAAACAGCACCAGGCAAAAGCTGGGACTCCTACAATGGGGGGGCTTGTTTTCCTCATTGCTGCAGTTGTGGTGAGTTTCCTCGTCGCTCTTTTTTCGAAACAATTGACCAATAATGTTGGTATGATTTTGTTTATTTTGGTCTTGTATGGCTTGGTTGGTTTTTTAGATGACTTTCTCAAGGTCTTCCGAAAGATCAATGAGGGGCTAAACCCCAAACAGAAATTGGCTCTTCAGCTTCTAGGTGGTGTTATTTTCTACCTTTTCTATGAACGTGGGGGCGATATGCTCTCTGTCTTTGGCTACCAAGTGCATTTAGGGATTTTCTATATTGTTTTTGCTCTTTTCTGGCTAGTTGGTTTTTCAAATGCAGTCAACTTGACAGATGGTATTGACGGTCTAGCTAGTATTTCAGTTGTGATTAGCTTGTCTGCTTATGGAGTTATTGCCTATGTGCAAGGTCAGATGGATATCCTTCTAGTGATTCTTGCCATGATTGGTGGTTTGCTTGGTTTCTTCGTCTTTAACCATAAGCCTGCTAAAGTCTTTATGGGGGATGTGGGAAGTTTGGCCCTAGGTGGAATGTTGGCAGCTATCTCTATGGCCCTCCACCAAGAATGGACTCTCTTGATTATCGGAATTGTTTATGTCTTTGAAACAACTTCGGTCATGATGCAAGTCAGTTATTTTAAACTGACAGGTGGTAAACGTATTTTCCGTATGACGCCTGTGCATCATCATTTTGAGCTTGGAGGATTGTCTGGTAAGGGAAGTCCTTGGAGCGAGTGGAAGGTCGACTTCTTCTTTTGGGGAGTGGGGCTATTAGCAAGTCTCCTGACCCTAGCAATTTTGTATTTGATGTAAGAATGGCACCCTGATGTTTCAGGGTGTTTTTGCGTTAAATACACAATTAAAATCAAAGAGCAAACTAGGAAGTGCTCAAAACATAGCTTAGAGGTTGTGGATAAGACTGACGAAGTCAGCCCAAAACACGGTTTTGAGGTTGTAGATAAGACGAAGCTGACGTGTTTTGAAGAGTGTAAAAAAATATTGGTCAATTAAAGTCAAAATCCTTGACCTTTTCTGACTAATGTAGTATATTATAAACGTAAGGTAAATGAGAGCCTTACTAGAACACTTATTTAAAGTAAAGTAGAAAGAGGTGTGTCTATGTTTAATCTAGAAATCTTCAGAAGTAAAGATAGTCTACTCCTGCTTGAAAAAGAAAAACCAGAAATAGTACATAGAGTAGCGATTTAGCTAGTCTAAATTTTTTAAAACAAAGGTCAAAGATAGTCAATATCAGTAATAATAACGAAGTAAATAAAATGAGGTAAAGAATATGAACAACAACTTTAATAATTTTAACAACATGGATGATTTATTTAACCAATTGATGGGTGGTATGCGCGGATACAGTTCTGAAAACCGTCGCTACTTGATTAATGGACGTGAAGTAACACCTGAGGAATTTGCTCACTATCGTGCAACAGGTCAATTGCCAGGAAATGTAGAGGTTGATGGACAAATGCCACAACAGGCTTCAAGTATGAAACAAGACGGTGTCCTGGCTAAACTAGGTCGAAACTTGACTGCAGAAGCGCGTGAGGGTAAGCTGGATCCTGTTATCGGACGAAACAAGGAAATTCAAGAAACATCTGAAATCCTCTCACGCCGTACTAAGAACAATCCTGTTTTGGTCGGGGATGCAGGCGTTGGTAAGACAGCAGTTGTCGAAGGCCTAGCACAAGCTATTGTAAACGGTGATGTTCCAGCCGCTATTAAGAACAAGGAAATCATTTCCATTGATATCTCGGGTCTTGAGGCTGGTACTCAATACCGTGGTAGTTTTGAAGAAAATGTGCAAAATCTAGTAAATGAAGTAAAAGAAGCAGGAAATATTATCCTCTTCTTTGATGAAATTCACCAAATTCTCGGTGCTGGATCTACTGGTGGAGACAGTGGTTCTAAAGGGCTTGCGGACATTCTCAAGCCAGCCCTCTCTCGTGGAGAATTGACAGTGATTGGGGCAACAACTCAAGATGAATACCGTAACACCATCTTGAAGAATGCTGCTCTTGCTCGTCGTTTCAACGAAGTCAAGGTCAATGCTCCTTCAGCAGAGGATACTTTTAAAATCCTTCAAGGAATTCGTGAGCTCTATCAGCAACACCATAATGTCATCTTGCCAGACGAAGTTTTGAAAGCAGCGGTGGATTATTCTGTTCAGTATATTCCTCAACGTAGCTTGCCAGATAAGGCTATCGACCTTGTCGATGTAACGGCGGCTCACTTGGCGGCTCAACATCCAGTAACAGATGTTCATGCTGTTGAACGTGAAATTGAGGTAGAAAAAGACAAGCAAGAAAAAGCTGTTGAGGCAGAAGATTTTGAAGCAGCTCTAAACTATAAAACACGCATTGCAGAATTGGAAAAGAAAATCGAAAACCACACAGAAGATATGAAAGTGACTGCAAGTGTCAACGATGTGGCTGAATCTGTGGAACGAATAACAGGTATCCCAGTATCGCAAATGGGAGCATCTGATATCGAACGTTTGAAAGATATGGCTCATCGTCTGCAAGATAAGGTAATCGGTCAAGATAAGGCAGTTGAAGCTGTAGCCCGTGCCATCCGTCGTAACCGTGCTGGTTTTGATGAAGGTAATCGCCCAATCGGTAGCTTCCTCTTTGTAGGACCAACTGGGGTTGGTAAGACAGAACTTGCTAAGCAATTGGCGCTAGATATGTTTGGAACCAAGGATGCGATCATCCGTTTGGATATGTCTGAATACAGTGACCGCACAGCCGTTTCTAAGCTAATTGGTACAACAGCAGGCTATGTGGGTTATGATGACAATAGCAATACCTTAACAGAACGTGTTCGTCGCAATCCATACTCTATCATTCTCTTGGATGAGATTGAAAAGGCTGATCCTCAAGTGATTACTCTTCTCCTCCAAGTTCTAGATGATGGTCGTTTGACAGATGGTCAAGGAAACACAGTAAACTTCAAGAACACTGTCATTATCGCAACATCAAATGCTGGTTTTGGCTATGAAGCCAACTTGACAGAAGATGCGGACAAACCAGAATTGATGGACCGTTTGAAACCATTCTTCCGTCCAGAGTTCCTAAACCGCTTTAATGCAGTTATCGAGTTCTCGCACTTGACTAAGGAAGATCTTTCTAAGATTGTGGACTTAATGTTGGCTGAAGTCAACCAAACCTTGGCCAAGAAAGACATTGATTTAGCAGTTAGTCAAGCGGCTAAAGACTATATCACAGAAGAAGGTTATGACGAAGTCATGGGTGTTCGTCCTCTTCGTCGCGTGGTTGAACAAGAAATTCGGGATAAGGTGACAGACTTCCATTTGGATCACCTAGATGCCAAACACCTAGAAGCAGATATGGAAGATGGCGTTTTAGTCATTCGTGAAAAAGCCTAATACTCTTCGAAAATCAAATTCAAACCACGTCAGCTTCGCCTTGCCGTACTCAAGTACTGTCTGTGGCTGGCTTCCTAGTTTGCTTTTTGATTTTCATTGAGTATAAGCCAAGATTTTGAGAATAAAAAGAAGGAGCCAGCTGAAAAAACTGGTTCCTTTTTTACGTTTAAATCACATGACGCTCAAAGGCATCATCTGAAATCCCTTGTTCTAGAATAAGTTTTGCCCATTCTTTAGCAGAAAAGAGGCTGTGATCCTTGTAGTTACCGCAAGATTCGATGGTTGTTCCAGGGACATCTTCCCAAGTAGTAGTCTCAGCGATTTCCTTGAGCGAATCCTTGATAACAGCTGCGATTTCAGCACTGGTGTGGCGCCCCCACATAATCATATGGAAGCCTGTACGGCAACCAAATGGTGAACAGTCAATCATGCCGTCGATGCGGGTACGGATGAGTTTAGCCAATAGGTGCTCGATGGTGTGAAGGCCAGCAGTAGGGATCGAGTCTTCATTTGGTTGTACCAAGCGAATATCATAATTGGAGATAATGTCTCCTTTTGGCCCTGTTTCTTCCCCAATCAAGCGAACATAGGGGGCCTTAACAATGGTATGGTCAAGTTCAAAACTTTCAACAATAACTTCTTTTGACATGGTAAATCCTTTCAGTTTTCTTCTTTCATTATAACACAAAGCTGGCTCCTGAGACAGAGAGAAAACCTCTCCGAGAGTGGAGAGGTTGAAATCGTTACTTACGATACAAGCGGTCGTATTGGTAGTAAGGGTCAAAGGTTACATTGATACCTAGTTTGCGAAGGACATTCTTGTCTTCATCTGTCAAGATGATGGTTGAGTGGGCTTCGCTTCCTTTGAGGTTGCCAAGTTCTTCCATAGCACGAGCAGCATCAGGATTTTCTGTAGCTGTGATGGCAAGAGCAATCAGGATTTCATTTGAATGAAGGCGTGGATTGCGGCTACCGAGATGATCGATTTTAAGACCTTGGATTGGCTTAACAACTTCAGGCTCGATTAGTTTTACTTCTTTAGCGATGTCAGCTGATTTCTTGATGGCGTTGATAAGAGCAGCGGCTGTAGGACCAAAGAGTTCTGAGTTCTTACCTGTGACGATTTCTCCGCTTGGCAATTCAAGGGCTAGAGCTGGTCCGCCAGTTTCTTCTGCTTTTTGACGGGCAACGACAGCAACCTTACGGTCTGCTGGTGTGATACCGAGGTCGTTCATAAGCAACTCGATTTTCTTGACAGCAGCTTCGCCCACTTTTTCGGCTTTGAAATCAAGAACAGTCTGATAGTAGCGACGGATGATTTCTTGTTTAGAAGCTTCGACAGCAGCTTTATCATCTGTAATAGCGAAACCAACCATGTTGACACCCATATCTGTCGGAGAAGCGTATGGAGACTCTCCTAGGATACGTTCCAACATGCGCTTAAGCACTGGGAAAATCTCGATATCACGATTGTAGTTGACAGTGGTTTCTCCGTAGGTTTGGAGATGGAAGGGGTCAATCATGTTGACATCATCAAGGTCAGCTGTAGCAGCCTCATAGGCCAAGTTGACAGGATGATGAAGGGGTAGATTCCAAACTGGGAAGGTTTCAAACTTAGCGTAGCCAGACTTGATGCCATTGATTTGGTCGTGGTACATATTGGACATACAAGTTGCCAATTTTCCAGAACCAGGTCCAGGAGCGGTTACGACGATCAAGTTGCGATTGGTTTTGATGTAGTCATTTTTTCCCATGCCTTCTGGAGAAATAATGTGATCCATATCCGTTGGATATCCTTTGATTGGATAGTGAAGATAAGAATCAATTCCGTTTTTCTCAAGTTGGTTGCGGAAGGCATCTGCAGCTGGTTGACCAGCGTACTGTGTGATGACAACGGAGCCAACAAAAATTCCCAATTCATTGAATTTGTCAATCAGACGAAGTACTTCTTGGTCATAAGAAATGCCCAAGTCACCACGTGCTTTGGAATGCTCGATGTTACTTGCATTAATAGCAATCACAACCTCAACTTGCTCTTTCAACTCCTGCAAGAGCTTGATTTTATTGTCAGGCTCATAACCAGGAAGCACGCGAGCAGCGTGGAAATCTTCTAACATTTTGCCCCCAAACTCCAAGTAGAGTTTGCCGTCAAATTGGTTAATGCGCTCCAAAATATGGTCGCGCTGTAGATTCAAATATTGTTCAGAACTAAAAGCTTGTTTTTTCATTTTTTTACCTCTGACCTCTATTATAATAAAAAATTGGAAGTTAGGAAACTATGGAGTTAAAAAAGGAATCAAAAAGATTAGGCAAACGCTTGCATAAAATTTTGAAAAGCGCTATCATAGACTACAGATTATTAAAATAATGAGGTCAGAAGATGCAAGAAAAATGGTGGCACAATGCCGTAGTCTATCAAGTCTATCCTAAGAGTTTTATGGATAGCAACGGAGATGGAATTGGCGATTTGCCAGGTATTACCAGTAAGTTAGACTATCTAGCTAAGTTAGGAATCACAGCGATTTGGCTTTCTCCTGTTTATGACAGTCCGATGGATGATAATGGCTATGATATTGCTGATTATCAAGCGATTGCGGCTATTTTTGGGACTATGGAAGATATGGACCAACTGATCGCGGAAGCTAAGAAGCGTGATATCCGAATTATCATGGACTTGGTGGTCAATCATACCTCAGATGAACATGCTTGGTTTGTCGAGGCATGTGAAAATCCTGATAGCCCTGAGCGAGATTACTATATCTGGCGGAATGAACCCAACGACCTAGATTCTATCTTTAGCGGATCTGCTTGGGAATACGATGAAAAGTCGGGTCAGTACTATCTCCACTTTTTCAGTAAGAAACAGCCGGATCTCAACTGGGAAAATGAAAAACTTCGTCAGAAAATTTATGAGATGATGAACTTCTGGATTGATAAAGGCATTGGTGGTTTCCGTATGGATGTCATTGATATGATTGGGAAAATTCCTGACGAGAAAGTAGTCAATAACGGTCCTATGCTCCATCCCTATCTCAAGGAGATGAATCAAGCGACCTTTGGAGATAAAAATCTCTTGACGGTGGGAGAAACTTGGGGGGCAACGCCAGAAATTGCTAAGCTCTACTCGAATCCAAAGGGTCAAGAATTGTCTATGGTCTTCCAGTTCGAACACATCGGTCTTCAGTATCAGGAAGGTCAGCCTAAATGGCACTATCAAAAAGAGCTGAATATCGCTAAGTTAAAAGAAATCTTCAACAAATGGCAGACAGAGTTAGGAGTTGAGGACGGCTGGAATTCGCTTTTTTGGAACAATCATGACCTCCCTCGTATCGTCTCAATCTGGGGAAATGATCAAGAATACCGCGAAAAATCTGCCAAAGCCTTTGCAATCTTACTTCATCTCATGAGAGGAACTCCGTATATCTACCAAGGTGAGGAAATTGGCATGACCAACTATCCGTTTGAAACACTGGACCAAGTAGAAGATATTGAATCCCTCAACTATGCGCGTGAGGCTCTTGAAAAAGGTGTTCCGATGGAAGAAATCATGGACAGTATCCGTGTCATTGGTCGTGACAATGCCCGTACCCCTATGCAATGGGACGAGAGCAAAAACGCTGGTTTCTCAACAGGTCAACCTTGGTTGGCAGTGAATCCAAATTATGAAGCAATCAACGTTCAAGAAGCGCTGGCAAATCCAGATTCTATTTTCTATACTTATCAGAAGTTGGTCCAAATCCGTAAGGAGAACAGCTGGCTGATTCGAGCTGACTTTGAATTGCTTGATACGGCTGATAAGGTCTTCGCCTATATCCGTAAAGATGGCGACCGTCGTTTCCTAGTTGTGGCTAACTTGTCCAATGAAGAGCAAGACTTGACAGTAGAAGGAAACGTCAAATCGGTCTTGATTGAAAACACCCTAGCTCAAGAAGTCTTTGAAAAACAAATCTTAGCTCCATGGGATGCTTTCTGTGTGGAATTACTATAAATATTTTTTACAGAAAAATTTAAAATTGAAATCGCATAAAAACAAGGGAGGACTGTATGAAAAGCAGAAATCCTTTGTTTTTTTATAACCAAGGTTTATAAACTTTCATTCTCAAAATTCAATTAACTTTACAAATTCCCACTATTTTGGTAAAATAAATCTATGTTATAAAAACTAACATAAAGGAGAAAGAAGATGAAGACAAAAAAGCGTGTCCTTAGTGCAGGCCTGACTTTTACGGCTGCTTTGCTTTTAGTTGCTTGCGGTCAATCAGGTTCAGATACAAAAACTTACTCATCAACCTTTAGTGGAAATCCAACTACATTTAACTATTTATTAGACTACTACGCTGATAATACAGCCATTATTACTAACCTAGTTGATGGCTTGCTTGAAAATGATAACCATGGAAACCTAGTTCCATCTTTGGCAGAAGACTGGTCTGTTTCAAGCGACGGTCTGACTTATACCTATAAACTGAGAAAAGATGCCAAATGGTTCACGGCTGACGGTGAAGAGTACGCCCCAGTCAAGGCACAAGATTTTGTGACAGGTATCAAGTACGCAGTGGATAATAAATCCCAGGCCATTGACTTGATTCAAAACTCGATCAAGGGCTTGAATGATTATATTACAGGAGCGGATTCTGACTTTTCTAAGGTTGGGGTGAAGGCCATTGACGACCAGACGGTGGAGTATACTTTGGTACGCCCAGAGCCTTACTGGAATTCAAAAACAACCAATAGTATTCTTTTCCCAGTGAATGAAGAGTTTCTAAACTCAAAAGGGAAAGACTTTGGGACCCTATCTCCAAATAGCATTCTCTACAGCGGACCTTATTTGTTAAAAGACTTCACATCAAAATCATCTATCGAGTATGTGAAAAATCCGCATTACTACGATCATGACAAAGTATCAATTGAACACGTAAAATTGGCTTACTTTGATGGTTCAGACCAAGAATTGACCATCCGTAACTTTGAAAGTGGAGCTTATTCTATCGCTGGGGTTTATCCAAATAGTTCTAACTTTGCTAAGACCAAAGAGAAATATAAGGATAATATCGTCTATAGCTTGCAGGACAAGACTTCTTGGTATTTCAATTTCAACGTTAACCGTAAGGCCTACAACCATACGTCTAAAACGACAGATGAGCAGAAGAAGTCAACTGAGACAGCTGTTTTGAATAAAAACTTCCGTCAAGCAGTGAACTTTGCCTTGGACCGCACAGCCTATTCTGCCCAGTCAAATGGGGAAGAGGCGGCTAGCAAGACCCTTCGAAACACCTTAGTGCCTCCTACATTTGTCCAAGTTGGAGACAAGACCTTTGGAGAAGTAGTCGCTTCTAAATTGGTCAACTACGGCACAGAATGGTCAGGTATTAACTTGGCAGATGCTCAGGATGCCTATTTCAACAAAGAAAAAGCCCAAGCAAAATTTGCGGAAGCTAAAAAAGAATTGGCGAGTCAAGGTGTGACTTTCCCGATTCACTTGGATGTGGCAGTTGATCAGACAAGTAAAAATGCTGTGACAGGCATGAACTCAGTTAAACAGACCCTTGAGTCAATTTTGGGTGCCGATAACATTGTCATTGATGTTCAACAACTTTCAACAGATGATTTTAATAACGTAGCCTTCTTGGCACCGACACCAGCTGATCGAGATTATGATTTGAACTTTGATGGTTGGGTAGGTGACTACCAAGATCCGTCAACTTATCTTAATCCTTTCAATGCAGAGGATGGGTTCTACCTCAAGATTTTTGGTCTAGATGCTCAAGAAGATAAAGCTAAGATTGCTAGCTTGGGGCTTGATACTTACACCAAGATGCTCAAAGATGCAGATAGTGAAAATAAAGATGTAGCCAAACGCTATGAAAAATATGCTGAAGCACAGGCTTGGATGATTGACAATTCTCTGATTATGTCAGCTATGTCAAGTGGTGGTACAGCATCTGTGACCAAAGTGACGCCATTTACAAGAGGCTATTCACTGGTCGGTATCAAGGGTGATGGCAATAACTACAAGTACATGAAACTGCAAAAAGATACTGTGACAACCAAACAGTTTGAAGAAGCCAAGACTAAATGGGAGCAAGAAAGCAAAAAAGCAATCGAAAAAGCTCAAAAAGAAGCAGAAAATCATGTTAAATAATGAGGAGCGAGGTTTCGTAAGGAACCTCGTTTTAATATTTATATAGTAAATTTATCGATGTAATTATTTGCGAGTCAAAAAGAATGTTTCGGAAAGAACATGAAAACGCCTTACCCAAGTGGATTTACCCCACAAGTGTATTTTTTATGATATAATAAAATGAAATAAAAATTGATAATAGAGGTATATCGTGAGTAGATCTTCGAAGCGAGCTCGTCAGGGTAAAACAAAGATTATGATTAGTTGGGGGTTGCTAGCTATCTATGCTGTACTAGCGGTCTTTTTATTGTTTTTGATTTTCAAGTACAATATGCTAGCCTTCCGATATCTCAATATAGTGGTTGCTGTCTTAATTGTAGTCTTAGCCATCTTGTGCTTCTTTTTAATCTACTTTAAAAAAGTAAAAACTTTGACGATGATTTTGTTGTTATTAGGTATTCTGATTAACGGAACTTCTCTGTTTGTAGTGGGACAGTTCATTGGATTGACCAGTCATTTGAATACAACATCGAACTACTCAAATTATTCGATGAGTATTGCTGTATTATCAGATAGTCCAATTGATAATATTAGTCAAGTGACCAGTGTAACGGGGCCAACAGGTACGGATAATGAGAATATTCAAAAGCTAATCGCTGATATTAAGACGAGTCAAAATAAGGAATTGACAGTCGAAGAAAGTAGCTCCTATCTTGCGGCTTATAAGAGCTTGCTAGCCGGTGATACAAAGGCAATCATTCTAAACAGTGTCTTTGAAAACATTATCGAATCAGAATATCCTGACTATGCTTCAAAAATTAAGAAAATCTATACCAAAGAATTAACCAAGACGGTTGAAACGCCAAAAGATGTCAAAGGTGACAGTTTCAACGTTTATATCAGTGGAATTGATACTTATGGTCCAATCAGTTCGGTTTCTCGTTCGGATGTCAATATCATTATGACAGTTAATCGTGAAACTAAAAAGATTCTCTTGACAACAACACCTCGTGATTCGTATGTTCCAATTGCAGATGGTGGTAACAACCAAAAGGATAAGTTGACCCATGCGGGGATTTATGGGGTAGATGCTTCCATTCACACACTGGAAAATCTCTACGGTATTGACTTGAACTATTATGCTCGTTTGAATTTCACCTCTTTCTTGAAATTGATTGATCTCCTTGGTGGGGTGGATGTCTATAATGATCAAGAGTTTAATGCACATACAAATAATGGGCAAAATTATCCGGTAGGTACATTACATTTGGATTCAAAAGACGCTCTTGGATTTGTACGTGAGCGTTATTCTTTGGCAGATGGAGATCGAGATCGTGGTCGCAACCAGCAAAAGGTCATTGTTGCAATTCTGCAAAAGTTAACCTCGACAGAAGCTTTGAAAAATTATGACAGTATTATAAAGGGTCTACAAGATTCAATTCAAACCAATATGCCGCTTGAAACTATGATGAATTTAGTTAATGCCCAGCTAGAGAGTGGTGGAACTTATAAGATCAATTCGCAAGATCTTAAAGGAACAGGGCGTATGGATTTGCCATCCTATGCCATGCCTGACAGTAACCTCTACATGATGGAGATAAGTGATAGCAGTTTAGAGTCAGTCAAGGCTACAATCAATGATGTGATGGAAGGAAAATAAGACAAAATGATTGATATTCATTCGCATATTGTATTTGGTGTGGATGATGGTCCTAAAACGAAGCAAGAAAGCAAGGCGCTTCTGACAGAAGCCTATAGGCAAGGGGTAAGGACTATTGTATCGACATCACATAGACGAAAAGGAATGTTTGAAACTCCTGAGGAGACAATAGCAACAAATTTCCAAGAAGTTAAGGAGATAGCCAAGGAAGTGGCTCCGGACTTGACCATTCTCTATGGAGCAGAAATTTATTATACACATGATGTGCTTGAGAAGTTAGAAAAACAGGTGATCCCAAGTCTCAATGGAACGCGATACGCACTCATTGAGTTTAGTATGGCTACCCCATATCGGGAAATCCATACTGCTTTGAGTAATCTTCTCATGCTTGGGATAACGCCTGTAGTTGCCCACATTGAACGTTACCATGAATTAGAAAATAACGAAAAACGGGTAAAAGAATTGATTGATATGGGTTGCTACACTCAAATCAATAGTTCAAGCATTTTAAAACCAAAGTTATTTGGGGATAAATATAAATTTATGAAGAAACGAGCTCGCTATTTTCTAGAGCATGACTTGGTACATTTTGTTGCTAGTGATATGCACAATTTAGACCAAAGACCGCCTTATATGAAAGAAGCCTATGAGATCGTCTCAAAACAATACGGTGAAAGAAAGGCAAGAGAATTATTTATCGAAAATCCTCGCTTCATCTTAGCTGATCAAATTATTTAGGAGTTGACATGAAAGAAAATAAAGAAATCGCAATTGATGTTGTTCAATTATTTAAAGTTCTTTGGAAGAAAAAAATCGCTATTATCCTAACGGCGATTGTGGCGGCTTTAGTTGCTTTTGGTGTAAGTAGTTTTGTACTGACACCTGAGTATTCGAGTACGACACGGATTTATGTGGTCAATAGGAATCAATCAGAAAATGCAGGGTTGACCAACCAGGATTTGCAGGCTGGTACTTACCTAGTAAAAGACTATAAGGAAATTATCCTTTCGCAAGAT
This sequence comes from Streptococcus mitis, assembly GCF_002096845.1. Taxonomy (GTDB): domain Bacteria; phylum Bacillota; class Bacilli; order Lactobacillales; family Streptococcaceae; genus Streptococcus; species Streptococcus mitis_A. The sequence goes on from NZ_NCVK01000058.1 coordinate 135,398, forward strand.
GTACTGGAGAAAGTCATTTCAAATCTTAAATTAGAGCAATCAGGCAAAGGATTAAGCAAGAAGATTCAAGTAACAGTGCCTGTGGATACTCGTATTGTATCAATTGTTGTAAAGGATGATCAACCAGAAGAGGCCAGTCGTATCGCCAATGCTCTTCGTGAGGTGGCTGCTGAAAAAATTATTAAAGTTACTCGTGTATCAGATGTGACTACACTAGAGGAAGCGAGACCAGCCCTAACACCATCCTCACCTAATATTCGTCGAAATACCTTACTTGCTTTTCTAGCAGGTGGGGCAGTGATGGTTATTTTGATCTTATTACTTGAATTATTGGACGATCGTGTTAAACGACCAGAAGATGTGGAAGAAGTAATGCAGGTTGCACTTTTAGGAATTGTTCCAGATTTGAATAAGTTAAAATAAGGGAGAAAATATGCCAACATTAGAAATCGCACAAAAGCATTTGGTTTTTGCCAAAAAAGCTGAAGAACACTATAATGCTTTACGCACCAATATTCAATTAAGTGGTGATGATTTGAAAGTTCTTGCCATTTCATCTGTCAAACCTGGTGAAGGGAAGTCTACAACGTCAACTAATATCGCCTGGGCTCTTGCGCGTGCAGGCTATAAAACATTACTAGTAGATGCGGATATCCGTAACTCAGTTATGTCTGGTGTCTTCAAGTCAAGAGAAAAAATTACTGGATTGACTGACTTTTTGGCAGGGACCGCAGACCTCTCTCATGGACTTTGTGATACCAATGTTGAAAATTTATTTGTTATTCAGGCAGGTTCTGTATCACCTAATCCAACAGCCCTCCTGCAGAGTGAAAATTTCCATACCATGATTGATACCTTGCGTAAGTATTTTGACTATGTCATTGTCGATACGGCACCGATTGGGATGGTCATTGATGCTACCATCATTACGCAAAAATGTGATGCTTCTATCTTGGTAACGGCAGCTGGAGAGACGAAACGACGTGATGTCTTAAAGGCTAAAGAACAGTTAGAACAAACAGGAATTCCATGTTTAGGTGTAGTTCTAAATAAATTTAACACAGAAGTTGAAAAATATGGAGCTTATGGAGCTTATGGAGTCTATGGTTCCTATGGAGCTTATGGGAAGAAATAATTAGTTAAAAATGTATTTGATTTTAAAAGATACTTTAGATAGATTTTTGGCGTTTTTTCTATTTATTACCTTGATAATCATACCGATTATTCCTATAACGATTCTGGCTATTTGGATAGAAGATCCAGGAGATGTTTTCTATTTACAAGATAGAGTTGGTTTAAATGGAAAAAAATTCAAAGTAATAAAGTTTCGGAGCATGTATAAAGATGCTGATCAGAGAATAAAGGAAAGTATTAATAGTGGTAAAACTGATCGTCTAAATTTTAAAGAACATTCTCAAAGTATGGCTACAAAAGTCGGTAAAGTGATACGAAAACTTTCAATTGATGAATTACCTCAATTATTGAATATTATAAAAGGTGATATGGCTATAGTGGGACCTCGTCCATTACAACAATTTGAGATCACTCATCATATTCTTACCCATAAAGAAATGGGTAATGCTTTAAAGATGTCTAAAAGATTGTCTGTGAAACCTGGTTTGCTTTGTTATTGGCAAGTTACGCCAAATAAAAATGACATGCCTTTTGGTGATAGAATGGATCTAGATTTATTATATATTGAGAATGTATCTTTAAAGACTGATTTTTTGCTTATTTTGAAGGGATTTTATACAGTTTTAATGGGTAATAATAATTAATATGAAGAATATAAAAATATTAGTAGCTACACATAAGAAATATAAAATGCCCAGTGATACAAGTATGTATCTACCAATTCATGTAGGATGTGAAGGGAAGAAAAATTTAGGATTTCAAGGTGACAATTCAGGAGAAAATATTTCTAATTTAAACCCTTATTATTGTGAATTAACTGGCTTGTTTTGGGCTTGGAAAAACTTAGATTGTGATTATCTAGGTTTAGTACATTATCGTCGTTATTTTACTAAAATGACTAGAGGGTACAATGAATCAATAAATATTGATGATGTAATTTTAAATAGATTTGAAGTTGAGAAATTGTTAGAGAACGCAGATATCATTGTTCCTAAAAAAAGAAAATATTATATTGAAACTCTTTATTCTCATTACGATCATACTTTTGATGGTACTCATTTAGATTTAGCTAGAAAAATGATTGAAATGAAGAATCCAGAATATCTTTTTAGTTTTGATAAGGTAATGAAGCAAAGAAGCGGATACATGTTTAACATGTTCATTATGAAAAAAGAACTGGCAGACGATTATTTTTCTTGGCTATTTCCTATTTTGGATAGTATGTATGAAAGTATGGATTTATCAGATTTAACTGATTTTGAGGCTAGATTATTTGGAAGAGTTAGTGAACTACTATTTAATGTGTGGTTAGATAAAAACAATCTAAAGATTAAGGAAGTCCCTTTTATGTACATGGAAAAGGTTGACTTGTTTAAAAAAGGAATGTCATTTTTAATGGCGAAATTTTTTGGAAAGAAATATGGACAGAGTTTCTAATAATTATATAGACTATTTTACTAGAAAAGATTGAGAGAAATTGGTCAATAAATGAAATCAGAGATAGAAATTATTCAGAGTAAAATTATAGAGTTGTTAAAATTATTTATAGATATCTGTGAAAATAATGACCTGACATATTATGCCTTGGGTGGAACCTTGTTAGGTGCTGTGAGGCATAAGGGCTTTATACCTTGGGATGATGATATAGATTTAGGTATGCCAAGAGAGGATTATGAACGATTTAAACAAATTGCTACTGAACAAATTAATGGTAAGTATCAGTTTTTGAGTGAGGATACACCAGGATATAGAAAAGCATTTTCTGTAATTAGAGACACATCAACAAAAATCATGATGAATTATAGTAATGTCGAACAAGAAGAAAGTTTGTGGATTGATATATTTCCAATAGATGGCTTACCCAGCAAAGGCATAAAGAAAAAAATTCATGAAAAACGGTATTTATATAGACGAATGATGGTTCAATTATCTCAATTTAATAGTATTGTAAATCAGAATAAAGCTGATAGACCTTGGCATGAAAAATTGATAATCAAAATAGCAGATCGTTTAAAAATAGAAAATATTTTATCGTTTGAAAAACAACAACACAAATATATAAAAGCTATAAAGAAATATTCAGTGATGGAGGGTTATGCAGGTAATTTTACAGGGGCATATAAACTTCGTGAGTTAGTACCAAGTTGTTATTTTGGTGAACCTGTTAAATTAGATTTTGAAGGAATAAAACTGAACTGTCCAAATAAATATCAAGATTACCTCAAAGCAATATATGGTAATAATTATATGACATTACCTCCAATTGAACAAAGACTTCCTCATCAATATAGAGTTATAAGTTTAGGAGAGAGTATAGGTGAGTAAGATTAGAAAAGCACAAGCTTACTATTTAGATATTAAAAATAAGAAAAAATATTTTCCTTCAAATGTTTTAAATTGGCAACTTTTAGGAAAATTTTTGGGACAAGTACCAAACGTGATAGGTGAAAATCAAGCAAGATTTTTTTGCGAAAAACGTCACCAGAAAACAAAAGAATTTCTAAAACTACATTTTGATGAATTTGTAGAAAATTATAATTTTACTCAAGATAATCTCGAAAATAAAAAAATTATTTGGACATTGTGGTGGCAAGGTTATGATAATGCTCCTGAAATTGTAAAGTACTGTTTAGATAATATGAAAAAATTAGCTCATGAAAATGGTTTTGAATTTTATTGTTTAGACGAATCCACCTTTGAGCGCTATGTTAAAATTCCTGAATATCTAAAATTAAAAATTAAAAAAGGTTATATTTCAATTGCAAATATTTCAGATATGATACGTGTTTGTCTTCTTTCGCAGTATGGTGGAACTTGGATTGATTCAACAGTGTTCATTCATTCGTCTTTTAAATGGGATAACTTTTCTAAATCTTATTTTACAATAAAGACAGGTGAGATGACAGATTATTCTCCAAATGTTTCCAAGAATCGATGGAAGACTTTTTTATTATCAGGGAATAGTTCGTTATACGAATTTACTCGTGATTTTTTCTTTGAATATTTTAAAAAATTTGATTATGTCATTGATTATTTATTGATTGACTATATTTTTGATATAGCATTTGATACAAATACCGAGATAAAAAAACAAATGCTGGAATTAGAATCAACAAATCTGAATTTGTTTTGGCTTGAAAATCATTTTTCTGAAAAATTTGATAGGAACATATGGAAACATATTTCAGAAAATACGAAAATTTTTAAAACGACTTATAAATTAGATACAAAAATAAAATGTGATTCTGAGAATTATTACTCAGCCTTAATTAAAAGTAAATTGAAATGATGGTAAAAAATGAAGAAGATAGCTTTGGTTAAGTGGATTATAAATGGTACCGATGGTGGATTGAAGGTTGCTACAAACATTGCTAATGAATTATCAGAAGTATATGAAGTCCATTTAATTTCAGTCATTAGTACTGAAGAAATATTTTTTCCGCTAAGTAGTGTAGTTCGTTATAAAAATTTATCTTCACAAAAGATATCAATGAGTAAGCACTTTGTTAAGGCAGTGAAGTTATTAAGATCATATATTAAAGAAAAAAATATTGAAGTCCTTTTCGGAATAGGAATGACTATGAATATTGTGGGTGTAACAAGTACTATTGGTTTAAAAACAAGATTTATTTCTTGTGACCACACAAACTCAATAGTTGACATTGATACTAAAGTTAAGAAAATCCAAAGATATGTTGGAGCAAAGCTTGCAGATAAGATTATTACTCTCACACAAGAAGATCGTAGAAATTATATAAAAAAATATGGTATTTCTGAGGGAAAAATTGATTACATCTATAATTGGAAAGAAGATGGTCTTTCCAATGTATCTTATAATGATGAGTCAATGAAAATTGTTACAGTGGGTCGTTTCGATTATCAAAAGGGCTATGATTATCTTGTTCAAGTTGCTAAGAAAGTACTGAAAGAAAAGACTGACTGGACTTGGGAAATTTATGGTTCTGGTAATCAAGATGAGGTAGATAAAATCAAGGATTTAATCATCAAAAATGATTTGCAAGGTAAGTTAGTCATTAAAGGTCTTGAAAAAAATCAGGATATGATTTATGGAGATAAAGGAATTTATGTCATGACTTCTCGTTATGAAGGATTACCCTTGGTATTGTTAGAAGCTCAACAATACAATCTTCCTATTGTTAGCTTCAGGTGTCCAACGGGACCTAATGAGATTGTTGAAGATGGGGTCAATGGTTATCTAATAGATTGTTATGATACCGATAAGATGAGTGAGAGACTACTTGAATTGATGGAAGATTCGAACTTGCGAACTTCCTTCGCTAAACATGCCAAGGATAATATGGATAAATTTGATAAAGATAGAATAATTCAACAGTGGATTGATTTAATTGAGGAAATGACTGGAGGGAATAATTTTGAAACCTAAAATGTTAATTTGTATAACTAGTTTAACAGGTGGAGGAGCTGAAAAATCACTTGTTAACTTTGTTCAAGAATTTGAAAGTATGTTTGAAATTAGCATTCTAGTATATACGGAAAAAAATAATTTTTATGGCTCAAAATTAAGTCATTTAAGGATTGATTATTTTATTAGAAAGAATACACCAGTTATTATTGAAAAAATAGTAAATAAGCTTGTTAAGTTATTGCCACCGTCATTTGTGAATAGATGGATTATACAGAGAAGTATTTTTAAAAATGAAAAATTTGATTATGAATTTGCATATATAGAAGGAAAACCAACAAAAATCATAGCGGGATCATCGAATAAAGACAGCTTAAAACTGGCTTATATCCATTGCGATTTCTCAAAAAATTGGTATTCAAAACGATCGTTTAAAAATTATAAAGAAGAATTGACTTGTTATCAAAAGTTTAATTCAATCTTGGCTGTTTCTACTCCCCAAAAAGAATCCTTTGAGGAAAATTTTCCAAAGACAAGTTTAGAAGTAATTCCTAACTTACTTAACATTGATGAAATAAAAAATTTAAGTAACGAGGAAATAGAATTAGAGAATACTCCTTATTTTTGTGCGATAGGAAGATTGGAACTTGTTAAAAATTTTGAATTATTAATAAATGCTTTTCATCTATTCAGAAAAAAGTATTCACAATATCATTTAATTATTTTGGGAGATGGTAGTTTATATGATCATTTAAAGAATCAAATTAACAATCTAGGAGAGAGCCAATATATAAAATTATTAGGTTTTCAATCTAATCCATATAAATATATAAAGAATAGTGTGGGGTTAATTCAAAGTTCAGTATCAGAGTCTTTTAGTTATGTATTAGCAGAAGCAGCTGTTTTAGGCATTCCTAGTATTTCAACAAAAACTCAAGGTTCTGAGGTTATGGCAGAATATTTCGAAGTAATCCAGGTAGAGCATACGAGTAACGAATTAGCAAAAGGGCTAGAGAAAGTCATTGCGAATAACTTTGCTAATGTTCATTTTAATTTTAATGAAGAAGCTTATTACAAATTTTTAGAGATATTTAAGAAAGGAAGTGGAAGTTTTGAAATTCGAAGAAAAATATAACACATTGTTCAATATAATTTTTTCTCTGTTAACAATATTGTATCTACTGAAATTTGTAAATATTGACAGAATTGATGGAATTTCGATTGTAATCTTTATATGTATATTATTCCTGTTTATGATGCATAGTCTTAAGTATGGAATAAATGGATTAAAACTAACTTCCTTAATATTGTTTTTTTTAACATTTATTTTAAATCTTTTTAATGGTTTTACATTTCTAGAAATACCGTACTTCTTCTTATTATATACAATTATATTAAAAGATAATAAAAATTTTTTCAAAATACATTTCATTACACTTGCAGTATTCGTGTTAACAATTATATTATTGTCCCATTTTGGCTATATTAGTAATTTTGTAATATATAGATCAAATGGTGGTATTAGGAATAGTTTAGGTTTTGTACACCCGAATTCATTAGGGTTAATGATTTATTCATTAACGGTTTGTAGTTTAAATCTTTTTGAAATAAAACGATTTAAATCCTTCTTTTATTTATTTTTATTATTGATGAATTTATGGGTATTACAGTTAGCAGACTCTAGAACTTCAGGATATATAAGTATTTTAGTAATTCTCCTTTGTTACTTTTTTGATAAAATGGGTAAGTTAAATAGACCGTTAAATAGTTTTTTTATTAATTTAGCCATTACTATGTCTGTTTTGTTTATAACTCTAATGTCAATTAATTTTGAAGCCAATAGCATTTTTCAATTTTTAAATAAATTGTTCACTAATCGAATTTTTAGTAGTTATATATTTTTTAGAGAATATGGGATTAGTTTATTTGGCAAAAGAATTGATGCAATTGTCTCATTAGTTCAAGGAACAGTCATAATTGACAGTGGTTATATAGGATTGCTCTTACAAAAAGGAATTATTTTTTTTGTATTATTTTTGATATTTATTTTTTCTAGAATAAAAGAATACTCATTTACACTAAGAGAAAGTATTCTACTGATTAGTGTATTTATTTCTCTAATGTTTGAGAGCTATGGTTACACCGTATTTCTATTTCCAATATTATTTTTTGATTATTTAGGAAAAAGGAAGGAAAGTATTAATGAATAAAATTACCGTATTTACACCAACTTTTAATAGAGGGTATTTAATGAATAAGTTGTTTCATTCATTAAACAGTCAAACAAATAAACATTTTGAATGGCTTATTGTAGATGATGGTTCAATAGATCAGACAGGTGAGCTTGTTGAAACATTTAAGAAACAGGCAGATTTTGAAATACGATATTTTTATCAACAAAATGGGGGTAAGCACAGAGCAATTAATCATGGTTTGGATTTAGCTAAAGGGGAGCTATTCTTCATCGTTGATTCCGATGATTCATTGACAGATGATGCTATTGAGAAAATTTTCAATAACTATTCTGGAATTGCTTTTGATAACAGTTTTGCAGGTATAGCATTCAATAGAGGTTTCTCTAAAAAAAGAATAGTTGGAGAGACCTTTGAAGGTACATATATAGATTGTGACAATTTACATCGAGCTAAACATAATATTTTAGGAGATAAGGCAGAAGTATATCGAACAGATATTTTAAAGAGTATTAAGTTTCCAGTGGTAGATGGAGAAAACTTTATGAGTGAAGTTGTTTTATGGAATGAAGTTGCAAGAAGAGGATATAAATTACGTTGGTTTAATGACATAATTTATTTTTGTGACTATTTAGAGGACGGATTAACCAAAAATAGTGAAAAAATTTTATTTAATAACCCAGTTGCACATCAAATGATGACCAAGGAATTGTTACAAATTGATTTTACATTAAAGAGAAAATTTGGGATGATCTATAACTATCATAAAATTAGAAACCAAAGTATTAAGCAAACTGCTATTAATCTTGAACAGCCTCTAATTTTAGTATATATGGTAGTAATGATGGCTAGAATTAGAAAAATTGTTAAGAAGGTAAAAAATGAGTAACTTATATTATATTCATGAAGAGTTTGGTAGTGATTCAACAGCAGCCACAAAAGCTCCAAATGATTTACAGAAAATATTTCAAGACTATAAATTTAAACCGTTAGTAACATTAAAAAAAAATAGTAAGATAGTAAGAATATTTGATTATGCGTTTAAACTTCTGTTGTGTCTTATTAGAATTAGAAGTAATGATATTGTGATATTTCAATTTCCTTTTGCTACTCATGGGAAACTAAAAAATTTTTTAATGAAATTACTACAATATAAAAAAGCTAAAATGATCTTTTTAATGAACGATTTAGAGTCATTAAGGTATTCGGGAAATAAAAAAAATCTAATTTCTAAGGAACAGTATATTAAAAATGCTGATGTGATTATTTGTCATAACCAACGAATGAAGGAGTTTTTAATAGAAAATAAGATTGACAGTGAAAAAATAGTTGTACTCGGTGTTTTTGATTATTTACTGGATAATTTTAATAAAGAAAAAGCATCTTTTGATAAAACAGTTGTAATTGCAGGGAATCTTTCACCTCAAAAAAGTGGTTATTTAACTGAGTTATTAAAAAATGAAAATAGAATAAAATTTAATTTATATGGACCTAATTTTACTTCATCGACTAACAATAATGATTATGTATCATATAAAGGAAGTTTTTCGCCTGAAAAAATTCCTTTTATACTTGAAGGTGATTTTGGATTAGTTTGGGATGGCAATTCTATATTAACTTGTTCAGGGATCACTGGGGAGTATTTGAAATACAATAATCCTCATAAAGTGTCGTTATTTATAGCTTCAAAAATACCGGTTATTGTTTGGAAACAATCTGCCTTGAGTGATTTTGTTAAAAAAAATAATATTGGGATTGTAGTAGACGATTTAATAGAAATGCAAGAAATAATTAGTAATATGTCGGAAGAACAATATGTACTTTTAAAGGAAAATATTGAAAGATTATCTGAAAAAGTTAGAGAAGGATTTTACACAAGTAATGCTATCGATAAAAGTATAAAATTACTTAGAGAAGATAAGAATTAAATAACTATTGAAGGAAACTAAGATTGAAAAAAGAAGAATATAATTTTTTAAAAGTACTCACAATATTATTGGTAGTATTAGGACATAGTACATATTATGTTATCACAACAAATTTTGGTGGGATTAATTATCAGTACTATATAAATAACAATCATTCACTTATAGTAATAAGGGGTTTGAATGTATTAACAGAAATTATCTACTATTTCCATATGCCATTATTTATGGCTATATCTGGGGCATTTTTTAGAATTCAAGTTGAAAAAAATAAGTGGCAGAGTCTTTTCACTTTATTCAAAAATAAATATAGAAGACTACTAATCCCCTTTCTTGTTTTTACAATCTTATATACGCTTCCTGTAAAATATATTTCAAATTATTTTGAACAAACGAGTATTTTGAATGCCATTCTTGGTCAACTGTTTTTATTTGGAAATACTCATCTGTGGTATTTATTCGCATTGTTTATTATTTTTATGATTGCATACTTTGTCTTGAGAAGAGATACGGGAGTTGGAATGTTACTATTCCTATTTGTACTTCATTTAATCAGTTATAAAATTAATGTTCCTTTAATAAAAAGTTCGTTTCAATTTTTATTTTATTTTGCGATTGGCTTTAAATTTGAACAAAAAAGGGAAGTATACAACCATTTATTGAATCATACCAAGAAATTTGTATATTTCCTCTTAATCGGATTTGTTTTGTTCATTTTCATGAATTTGGGTATTAAGAGATACTCGATTATTCTTTCAAAGGTACTTGTAGAAATTTTAGCAGTGTATGGAAGTTTAGTAACTTATACCATTGCTTATTATTTAACAATAAACACAAAATGGATGAATACCAGAATATACCAGCTTATTTTAGTCAATGGTCTAGGAATTTATATTTTTTCGGACACTCTTAATTATTTGATATTAAAGTGGGGCTTTATTGTTGCTGAGGATTTAATGATTACACCTCATGGAATTATTTTAATGGTAATTTTTCGATTTTTGGTAACATTAATTTTAAGCTTGGTGATTACTTTAGCATTTAAAAAACTATTTCCGAAGTATAAATGGTTAGTGAATTAAAAAATTTATAGAAATTAAAGGAGAAAAAATGGATATTAAAAAGTTTCTTAAAAAGAGTCATCTTACTAAAGGAATTTATAAACAATTACAAGGGAAAAAGAATCAATATCGTTTAGAAAAAAAATTTAAATATACAGGGAAATTTATTGACCGTAAAAAAGATAGTAAAGATTTATGTATCATATTAGCGGGATATAAAGAATTTCTATATGACGATGTGCTAGGAAGAGTAAATGAATTTGCACCAGAATCAATGGATATTTGTGTTCTATCTTCTGGCATCTATTCAGAAAAATTAAACCAAATTTGTGAAGAAAATAATTGGTCGTATTTGAGTACGGAGCAGAACAATATATCTTTAATTCAAAACGTAGCTATTAATCTACATCCTCAAGCACAATATATTTATAAAATTGATGAAGATATTTTTATTACAGAACATTATTTTGAAAATTTAAAAGAAGCATATATTTTAGCACAAGAAGGGGATTATGCACCCGGGGTGGTAGCTCCTCTAATTCCTGTTAATGGATATGGTCATAAAAGAATCCTACAAAAATTAGGCTTGGAAGATGTTTATTATGAAAAATTTGGAGAAAAATCGAAATTTATAGCTGGACAGCCTCGTTTTATAGAGAGTAATCCAGAAGTAGCGAAGTTTTTCTGGGGCGATGGAGAAGTAATTCCTACCATAGATACATTGAATGCACAATTTTCAAAAGAAGAGAAAAAAGTAAATCCGTGTGCAATTCGTTTCAGTATCGGTGCAATTTTATTTGAGAGAAGCTTATGGGAATTGATGGATCATTTTAATGTTGAGTTTGAGGGAGTTGGGCTTGGAGTGGATGAAGTCCAAATTTGTAATTTTTGTATCTTGAATTCAAAGCCATTGATGGTTAGTGAAAATGTGGTTGTGGGACATTTATCGTTTGGTCCTCAGAATAAGGCTATGTTCGAGTATTATAAAGAACATCCAGAAAAATTTTCTATTTAGATGAGGGATAATATGACAAGTTATAAAGTTAAATCCATCAGATATAATTTTATAATGAATTTTATTTTGACTGTTTCAAATTTCATCTTTCCGTTGTTAACTTTTCCCTATGTTTCTAGAGTACTTCAAGTTGAGGCGAATGGTACTGTAGCATATGTATCATCTATTGTATCTTATTTTATGATGATTGCTTCACTTGGTATTCCAACGTATGGCATACGTGCTGCAGCAAAAGTACGTGATGATAAAAGAAAATTATCTACCATTGTCCAAGAACTATTGATTATTAATGTAATTCTTGTATTTTTAGTACTCATTGCATATTTTATAATGTTGTTTACTTTACCGTCAATGTACGTCTATAAAGAATTATTTTATATCAATGCAATAGGAATACTATTAAATGTTATAGGAGTTGGTTGGTTTTTTCAAGCAATTGAACAATATGATTATATTACTATTAGATCGATTTTCTTCAGACTTTTATCATTAGCTATGATTTTCTTACTTATCCATAGTCCTGAGGATTATATTATGTATGCAGGAGTTTCTGTTTTTGCTAGTGTGGGATCAAATATTTTAAATTTTAAACGATTATTTAAATATATATCATTTAAAAAGACAGAAATTTATCATTTTAAACCACATATAAAGCCGATTTTGATTTTATTTGCTCAGACATTGGTAGTGTCGATTTATACGAATCTTGATACCGTTATGCTAGGAAGTATGAAAGGAACATATGATGTGGGATTATATACTGCAGCAACAAAACTAAAGGGGATTCTCTTGAGTGTTGTTACTTCATTAGGAAATGTTTTGCTCCCAAGAATGTCCTACTATGCTAATAATCAAATGAAGGATCGTTTTTTGGAAATCATGACAAAAGCTTTGAACTTTACGTTATTCTTATCGCTTCCATTGTCAGTATTCTTTATTTCAGTATCAAAGGAAAGTATTTTGCTACTTGCTGGGGAGGGATATTTGGGTGCTGTTATAGGAATGCAATTTTTAATGTTTGCAGTTATTCCTAATGCACTTACGGGTGTATTAGGTATTCAAGTATTAACACCTTTAGAAAAAGAAAAGTACGTATTACTTTCAGTGACTTCAGGAGCGTTAATAGATTTACTACTAAACTTCATTTTAATTCCATCTTATGGTGTAAGTGGAGCAGCGTTTGCCACTATGATTGCTGAATTCGTTGTTTTATGTGTTCAGATTTACTATACGAGAGATTTACTCTTTAAAATAATACATCAAATAGTTGGGATACGCTATCTATTTACTGTAGGTATAAGTACTTTAGGAATGATTCTTGCAAAGAACTTACAACTAAGTTATTTTTGGTTATTATGTGTGGAAGGAATTATTTTCTTCGGAAGTTATGCTGTGATTCTAGTATTATTAAAGGATGATTTCATTATTAATTTTCTTGAAAATTTTTATAAAAAATTAAAAAAAATTTAACTAAATATTTTTGAAAATGTAATTTTAAAGGAGAATAAAATGTACGATTATTTAATCGTTGGTGCTGGATTGTCAGGTGCAATCTTTGCTTATGAAGCAACCAAGTGGGGAAAAAAAGTAAAAGTTATTGATAAACGTGACCACATTGGTGGGAACATCTATTGTGAGAACGTTGAAGGAATCAATGTTCACAAATACGGTGCGCATATCTTCCATACTTCTAACAAGAAAGTCTGGGATTATGTTAATCAATTTGCTGAATTTAACAACTACATCAACTCGCCTGTAGCTAATTACAAGGGTAGCCTTTATAATCTACCTTTCAATATGAATACTTTCTATGCTATGTGGGGTACAAAAACTCCTCAAGAGGTCAAAGATAAGATTGCTGAGCAAACGGCTCACATGAAAGACGTTGAACCTAAAAACTTGGAAGAACAGGCTATCAAGTTGATCGGTCCAGATATTTATGAAAAGTTGATTAAAGGATATACTGAAAAGCAATGGGGACGTTCTGCTACTGACCTTCCACCCTTTATCATCAAACGTCTACCAGTTCGTTTGACTTTTGATAATAACTACTTCAATGATCGTTACCAAGGAATTCCAATCGGTGGCTATAATGTCATTATCGAAAATATGCTGAAGGATGTGGAAGTAGAACTTGGAGTTGACTTTTTTGCTAATCGTCAAGAATTAGAAGATTCTGCTGAAAAAGTTGTCTTTACAGGGATGATTGACCAATACTTCGATTATAAACATGGTGAGTTAGAATACCGTAGCCTTCGTTTTGAGCATGAAGTTCTTGATGAAGAGAACTATCAAGGAAATGCAGTTGTAAACTATACAGAACGTGAAATTCCATATACACGCATTATTGAGCATAAACATTTTGAGTATGGTACACAAGATAAAACGGTTATTACTCGTGAATACCCAGCTGATTGGAAACGTGGAGATGAACCTTATTATCCAATCAATGATGAGAGAAACAATGCCATATTTGCTAAATATCAAGAAGAAGCAGCAACAAATGACAAGGTTATCTTCTGTGGTCGTCTTGCAGATTATAAATATTATGATATGCACGTAGTAATCGAAAGAGCTCTTAATGTAGTAAGAGAGGAATTAGGTAATAATGACTAAAAATAGAATAAACTGGATAGATTTTGGGAAAGGGTTCGCAATATTTCTAGTAGTCATAGGTCATGTGTTTACTGGTTTATTTGATTCTGGGAAATTTACAAGTGATGCCAAATGGTTATCCATAGTTATTGCATTTATATATACTTTCCATATTCCAGTATTCTTTGCTTTATCAGGATATTTTTTCAAATCTGTAGAGAATTTTAAAGAGTATTATTATTATATGAAGAAGAAAACGATAGTATTAGGATTACCGTATATATTTTATTCTATAATTCATTATGTATTACAGAAAATAGCGGGAGGATCGGTACGTGTTCCCACTACATTGTTTAATTTGATAAATATTTATAAAGAACCATTAGGAGTTGTATGGTATTTGTATACATTATGGGCACTATATTTAGTATACGGATTTTTATCAATATTTATAAAGAACAAAAACTATCTTTTTATGATTAGTATAGTCGGATATATAATTACATTAGTATATATGTCAGAAATATTTTTTATAAAAAAAGTTCTAGCATGGGGAGTAATTTTCATGTTGGGGTCTGTATTAAAAACAGTTAAATTTAATGATATTAGATTTAGGAACATAATTCTACTAGGAATCATATTTAATATCGTATATATTTATACAATGTATATTTCATTTAATGTAGATGGTAAAATAATAACGGACTATAACTATCCTAGATGGTGGATTATTGGATACACAGGTAATGTTATCTTATCATTTATAATTTTTCCAAAAATAGAAAAAATATCCCAAAATATTTTTAGGTATTTTAGTAAATATGGGAAAATTAGTATAGGGATTCTAATTTTCCATTCACCAATTTGTAGTATGATTCGGATTCTAATGTTAAAAATGGGAATTGGTTCTGTTTTTCTTCATATTGTTATTGGTATTGTCTTGGGCTGGTATTTATCAATACTTGCAACCAATGTATTGAAGAAAATTCCATTATTGAATATTGTTTTAATACCACAGAGATATATTAAACTAAAATAAACATTCCTTGACTACCTAATGTAGTTGAGGTTTTTTGATGTTATTCATATTTTTGCAAACCTAATGTTTAAAAAATAATTTTCAAAAATTCTGAAAATTGTATTGACAGGACTTGAAAAAGGGTCTATAATGAATAAAAAAACAAAGGAGAAGACTATGAAAACAAGAAAAGTATTGGCTCTTGCGGGAGTGACTTTATTAGCAGCGGGTGTTTTAGCTGCTTGTTCAGGGGGCTCAGGTGCTAAAGGTGAGCAGACCTTCGCCTTTACCTACGAGACACATCCAGATAATCTCAACTATTTGACAACTGGTAAGGCAGCAACTGCTGACATTACTAGTAACGTGATTGATGGATTGCTTGAAAATGATAAATACGGGAACCTTATTCCCTCAATGGCAGAGGACTGGTCAGTTTCTAAAGATGGCTTGACTTATACTTATAAGATTCGTCAGGACGCCAAGTGGTATACATCTGAGGGAGAAGAGTATGCTCCTGTTAAGGCTCAAGACTTTGTGACAGGTCTTAAATATGCAACAGATAAGAAAGCAGAAGCCCTTTACTTGGTACAGGATTCAATCAAAGGACTAGATGCCTATGCTAAAGGGGAAATCAAAGATTTTTCTCAAGTCGGGATTAAAGCCCTTGATGATCAAACAGTCCAATACACGTTGAACAAACCGGAAAGTTTTTGGAACTCAAAAACAACCATGGGTGTGCTTGCGCCAGTCAATGAAGAGTTTTTGAACTCAAAAGGGGATGATTTTGCCAAAGCTACGGATCCAAGTAGTATCTTGTACAATGGTCCTTATTTGTTGAAATCTATTGTGACCAAATCCTCTGTTGAATTTGCGAAAAATCCGAACTACTGGGATAAGGACAATGTTCATGTTGATAAGATAAAATTGTCATTCTGGGATGGTCAAGATACTAGCAAACCAGCAGAAAACTTTAAAGATGGTAGCCTTACAGCAGCTCGTCTCTATCCAACAAGTGCAAGTTTTGCAGAACTTGAAAAAGAGCTGAAAGACAATATTGTCTATACTCAACAAGACTCTGTTACGTATCTAGTTGGTACAAATATTGACCGCCAATCTTATAAATACACATCTAAGACCAGCGAAGAACAAAAGACATCTACTAAAAAAGCTCTCTTAAACAAGGATTTCCGTCAGGCTATTGCTTTCGGATTTGACCGTACAGCCTATGCCTCTCAGTTGAATGGAGAAACTGGAGCAAGCAAAATCTTACGTAATCTCTTTGTTCCACCAACATTTGTTCAAGCAGATGGTAAAAACTTTGGCGATATGGTTAAAGAAAAATTAGTAACCTATGGGGATGAATGGAAGGATGTTAATCTTGCAGATTCTCAGGATGGCCTTTACAATCCAGAGAAAGCCAAGTCTGAATTTGCTAAAGCTAAATCAGCCTTACAAGCAGAAGGAGTCCAATTCCCAATTCACCTAGATATGCCTGTTGACCAAACAGCAACTACAAAAGTTCAGCGCGTGCAATCTATGAAACAATCCTTGGAAGCGACTTTAGGAACTGATAATGTCATTATTGATATTCAACAACTGCAAAAAGATGAAGTAAACAATATTACATATTTTGCTGAAAATGCTGCTGGCGAAGACTGGGATTTATCAGATAATGTCGGTTGGGGTCCAGACTTTGCCGATCCATCAACTTACCTTGATATCATCAAACCATCTGTAGGAGAAAGTACTAAAACATATTTAGGGTTTGACTCAGGGAAAGATAATGTAGCTGCTAAAAAAGTAGGTCTATATGACTACGAAAAATTGGTTACAGAAGCTGGTGATGAGGCTACAGATGTTTCTAAACGATATGATAAATACGCTGCGGCCCAAGCTTGGTTGACAGATAGTGCTTTGATTATTCCAACTACATCTCGTACAGGGCGTCCAATCTTGTCTAAGATGGTACCATTTACAATACCATTTGCATTGTCAGGAAACAAAGGGACAAGTGAGCCACTCTTGTACAAATACTTGGAACTTCAAGATAAGGCAGTCACTGTAGATGAATACCAAAAAGCTCAAGATAAATGGATGAAAGAAAAAGCAGAATCCAATAAAAAAGCGCAAGAAGAACTTGCAAAACATGTGAAATAAGATAAAAAGAAGTTAGTTGTTCGCTAACTTCTTTTGGTTTATCGAAAATGAATTGGTGCCGGTCACCGCTTTTAGATATGACAGATCCTATTTTGTTGAAGAAAAAATCCTGAGTTTTTATTCTCAGGATTTTCTTTCATCTCACTGTTGTGGTTGTTGAACTTGTGGATTTTGTGGCGTTGGTTGTACTGGTTGTGTCGGTTGAACAGCCTGGCCAGCTTGTCCTTGATTAGGATCAGTTGCTGGAGCATTATTGGGTTGTTGACCAACCGTCGTACTTGCCTGTGTAGTTGAACTTTCAGCTGTTGTGCTTGGAGTTTCTACCGTTTGTGTTTGTTGTGTTGCTGAATTATTCCATGTGTTCTTCGCGTTGTTCTGGAAGACGAATTCTCCATTTCGGAACAGGCCGTCTGGCATCGTCCAATCTCCAGGTTGGTCATCTTCTGATAGATACGATATCATTGAGCGATAAACCTTAGCAGCAACTAGGAAACCATCTCCAACGATTGGAGTTAGACGATTTGAGTAACCAGTCCATACAGCCATAGAATACTTACGAGTATAACCTACAAAACTTTCATCTGGAGCTACGTAGCCAGTGTTCTTGATATACTTTTCAATTTCGTCATCAGTATAGTTAGAAGTACCTGTCTTACCTGCTTGTGGAAGCCATGGTAGGTAAGCACCACGTCCGATTCCGTAAGCTAAAACAGTTTTCATCATTTCGGTCATCATATAGGCAGTAGTTTCTTTCATAGCTCGTGTACCAGCATCAGAAAATTCTTTTTCACTACCATCACTGAAGACGATTTTATTGATATACATTGGTTTGTGGTAAATACCACCATTAGCAAAGGCGGCGTAGGCAGTAGCCATTTTTTCACTACTTGCTCCGTACTGTTTGTTGGATTCAGTTGTGTTACTTGAAATGGCGTTTGCATAATGCATGCTTGGATAGTCGATACCAAGACCATTAAGAAAGGTTTTAGCTCTATCTAGACCGACCTTATTCAAAGTCTCAACGGCTGTGACATTACGTGACTGTTGAAGTGCATACTGGATTGTAATATTTCCAAAGTAGACTTTATCCCAGTTGTAGAGGGGAGTATCAGTACCTGGATAGTTATAAGGAACATCATGTACTATAGTTGCAGTAGAGTCATAGACTCCATATTCTAAAGCGGGAGCATAGTCAGTGATTGGTTTCATAGTAGAACCCCAGTCACGGTTGGTTTCAACGGCTTGGTTGGTACCAAATGAAACGTTACTTGCTTGGTGACGAGCTCCAAGTTGGGCGATGACTTTACCATTGGAAACATCTACGACCGTAGATGCGACTTGCAAATCATCGTCAGGGTAAGAGACGTATTGCTCGGAGTTGTAGATATCCCACAGACGTTTTTGAGCCTCTTGGTCTACATTTGTGTAAACATCCATCCCAGTAGTTAGAAGGTTATAGCCAGTTTCTCGTTCTACTTGGTCGATAACCTCTTTGAGATAATTGTCCATATAGGCTGGGTAGCTATTGACTGATTTCAAACTTTGGAGTCCATCAGTAATAGGAGTATTGATAGCCTTCTCATACTGTTCGGCAGAAATGTAGCCTTGACCTTTCATCTCTGAAAGTACCAAGTTACGACGGTCAAGGGCAGCTTCTGGATGAGAATAGGGATCATATTGGTTTGGTGCCTGAGGCATTCCAGCTAGTAGGGCAAGTTGAGGTAGTGATAGTTCTCGCAAATCTTTGCCGTAATAGTTTTGGGCAGCCGTCTGCATTCCATAGTTTCCGTTAGACATGTAAACTTTATTCACATAGTAGGTCAGAATTTCTTGTTTTGTTGCTTTTTGTTCTAATTGAACAGCCAACCAAGCTTCCTGGGCTTTACGTGAAATGGTCTGATCAGAAGTGGAAGTTGAGAAATAGGTCAACTTAATTAATTGTTGGGTAAGGGTAGATCCTCCCTGGAGGGAGTTGTTTTGTAAGTTACGTAAAAAGGCCCCTATAATTCGGATGGTATCGACACCGCGATGATCGAAAAAACGATGGTCTTCAATCGATACGATAGCCTTGACCAAATCAGTAGGAATTTCGTTGGCCTGAGCGTTTACTCGGCGTTCAGAGCCCAGATCGGCAATCAGTTCGTTTTTACTATCGAAAATCTTACTAGACGTGGTTGCGACTAATTTGCTCTCAGATAGGGCTGGGGCTTTGCTGACGTAATAGAGAAATATGCCTCCTCCCAGCATAACTGCTGTGATAAATAAAGTTAAGAAGCAGATACTCACATACTTAGCTATTCGCAGGATAGTTTGTTTGTTCATCTTGTTTTACCACCTAATAAATGTTCTTTGATAACATTGAGATAGGGAATTTGAGGGAAGGCACCAGCCTTGATTTCATATCCATATTCTCGAATATATCCAAGTGGCATTGATTTTTGTCCCTTATCTTGATGATAGAAGCGAATCAAATCGAATGCCGGCAATAAGTAGGTTTCTTGCAGAGAAGAAAAGTGAAGAAGGACAAAGCAGATTCCTTGTTGGGCAAGGACTTGTTCCATATGCTGAATCTGATGTGGATGGAAATTTTTCATCGGAATCGCACGTTTTTGTTTTGTTTCCTTGGCTTCAAAGTCGATGTAATATCCATTATAAACGCCAGAATAGTCTGTCGTTGAAGCTTGTCGAAAATAGGCTTCAACAATCTTGGCACGACTTCGTTGTGGATAGTCCACTCGTACGATTTGAATAGGGGTTGGTTTCTTGTGTATAACTGCCAATCCCTGAGACAAATAGTAGTCGTTGGTAGCATTGATCATCTTTTCAAAAGACATTCCTCGATTTGCGAAATTTTTGGGTTGAGAAAGAGATGTTTGTCTTTTTTGTGATGAAATTTTATGAGGATAGTTGACCATAATTCTCCTTATTGGTACAATAACATCACTCTATTATATCATAAATTTGCACAGGAAGGGTTAAAAATGACTACAGCTTTGGTTTTAGGATATTCTGCTTTTGATTTGGGTTTGTTTTCTGACAAGGATCCTCGGCTTAAATTGATTAAAAAAGCGATACGTAAAGATTTAGAAGCTATGGCAGCAGATGGGGTGACTTGGCTTGTATTTACAGGGACTTTGGGCTTTGAATATTGGGTTTTAGAGGTTGCTCAGGAAATGAAGACCGAATACGGTTTCCAGTTGGCTACCATTTTTGCTTTTGAAACCCATGGGGAAAATTGGAATGAAGACAATCAGATGAAACTGAGTCGTTTTAAGCAAGTAGATTTTGTCAAATATGCCTATCCTCGCTATGAACACAAGGGGCAGTTAAGAGATTACCAGCAGTTTTTACTGGAAAATACGAATAGTTCCTATCTTTTTTATGATGAAGAAAATGAAACGAAATTAGCTTATTTTTACCAAAAGATGAAAAATCAAGAGGACTATTTTATAAAGAGATTAACATTTGATCGGCTAAATGAACTTGCTGAAAATTTTTCCGAAAATTGAAGCTTTGACCTTGATTTTTGTTTGGCTTTTTTTATATAATAATACTAGCAAGCGAGAATGGAGAGAGACATGTCAAGTATTATTTTTTCAGCGAAAGATATTTTTGAACAAGAGTTTGGGCGTGAAGTCCGAGGGTATAGTAAGGTAGAAGTTGACGAGTTTTTAGACGATGTCATTAAGGACTATGAAACCTATGCTGCCTTGGTCAAGTCACTTCGTCAGGAAATTGCAGATTTGAAGGAAGAATTAGCCCGTAAACCGCAAGTGAGTTCAGCCCCAAGTCCTAGTCACCCAGATCCAATTGATGTGGCAGCTTCATCTTCTATGACGAATTTTGATATTTTGAAACGCTTGAATCGTCTTGAAAAAGAAGTATTCGGCAAACAAATTTTAGACAATCCTGATTTGTAATTCAGGTCTTGTCACATGCAATTTTTGGATAATCGCGTGAGGAGAGTTGCTTCTCATGAGGAAAGTCCATGCTAGCACAGGCTGTGATGCCTGTAGTGTTTGTGCTAGGCGAAACCATAAGCCTAGGGACGAGTAATCGTTACGGCAGTTGAAATGGCTAAGTCCTCGGATAGGTCAGAGTAGGCTTGAAAGTGCCACAGTGACGGAGTCTTTCTGGAAACGGAGAGAGTGGAACGCGGTAAACCCCTCAAGCTAGCAACCCAAATTTTGGTCGGGGCATGGAGTACGCGGAAACGAACGTAGTATTCTGACTGCTATCAGCTAGAGCTGTTAGTGGTAGACAGATGATTATCGAAGGAAGTGGTCCTAGTCACTTCTGGAACAAAACATGGCTTATAGAAAATTGCATATAGGTTGGGGCTGAGAAATTTTCTCAACCTCATTTTTTAAAGTGGACATATAGAAAGGTCTTGCAAGACTGTAACATGAAAAAAGAATTTAATTTAATTGCAACTGTGGCAGCAGGACTTGAAGCTGTTGTGGGACGAGAAGTGCGAGAGTTGGGCTACGATTGTCAGGTTGAAAATGGACGTGTTCGTTTTCAAGGAGACGTGAGAGCGATTATTGAAACCAACCTCTGGCTTCGGGCAGCAGATCGTATCAAGATCATCGTAGGAACTTTCCCAGCTAAGACTTTTGAGGAGCTCTTTCAGGGAGTTTTTGCTTTAGATTGGGAAAATTATTTACCACTCGGAGCTCGGTTCCCGATTTCCAAGGCCAAATGTGTTAAATCTAAACTTCACAATGAGCCGAGTGTTCAGGCTATTTCTAAGAAAGCTGTTGTCAAGAAAATGCAGAAACACTATGCTCGTCCAGAAGGTGTTCCTCTGATGGAGAATGGCCCAGAGTTTAAGATTGAGGTCTCTATTCTAAAAGATGTGGCAACTGTCATGATTGATACGACAGGGTCTAGCCTCTTTAAACGTGGTTATCGTACGGAAAAGGGTGGCGCTCCTATCAAGGAAAACATGGCGGCAGCCATTTTGCAACTTTCTAACTGGTATCCAGACAAGCCTTTGATTGATCCGACCTGTGGTTCGGGGACTTTCTGTATTGAGGCAGTCATGATTGCTAGAAAGATGGCGCCTGGTCTTCGTCGTTCCTTTGCATTTGAGGAATGGAACTGGGTCAGTGATCGTTTGATCCAAGAAGTGCGCACAGAAGCGGCCCAAAAAGTGGATCGTGAACTGGAACTGGATATCATGGGTTGTGATATTGATGCTCGCATGGTGGAGATTGCTAAGGCTAATGCTCAGGAAGCTGGTGTTGCAGGAGACATTACTTTTAAGCAGATGCGCGTGCAGGATTTGCGTTCCGATAAAATCAATGGAGTGATTATCTCTAATCCGCCTTATGGAGAACGTTTGTCAGATGATGAAGGTGTTACCAAGTTATATGCTGAAATGGGCCAGGTATTTGAACCGCTGAAAACGTGGAGCAAATTTATCCTAACTAGTGATGAATCATTTGAAAGTAAGTATGGTAGTCAGGCGGATAAGAAACGTAAGTTATACAACGGAACCTTGAAAGTGGATCTGTATCAATATTTTGGTCAGCGTGTTAAACGCCAAGAGGTAGAATAGAAAGGGATACTCATGAGTAAGAAAAGACGGAATCGTCATAAAAAAGAAGGCCAAGAACCGCGATTTGATTTTGATGAAGCAAAAGAGTTAACAGTTGGTCAAGCTATTCGTAAAAATGAAGAAGTGGAAGCAGGAGTCTTGCCTGAAGATTCCATTTTGGACAAGTATGTCAAGCAACACAAAGATGAAATCGAAGCAGATAAGTTTGCGACTCGCCAATACAAAAAAGAGGAGTTAGTTGGAAAAGAAGAAGCTGTTACCTCGACTCTTGATGACTTGCTTCAAGAGATTCGTGAGGAGACAGAAGTTGAGTCCTCAGTACAAGAAGATGACTTGAATCAGTTTGATGATTTAGAATTTACACGTGTTTCAGAAGCTCCCCCTGTCGAAGAATTTGAGCCTGAAGAAGTACAATTGTTTGAAGGAGAAGAGGTTCCAATACTTTCTCGAGTTACGGATAGTGAAGATGGAGAAAGTAAGAAGAAATGGTTGATTTACGGGATTCTAGCAGCGCTAGTGGTTCTTATCCTTGGAACTGCTTACTATGTTTACCGTCAAGTGAATCGCTCGACCAAGGAAATTCAGACTTCTCAATCAACCAAAAACTCGCAGGCAGAAGCGGAAGAATTTAATAATTTATATGATGCCTTCTACACAGATAGCAACAAAACGGCTTTAAAAAATAGCCAGTTTGATAAACTGACTCAACTTAAAACCTTGCTTGATAAGCTGGAAGGTAGTCGTGAACATACGCTTGCCAAATCTAAGTATGATAGTCTAGCAACGCAAATCAAGGCCATTCAAGATGTCAATGCACAATTTGAGAAACCAGCTATTGTTGATGGTGTTTTGGATACCAATGCCAAAGTCAAATCGGATGCTAAATTTACGGATATTAAAACTGGCAATACTGAGATTGATAAAGTGCTAGATAAGGCTATTAGCCTTGGTAAGAGCCAGCAAACAAGTACTTCGAGCTCAAGTTCAAGTGAAACTAGTAACTCAAGCTCTAGTCAAGCAAGTTCAAATACGACTAGTGAGACAAAACCAAGTAGTTCAAATGAAACTAGAAGTTCTCGCAGTGAAGTCAATATGGGTCTCTCGAGTGCAGGGGTTGCTGTTCAAAGAAGTGCCAGTCGTGTTCCCTATAATCAGTCTGCTATTGATGATAGTAACAACTCTGCCTGGGATTTTGCGGATGGTGTCTTGGAACAAATTCTCGCGACTTCACGTTCACGTGGCTACATAACTGGCAACCAATATATCCTCGAACGTGTTAATATCGTTAATGGCAATGGTTATTACAATCTCTATAAGCCAGACGGAACCTATCTATTTACCCTTAACTGTAAGACAGGATACTTTGTTGGAAATGGTTCTGGACATGCGGATGACTTGGACTACTAAGCAGTCGTTACAAAATTCTTTCTTTTCAAAAGTAAAAATGATAAAATAAAACAAATTAAACAAGAGGAGTGTCACATGACAAAAGCTAACTTTGGTGTCGTAGGTATGGCCGTAATGGGTCGTAACCTTGCCCTTAATATTGAATCTCGTGGTTACACAGTTGCTATTTACAACCGTAGTAAAGAAAAAACTGAAGATGTGATTGCTTGCCATCCTGAAAAGAACTTTGTACCAAGCTATGACGTTGAAAGTTTTGTAAACTCAATCGAAAAACCTCGTCGTATCATGCTGATGGTTCAAGCTGGACCTGGTACAGATGCTACAATTCAAGCCCTTCTTCCACACCTTGACAAGGGTGATATCTTGATTGACGGAGGAAACACTTTCTACAAAGATACAATCCGTCGTAATGAAGAATTGGCAAACTCAGGTATCAACTTTATCGGTACTGGGGTTTCTGGTGGTGAAAAAGGTGCCCTTGAAGGTCCTTCTATCATGCCTGGTGGACAAAAAGAGGCCTACGAATTGGTTGCGGATGTTCTTGAAGAAATCTCAGCTAAAGCACCAGAAGATGGTAAACCATGTGTGACTTACATCGGTCCTGATGGAGCTGGTCACTATGTGAAAATGGTTCACAATGGTATCGAGTATGGTGATATGCAATTGATCGCAGAAAGTTATGACTTGATGCAACACTTGTTAGGTCTTTCAGCAGAAGATATGGCTGAAATCTTTACTGAGTGGAACAAGGGTGAATTGGACAGCTACTTGATCGAAATCACAGCTGATATCTTGAGCCGTAAAGACGATGAAGGCCAAGATGGACCAATCGTAGACTACATCCTTGATGCTGCAGGTAACAAGGGAACTGGTAAATGGACTAGCCAATCATCACTTGACCTTGGTGTGCCATTGTCATTAATTACTGAGTCAGTATTTGCACGTTACATCTCTACTTATAAAGAAGAACGTGTGCATGCTAGCAAGGTCCTTCCAAAACCAGCTGCCTTCAAATTTGAAGGAGACAAGGCTGAGTTGATTGAAAAAATCCGTCAAGCCCTTTACTTCTCAAAAATCATTTCATACGCACAAGGTTTTGCCCAATTGCGTGTAGCTTCTAAAGAAAACAACTGGAACTTGCCATTTGCAGACATCGCATCTATCTGGCGTGATGGCTGTATCATTCGTTCTCGTTTCTTGCAAAAGATTACAGATGCTTACAACCGTGATGCAGACCTTGCGAACCTTCTTTTGGATGAATACTTCTTGGATGTTACTGCTAAGTATCAACAAGCAGTGCGTGATATCGTAGCTCTTGCGGTTCAAGCTGGTGTACCAGTGCCAACTTTCTCAGCAGCCATTACTTACTTTGATAGCTACCGTTCAGCTGACCTTCCAGCTAACTTGATCCAAGCGCAACGTGACTACTTTGGTGCCCACACTTACCAACGTAAAGACAAAGAAGGAACATTCCACTACTCTTGGTATGACGAAAAATAAGTAGGTCTACCATGGGGAAACGGATTTTATTACTTGAGAAAGAACGAAATCTAGCTCATTTTTTAAGTTTGGAACTCCAAAAAGAGCAATACCGAGTTGATCAGGTTGAGGAGGGGCAAAAAGCCCTCTCCATGGCTCTTCAGACAGACTATGACTTGATTTTATTGAATGCTCGTCTGGGGGATATGACGGCCCAGGATTTTGCAGACAAGCTGAGTCGGACTAAGCCAGCCTCAGTGATCATGGTCTTGGACCATCGCGAAGACTTGCAAGATCAGATTGAGACAATCCAACGCTTTGCTGTTTCTTATATCTATAAGCCAGTTATTATTGAGAATCTGGTGGCTCGTATTTCAGCGATTTTCCGAGGTCGGGACTTCATCGACCAACACTGTAGTCAGATGAAGGTTCCAACGTCTTACCGCAATCTGCGTATGGATGTAGAGCATCATACCGTTTATCGTGGCGAAGAGATGATTGCTCTGACCCGTCGTGAGTATGACCTTTTGGCTACTCTTATGGGAAGCAAGAAAGTTCTGACTCGTGAGCAGTTGTTGGAAAGTGTCTGGAAGTATGAAAGTGCGACCGAAACGAATATCGTGGATGTCTATATCCGTTATCTACGTAGCAAGCTTGATGTAAAAGGTCAAAAAAGCTACATTAAAACCGTTCGTGGTATCGGTTACACCATGCAAGAATAGAAAAGCAGTCACCCTTGTGTAACTGTTGTTTGAGCTCTATACTATCTGTAGCAGGAATTCCTGAACTCCAGATAGTATAGAGCTTTTTTTGAAGAATAACAAATGCAGGTCCTTATACTCAATGAAAATCAAAAAGCAAACTAGGAAGCTAGCCGTAAGCTGTACTTGAGTACGGTAAGGCGACGCTGACGTGATGTGAAGAGATTTTCGAAGAGTATTGGTATCTGATAAGCTTTACTTTCATAGTTCTCTACTTTTTGACACTCAAAAGGGATGAGCTAGCTGTAGGTGAAATCAATATATTCTTTATAAGTATTCAAAAAATGGCATTTATCATAGTTTTGAAGAAAATAGGGATTTTATTTTTAGTGCAACATTATAATATAACGAATGATTCAAATCCTGAAATATTCTGAAAAAATAAAAAACAATTAATATAATTGACAAATCTGCTTATATAAATTATAATGTTGAATGTATGTGTATGTGTATGTGTATGTGTATGTGTATGTGTATGTGTATGTGTATGTGTATGTGTACTACATGCTATTTTTAGAAATTAAAAGGAGAAAATATAGTGTATTTTAATCGTAAAAATGCAGAGCAAAAGAACTGGAGAATGATCAAAAAAGGAAAGCATTTCCTATTCGGTTGTTCTCTTGTTTTTGCGGTCGGAGCTAGCTTAGCTACTCAAGTGGTCTATGCAGACACGGCAGAAGCTACTGTAACAAGCAACTCGACAACTGGGGATGTTAACCCTACACAGAACGGAGATGGCAAGACTTATGAGGCACCTGCTGCTCTAGCAGAAATCAAGCCAGAAGCTGCTGGAACACCAGCTGTAGCAGCAAAACTTGATGGAGAAACTGCAAAAGAAGTTAAAGCTTTAGATAAAACAAAACTTGAAAGCTACATTTCAGAAATTGAGACAAAACTTTCTAACGGTTCTTACGCTAATAAAACTGAAGAAAGTGTTGCAGTCTTAAAAGCTGACTTAGAAGCTGCAAAAGCTACATTAGCGAATGCAACTACTCAAGCTGAACTAAAAAAAGCTTACAGTAAACTTGTCACTACAGTGAACTCTAAATTAAAAAACAAACCTGTAGAGAAAAAAGAAACTCCAACAGTAGATACTACTAACGGAAAAGAAACTGTAGGTAAACAAGCAGAAAACACTGAACCTAAATCAGAATCTAACTCAATCGAAAACACAGGATCTAACGATCCACGTAATAATCAAAGAATCCCAGCAGGAATTCAATTTAGGGCGGAAGTTGCTTATGCGGAAGATGCAAATGCGGAAGCAAATGGTCATAGTGATACCTATATCCTTAATGATGTTAATCGTAACACGAGTGCGAAAGCTGCTAATGAGATAGTTTCTCGGGTAACAAATTATAAAGTTAGATACCACAAAGATGAGAACGGGAAGATTACTTCATTAGATTGGCTTGTCTATTTTAACGATCATTCAGAGAATTTATCGAATACGTACCATACTGACGGTGGAGAGGTTTACCGTAACTATGTCCAGATTCCTAAAGAAGTGAATATGCCGGATACGATTACGCGTGCGCAGTATGCGAAGCCAACAAATCCTAAATGGGATCCTGTTGCTAAAAAATTCAAACGTCCCGACCCGAATGGTGAACCGGTTAGCGCTTCTTCAACGTTTGACAATCCAACGCCAGACAGTGCTTCAGGTCTACCAAGAGCAGGTCTTGATACCTTTAATCTAAAAGATTGGCCTAGTAAGCTTAGAGGGCGTTCTGTAGAAAATCTTGCTACTCAACTTCCTAGATATTTTAAGGATGCAGCTTCAGATAATTCTCCGACGACTCGAGATATGCTAAGGGGGGCAGCTATAAATGAAGACCGATTGATTGTAGACCGTTCAACTACAGGTGGTGATGAATTTAATAGCTATGTATGGAGCTTTACAACAACAGTTCCTAATGACACAACTAATGAACAACTGAAAGATATGAAGGTTGTGTTTGGGATGATGCGTAGTGCCACTGCAGGTGCTAATGCAGCTTTTGCCAACATTGCAGCTAACCCTGTGAAAATGTGGCAGTCTGATGTTTCCCCTGAACCAACAGCGAAAGATCAAACTGTAAAAGTTGGTCAAAAACCAGATGCGAAAAAATCAATTGGAAACTTTGACACTCTTCCACAAGGAACAACAGTTGCGTACAAGGAAGCAGTAGATACACAAAACCCAGGTGAAAAACCAGCAATAGCGGTTGTAACTTACCCAGACACATCTACAAAAGAAGTTCCAGTAAAAGTAATTGTTGAAAAAGAAGCAGTAGCACCAGCTAAGCCAGTTATCACGACAAGTCTAACAGGTAAAGCTAACACTAAAACTCCGGTTGAAGTGAAAGCAGAAGCGGGGTCTACAGTTTCCTTGTTCGCCCATGATGGCACTAAACTTGGTTCAGCCGTTGCGAACGACCAAGGTGTAGCAAGCATCACTCCAACAGTAAACATTCCAACCGGTATTGTAGCAGCGACAGCTACCAAAAATGGTAAAACATCAGAAGTAAGTGATGCTGTAGAAGCAACTCCAGCGGCAGTTACTCCACAACCAGAAACACCAAAAGAAGAGACTCCAGCGGCAGTTACTCCACAACCAGAAACACCAACAACTAGTGGTCCAGAAATTGTCAATGATTTGGCAGGTAAAGCAAGTACTCCAGCTGATGTGACAGTTAAAGCACCAGCAGGTTCAACTGTTAAACTTTACAATAAAGATGGCGTTGTGATCGGTGAAGCGGTAGCTAACGACCAAGGTGTAGCAACTGTTCACCCTACAAACAGTCTTCCAGCAGGAGAGATTACAGCGACTTCAACACCAGCAAGTGGTAAAGAGTCAGCTAAGAGTACACCGATTACGGTTACAGCATCACCGTTGACTGTTAAGGATGGTGGTGTGACTGGTAATAATGATACTAGACTATTGGTAAGTAGATCAGAGATTACAGTATATCCTGGTGATAAAATTGATGTTGATGTTGTAGCTCAAGCTACAGCTTTAGGGAAATTTTCAGTTGAAAAAAATCCACTAGCTATAAAAGGAGTAGAGCCAACGGGAGGATATCTAGATGACCCACGTGGAAGTACGATTAGACAACGTGATGCTAAATATAGTGGAACTGTTGCAATGGACCAGCCAGCAGGAAGTACAAGTGTTATTTTCCATGCGAAGAATCGAGATAAACCAACAACGATATACAGAGAACTTATAGTAAATGTTCTTGAGACTGCTAAGAAATATGAACCAGTTGCAGGTACAAAATTAGATGTTGCAAATTCTAATAATCTTAGTGAAGATGACAAGAACAAGGTTATCGCCTCTGTTAAAGCTGCTAACCCAAGTCTTCCAGCAGATTCACAATACAGTGTGGATGAAAAAGGGAACCTTACTATCACTTATCCTGATGGATCAAAAGATAAGATTGCAGCAGCATATCTAGTAAATCCAGCACCAACAGATGCAGATAAGAACACACCAACAGGTAAACCACAAACTGTAGACAAAGGAACAATACCAAAAGCAGAAGATTCAATTGGAAATGTAAAAGATCTTCCTAAGGGTACAAAAGTAGCCTTCAAAGATCCAGTAGACACAGCAACACCAGGTGAAAAAGATGCGGCAGTAGTTGTAACATACCCAGATGGATCTAAAGAAGAAGTTCCAGTTAAAGTAACGGTTAAAGACCCAAGTTCAGCACCAACAGATGCAGATAAGAACACACCAACAGGTAAACCACAAACTGTAGACAAAGGAACAACACCAAAAGCAGAAGATTCAATTGGAAATGTAAAAGATCTTCCTAAGGGTACAAAAGTAGCCTTCAAAGATCCAGTAGACACAGCGACACCAGGTGAAAAAGATGCGACAGTAGTTGTAACATACCCAGATGGATCTAAAGAAGAAGTTCCAGTTAAAGTAACGGTTAAAGACCCAAGTTTACCTGAAGATCCAACAACTAAGGATACAGATGACGATGGCTTGACTGATAAAGAGGAAGCAGACAAAGGAACAGATCCTAAGAAAGCTGATACAGATGGCGATGGCTTGACTGATAAAGAAGAAGCAGACAAAGGAACAGATCCTAAGAAAGCTGATACAGACGGCGATGGCTTGACTGATAAGGAAGAAGCAGACAAAGGAACAGATCCTAAGAAAGCTGATACAGACGGCGATGGCTTGACTGATAAGGAAGAAGCAGATAAAGGAACAGATCCTAAGAAAGCTGATACAGATGGTGATGGCTTCACAGATAAAGAAGAAGTCGCTAAGGGAACAGATCCAAAAGATCCTAACTCTAAACCGGAATCTAAACCAGAAGATCCAGCAACACCAGATACAAAAGCTCCAGCTAAACCAGAAATCAAAACAGATCTAACAGATAAAGCAGGAACTAAGACACCAGTTGAAGTGACAGCAGAACCAGGATCTAAGGTTGAGTTGTTCGACAAAGACGGTAACAAGCTTGGTGAAGGCGTAGCGGACGAAAAC
>NZ_NCVK01000028.1 GCF_002096845.1 Streptococcus mitis
ACTCTTCGAAAATCAAAGAGCAAACTAGGAAACTAGCCGCAGGTTGCTCAAAACACTGTTTTGAGGTTGCAGATAGAACTGACGAAGTCAGCTCAAAACACAGTTTTGAGGTTGTAGATAAGACTGACGAAGTCAGTTACCTATACCTACGGCAAGGCGACGTTGACGCGGTTTGAAGAGATTTTCGAAGAGTATTAACTTCACACAAGGGAAGTTGGGAACTGAGAAATGTTTTTTCTCAACAAGCACTATTCTTTCACACCACCGATAGTCAAACCTTTTACAAAGTAGCGTTGGAAGAATGGATACAAAATCGCGATTGGAAGGGTTGCAACCACAACCATGGCCATACGACCTGTTTCTTTCGGTAGAGCAACTCCCAGTTGACCAGTCAAGCCGACCGCTTTGGCAATGTAGTCCATATTTTGTTGGATTTGCATGAGCAAATATTGCAATGGATACAAGTTGTCACTCTTGATGTAAAGAAGGGCGTTGAACCAGTCATTCCAGAAACCAAGTGCTGTCAAAAGCGTGATGGTTGCGATACCTGGTAGTGACAATGGCAAACAGATTTGGAAGAAGATCCGGGCTTCACTGGCACCATCGATACGAGCAGATTCTAGAATGGCTTCTGGAATGGTCTTCTTAAAGAAGGAACGCATCAAGATGATGTTAAATGGTGAGAGAAGCATTGGAACAATCAAGGCCCAAACAGTGTCACCAAGTTGAAGTAAACGAGTTACCACGATATAGCCCGGTACCAAACCAGCGTTGAACAACATACTAAGAAGGGCAAAAATCGTAAAGAATCTGCGATACTTAAAGGTTGTCCGTGAAATAGCGTAGGCATAAGTTGTTGTGATAAAAACGTTTGTGATAGTCCCCACCACTGTTACAAAGACTGAGATGAAGAGGGCTTGGAGGATTTTATCCTTAAACTGTGCCAAAAATTCAAAACCGTCTAAACCGAATTGGGATGGGAAGAAGCTATATCCATTTTGGAGGATACTCTTTTCATCTGTCACCGAAATAACGATAACGAATACAAAGGGTAGGATACAAGAGAGGGCGATCAAACCAGAAATAATACTGAAGAAGATATCTGCTTTCTTACTGAAGGAGTGAATGCCGACATTATCAATTTTTTCTTTTTTAATTTTCTTTTCTGCCATATTCTCCTCCTTTCTAGAACAAGGCTGAGTTTGGATCAACTCGTCTTGCCAGTAAGTTTGATAGGATAACCAGAATCAAGCCAACAACTGATTGGTAGAGACCTGCTGCTGAAGCCATCCCAATATCCGCTGTCTGGGTCAAACCATTATAAACATATACGTCCAAGACGTTGGTTACGTTATAAAGCTGACCAGCATTGTGGGGAATTTGGTAGAAAAGACCGAAGTCTGCACGGAAGATATTTCCGACTGCAAGGATGGTCAATACAGTTACCAACGGTGTCAACTGTGGAATAGTTACATTGCGAATTCGTTGCCATTTGCTAGCCCCGTCCACTGTCGCTGCTTCGTAGTAAGTTGGATCAATTCCCATGATTGTCGCATAGTACATGACACTGCTATATCCAAAACCTTTCCAAATACCTAGGAAAAGTAGGAGATATGGCCAGATACCCAAGTCAGCGTAGAAGTTGATTTCCTTCATCCCAATAGACTCTAGGAAATGGTTGAACACCCCTTTATCAATGTTTAGGAAGGCATCTGTAAAGAAACTGATAATAACCCAAGACAAGAAGTAAGGAAACAACATGGAAGTTTGGAAGATCTTAACCATTCTCTTAGAACGGAGTTCACTGAGGATAATGGCAATCCCTACTGATACAATCAAGCCAATAAAGATAAAGCCAAGATTGTAGAGGACAGTATTTCGTGTGATAATAAAGGCGTCTCTTGAACTAAATAAGAATCTGAAATTATCGAGTCCGACCCATTTACTATTCATGATACTATCTATGAAACCATTACTGGTCATGTGGTAGTCTTTGAAGGCAACCACGTTCCCAAATACTGGAATGTAGAAGAATAGAATCAACCAGAGCGCCCCTGGTAAAACCATTAAGAGAAAGATCCAGTTGTCTCTCAAGGTCTTTGAAAACTTATTCATAATTTCCTCCCTTTTTATTTTGATATCCATCTAAAAATTCCTTTTTAGACTTTTGATAACGATTACATTATTAGTATACTCCTATTTGAAGGTTAGGTTAAACTACTAATTATAGAAAAAACTCCACAAATTATTTTATGTGGAGTACTTTTTAAGCAAGGGATGTTTCACGGGAAACACTCTGAGTAAGGCACGGTGTTCTTGTTTTTAAGTCGTGTAGATGGTTGAAGCTGTCGCAATGGTATGCCACTGGTTGGCTGTTGTGGCTGCGAAGTCCTTGTCTGCGTAAAAGTCAGTAAATGGCAGAATTTCCACTTCTAACTCGTCGATGCGGTCCAGCTGATCAGCCAGATAAGCCTCGATACGACTTTCTGCTCGTTTGATTCGTTGCAAGAGTCCGCCCATACGAATATCGACCGTATCCAAACCAAAGACCTTGTTTTCTTTCAACCATTGGTGGCTAAAGAGAGCATGGAAGTCTTCAACCTCACTTCTGAGTTTTGGCAATTCTTCTCTGGCAATTTGTTTCAAGCTGTCTTTGTCATCCGCTTGATAGGCTTGGCGAATGCGTCGTCCTACATCTACTTTACTGCTTAAAATAGCATTCAACTGGGCCTGAGTTTCAAAGAGATAGGCATAGTTCCCAGCTTTTTCTTTAATCTCAGCAAGCGTCTCAGAAGCCTGAGCGAAGTGCGGTTTGTCCTGTTCAGGAGTCATGTGTCGGTCAAAGATCGGACAGAGAATATCCTGATAAAAGACATAGCGGTTAGGATTGATTCCACTGAGATTGCCTGGTAGGTCTGGTAAAAGGTTGGCTAGGTCAATCTGCATGAAATCCTCAACTGATAGACCTGTATTAGTCTTGAAGTTAGCAGATAAACGGTCTAGGTCATTGCAATAGCTGAGTTCTGCCCAGATTTGCAGACTTGGTAGGATAGAAAACTGAGCTGTCTCACCACCATTGTCCCCCCAACCAGTTACGATGACTTCTTTAATCTGATTGGCACGGCAGGCCTTGTTCGCTTCAAGAGCAATGAGCCGGCTGAAATGGTTGTTAGGTGTGAAACCAATCCACTTCCAAGCTCCCCCTGCAAAGGCAAGGTCGTGGCTAATCTTGTGGTGATTGCGGAAATTACGATTGTATTTTTCCTCGCTATCCTGATAATAGTCCCAGTAAACCAAGGTTACACGGTCTTTGAGACGATCTAGGTAGACACGCGTTTTCTCTGGAATTTCCACATCACGGTCGTACTGACCATCCGCTGACATGAGTTTAAAGAACATATCACTCCACATCTGACAGTGGAAACCATATTTGTCAGCAATATCCAGCACGCGCTCCAAGTGTTGGCACATGAGGAGACTACGGTCCACAACACCGTTCAAGATAAGGTAGCATCCCAAGCCAACCAAGTGGGCTTCGTCCATCCCGATATTGACCTTACGGGTTTGCAGTTTAGACAAAGTGGCAAACATGCCATCAATCAGGTCATAAACCTTTTCTTCGCCAATGAGGAGAATATCCTCTACATCACGGAGCTCCTGCACTTCTTTGACACCCCATTTGACAAAGGCTGATAAGTGAGCCAAGGTCTGGATGCAGGGCACAAAGGTCATATCAAACTGCTGGGCATAGGCTTCGATTTCCTGCAACTCTTCTGCTGAATAAGCCCCACGGAAATAGCCAAAGTAAGGCTGCCCTTCAATCTGGTAGGTATCTTCCATGTAGAGCTCAAAGGTTGAGTAGCCCATGAGAGCCAAGACCTCAATCATCTGCTTGGCAGAAGCCACATTCAGCACCGCATTTCGAGAACAGTCTGCCATATAGGCTAAATCTTCATAAGCTGCTTGTTCCTCAATCTCTACCTTGTCACCTTCTGCTAGGAATGTTGCCAACAGGGACAAGGCACGATAAAGTTGGTGAGGTTTGCGGTAGGTCAATTGATAGTGGCCACCCTCACCCTTGATAGAGATAGAGGCTTGGTCAGACTGAGCGACTGCTACCTCTACATCTGGTAGAGAAATGTGACCTTTTAAAACCTCAATAGCTTGCGTTTGTTTGGAACTAAGTCCTGTAAAAATTACCATTGATTTTCCTCCTGTAGCCAGTTGACAAGGGCACCGTAGAGATTGGCATCTGCATGATAGGTGCAGGCTTGGATAACTGGAGCAATTGTATATTCTTCATATCTTTCCACAAAGGAGGCAACTGCTTTTTGCACCCCTTTGATAAAATCTGGATTTTGACTGATAGAGCCTCCCAGACTGATGACATCTGGGTCGATGAGATACTGAATATTGAGCAAGCCTTGCGCCAGATTGCGGTTCATGCGCTCAATGGCTTCTTGACAAAGGGCATTTCCTGCTGCGGCCTCTTGGTAAATCTTGCGACCGTCCCAGTCAGTCTGACCAGATTTTTCAATCACGTAGCGCACCATATTTCCAGTTGACGCTAGTTGCGACCAGTTGTTGAGCTTTTCAGCAGGGGCAAGGGTTGTCATGTAGCCAAATTCCCCACCCAGGCCGTGGCGACCTCGATGAAGTCTACCATTGATAATCATGGCTCCGCCAATCCCTGTCCCAATCACGACGCAGGCTGCATTTTCAAGCTCTGGATGAGCTAGTAGTTCACTGAGCCCAACGCAGTTGGCATCATTTTCTAGATGGACAGGAATCTGATAAGAACTAAGCGCCTCATACCAAGAAAAGCCGTGGATATAAGGCACCGCACTGAAGCCATCAATCACACCTGTCTCTTGATTGACCGCACCTGGAACGCTCATAGCAATCCCGCTATAATCCTGCTCTGACAAGCGCTGGTCTAACCAAGCTAGTAAATCCTCCAAGTTTTCTGGTGTTGGAATACTTGTCTTATCCAGTATTTTCCCATCAGGAGTCAGACTGGCAAACTTAATTCCAGTCCCTCCGATATCAATTGTTGCAATGGTCATTGTTTTTACCATAAAAAGGGGCGAATCAGTAGTTAGTTCTTACCTTTTCGCCCCTCCTTTCTCTTTATGTTTACTTTTTGAAATTAAATTTCTTCTTTTTTGATGAATTCTGTACGAATCTCTTGTGGTGAAATGAGGCCTCTATGAACTGGGTATGGTCGTTCAAGTAGGTCAAGGAAGAGATGTTGACTTTCCGGTACACGTACATTTTCACTACACATATTGTAGTAGCGAAGAACATAGCCTTCTTCATTTTCAGCTACCTTAAAGGCTGTTGGACAGATTTGCGGTATGCTGAGAACAGAATGGCTCAAGAGGCTACCAGTCGCAGCCACGCTTCCTTCTTGTTTAGCAAGCTGAAGGCTGGTAAACGGTGTCTGCAAGGCTTTAGCACGACGATAGGCTGAGAAGCGTTCTTGGGCTTGGTGGCATTCAAGCGCAAATTCGACTTCAAACTCCCGCAAGCATTGTGCTTCTGGTGTTGGGAAGTAACCCCAGTCACCTAACTCACCTGACGCACGCAGAATGGTCACTGCAATAGTGTCGTCTCCAAGGATTTCGTATTCATTCAATCCCTTGTTGGATACGGTCACACCTTTTTCATCGTCATACAGACTAACAAAGGCTTGTTGGTGTTGAGGATTTTCAGGATTTTCCCATGAAGCTGCTGGTTTGTTTGGTCGTGTCACCACCTCATAGATGCTTTCGGAATCATTGCTTGGACGCGTGTTATGAGTCTTGACCAAGAGACGGATACGGTGGTCTTTGGCAGTGTTAGTAAAGCGAGTCTTAAAGCGGATTTGTGGATTGTCAACAAAAACAGTCAACTCAGTTTCAAGAGGAATGCTTGTCAATTCTTCTGAACGTCCAGCCTCACGCTTCATAAACTCGATGATACCTTTTTGCTCTTCTTCTAGCTTTTCATCTGCACTGACAGGCACGGTCAATTCATGTTTGAGCAAAATCTTAGCGTAGCGAGCTGTGTTTTCCAAGACCTCGTAGCCTTTAAGCTCTGCATAGATTGGCTCTGTTCCTTTTGGTTGGAAATAGATATACTCATTTCCGATGTCCCCACGGTCTTCGAAGCGGATAAAATCTTCATAGGCTTCATGAGTTGTCTTGTCATAAACTGTGATGTTGTCATCCACACTGACCGTTACAAATGGTGTATCAATCACTCCGTTTTGGTAAATACCGTCACGGTGTTCTTGTTCTCCTTCCAGCAATTGGAAGGTTGTCCAAGAAAGCGGCGCTAGGTGAACTGGAATAGTCACGCGCACTTGTCGAGCGATACGAGCTTGGCGGAACTTGTCTTTTGGTAAATCGTACTCAAAATTAGCCCCAAGGTCTTCGATTTTAGCCTCTACAGGACGCCCATCCAAGTCCTCCACACGGTAACTTGGCAAGGTAAGAGCAGCCATCTTCTTGTAACCTTCTGTTGGGTGCAATTCCTTGAAATCACAAGTCGCCACATCAATTACTGTGCTGACAGTATCAACCTTATCATGCAAGCCTGTGTTAATAACAGTAAAGAGATAATCACTTTGAGCCTTAGCTGTAGCGATTTTACCCTTCCACTCGTTGAGAAGATTGGTCTTAACAAAGTTTCCGACTTGATTAACCTTGGCAAAACGGATTTCCATCTCACGATGAACCTCGTCCACGCTACAGCCACAGATACTATCATGTGGCGCATTTTGCAAAAGTGTTTTCCAAGCATAGGTCAACTGGTCCTTGTGGTTGTGGCCCCCAGTGATAATCGTCAAGGGTTCTACAACTTGCTCTAGCAAATTACTATTTTCTTGGAAGGCTTGTTTGAGGTAAATACGGGATGAAGAAGTGTTGGCAAGTGTGTACCAGCCGTCTGTTTCCTGACTGGTCAACTCACCTGTAACCGTTGATAATTGCTCTGGTAGGGCACTTTCCACGGCTTGGACATATTCATCAAAAGAACTATGAACAAAGGTTACATCTGGGAAGAGTTCATTTGCCACACGAATGGCTTCACTCAAATTTTTCTGGACAGGCTGATGGTCACAGCCGTTCATCATCAACCACTGGTTGGTCGAAGCATAGTCACGCACGTCTGCCAGTTTTTGTTTCCAGAAGGTCAAGGCCTCGTCTTTATCAACTGGAATTTCATTCCCATTACTATACCAGTTGGCAAAGAGGATACCGAGGACACGACTTCCGTCCGCACCCTGCCAGTACATTTCTGAAAACTGGGAAGTAAACTGCTCATCTTCGAGAACTTGGTTGTCAAATCCAATCGGCTTCACACCACGACCAAAGGCCGCCACGTGAATACCTGATTTTTGAAGGATTTGAGGCGCTTGTCCCATATTTCCAAAGGTATCTGGGAAGTAACCAATCTGGGTTGATTTGCCCCATTTGGCAGCTTCTTGCTGACCAATAAGAGTATTGCGGACATTGGCTTCACTTGAAATCAAGTAATCATCCTGCAAAATGTAAAAGGGACCAATTTTCAATTTTCCTTCGTCAATGTAGCGTTGAACTTTGTCGCGATTTTCAGGGCGAATCTCCAAGTAGTCATCAAGGACAATGGTTTGTCCATCCAAGTGGAAGCTCTTGAACTCAGGGTCATTTTCAAAAAGATCAAAGAGATTATCAAACAATTCCACCAACTGCATACGGTGGCTTTCAAAAGGCAAGTACCACTCACGGTCCCAGTGACTATGTGAGATAATATGTACGACAACATTTTCCATGAAGTAAAACCTCATTCTAAATTAAATTTTTAATGTTTTAAATGTAAATTTGTGATTCTGACAAGAATCAGTTGCGCTAATACTCAATGAAAATCAAAGTGCAAACTAGGAAGCTAGTCACAGGCTGCTCAAAGCACTGATTTGAGGTTGTAGATAGAACTGACGAAGTCAGCTCAAAACACTGTTTTGAGGTTGTGGATAGAACTGACGAAGTCAGTAACCATACCTACGGCAAGGTGAAGCTGACATGGTTTGAAGAGATTTTCGAAGAGCATTAGCGAATATCCAAGTAATCCAAGACCAATTCACAGAACATCATGTTAGCCCAAGAGAACCATTCGCGTGAGTAGAGGGTCGGATCATCTACGTGGAAGCTTTCGTGCATAACACCTGTTCCACCATCACAAGCAACCAGCTGATCTAGCAAGAATTTTTTCTCAGCTTTATCTGTAGCTGTCAAGCCTTGGATAGACAGAGCAATGGGCCAGATATAGCGATAGAAGGTATGAGAACTTCCGAGACCGCTAGCGTATTCTCCTTGGTAGAAGTATGGATTTTCAGGGCTCAGAATGGTACGACGAGTTGCTTGATACACTTCATCGTTGACATCGCAATAGCCCAGATAAGGCGCAGCCAACAAACTTGGTACGTTTGGATCATCCATGATGCTGGCATTTCCTAGACCATCTACTTCAAAGGCATAAATCTTTTCGCCCTTGCTGTTGGTGGTGTAAGCATAGTTTTCGATACCTTCTTGGATTTCAGTCTGGAGACGCTTAGCATCAGCAATAACACTCTGGCTATCAGCTAGGGCTAGTTCTGCGAAGATTTCTTGCACATACCCCAAGACAACTACAGCGAACATATTTGATGGAATCAAGTAGCTATATTGACAACAATCATCACTTGGACGAAAAGCTGACCAGGTCATTCCTGTCACGGCAAAGTCAGGACCAAAACCATCATTTACCAAGGTGTCTTCCTTACGATCCGTATCCCGGACAAAACGATAAGGAGAGTTCTTGTGGTCTTGTTCTACCGTCCACAGATGGAGAATTTCCTTAGTCGCTGTGACAAAAGTTTCATCAAACTGACTAGTCTCGCCAGTCTCTCTCCAGAGGAGATAAGCCAACTGCAAAGGATAGCAAAGCGAGTCCACCTCATACTTGCGTTCCCAAATCCAGCCATTCAGGTCTGTGTGGTCAGTCTCGTGGTGCCCCTTCCAGTTTTCCTCAATGTTGAAGGAATTGGCATAAGGATCCTTGAGTACCAAGGTCATCTGACGTTTGACCAAACCTGCAATGGTCTGACGCAGGAGGGGATCTCTTTTAGCCACATACAGGTAGGGTCTGAGTTGGGCTGTCGAATCTCGAAGCCACATAGCAGGAATATCTCCTGTGAGTACAAAGGTTGAACCATCTTCTAGGATTTCAACCGTATTGTCCAAGGTGTCTGTATAGCAACGCTCAAAGATATCCACCCACTCTGGATGGTCCTTAGCCCGCTCCGCTACTTCATCTAGCCATTCTCTAACAATTTCTTTTGAATAAATCATCGTGCAGTATCCTCTTTCAAACAAGTTTCATTTTCAGTATATAGCTTTTGAGACAGAAAATACATACACAAATGATAGTCATTTTTCTACAAAATAGTTATCTTTGAAACTCCTTTTCTAAAGGCCCCATTTTTCTGATATAATGTAGAAAAACAGCTAAAGGAAAGACTATGAAACCACTACTTGAAACCATCGATACCCGCTTTGGGACTGCCAGCAAGCATGCCTTTTCTCGGGGAAATACCCTGCCATACACAGGCCTTCCTTTTGGGATGAATTACTTTGTGCCCCAGACCAGTGACCAGGAAGGATCTTGGTTTTTCGATCCACATCTGCCTATCTTTCAGGGGATTCGATTAACCCACCAGCCCAGCCCTTGGATTGGCGACTACTCTTGGCTCCTCCTGACACCTGTCACAGGCCAACTAGGTGGAGACAACCTCTTTCATCGTCAGTCTTCCTATGATATGGATAAGGCCTCCTTCCAACCTCATTATCTGAAGATTTTCTCCCTGCGCTATCAGATTGAAAGTCAGCTTACACCGACTTGCTACGGTGCTTCTATTCGTTTGGAGCAAAAGCAAGGCAAATCCCTCTCCCTCTATCTTCACGCAACAGATGAGCTGACAGTAGAGCAAGTAGATAAGAGGAATCTTGCCCTGCGACAAGAAGGAAAAACTGAGACCAACAAAAATCCACTAACTATGTTCACTGCCCTGCAAATGAACACGGATATTCTTGCTATCAGCCAAGAAGGCGAAGACTGGCGAATCGACTTAGCAAGTAGGCAAACTGAGATTCAGCTAGCGACTTCTTTCATCTCTCCTTCTCAAGCACTGCTTAATCTACCTCAAAAAGATTTTGATAGCTGTAAAGCAAATGCCCAAGCGGATTGGGAAAATTTCCTCCATCGTTTTGATGTTGTAGAGACAGGAGAGGCTGACCGAACCTTCTTTGATCACTGCCTTTACAGACTCTTCCTCTTCCCACAGACTTTTTATGAGATTGATGAATCAGGGCAAGCCATCCACATGGATCTGGCTACTAATACTGTCAAGCCTGGTGTCCTCTTCAGCAACAATGGTTTCTGGGATACCTTCCGCACCACCTTCCCCCTCTTTGCCCTTATCATACCGGAGCACTATCACCGCTTTTTAGAAGGTTTTCTCAATAGCTACCGTGATACTGGTTTTCTTCCAAAATGGCTGGCTCCAGATGAACGGGGTATGATGCCAGGTACACTTTTAGACGGTATTATCGCAGATAGCGCCTGCAAGGACATGGCTCCCGACTTGGAAGAAGAACTCCTTCAAGCCATGCTTGAAACAGCCAGCAAGTCCGACCCTCTCGGCATCAATGGTCGTCACGGACTAGCCCAATACCAAGAACTTGGCTACCTCTCTACCGACCACCACGAAAGCGTCAGTCACACTCTTGACTATGCCTATAGCGACTTTTGTATCGCCAGCTGTGCTGAAAAACTTGGTCAGAATGACATCGCGGAAATCTATAGGACTGCTTCACAAAATTACCGCCATCTATTTGACGCTGAGACAGGTTACATGCGAGCGCGAGACAAGCAAGGCAACTTCCGACCTGACTTCTCTCCTTATAGTTGGGGACTCGACTATGCCGAATGCTCTGCCATCCAAGCAACTTTAGGAGTCCTCCACGACATTCCAGACTTAATCCAGCTTATGGGTGGAAAAGAAGCCTTTAGCAACTATCTTTTGAAAACCTGTCAGGAGGCTCCCCTCTTTGAGACAACAGGCTATGGCTACGAGATTCACGAAATGAGCGAAATGGCTACTGCTCCTTTTGAACAACTCGCTATTTCCAATCAACCGAGCTTCCACATTCCTTATCTCTTCCGTTACAGCAACTACCCTGACTACACTGCCCTTCTTATCAAGAC
The DNA here is from genome assembly GCF_002096845.1 of Streptococcus mitis. GTDB lineage: Bacteria > Bacillota > Bacilli > Lactobacillales > Streptococcaceae > Streptococcus > Streptococcus mitis_A. The sequence continues at coordinate 11,266 of NZ_NCVK01000028.1, forward strand.
TCTCCGTCAGAAAGCTTTTCACCCAAATTGGGAAGCTTATCCTGGCGATGAGGATAACGGCAGTCTCTCGGCCTGGTACATCTGGTCAGCTCTCGGATTTTATCCGACCTGTCCAGGAAAACCAAGCTATGACCTCGGAATCCCTCTCTTTGACCACCTCCGAATCTATCTGGCTAAAGAAGATAAGTGGCTAGATATCCATACTAAACAAAACCACAGCCATTTTAACTTTGTAAAAGAATGTCGACTAGATAATACCTCTATAACTAGCATTCAACATCAAGACCTCCTAAAAGCTGAGCAACTAACCTTCACTCTTAGCTGGTTGCCAAGCCAGTCATTCACTTCCTGAAATGCAAAAATCTCCTAGCAGGCTTTCCTGCTAGGAGATTTTCTTGTGAGAGGTACTTGCTTAAGCTTTGAAAATCGGATTTATCATCTGATGTTTATCAAACAATCTACCAATTAAGCTTCTTCGTCTTCTTTACGACGACGGCCTGCAAGACCAAGACCAAGTAATGCACTTGCGGCAGCTGCTACCATAGCTACAGTAGAATCTGCTGTACCTGTATTTGGTAATTCTTTAGCTACTTTACGAGCATTTGCTTGAGCTGATGTTGCTTGGCTACCATTAGATGCTGCCTTAGCTTTGTCAGCGTCTGTCAAGTTGCTTGGATCTTTAACTGCTGTTGCTGATGGATCTTGAACACCTTCTGAATCATTAGCTTTCGCTACTGCTTTATCAGCTGGAATTACTGCTGTTGAGCCATCTGGGAAGCTTACAGTTGTTGTTCCATCTTTACCTACTTTAACATCTGTTGCTGTTGGGTTTGATTTCTTAACTTCTTCTGCTACTTTAGCTTTTTCTGCGTCTGTTAAGTTAGCTGGATCTTTAACTGGTGTCTTAGCTTCTGGATCCTTAACTTCTGTCTTAGCTGGAGTTACAGGTGTGACTGGAGTTTCTTCTTTCGCTTTTTCTACCAAGTCGCTTGATGGAATAGTTGCTGAAGAACCAGTTGTTGGATCCGTTACGGTTGCGTTACCTTTGTCATCAACTGTGACGTTCTTACCTGGGTTCGCTTTTTCAACTTTATCCTTAACAGCTTCTTTTTCTTTGTCTGTCAAGTGTTCTGAATCCTTAACTTCTGTCTTAGCTGGAGTTACAGGTGTGACTGGAGTTACTGGTGTTGCTTCTTTCGCTTTTTCTACCAAGTCGCTTGATGGAATAGTTGCTGAAGAACCAGTTGTTGGATCCGTTACGGTTGCGTTACCTTTGTCATCAACT
>NZ_NCVK01000023.1 GCF_002096845.1 Streptococcus mitis
GGTGTTTATGTTTTGTCATAGTGAATCTCATTTCTAACTCAAACGTCTCATACTTAATTCCACCATAAAAATCCGTTTTAGACTAATTTCCACTTTGGTTAGGCAAGTGGAAGTTACTTTGAGAAGTTGCCTAAAATTATTGACTGAGCCCCCCTAGTTAGAGGGTTAGCAAGTTTTCCCTTTTTGTGTTATAATATTAGGGATTGAAATGAAAATGGAGAATGAGAAAATATGGCTTTAACATCAGGTATCGTTGGTTTGCCAAACGTTGGTAAATCAACACTATTTAATGCAATTACAAAAGCAGGAGCAGAGGCTGCAAACTACCCATTTGCGACGATTGATCCAAACGTTGGAATGGTAGAAGTTCCAGATGAACGTCTACAAAAATTGACTGAAATGATTACTCCTAAAAAGACAGTGCCAACAACATTTGAATTTACAGATATCGCAGGGATTGTAAAAGGAGCTTCAAAAGGAGAAGGGCTAGGGAATAAATTCTTGGCCAATATTCGTGAAGTAGATGCGATTGTTCACGTAGTTCGTGCTTTTGATGATGAAAATGTGATGCGTGAGCAAGGACGTGAAGATGCCTTTGTAGATCCAATTGCAGATATTGATACCATTAACCTAGAATTGATTCTTGCTGACTTAGAATCAGTCAATAAGCGCTATGCACGTGTAGAAAAGATGGCACGTACGCAAAAAGATAAAGAATCAGTAGCAGAATTCAATGTTCTTCAAAAGATTAAACCCGTCCTTGAAGATGGGAAATCAGCTCGTACAATCGAGTTTACAGATGAAGAACAAAAAGTTGTCAAAAGTCTCTTCCTTTTGACGACTAAACCAGTGCTCTATGTTGCTAATGTGGACGAGGATGTGGTTTCAGAACCTGACTCTATCGACTATGTTAAACAAATTCGTGAATTTGCAGCGACAGAAAATGCTGAAGTAGTCGTTATTTCTGCGCGTGCTGAGGAAGAAATTTCTGAGTTAGACGAAGAAGACAAGCAAGAGTTTCTTGAAGCACTTGGGTTGACAGAATCAGGCGTTGACAAGTTGACTCGTGCAGCTTACCACTTACTTGGACTGGGAACTTACTTCACAGCTGGTGAAAAAGAAGTTCGTGCTTGGACTTTCAAACGTGGTATGAAGGCTCCTCAAGCAGCTGGGATTATCCACTCAGACTTTGAAAAAGGATTTATTCGTGCAGTAACCATGTCATATGAAGATCTAGTGAAATACGGATCTGAAAAGGCTGTAAAAGAAGCTGGACGCTTGCGTGAAGAAGGAAAAGAATATATCGTCCAAGACGGTGATATCATGGAATTCCGCTTTAATGTCTAAAAATTTAATAAATAGTGTCAATTAGGTTGGAAAAAAATTCCAACCCTTTTGGCTTTTGAAAGGAAAAATAAATGACTAAATTACTTGTAGGCTTGGGAAATCCAGGAGATAAATATTTTGAAACCAAACATAATGTTGGTTTTATGTTGATTGACCAACTAGCGAAGAAACAGAATGTTACTTTTACACACGATAAGATATTTCAAGCTGATCTAGCATCCTTTTTCCTAAATGGAGAAAAAATTTATCTTGTCAAACCAACGACATTTATGAATGAAAGTGGGAAAGCAGTTCATGCTTTATTGACTTACTATGGTTTGGATATTGAAGATTTACTCGTCATTTACGACGATCTTGACATGGAAGTTGGAAAGATTCGTTTAAGAGCAAAGGGCTCCGCAGGTGGTCATAATGGTATCAAGTCTATTATTCAACATATTGGAACCCAAACCTTTAATCGTGTTAAGATTGGAATCGGAAGACCTAAAAATGGCATGTCAGTTGTTCACCATGTTTTGAGTACCTTTGATAAGAATGATTATATCGGTATTTTACAGTCTATTGACAAGGTTGACGATTCTGTAAACTACTATTTACAAGAGAAAAATTTTGAGAAAACGATGCAGAGGTATAACGGATAAATGGTGACCTTATTAGATTTATTCTCAGAAAATGATCAGATAAAAAAATGGCATCGAAATCTGACAGATAAGAAAAGACAATTAATGTTAGGCTTGTCAACTTCTACAAAAGCTTTAGCAATTGCTAGTAGTTTGAGACAGGAAGATAAGATTGTGTTATTGACGTCAACTTATGGAGAAGCAGAAGGACTTGTTAGTGATCTTATCTCTATTTTGGGTGAGGAACTGGTCTATCCATTTTTGGTAGATGACTCCCCTATGGTCGAGTTTTTGATGTCTTCACAAGAAAAAATCATTTCACGGGTTGAAGCTTTACGTTTTTTGACTGACTCATCTAAGAAAGGGATTTTAGTTTGTAATATCGCAGCAAGTCGATTATTTTTACCGTCTCCCAATGCATTTAAAGATAGTATTGTAAAAATAACAGTTGGTGAAGAATATGACCAACACGCGCTTATCCATCAGTTAAAGGAAATAGGCTATCGAAAAGTTACTCAAGTACAAACTCAGGGCGAATTTAGTCTGCGAGGAGATATTTTAGATATTTTTGAAATATCCCAGTTAGAACCTTGCCGAATTGAGTTTTTTGGTGATGAAATTGATGGAATTCGTACTTTTGAAGTCGAAACACAATTATCGAAAGAAAATCAGACAGAACTCACTATCTTTCCAGCTAGTGATATGCTTTTGAGAGAAAAGGATTATCAAGGAGGTCAGTCAGCTTTAGAAAAACAAATTTCAAAAACGTTATCACCTATTTTAAAATCATACTTAGAAGAAATTCTTTCAAGTTTTCATCAAAAACAAATTCATTTAGATTCTAGGAAGTTTTTATCTTTGTGTTATGACAAGACATGGACTGTTTTTGACTATATTGAAAAAGATACCCCAGTATTCTTTGATGATTATCAGAAATTGATGAATCAGTATGAAGTCTTTGAAAGAGAATTAGCGCAATACTTTACAGAAGAATTACAGAACAGTAAAGCATTTTCTGAGATGCAGTATTTTGCTGATACAGAGAAAATTTATAAAAAACAGAGTCCGGTTACCTTTTTCTCTAATCTACAAAAGGGGTTAGGAAATCTCAAGTTTGACCAAATTTATCAATTTAATCAATATCCTATGCAGGAGTTTTTCAATCAATTTTCTTTTTTAAAAGAAGAAATTGAACGATATAAAAAAATGGATTACACCATTATTCTGCAGTCTAGCAATTCAATGGGAAGTAAAACATTGGAGGATGTGTTAGAGGAATATCAGATTAAATTGGATTCTAGAGATAAGTCAATAATCTGTCAAGAATCTGTAAACTTAATCGAGGGCAATCTCAGACATGGTTTTCATTTTGTAGATGAAAAAATTTTGGTGATTACTGAACATGAGATTTTTCAAAAGAAATTAAAACGTCGTTTTCGAAGACAACATGTTTCAAATGCAGAGCGCTTAAAAGATTATAATGAACTTGAAAAAGGGGACTACGTTGTTCACCACATTCATGGGATTGGTCAATATCTAGGAATTGAAACCATTGAAATCAAAGAGATTCACCGCGATTATGTTAGCGTCCAATACCAAAATGGTGATCAAATTTCTATCCCAGTAGAACAGATTCATCTACTGTCTAAATATGTTTCAAGTGATGGGAAAACTCCAAAACTCAATAAATTAAATGACGGTCATTTTAAAAAAGCCAAGCAAAAAGTTAAGAATCAGGTAGAGGATATAGCAGACGATTTAATCAAACTCTATTCTGAGCGTAGTCAGTTGAATGGCTTTGCTTTCTCAGCTGATGATGAAGAGCAAGATGCTTTTGATGATTCTTTCCCTTATGTTGAAACGGATGATCAACTTCGTAGTATTGAGGAAATCAAGAGGGATATGCAGAGTTCTCAACCAATGGATCGACTTTTAGTTGGGGATGTTGGTTTTGGAAAGACTGAAGTTGCTATGCGTGCAGCCTTTAAGGCAGTCAATGATCATAAACAGGTGGTCGTTCTAGTTCCAACAACGGTTTTAGCTCAACAGCACTATACAAATTTTAAGGAACGATTCCAAAATTTTGCTGTTAATATTGATGTGTTGAGTCGCTTTAGAAGTAAAAAAGAGCAGGCAGAGACACTTGAAAAATTAAAGAATGGTCAAGTTGATATTTTGATTGGAACGCATCGTGTTTTGTCAAAAGATGTTGTGTTTGCTGATTTGGGCTTGATGATTATTGATGAAGAACAGCGATTTGGTGTCAAGCATAAGGAAACCTTGAAAGAACTGAAGAAACAAGTGGATGTCCTAACTTTGACCGCTACTCCAATCCCTCGTACTCTCCATATGTCTATGCTGGGAATCAGAGATTTGTCTGTTATTGAAACTCCGCCGACTAATCGTTATCCAGTGCAAACCTATGTTTTGGAAAAGAATGAGAGTGTCATTCGTGATGCTGTTTTGCGTGAAATGGAGCGTGGAGGTCAAGTTTACTATCTTTACAACAAAGTTGATACGATTGACCAGAAGGTTTCAGAATTACAGGAGTTGATTCCAGAGGCTTCGATTGGTTATGTTCATGGTAGAATGAGTGAAATCCAGTTGGAAAATACTCTATTAGACTTTATTGAGGGACAATACGATATTTTGGTGACGACTACCATTATTGAGACAGGGGTGGACATTCCAAATGCCAATACTTTATTTATTGAAAATGCGGACCATATGGGCTTGTCAACCTTGTATCAGTTAAGAGGAAGAGTCGGTCGTAGTAATCGTATTGCTTATGCCTATCTCATGTATCGCCCAGAAAAATCAATCAGTGAAGTTTCTGAAAAGAGATTAGAAGCGATCAAAGGATTTACAGAATTGGGCTCTGGATTTAAGATTGCAATGCGAGATCTTTCGATTCGCGGAGCAGGAAATCTTTTAGGAAAATCCCAGTCTGGTTTCATTGATTCTGTTGGTTTTGAATTGTATTCGCAGTTATTAGAGGAAGCTATTGCTAAACGAAACGGTAATGCTAATGCTAACACAAGAACCAAAGGGAATGCTGAGTTGATTTTGCAAATTGATTCCTATCTTCCCGATACTTATATTTCTGATCAACGACATAAGATTGAAATTTACAAGAAAATTCGTCAAATTGACAACCGTGTCAACTATGAAGAGTTACAAGAAGAGTTGATGGACCGATTTGGAGAGTACCCAGACGTGGTAGCCTATCTTTTAGAGATTGGTTTAGTCAAGTCATATTTGGACAAGGTCTTTGTTCAACGTGTAGAAAGAAAAGATAATAAAATTACAGTTCAATTTGAAAAAGTCACTCAACGACTGTTTTTAGCTCAAGATTATTTTAAAGCTTTATCCGCAACGAACTTAAAAGCAGGCATCGCTGAGAATAAGGGATTAATGGAGCTTGTATTTGATGTCCAAAATAAGAAAGATTATGAAATTTTAGAAGGTCTGCTGATTTTTGGAGAAAGGTTATTAGAAATAAAAGAGTCGAAGGAAGAAAATTCCATTTGATATTTTTCTTCTATAAAATAGATAAAAATGGTACAATAATAAGTTGAGGTAATAAGGATGAGATTAGACAAATATTTAAAAGTATCGCGAATTATCAAGCGTCGTACAGTCGCAAAAGAAGTAGCAGATAAAGGCAGAATCAAGGTGAATGGAATCTTGGCCAAAAGTTCAACGGATTTGAAAGTTAATGACCAAGTTGAAATTCGTTTTGGAAATAAGTTGCTACTTGTCGAAGTACTAGAGATGAAAGATAGTACAAAAAAAGAAGATGCAGCAGGCATGTATGAAATTATCAGTGAAACACGGGTAGAAGAAAATGTCTAAAAATATTGTACAATTGAATAATTCTTTTATTCAAAATGAATATCAACGACGTCGCTACCTGATGAAAGAACGACAAAAACGGAATCGTTTTATAGGTTGGGTATTGATTTTGATTATGCTGTTATTTATTTTGCCAACTTTTAATTTAGCGCAGAGCTATCAGCAATTACTCCAACGACGTCAGCAATTAGCAGACTTGCAAACTCAGTATCAAACTTTGAGTGATGAAAAGGATAAGGAGACAGCATTTGCTACCAAGTTGAAAGATGAGGATTATGCTGCCAAATATACACGAGCGAAGTACTATTATTCTAAGTCGAGGGAAATAGTTTATACGATTCCTGACTTGCTTCAAAGGTGATAAAATGGAAAATTTACTAGACGTAATTGAGCAATTTTTGAGTTTATCAGATGAAAAGCTGGAAGAGTTGGCTGATAAAAATCAATTATTGCGTTTACAAGAAGAAAAGGAAAGGAAGAATGCGTAAATTCTTAATTATTTTGTTGCTACCAAGTTTTTTGACCATTTCAAAAGTTGTTAGTACAGAAAAAGAAGTAGTCTATACTTCGAAAGAAATTTATTACCTTTCACAATCTGACTTTGGTATTTATTTTAGAGAAAAATTAAGTTCTCCCATGGTTTATGGAGAGGTTCCTGTTTATGCGAATGAAGATTTAGTAGTGGAATCTGGAAAATTGACTCCCCAAACAAGTTTTCAAATAACCGAGTGGCGCTTAAATAAACAAGGAATTCCGGTATTTAAGCTTTCAAATCATCAATTTATAGCTGCGGACAAACGATTTTTATATGATCAATCAGAGGTAACTCCAACAATAAAAAAAGTATGGTTAGAATCTGATTTTAAACTGTACAATAGTCCTTATGATTTAAAAGAAGTGAAATCATCCTTATCAGCTTATTCTCAGGTATCAATCGATAAGACTATGTTTGTAGAAGGAAGAGAATTTCTACATATTGATCAGGTTGGATGGGTAGCTAAAGAATCAACTTCTGAAGAAGATAATCGGATGAGTAAAGTCCAAGAAATGTTATCGGAAAAATATCAGAAGGATTCATTCTCTATTTATGTTAAGCAACTGACTACTGGAAAAGAAGCTGGTATCAATCAAGATGAAAAGATGTATGCAGCTAGCGTTTTGAAACTCCCTTATCTCTACTATGTGCAAGAAAAAATAAATGAGGGTCTTTATCAGTTAGATACGACTGTAAAATACGTATCTGCAGTCAATGATTTTCCAGGTTCTTATAAACCAGAGGGAAGTGGTAGCCTTCCTAAAAAAGAAGATAATAAAGAATATTCTCTCAAGGACTTAATAATAAAAATATCTAAAGAATCGGATAATGTAGCTCATAACATATTGGGATATTACCTTTCAAACCAATCTGATGCAACATTTAAGTCTAAGATGTCTGCTATTATGGGAGATGATTGGGATCCAAAAGAAAAATTGATTTCTTCCAAGATGGCCGGGAAGGTCATGGAAGCTATTTATAATCAAAATGGATTTGTGCTAGAGTCTTTGACTAAAACAGATTTTGATAATCAGCGAATTGCCAAAGGTGTTTCTGTGAAGGTAGCTCATAAAATTGGGGATGCGGATGAATTTAAGCATGATACGGGTGTTGTCTACGTAGATTCTCCATTTATTCTTTCTATTTTCACTAAGAATTCTGATTATGATACAATTTCTCAGATATCCAAGGATGTTTATGAGGTTCTAAAATGAGGGAACAAGATTTTTTAAATCATTTTCTCAAGAAGGGATATTTCAAAAAGCATACTAAGGTGGTGCTAGCTCTTTCTGGTGGGTTAGATTCTATGTTTCTATTTAAGGTATTATCTACTTATCAAAAAGAGTTAGAAATTGAATTGATTCTAGCTCATGTGAATCATAAGCAGAGAGTAGAATCAGATTGGGAAGAACAGGAATTAAGGAAGTTGGCTGCTGAAGCAGAGCTTCCTATTTATATCAGCAATTTTTCAGGAGAATTTTCAGAAGCTCGTGCTCGACATTTTCGTTATGATTTTTTTCAAGAGGTCATGAAAAAGACAGGTGCGACAGCTTTAGTTACTGCCCACCATGCGGATGATCAGGTGGAAACGATTTTGATGCGTTTGATTCGAGGCACTCGTTTGCGCTATCTATCAGGAATTAAGGAGAAGCAAGTAGTCGGAGAGATAGAAATTATTCGTCCCTTCTTGCATTTTCAGAAAAAAGACTTTCCATCAATTTTTCACTTTGAAGATACATCAAATCATGAAAATCATTATTTTCGCAATCGTATTCGAAACTCATACTTACCAGAATTAGAAAAAGAAAATCCTCGATTTAGAAATGCAATATTAAATATTGGACTTGAGATTTTAGATTATGATTTAGCTATAGCTGAATTATCAAAGAATATTGATGTAGAAAATTTAGAGCAGCTATTGTCTTACTCTGAGTCGACACAAATAGTTTTACTTCAAACTTATCTGAATCGTTTTCCAGATTTGAATCTCACAAAAGCTCAGTTTGCTGAAGTTCGGCAAATTTTAAAAACTAAAAGCCAGTATCGTCATCCGATTAAAAATGGATATGAATTGATAAAAGAGTATCAACAGTTTCAGATTTGTAAAATCAGTCCGCAGGCTGATGAAAAGGAAGATGAATTTGTGTTACACTATCAAAATCAGGTTACTTATCAAGGATACACATTTTCCTTTGGAATTCCTTTAGAAGGTGAACCAATTCAACAAATACCTGTTTCACGAGAAACATCCATACACATTCGTCATCGAAAACCAGGAGATTTTTTGATTCAAAATGGGCATAGAAAAAAACTCAGACGTCTATTTATCGATTTGAAAATCCCTATGGAAGAGCGAAAATCTGCTCTGATTATTGAGCAATTTGGTGAAATTGTCTCAATTTTGGGAATTGCAACCAGTAATTTGAGTAAAAACACGAAAAATGATATAATGAACACTGTACTTTATATAGAAAAAATAGATAGGTAAAAAAATGTTAGAAAACGATATTAAAAAAATCCTTGTTTCACACGATGAAATTACAGAAGCTGCTAAAAAATTAGGTGCTCAATTAACCAAAGACTATGCAGGAAAAAATCCAATTTTAGTTGGGATTTTAAAAGGATCTATTCCTTTTATGGCTGAATTGGTTAAACATATTGATACACATATTGAAATGGACTTCATGATGGTTTCTAGCTACCATGGTGGAACAGCAAGTAGTGGTGTTATCAATATTAAACAAGATGTGACTCAAGATATCAAAGGAAGACATATTTTATTTGTAGAGGATATCATTGATACAGGTCAAACTTTGAAGAATTTGCGAGATATGTTTATTGCAAGAGAAGCAGCTTCTGTTAACATTGCAACCTTGTTGGATAAACCAGAAGGACGTGTTGTAGAAATTGAGGCAGACTATACTTGCTTTACTATTCCAAATGAGTTTGTAGTAGGTTATGGTTTAGACTACAAAGAAAATTATCGTAACCTTCCTTATGTTGGAGTATTGAAAGAAGAAGTATATTCAAATTAGAAAGAGCAATTTTTAATGAAAAAACAAAATAATGGTTTAATTAAAAATCCTTTTCTATGGTTATTACTTATTTTTCTCCTAGTTACAGGTTATCAGTATTTTAGTACAGGTAGTGTTGCAGGGAAAAGTGAGCAAATTAATTATACAGAATTGGTAAAAGAAATTACCGATGACAACGTAAAAGAATTAACCTACCAACCAAATGGAAGTGTTATCGAGGTTTCGGGTGTCTATAAAAATCCTAAAACAAGTAAAGAAGAAACAGGTATCCAGTTCTTTTCTCCTTCTGCTACAACAGTAGAGAAATTTTCAAGTATTATTCTTCCTTCAGATACTACAGTATCAGAATTGCAAAAACTTGCTTCTGACCATAAGGCGGCAGTAACTATTAAGCATGAAAGTTCAAGTGGTATGTGGATTAATATTCTTGTATCCATTGTGCCATTCGGTATTCTATTCTTCTTCCTATTCTCTATGATGGGAAATATGGGAGGAAATAATAGCCGTAACCCAATGAGTTTTGGACGTAGTAAGGCTAAAGCCGCAAATAAAGAAGATATTAAAGTAAGATTTTCAGATGTTGCTGGAGCTGAGGAAGAAAAACAAGAACTAGTTGAAGTTGTTGAATTCTTAAAAGATCCAAAACGATTTACAAAACTTGGGGCTCGTATTCCAGCAGGTGTCCTTCTGGAGGGACCTCCGGGAACAGGTAAAACTTTGCTTGCTAAGGCAGTAGCCGGAGAAGCAGGTGTTCCATTCTTTAGTATCTCAGGTTCTGACTTTGTAGAAATGTTTGTCGGAGTTGGAGCTAGTCGTGTTCGTTCTCTTTTTGAAGATGCCAAAAAAGCAGCACCAGCTATTATCTTTATCGATGAAATTGATGCTGTTGGACGTCAACGTGGAGTCGGTCTCGGCGGAGGTAATGACGAACGTGAACAAACCTTGAACCAACTTTTGATTGAGATGGATGGTTTTGAGGGAAATGAAGGGATTATCGTCATCGCTGCGACAAACCGTTCAGATGTACTTGATCCTGCCCTTTTGCGTCCAGGACGTTTTGATAGAAAAGTATTGGTTGGCCGTCCTGATGTTAAAGGTCGCGAAGCAATCTTGAAAGTTCATGCTAAGAACAAGCCTTTAGCAGAAGATGTTGATTTGAAATTAGTGGCTCAACAAACTCCAGGTTTTGTTGGTGCTGATTTAGAGAATGTATTGAATGAAGCGGCTTTAGTTGCTGCTCGTCGTAATAAAACGATTATCGATGCTTCAGATATTGATGAAGCAGAAGATAGAGTGATTGCTGGTCCTTCTAAGAAAGATAAGACAGTTTCACAAAAAGAACGTGAATTAGTTGCCTATCATGAGGCAGGACATACCATTGTTGGTTTAGTCTTGTCGAATGCTCGTGTTGTTCATAAAGTTACCATCGTACCACGTGGACGTGCAGGTGGTTATATGATTGCGCTTCCTAAGGAAGACCAAATGCTTCTATCCAAAGAAGATATGAAAGAGCAATTGGCTGGCTTAATGGGGGGACGTGTAGCTGAAGAAATTATCTTTAATGTCCAAACTACAGGAGCTTCAAACGACTTTGAACAGGCGACACAAATGGCGCGTGCAATGGTTACAGAGTACGGTATGAGTGAAAAACTTGGCCCAGTACAATATGAAGGAAATCATGCCATGTTTGGTGCACAAAGCCCTCAAAAATCAATTTCAGAACAAACAGCTTATGAAATTGACGAAGAGGTTCGCTCATTATTAAATGAAGCACGAAATAAAGCTGCTGAAATCATACAATCAAATCGTGAAACTCACAAGTTGATTGCAGAAGCATTATTGAAATACGAAACATTGGATAGTACACAAATTAAATCTCTTTACGAAACAGGAAAGATGCCTGAAACAGTAGAAGAGGAATCACATGCACTATCCTATGATGAAGTAAAGTCAAAAATAAATGACGAGAAATAACCCAAAGAGAGGCATGTCCTCTCTTTTTTGTGCAGTTGAGGAGGTAGAGAGAACAGAACGGGAAAATAGGACAAAAATGTTTCTTTATTTGTTAAACTGTATCTAGAAAGGGGAACATTATGCTTAAAAAATTGTATGAAGAAGTTCAAGGCATTGTGTACAAGTGTAGAAATGAATATTACCTTCATTTATGGGAGTTATCTGATTGGGACCAAGAGGGTATGATTTGCTTACATGAATTGATTAGTAGGGAAGAAGGAATAGTAGAAGATATTCCTCGTTTAAGGAAATATTTTAAGACTAAGTTCCGGAATCGGATTTTAGATTATATCCGTAAGCAAGAAAGTCAAAAACGAAGATATGATAAAGAACCATATGAAGAAGTAGGTGAGATAAGTCATCGTATAAGTGAGGGAGGACTCTGGCTAGATGACTATTATCTCTTTCATGAAACACTAAGAGATTATAGAAACAAACAAAATAAAGAGCAACGAGAAGAGTTAGAACGCGTCTTAAGAAATGAACGTTTCCGAGGGCGTCAAAGAGTGCTAAAGGACTTACGTATTGTGTTTAAAGAGTTTGACATCCGTACTCATTAGGAATTCATGCAAAAAAGTAAAAAAAGTTTAAAAAAGTAGTTGACAAAGTTTAAAAAGTCGGTATAATAGTAAGAGTTGAAAATAACAACTCAGGTCCGTTGGTCAAGGGGTTAAGACACCGCCTTTTCACGGCGGTAACACGGGT
>NZ_NCVK01000022.1 GCF_002096845.1 Streptococcus mitis
GCAGTTAAGGATCCAGCGGTAACACCAGTTGTAGATCCAAGCAACTTGACTGAAGCAGAAAAAGCTAAGGTAGCAGAAGCAGTTAAGAAATCAAATCCAACAGTAACAGATGTTAAGGTTGGCAAAGATGGCACAACAACAGTAACCTTCCCAGATGGTACAACAGCTGTTATCCCATCAGGTGATACAGTTAAGAAATCATCAGATAATGCAGTTAAGGATCCAGCGGTAACACCAGTTGTAGATCCAAGCAACTTGACTGAAGCAGAAAAAGCTAAGGTAGCAGAAGCAGTTAAGAAATCAAATCCAACAGTAACAGATGTTAAGGTTGGCAAAGATGGCACAACAACTGTCACTTACCCAGATGGCACAACAGCAGTAATCCCAGCAGATAAGGCAGTTAAAAAATCAAATCCAACAGCAACAGATGTTAAAGTAGGTAAAGATGGCACAACAGCAGTAATCCCAGCTAATAAAGCAGATGATAAGTCTAAGGATGCAGATGGTGTTAAAGATCCATCAGTAACACCAGTTGTAGATCCAAGCAACTTGACAGATGCTGAAAAAGCTAAGGTAGCAGAAGCAGTTAAGAAATCAAACCCAACAGCAACAGATGTTAAAGTAGGTAAAGATGGTACAACAACAGTAACCTTCTCAGATGGTACAACAGCTGTAATCTCAGCTGATAAAGCAGTTACATCTGCTGAACAAGGTTCACATGGAGTAGCACCAGCTGGTAAGGCAGTTATATCTGCTGAACAAGGCTCAAATGCAGCAACACCAGCTAAGAAAGCAGGAGCGAAAGAGTTGCCAAATACAGGTACAGCAGATTCTACTGTAGCTATGGTAGCAGCAGCCGCAAGTGCATTACTTGGTCTTGGTCTTGCAGGCCGTCGTCGTAAAGAAGACGAAGAAGCTTAATTGGTAGATTATTTGATAATTATCAGATGATAAGTCCGATTTTCAAAGCTTAAATAAGTACCTCTCATAAGAAAATCTCCTAGCAGGAAAATCTGCTAGGAGATTTTTGCATTTCAGGAAGTTGAAGGCTGACTGTAAGCGCGTCATAATCGTCATAATATAGTGGAGTGAAATAAGATGTGAAGAAATATAGTAAAATGAAATAGGAATGTAGCGACAAAAATTTGGAATTTAAATCAATTTATAAGAATGTTTTAGAGGTAGTGTCGTCCTGCTCCAGATTCAGTCCACTATAGATTAGGAAATTCAAATTAATTTCTAGGAATATTTTAGTATGCACAATGTAGTATTCTAGATTCAATATGATATATTTTAGGAGTCATGGTGTACTATTATAGTTTCAATATACTATAATTTCTAAAAATATTTTCAAAGCCAAAGTGTACTACTACTGTTTCAATTTTTAATATGTTTCATTATTATATGATTTTAAAACCGTCATATTGACATACAATTTAATTTTGACTATAATTTTTGCAGGAGGATATATCTAATGAAAACAATAAAAAAATTGATGCAAATTGCATTAGCAGTCTTTTTCTTTGGTTTGCTAGCGACAAGTGCAGTATTGGCGGATGATGCTGATTCAGAAGGTTGGCAATTTGTCCAAGAAAATGGTAGAACCTACTACAAGAAAGGGAAACTCAAAGAAACCTACTGGCGAGTGATTGATGGCAAGTACTATTATTTTGATCCTTTATCTGGAGAGATGGTTGTCGGCTGGCAATATATACCTGCTCCACACGAAGGGGTGACGATTGGTTCTTCTATAAGGCAAGATGTTGCTTTTAGACCAGATTGGTTTTACTTTGGTCAAGATGGGGTACTACAAGAATTTGTTGGTAAGCAAGTTTTAGAAGCAAAAACAGCTACAAATGTCAACAAGCATCATGGGGAACAATATGATAGTCCAGCAGAGAAACGAGTCTATTATTTTGAAGATCAACGTAGTTATCACACCTTAAAAACTGGTTGGGTTCATGATGAGGGACACTGGTATTATTTACTGAAGGATGGTGGCTTTGATTCTCGCATCAACAGATTGACTGTTGGGGAGCTAGCACGTGGTTGGGTTAAGGATTTTCCTCTTACATATGATGAAGATAAGCTAAAAGCTGCTCCATGGTATTATCTAAATCCAACAACTGGTATTATGCAAACTGGTTGGCAATATCTTGGTAACAAGTGGTACTACCTCCGTTCATCAGGAGCTATGGCAACTGGTTGGTATCAGGAAGGCTCAACTTGGTATTATCTAGATGCTGAAAATGGTGATATGAAAACTGGTTGGCAATATCTTGGTAACAAGTGGTACTACCTCCGTTCATCAGGAGCTATGGCAACTGGCTGGTTCCAGGTCAATGGCAAATGGTACTATGCTTATAGCTCAGGTGCTTTGGCAGTGAATACCACTGTAGATGGCTATTCTGTCAATTATACTGGCGAATGGATTCAATAATGAAAGAGGCGATTGTAAAGGAAACAATCGCTTTTTTTGTGAAAATATAATAAAATAGATAGGAAAGAATAAGTACTTGTATGAAAAATGGGACGGCTTTTTCGTCTAGTAAAAGGAAAACATGACAAAAGTAGTTGGTGTCGGTCAGGCACATAGTAAGATTATTTTAATAGGGGAGCATGCGGTCGTTTACGGTTATCCTGCCATTTCCCTGCCTCTTTTGGAGGTGGAGGTGACTTGTAAGGTAGTTCCTGCAGCGAGTCCTTGGCGTCTCTATGAGGAGGATACCTTGTCCATGGCAGTTTATGCTTCGCTGGAGTATTTGGATATCACAGAAGCCTGCATTCGCTGTGAGATTGACTCGGCTATCCCTGAGAAGAGGGGAATGGGTTCGTCAGCTGCTATCAGCATAGCGGCCATTCGTGCGGTATTTGACTACTATCAGGCAGAACTGCCTCATGATGTATTAGAAATCTTGGTCAATCGGGCGGAGATGATTGCCCATATGAATCCTAGTGGTTTGGATGCCAAGACCTGTCTCAGTGACCAGCCCATACGTTTTATCAAGAACGTAGGATTTACAGAGCTTGAGATGGATTTATCCGCCTATTTGGTGATTGCCGATACGGGTGTTTATGGTCATACTCGTGAAGCCATCCAAGTGGTTCAAAATAAGGGCAAGGATGCCCTACCGTTTTTGCATGCCTTGGGAGAATTAACCCAACAGGCAGAAGATGCGATTTCACAAAAAGATGCTGAAGGATTGGGACAAATCCTCAGTCAAGCGCATTTACATTTAAAAGAAATTGGGGTCAGTAGTCCTGAGTCAGACTCTTTGGTTGAAACGGCTCTTAGCCATGGTGCTCTGGGTGCCAAGATGAGTGGTGGTGGGCTTGGAGGCTGTATCATAGCCTTGACAGCCAATTTTACACACGCACAAGAACTAGCAGAAAGATTAGAAGAGAAAGGAGCTGTTCAGACATGGATAGAGAGCCTGTAACAGTACGTTCCTACGCAAATATTGCTATTATTAAATACTGGGGAAAGAAAAAAGAAAAGGAGATGGTGCCTGCTACTAGCAGTATCTCTCTGACTTTGGAAAATATGTATACGGAGACGACTTTGTCATCTCTACCGACGGATGCGACTGCTGATGCATTTTATATCAATGGTCAGCTACAAAATGAGGCTGAGCATGTTAAGATGAGTAAGATTATTGACCGTTATCGTCCAGATGGTGAAGGCTTTGTTCGTATTGATACTCAAAATAATATGCCTACGGCAGCGGGTCTGTCCTCAAGTTCTAGTGGTTTGTCCGCCTTGGTCAAGGCTTGCAATGCCTATTTCAAACTTGGATTGGATAGAAGTCAGTTAGCGCAGGAAGCGAAGTTTGCCTCAGGCTCCTCTTCTCGGAGTTTTTATGGACCACTAGGTGCCTGGGATAAGGATAGTGGGGAAATTTACCCTGTTGAGACAGACTTGAAACTAGCTATGATTATGTTGGTGTTAGAAGATAAGAAAAAACCAATTTCTAGCCGTGACGGTATGAAACTTTGTGTGGAAACATCGACGACCTTTGATGACTGGATCCGTCAGTCTGAGAAAGACTATCAGGATATGCTGGTTTATCTCAAAGAGAATGACTTTGCCAAGGTTGGGGAATTAACGGAGAAAAATGCTCTTGCTATGCACGCTACGACCAAAACTGCGTCACCAGCCTTTTCTTATCTGACCGATGCAAGCTATGAAGCCATGGACTTTGTCCGCCAGATCCGTGAGCAAGGGGAAGCCTGCTACTTTACCATGGATGCTGGTCCCAATGTCAAGGTCCTTTGTCAGGAGAAAGACTTGGCGCATTTGTCAGAAATCTTCGGTCAACGTTATCGCTTGATTGTATCAAAAACAAAGGATTTGAGTCAAGATGATTGCTGTTAAAACTTGTGGAAAGCTCTATTGGGCAGGCGAATATGCTATTTTAGAGCCAGGGCAATTAGCTTTGATAAAGGCTATTCCCATCTATATGAGGGCTGAGATTGCTTTTTCTGACAGCTACCGAATCTATTCAGATCTGTTTGATTTCGCAGTAGATTTGACACCAAATCCTGCCTACAGCTTAATTCAAGAAACGATTGCTTTAGTGGAAGATTTCCTGACTTATCGAGGTCAAATTTTAAGACCTTTTTCTCTAGAAATCCGTGGCAAAATGGAACGAGAAGGCAAAAAGTTTGGTCTAGGGTCTAGCGGTAGCGTCGTTGTTTTGGTCATCAAGGCTTTGCTGGCTCTCTATGATCTTTCGGTTGATCAGGAACTCTTATTCAAGTTAGCCAGCGCTGTCTTGCTCAAACGAGGAGACAATGGTTCTATGGGGGACCTTGCCTGTATTGTGGCAGAGGATTTGGTTCTCTACCAGTCATTTGATCGCCAAAAGGTGGTTGCTTGGTTGGAAGAAGAAAATTTGTCGACAGTTTTGGAGCGTGATTGGGGCTTTTCAATTTCGCAAGTGAAACCAACTTTAGAATGTGATTTCCTAGTGGGATGGACCAAGGAAGTGGCTGTATCGAGTAACATGGTCCAGCAAATCAAGCAAAATATCAATCAGAGTTTTTTAAGTTCCTCAAAAGAAACGGTGGCTTGTTTGGTAGAAGCCTTGGAGCATGGGAAATCAGAAAAAATTATCGAGCAGATAGAAAGAGCCAGCAAGCTCTTAGAAAGCTTGAGCTCAGATATTTACACACCTTCGCTTAGACAACTGAAAGAAGCCAGTCAAGATTTGCAGGTTGTTGCCAAGAGTAGCGGCGCTGGTGGTGGTGATTGTGGTATTGCCTTGAGTTTTGATGAGCAATCAACTGAAACCCTAAAAAACCGTTGGGCCGATCTGGGGATTGAGCTCTTATACCAAGAAAGGATAGGACATGACGACAAATCGTAAGGATGAGCACATCCGCTATGCTCTTGAGCAGAAAAGTTCCTATAATAGCTTTGATGAGGTGGAGTTGATTCATTCTTCCTTGCCTCTTTACGACCTGGATGAAATCAATCTGTCGACAGAATTTGCTGGTCGAAAGTGGGATTTTCCTTTTTATATCAATGCCATGACAGGTGGGAGTGAAAAAGGTAAAGAAATCAATCAAAAGTTGGCTCAAGTGGCAGAAACCTGTGGAATTTTATTTGTGACGGGTTCTTATAGCGCAGCCCTCAAAGATTCAACAGATGACTCTTTTTCTGTCAAATCTAGTCATCCAAATCTCCTTCTTGGAACCAATATTGGATTGGACAAGCCTGTCGAGTTAGGTCTTCAGACTGTAGAAGAAATGAATCCTCTTCTCCTACAAGTGCATGTCAATGTCATGCAGGAATTACTCATGCCTGAGGGAGAAAGGAAGTTCAGAAGCTGGCAATCGCATCTGGCTGACTATAGCAAGAAAATTCCTGTTCCTATCGTTTTAAAGGAAGTAGGCTTTGGAATGGATGTGAAGACCATCGAGAGAGCCTATGAACTGGGCGTTCGAACCTTTGACCTGTCAGGTCGTGGTGGGACCAGCTTTGCTTATATCGAAAACCGTCGCAGTGGCCAGCGTGATTATCTCAATCAATGGGGTCAGTCCACTATGCAAGCCCTTCTCAATGCCCAAGACTGGAAAGATAAGGTTGAACTCTTGGTCAGTGGAGGGATTCGGAATCCGCTGGATATGATTAAGTGCTTTGTCTTTGGGGCTAAGGCTGTGGGACTGTCTCGAACAGTTCTAGAATTGGTTGAAACCTACACAGTTGAAGAAGTGATTGGCATTGTCCAAGGCTGGAAAGCAGATCTATGCTTGATCATGTGTGCTCTTAATTGTGCCACTATAGCAGATTTGCAAAAAGTAGACTATCTTCTTTATGGAAAATTAAAAGAAGCAAATGATCAGATGAAAAAGGCGTAACCACCGCCTTTTTTCCATCTTCAGACCGAGGTGACTTTTTCCAATTGTGATAAAATAGAAGATAGAGGATATATGTATGAGAAAATTTAAAATCTTTTTATTTATCGAAACCTGTCTTTTGACGGGAGCTTTGATTTTGATGGTTTCAGAGCATTTTTCGCGTTTTCTGCTGATTCTATTCCTCTTTTTGCTTTTGATTCGCTATTACACTGGTAAAGAGGGAAATAACCTTCTTTTGGTGGTGGCAACCATTCTCTTCTTTTTCATCGTCATGCTCAATCCCTTTGTGATTTTAGCTATTTTTGTTGCGGTTATATACAGTCTCTTTCTTCTTTATCCGATGATGAACCAGGAAAAAGAGCAGACCAATTTGATGTTTGAAGAGGTAGTGACGGTTAAGAAGGAGAAAAATCGTTGGTTTGGGAATCTCCATCATTTTTCAAGCTACCAGACTTGCCAATTTGATGATATCAATCTCTTTCGCCTCATGGGCAAGGACACCATTCATCTGGAGAGGGTGATTTTAACCAATCATGACAATGTTATTATCCTTAGAAAGATGATAGGAACTACTAAAATCATTGTGCCTGTAGATGTGGAAGTTAGTCTCAGTGTTAACTGTCTCTATGGGGATTTGACTTTTTTCAACCAGCCCAAGCGAGCCCTCCGCAATGAACACTATCATCAGGAAACAAGAGACTATCTCAAGAGTAACAAGAGCGTCAAGATTCTCTTGACCACTATGATTGGGGATGTTGAGGTGGTCAGAGGATGAAAAAGCAAGCTTATGTAATCATTGCCCTCACCTCCTTCCTATTTGTCTTATTTCTCTCCCACAGCTTGTTGGAAATTCTTGATTTTGACTGGTCTATTTTCCTGCATGATGTCGAAAAAACAGAAAAATTTGTCTTTTTGCTGATGGTATTTAGCATGTCCATGACTTTTCTTTTAGCCCTGTTTTGGCGAGGTGTGGAAGAGCTTTCTCTAAGAAAAATGCAGGCTAATCTCAAGCGTTTGTTGGCAGGGCAAGAAGTGATTCAGCTTGCAGATCCGGATTTGGATGCCAGTTTCAAGTCCTTGTCAGGTAAACTTAACCTTTTGACAGAAGCTCTTCAAAAGGCTGAAAATCACAGCCTTTCTCGGGAAGAGGAAATCATTGAGAAAGAACGAAAACGGATTGCTCGTGATTTGCACGATACCGTCAGTCAAGAGTTGTTTGCGGCTCACATGATTTTATCAGGTGTCAGCCAGCAAGCTTTGAAATTAGACAGAGAAAAGATGCAGATCCAGTTGCAGAGTGTCACAGCTATTTTAGAAACAGCCCAGAAGGATTTGCGGGTCTTGCTCTTGCATTTGCGACCAGTTGAACTGGAGCAGAAGAGTCTGGTCGAAGGAATTCAAGTCCTCTTAAAAGAGCTTGAGGACAAGAGTGATCTCAAGGTTAGTTTCAAGCATAATGTAACGAAATTGCCTAAGAAAATCGAGGAGCATATATTCCGCATCCTGCAAGAGTTGATCAGCAATACCCTTCGCCATGCCCAGGCCTCTTGTCTGGATGTCTATCTCTATCAGACGGATGTTGAATTGCAACTGAAGGTGGTGGACAATGGAATTGGTTTTCAGTTAGGGAGTTTAGATGACTTGAGTTATGGACTACGCAATATCAAGGAGCGGGTTGAAGATATGGCAGGGACGGTTCAGTTATTGACAGCTCCCAAGCAAGGGCTGGCAGTTGATATCCGTATTCCCCTCCTCGATAAGGAATGATAAAGGAGTAAAGATGAAAATTTTACTAGTAGATGACCATGAAATGGTCCGATTGGGCTTGAAAAGCTACTTTGACCTCCAAGACGATGTAGATGTTGTGGGCGAGGCGGCCAACGGGTCTCAAGGGATTGAGTTGGCATTGGAATTGCGTCCGGATGTTATTGTCATGGATATCGTCATGCCTGAGATGAATGGAATTGATGCGACCTTGGCCATCCTCAAAGAATGGCCTGAAGCCAAGATTTTGATTGTGAGCTCTTATTTGGACAATGAAAAAATCATGCCTGTCTTAAATGCTGGTGCTAAAGGTTATATGCTTAAGACATCAAGTGCAGACGAACTACTCCATGCCGTCCGTAAGGTGGCTGATGGGGAGTTAGCCATTGAGCAAGAGGTCAGCAAGAAGGTCGAATACCACCGCAATCATATGGAACTTCATGAAGAATTGACTGCGCGTGAGCGAGATGTTCTCCAACTGATTGCCAAGGGTTACGAAAATCAGCGCATTGCAGATGAACTCTTTATCTCTCTTAAGACGGTCAAAACCCATGTGTCCAACATTCTTGCCAAACTTGAGGTCAGCGATCGCACCCAAGCGGCGGTCTATGCCTTTCAGCACCACTTGGTGGGGCATGAGGAGTTTTAGATGAGTCTAACAGATTTACTTGAGGAGCTAGAAGCAGCAAAAGATCCTAAAAAAGCAGGCCCCATGGAGGCCTATATGCGCCATCAATTTTCCTTTTTAGGTGTTGCGGCTCCTGAAAGAAATGCACTCTATAAAAAATACTTTCCAGAAGTAAAAAGAACAAAGATTATCGATTGGGATTTTGTAGATACTTGCTGGGAAAAAGAGTCTAGAGAATACCAGTATGTGGCTGCCAATTATTTGAAAGCAATGCAGTCTTATCTAAAGGACAGCGATTTGCCTAAGTTAGAGCAGTTGGTTGTTACCAAGTCTTGGTGGGATACAGTGGATATCCTAGATCGCGTAGTAGGAAGTTTGGTATACAATAAGCCGGAACTGGAAAAAATAATCCTCCAATGGAGCCTGTCAGACAATATCTGGCTGAGACGCGTTGCTATTGACCACCAGTTGTTAAGAAAAGAGAAGACCAATGTGCAATTAATGGAAAAGATTCTGCTTCATAATTTGAATCAAACAGAATTCTTTATCAATAAAGCCATTGGATGGGCCCTGAGAGACTACTCTAAAACGAATCCAGTTTGGGTAGCATGCTTCATTGAGAAAAACAAGGAAAGAATGGCTGAACTTAGTATCAAAGAAGCAAGCAAGTACCTCTCCCATGGTAAATTCCCAAACTAAGTTCCACCGCTAATCCAAGTGGAAGTTAGTCTGATAAAAATTGTAAAAACCAGTGGAAATCCGTGTCAGGGTAAGT
>NZ_NCVK01000020.1 GCF_002096845.1 Streptococcus mitis
CGACCGAATCGAAAATATCCAAGAAAGATAAAGGCCCAATCGGTAGTTGATTTCATCTATAGAGTAACATAAATCTCAAAAAATAGGGTGAAAAAACCTTTATTTGTCATGCAAAAAAATAGAAGATACGATAGAGAATCACTTTGATGATCTCAATCATACCTCCTATTCAAGTAGTTAGATCACTAACTTAATGACATTGAGCTTAAATGCTCCTTTTTTGTTTCAAAATTTCAAAATAGATTACACTCACCGCAGGCTCAGGCTTGCGTTTTTTTATTTGCTCTGAAAATTGATTCGCTAACTTCAACAAATAGCTTTATAAAGCGTTTTGTAAAAAATAAAAACAGTGAAATTACTCATAGATTCTTTTGTAATCTAGTAGAATTCTAAATTGAAACCTTCTCAACTATACGGGTCCCAGAACTGGCTATTATGTCTGATCCATTAAATACTTTTGATGTCATGGAGTGGTTAAAAAAGGTGGCAATGTTCTCTAAGTACAAGTTATTGCACTATAGAATATAAATCTATTCCCCACATATTGTTTTTAAATACTGTAAGAGATAATTTGAATAATATTACCTTGTGGTATAATAGATTCATGGATAAAAAATATGAAAAAATCTCCCAGGATTTGGGAGTGACGTTAAAGCAAATCGATACCGTTCTAAGTTTGACGGCAGAAGGGGCGACGATTCCCTTTATCGCGCGTTATCGCAAGGACATGACTGGTAGTCTGGATGAGGTGGCGATTAAGGCTATTATTGACTTGGATAAAAGTCTGACCAACCTCAACGACCGCAAGGAAGCTGTCTTGGCTAAGATTCAAGAGCAAGGCAAGCTGACCAAGGAGTTGGAAGAAGCTATATTAGCTGCCGAAAAATTAGCAGATGTAGAAGAACTCTATCTTCCGTATAAGGAAAAACGTCGGACCAAGGCAACTATTGCTCGTGAAGCTGGACTCTTCCCTCTTGCTCGCTTGATTTTGCAGAATGTAGCTGGCTTAGAGAAGGAAGCTGAAAAGTTCGTCTGTGAAGGATTTGCGACTGGTAAGGAGGCCTTGGCTGGTGCAGTTGATATCTTGGTCGAAGCCTTATCGGAAGATGTCAATTTACGGGCTATGACTTATCAGGAGGTGCTGAGACACTCTAAACTCACTTCTCAAGTCAAGGATGAAAGTCTTGATGAAAAGCAGGTTTTTCAGATTTATTATGATTTTTCAGAGACGGTTGGAAATATGCAGGGTTATCGTACCTTGGCTCTCAATCGTGGGGAGAAGCTGGGTGTCTTGAAGGTCGGTTTTGAACATGCAACGAACCGTATTCTAGCTTTCTTTGCTGCTCGTTTCAAGGTAAAAAATACCTATATTGATGAAGTGGTTCAACAGTCTGTTAAGAAAAAAGTCTTGCCTGCTATCGAGCGCCGTATTCGGACAGAATTGACTGAAAAAGCAGAAGAAGGAGCTATCCAACTCTTTTCTGACAATCTGCGCAATCTCCTCTTGGTTGCTCCATTGAAAGGGCGCGTGGTTCTTGGGTTTGACCCAGCCTTTCGTACAGGTGCCAAGCTAGCTGTCGTTGATGCAACAGGAAAAATGCTGACAACTCAGGTTATTTATCCTGTCAAACCAGCCTCTGCTCGTCAAATCGAAGAGTCCAAGAAAGATTTGGCAGATTTGATTGGTCAATACAGTGTAGAAATTATTGCTATCGGAAATGGAACTGCCAGTCGTGAAAGTGAAGCCTTTGTGGCGGAAGTTCTCAAAGAATTTCCAGAAGTCAGCTATGTTATCGTCAATGAAAGTGGTGCTTCTGTCTATTCTGCCAGTGAACTAGCTCGTCAGGAGTTTCCAGACTTGACCGTTGAAAAACGCTCTGCTATCTCTGTAGCCCGTCGTTTGCAAGATCCCCTTGCTGAATTGGTAAAAATCGATCCTAAATCAATTGGTGTCGGGCAATACCAGCACGATGTCAGTCAAAAGAAACTGTCTGAGAGTCTGGATTTTGTCGTCGATACAGTGGTAAACCAAGTCGGTGTCAATGTCAATACGGCCAGCCCAGCTCTTCTTTCACACGTAGCTGGACTCAATAAAACCATTTCTGAAAATATCGTCAAATACCGTGAGGAAGAAGGAAAAATCACTTCACGTGCCCAAATCAAGAAAGTTCCTCGTCTAGGAGCCAAGGCCTTTGAGCAGGCAGCTGGTTTCCTTCGTATCCCTGAAAGTAGCAATATCCTTGATAATACAGGAGTTCATCCAGAGAACTATGCTGCTGTTAAGGAGCTCTTCAAACGCTTGGATATCAAGGACTTAAATGAAGAAGCCCAAAGTAAACTCAAGTCCCTTTCAGTCAAGGAAATGGCGCAAGAGCTAGACCTTGGTCCAGAAACTCTTAAAGATATCATTGCAGATCTTCTCAAACCAGGTCGAGATTTTCGTGATTCCTTTGACGCACCTGTGCTTCGCCAAGATGTCCTAGATATCAAAGACTTAGTGGTTGGTCAGAAGCTAGAAGGTGTGGTGCGTAACGTCGTTGACTTTGGTGCCTTCGTTGACATTGGGATTCATGAGGACGGCTTGATTCATATTTCCCATATGAGTCGCAAATTTATCAAACATCCTAGCCAAGTGGTGTCAGTCGGAGATTTGGTGACCGTTTGGGTTAAGAAAATCGATACTGAACGTGAAAAAGTTAATCTGTCGCTTCTCGCTCCAAATGAAACTGACTGATTACGTCAAGCAGGTTTCACTAAAAGACTTCGGCAGACCTTTTATCCATCAAGCCCAGTGGAATTCTCGTCTACGTTCGACAGGTGGGCGATTTTTCCCCAAAGATGGGCATTTGGATTTTAATCCCAAGGTTTATCAGGAACTGGGGTTGGACGTTTTTAGGAAAATTGTCCGACATGAACTCTGTCATTATCACCTCTATTTTCAAGGGAAGGGCTATCAACACAAGGATCGGGATTTTAAGGAACTGTTGAAAGCAGTGGATGGATTACGCTTTGTGCCAACCTTGCCCAATAGCAACTCCAAACAAATCAAGCTTTATCGTTGCCAATCCTGCCAGCAAAGGTATCATCGCAAGCGTAGGATTGATACCAAACGCTATCGCTGTGGACTTTGTCGAGGTAAATTGCTACTAATAAATCAGCCTGAGGACTGATGAAAGCCGAGCCTACCCATGATATACTATGTCTAATCTAGCAGAAAGAGGAAATATCATGAACAGTAAATTTTATAAAATGAGACGAAATCGCATGATTTCAGGAGTTCTGGCAGGTCTGTCAGACAAGTGGAACTTTGATGTTACCCTTGTTCGTTTCTTGTTTGCCATTTTTACAGTCGCAAACTTTGGACTTGGCGTGATTATCTATATCATCCTAGCTTCTGTCATGCCAAGCAAGGAAGAAATCGAGGCAGAAATGTACGGAACAGGCCCACGTAAACGCAAAGAAGCCCAAGCCATTGACGATAATGAAGGCTGGTTTTGGTAAGGTTC
This sequence comes from Streptococcus mitis, assembly GCF_002096845.1. Lineage (GTDB taxonomy): Bacteria > Bacillota > Bacilli > Lactobacillales > Streptococcaceae > Streptococcus > Streptococcus mitis_A. Next base: position 3,507 of record NZ_NCVK01000020.1, read on the forward strand.
TACAGAAGATTTGGAATAAGCAAAAAGCTTTAAATCAATAGTCTAAACTGCTTGATTTAAAGCTTTTTTACTTTTAATAAGATTTTCTCAGTCTCATATACAAAATATTATTTTAAACTCATGTTTCTAATCTGATTTTTTATGCTGAGACAATACATTTTTTGAAAAATGATGGATGCTGATAACAACTGATAGCCAGCAAATAGCATAAGCAGTAGCTGTAAATTCTGTACCGATAAAGTATGTTTTTTCAACTAAGAGCTGACCGATGAATGGAGAGAGGAGATAGAGAAGTCCGATGAGTATATGTTCTTTGTGTTTCATTAAAGCGCACCTTCTTTCCTTATAGGTAGAACGACTTGCAAGTATTAAATTAAATAGTGTTTCATCGAAGTAAGCTTACTAGAGTAATAGTTTCCGCTTCCTCCTTTCCAAAGTAAGCCTTTTCACACCTATATTTTACAATTTTAAAAATAGGAAATCAACTCATTTTCTAAGCAATTTTGCTTACATTTCCCCCAATCTTACAAAAATGTAAGATTAAAGTCTCTTTTGTAAGGTTAGGTTATGGCAAGCGGTCTTTTTTTGATGTAAACTAGACTCATAAAGAACAAAGGAGTAACATCATGAAACAAATCTTACAGAAGAAAAAAAGAAAACCAAGCCACAAAGATATCGAGCGCGTTCAGCTGGGATGCGCTATGATGCAAGCTACATTTCATTTGATGGGATATTAAGAAAGGAGATTCTCATGACACTTTTAGATGTAAAACACGTTCAAAAAATTTATAAAACTCGTTTTCAGGGCAACCAAGTAGAAGCCCTCAAGGATATTCACTTTACCGTGGAAAAAGGTGACTACGTTGCCATCATGGGTGAGTCTGGTTCTGGTAAATCAACTCTTCTCAATATCCTAGCTATGCTGGATAAACCAAGTCGTGGTCAAGTTTACCTGAATGGAACAGACACTGCAACCATTAAAAATTCACAGGCTTCTAGCTTCCGTCGTGAAAAGCTGGGATTTGTCTTCCAAGACTTTAACTTGCTAGATACTCTGTCTGTTAAGGACAATATCTTGCTTCCGCTTGTCTTGTCAAGAAGACCCATTACGGAGATGATGAAGAAATTGGTAGTGACAGCTGAGAATCTGGGTATCAACCAATTGCAAGAGAAGTATCCTTACGAGATTTCTGGTGGTCAGAAACAGCGTGTAGCAGTAGCACGCGCCATCATCACAGAACCTGAAATTCTCCTTGCGGATGAGCCAACAGGGGCCCTTGATTCCAAGTCATCTGCAGCTCTTCTTGATGTTTTTGATGAAATCAATGAGCGTGGTCAAACTATTCTCATGGTGACTCACTCAACGGCAGCAGCTAGCAGAGCTAAACGTGTACTCTTTATCAAAGACGGCATTCTTTACAATCAAATCTACCGTGGAGAGAAGACAGAACGTCAGATGTTCCAAGAGATCTCTGATACCTTGACTGTCATGGCAAGCGAGGTGAATTAGTATGTTTCGATTAACCAATAAGTTAGCGGTATCGAACTTGATTAAAAACCGCAAACTCTACTATCCTTTTGCGCTGGCTGTTCTTTTGGCAGTCACTGTCACCTATCTCTTTTACTCTCTAACTTTCAATCCAAAGATTGCGGAAATCCGTGGAGGATCAAGCATTCAAGCAACTCTAGGATTTGGTATGTTTGTCGTCACACTTGCGTCAGCCATTATCGTCCTCTATGCCAATAGTTTTGTTATGAAAAACCGTTCCAAGGAACTGGGAATTTATGGCATGTTGGGCTTGGAGAAACGTCACCTGATCAGTATGACCTTTAAGGAGTTAGTGCTATTTGGGATTCTAACTGTTGGAGCAGGTATCGGTATTGGAGCCTTGTTTGATAAGTTGATTTTCGCTTTCCTACTCAAACTGATGAAATTAAAGGTAGAACTAGTCGCTACCTTCCAGATGAAAGTTGTCATTACAGTACTTGTTGTCTTCGGTTTGATTTTCCTAGGCCTCATGTTCCTGAATGCCCTTCGAATTGCCCGTATGAATGCCCTCCAGCTCTCTCGTGAAAAAGCTAGCGGAGAGAAAAAAGGTCGTTTCCTACCTCTCCAAACCATTCTTGGTTCTATAAGTTTAGGGATTGGCTATTATCTTGCCCTTACGGTAAAAGATCCTCTTACAGCCTTAACAACCTTCTTCATAGCTGTTTTACTGGTTATCTTTGGGACCTATCTCTTGTTTAATGCAGGAATTACCGTTTTCCTTCAAATCTTAAAGAAAAACAAGAAATACTATTACCAACCAAATAACCTCATCTCTGTTTCCAACTTGATTTTCCGTATGAAGAAAAATGCAGTTGGATTAGCAACCATCGCTATCTTGTCAACAATGGTTTTGGTAACCATGTCAGCAGCGACAAGTATTTTCAATTCCGCAGAATCCTTTAAAAAAGTTCTAAATCCTCATGATTTTGGAGTTTCAGGGCAAAATGTTGAAAAAGAAGACTTGGACAAACTCTTGAGCCAGTTTGCAAGTGACAAAGGTTATAAGATTAAAGAGAAAGAAGTGATTCGTTATACTTACTTTGGTGTTGCAAACCAAGAAGGAAATAAGTTAACACTTTTTGAAAAAGGACAAAATCGTGTCCAACCCACAACAGTTTTCATGGTATTTGACCAAAAAGATTATGAAAATATGACTGGTCAAAAACTGTCTCTATCAGGAAATGAGGTCGGACTCTTTGCAAAGAATGAGGGAGTTAAAGAACAGAAAACTCTAACTCTGAATGATCATCAATTTTCTGTCAAAGAAGAATTTACTAAAGATTTCATTGTCAACCATGTCCCAAATCAGTTTAATATTTTGACTGCTGATTACAATTACCTTGTTGTACCTGATTTACAAGCCTTTTTGGATCAATTCCCAGATTCGGCTATCTATAATCAGTTTTACGGTGGCATAAATGTAAATGCCAGTGAAGAAGAACAACTCAAGGTCGCTGAAGAATATGATAAATACCTCGATCAATTTAATGCTCAATTAAACACGGAAGGTAGCTATGTTTACGGTAGTAATTTATCAGATGCTAGTGCTCAGATGAGTGCCCTCTTTGGTGGTGTCTTCTTTATCGGTATTTTCCTATCCATTATCTTTATGGTCGGAACAGTTCTGGTCATCTACTACAAACAAATTTCTGAAGGCTACGAAGACCGTGAACGCTTTATTATCTTGCAGAAAGTTGGTTTAGATCAAAAGCAAATCAAGCAAACCATCAACAAACAGGTTTTAACTGTTTTCTTCCTTCCTTTGCTCTTTGCCTTCATACATCTAGCCTTTGCCTACCATATGCTTAGCCTGATTTTAAAAGTGATTGGTGTAATAGATACGACTATGATGTTGACTGTGACCTTGTCTATCTGCGCTATCTTCCTCATCGCCTATGTGCTGATTTTCATGATTACTTCTAGAAGCTATCGCAAGATTGTACAAATGTAAAAAAAGATACCTCGACTTCAACATCGAGGTATTTCTTGTATTGTATACTCAATGAAAATCAAAAAGCAAACTAGGAAGCTAGCCGCAGGTTGCTCAAAGCACTGCTTTGAGGTTGTAGATAAAACTGACGAAGTCAGCTCAAAACACCGTTTTGAGGTTGTAGATAAGACTGACGAAGTCAGCTCAAAACACCGTTTTGAGGTTGCAGATAGAACTGACGAAGTCAGTTACATATATATACGGCAAGGCGAAGCTGACGTGGTTTGAAGAGATTTTCGAAGAGTATTAAATGCTGAAAAGTTGTCCTAGCAGAAAGGTAACTCCCATGGTCAAGAGGCCAATAGCAAGGTTCCGAATCATAGCTGTTTTGGTTGGGGCTTTTCCAAGTCTGGCACTAGTGTAACCAGTGAGAAGAAGGGCCACACCGACGATAAGGACAGTAGCAGGGATGCGGTATTCACTTGGAAAAATCGTCACTGACATCATTGGAGGCAAACTTCCAAGGAAAAAGGCAACAAAACTAGAAATGGCAGCGTGCCAAGGATTGGTAAATTCTTCATACTCAATCCCATATTTTTCCTCTACCAAAGCCTTGAGCGGATTTTTAAGAAAGGCCTTGTTGGTGAGAAGTTGTGCTGATGTTTCACACTCGCCATTTTGAATATAGGCAGCGTAGAGAGACTTTTTAGCTAGCTCCATATCTTGGTCTAGCAAGACTTGCTCACGCACAACGGCTGCTTCCTCGGTATCTTTTTGAGTTGAAACGGATACATATTCTCCACCTGCCATTGAAAAGGCACCGGCCAAAATAGCTGCAAATCCTGATAAAAAGATAATCCAGATATTGCTTGTAGCACTGGCAACCCCAATAACCACACCAGCAATGGAAATAATTCCATCATTAGCACCAAGAACACCCGCTCGTAGGATATTTAAACGACCTGCAAAATTTGAATCAATTTCGTGATTTGTTTCTGACATACTATTCTCCTTTTTATCCAGTATAAAGGAAAAATATAAGGAAATCAATCTTTTAAAAGTATCTGAAAAAAGTTGCACGATTTTAATTTTTTGAGCCTTTTTAAAAGTTAAAATCAGTACTAGCTAGTAGGAAAGGGAAAGCTGATAGACCAATGTCATTAAGTTAAGAAATTCAAATACAATTCTGTATTTGGGTTTCTTTTTTATGTGATAAACTTATAGTTAAGGAGGGATTTTCCATGATAAAACAAATAAAAGCCCACTTGAATAATAGTATTCAGAGTATCATTAGTCAAAAAGTTGAGTTCGTCAAACAAGATGAACAGGCCTTTACTCGTAAAAGAAGTTTATCATTAGAAACTATGATTCGTACCATTCTGGGAATGGGAGGGAAATCACTGTCAAAAGAATTACTAGATGCCAGACTGACAGTTTCAAATTCAGCCTTTGTTCAAAGACGCTATCAGATAAAACCTGAGGCTTTCTATGCCCTATTTAAAGAATTTACAGCACCTATTCCACTTAATACTGATTTTCCAATATTCGCTGCAGATGGGAGCGATATCTGTATTCCTCGAAATCCCATGGATACAGAAACCTTTATCCAAACCAAAAAGGATGTTAAATCCTATAATCTCATGCATATAAATGCCCTATACGACTTGACGACTGGAGTGTATCGAGATGTTTTTATTCAAGACAAACATGCACAACATGAGCGCTTAGCTCTGATTCAGATGATGGAGGCTTCTCCCTTTCGAGAAAGCTCTTGTTATTATGGATAGA
>NZ_NCVK01000019.1 GCF_002096845.1 Streptococcus mitis
GTCTTAGGATCTTGTTCAACATCTACTGTTGGTGTCTTACGAGCTGGTGTTGTTACATCTACTGGTTGTGATGGTTTCTTGTTCGGTTCGGTTACTGTTCCTTTTCCTGGGACATCTTTCTTAGGAAGCTTGTCATTTGGTACTTCACCTGAACCATTGTCGCCAATTGTGACAGTGATTGGTGTATTGTTTTCACCTGGAATCACTACCTTGCTGCCTGATGGGTATGTTGAACCATCTGGTTTCTTAGGCGTTACAACTGCATCACCATTTGGTTTGCGTGTGATTTCAATCTCACTTGGTGTTTCAGTTGTTGGTGTGGCTGGTGTTACCTTACCTGGTGTTGTGACTGGAACTTCCACAGCTGGTTTACCTGGTTCAGTAATCTTACCTGTACCTGGTACTTTACCGTCTGGTAAGTCACTGTTTGGTACTTTACCTTTACCGTTTTCACCGATTGTAACTGGGATTAGCTTACCATCTTTACCTGGAATTTCTACCGTAGTTCCTGGTGGGAATGTTGAGCCATCTGGTTTCTTCGGTGTTACTGTAACGTCACCTGTCTTAGGATCTTGTTCAACATCTACTGTTGGTGTCTTACGAGCTGGTGTTGTTACATCCACTGGTTGTGATGGTTTCTTGTTCGGTTCGGTTACTGTTCCTGTTCCTGGGACATCTTTCTTAGGAAGCTTGTCATTTGGTACTTCACCTGAACCATTGTCGCCAATTGTGACAGTGATTGGTGTATTGTTTTCACCTGGAATCACTACCTTGCTGCCTGATGGGTATGTTGAACCATCTGGTTTCTTAGGCGTTACAACTGCATTACCATTTGGTTTGCGTGTGATTTCAATTGTAGGAGTTTGAGTTGTTGGTGTCTTAGGATCTGTTCCATTTGTGATTTCTTCCTCATCTGGAATTCCATCGTTATCATCATCTGAATCTACTTTATCTGGAGTTCCATCTCCATCTGTATCGCGTTCGATAGTTACAGGGACTTTGACTACAACTTCTTCTGTGCCTTTTTTCAGTTTAACTGGAATCTCTACTGTACGTTCTTCTTCTTTTGGTCCCCAATCTGTTACAGTTGGTGTTCCTACTAGATTTCCACCGTTATCCACCGTCAAACCATTTACTGGATTATCTACTGTAATCGTTGTGCCTGGTTTGTTTGGTGTTATTACCTTAGTATTGGCTGGGACTGGTGTTTTTTCTGGTACAGTTTTTCCTGTTACTGTTCCTGTTAATTTGTCTGCTACTTTTGGATTTGCATCCTCTGTATCTGGAATTCCATCGTTGTCATCGTCTGGATCCTTAACATCTGGAATACCATCTCCATCTGTATCGCGTTGAATTTTAACTGGAACTTTGACTACAACTTCTTCTTTACCTTTTTTCAGTTTAACTGGAATCTCTACTGTGCGTTCTTCTTCTTTTGGTTCCCAATTGTCTACGGTTGGTGTGCCTACTAGATTTCCGCCGTTATCCACTGTTAAACCATTTACTGGGCCATCTACTGTAATCGTTGTACCTGGTTTGTTTGGTGTTACTACCTTAGTATTCGCTGGGACAGGTGCTTTTTCTGGGACAGTTTTTCCTGTTACTGTTCCTGTTAATTTATCCGCTACTTTTGGATTTGCATCCTCTGTATCTGGAATTCCATCGTTGTCATCATCTGGATCCTTAACATCTGGAATACCATCTCCATCTGTATCGCGTTGAATTTTAACTGGAACTTTGACTACAACTTCTTCTGTGCCTTTTTTCAGTTTAACTGGAATCTCTACTGTGCGTTCTTCTTCTTTTGGTTCCCAATTGTCTACGGTTGGTGTGCCTACTAGATTTCCGCCGTTATCCACTGTTAAACCATTTACTGGGCCATCTACTGTAATCGTTGTACCTGGTTTGTTTGGTGTTACTACCTTAGTATTGGCTGGGACTGGTGCTTTTTCTGGGACAGTTTTTCCTGTTACTGTTCCTGTTAATTTATCTGCTACTTTTGGATTTTTATCTTGTGTATCTGGAATTCCATCATTGTCATCATCTGAATCTTCTTTATCTGGAATACCGTCTCCATCTGTATCGCGTTGGATTGGAACTGGAACTTTCACAGTAACTGTCTCGCCACCATTTGTAACTTTAACCGGAATCTCTACTATACGTTCTTCTTCTTTTGGTTCCCAATTGTCTACCTTTGGTGTTCCTTTAAGTTTACCTTCATCATCTACTGTTAAACCATTTACTGGGCCATCTACTGTAATTCTTGAACCTGGTTTGTTTGGTGTCACAACTGTAACTGGTGTAATTGGTGCTTTTTCCGTAACTGGTGCTGGGTTTGTAACCTCAGCTGCTAAAGGTCCATTTGCTGTTCCTCTAGCTACAGGACTCTCAAGAACTACATTATCAATGTTCTTAGAAACCTTTGCAGTTACTTCTGTTTTATCTGCAACTTCATCAGCAGAAATTGTTACAACTCCTTCAGGTGTTACTGATACTTTATCAGCTGTCTTACCATTTACTGTCCAGTTGTTTCCAGATTTCGTAACTGTTACAGTCTCTGGACTTGTTTTACCTGTTGGTACATAAGTAAGTGTGATAGTATCAATATCCTGTGGATTAGTACTATCAGGTCGTGTTGGTGGGGTAATTGTTACACTACCATTCTCTTTACCTTCTACGCTAGGTGCTGTTGGTGTTACTGCTAGAATTACTTGACGTTTAATTTCTGCTGGTGCAAATGTTGTTCTAGTTGTGCTAGTAGCATCTGTGATAGAGTTTTTGCTAGCGTCTGGGAATATTGCTGTTGCAGTTCGAGTATATTTACCTGAATTGTCAAGTGTTGTTCCTGGATCTAGATTATTACCGTTTCTATCTTTCCAGGTCCAAGTCATACCACTTGGTAAATAATTGTTTCCACGATCTGCTTTATCTTGACTATCTACTACTTTCAGATAGTTATGCGCATCAATATTTTTAGAACTATTAGCTTTATTTAATGTTGAAGCAACTGGTACTTTTGCTATACCGTTTTCATCAAGATTTTTTGTTTCAATATCAACTACACGGTACTTGAATTTGAAATCACGGCTATCTGAAGGACTACTTCCTTCTACGTGTAGAGTTGATTCGTGTACTCCTAAAGTTTCAGTATTCAATACAGTTCCTGAAGATAAACGCTCTGCATATGGAGTTGCTTCAGTTTTTCCTGTTTGAGCTGTAAATGTAGATGGAGTTACTCCATTTGGAAGTCCTCCCTTAACTTCTACTTTAGAAATTACACCAGAGTTATCCGATACTTTTAGCTCTGGGTTAAATGTAGCTCCACGATAAACTGTAAAGATTGGTTCATTTGCAGTTTCTGATAACGTTACTCCATTTAAAGTCGCTTTTGGTTTTTCATTATCCACTACATTGAAAACAACATTTCTCTCGGCAGTTGCAGGTGCATAGACTTGAGCACCATCGCGGGTACCTGGAGAATTAGGGAATACTGCGATAGCCTTATGAGTCTGTTGACCTACCCTAGATAGTTGTACATCAGTTGAACCATCCGCTCTATCCCAACGGAAATTCATTCCTCCTGGGAAGTAAACATCTGCTTGAGAACCTACAGTTGGTTGACCTAAATTGTTTTGTGCGCCTGCTGTATTCAGATAATTATTTGGATTACCTGACATACTATTTAACTCCACAGTTTTTGGTGAATTCTCAACAACCACGTCAACAACTTTATACTTCATCAGATAGGTAGCATTATTTACACCATCAGAAATTTTGAACTTAGCTACGTGATCTCCAAGTGTTTGTGTATCAGCTACTGTTCCTGTAGATAGGCTCGTAGTGTATTTTTTAGCATCCGAACTTCCATCTTTTCCTGTTTGAGCTGTATAAGTTTGCGCTTGAGATCCTTTTGGTAAGTTCTCAACACTCATAGAAGTAATGTTACCTGAATCATCCCAGGCTTTCACAGTTGGATTAAATGTAGCTCCACGATAAACATAAAACTGAGCAGATTGTGGTTCATTCTCTGTTAAACGAATTCCGCCAACCTCAACAATTGGTTTTTGGTTATCACGTGGTGTTACTGTAAAGGTGAAAGTTGCTGGGTCTGCTTTATTTCCTGCATTATCAGTAGCGTTAAATGTAATAGTGTTTGTTTTACCGAGATCTTCTGCTTTAGTTGTAATCGTAATTCGATCTACCTTTTTATTAACCTCATTTATTTCTCTAGTTGTAGATACTTCCCCTGCAAAAATTCTGTTTAAATATTTCGTTAGAAAATCCTTAGCATCAAGATTAACATTTTTATCATCTGTTGCTGTTACTGTAAACGATATTTGTTGACCTTCTACTACATTTCGAGTTGATGGTGTGATAGTCAATGTTGGACGTTGTGTATCTGGTGCTTCTGTCGGAGTAACAGGATTACTTTTTTCAGATGTTACAACTCCGCCATTATTAACGGTTGTTTCTGCTTTAATAGGATTTCCTGGTAAAGCTCCTACAACAGTAACAGTAGCTGTCTGTCCATTAGTTGTTCCAGTTCCGATAACTGTATTACCATCATAAAGCTTAACTGTCGAACCGTTTGGCACTCCACTTCCAACATTAACCGTAATTTGTTGATTTGGTAAGCCTTTTTTATGTTCAACACTTGTTGCGATAGTCGGTTGTTTTGGCTTAACCTTTAATGTAACTGTTCCATCTGAACCAGAATTTTTATCTTCTGAACTCGAATTATCTTTATAAGTTGCAATAGATTTATACTTGAATACTCCGGCTTCTGCTGTACTTGGTGACTTATTATCTTTCCAAGTCCAGTTCATACCTGCAGGGAAAGTTCCACCGTTTTTATGTCTAACATAACCTGAAGATACAGGATTGATTGGATCTCCTGCGTTATCTCCAACTGTTTTTGTAACTGTTAAACCTTGAATTGGGTCTTTTGGTGCCTCTGGATCACTTTGTAAACGTGTACCCGTTGCCCCCATAATATAAGACTGATTCGTAGTTTTTCCGTATGTTGTTGAAGCTGCATAAACACGACCATATTGCGCTGCTTCTTCAGCAGTCACATCATCTCTCAGTCTAATCTTAGCGTGCATATGCACTGCATAATCAGAACTTTCTGCTCCGGTCTTAATTCCTAAGTAATAAGATGCACCTGGATACCCACCGTTTTTATTTTTTGTAAGAGTATTCAACGTAGGATCATTTTGATTGTTCTTGAATACATCCCAACGCTGGTTATCACGCGTTACCCCTGAAGATGGATCGTAGATTGTTCGTCTATCATTATTAAAGATATTATAGTTCTGTCCCCATACATTTGAGATATTGGCTGTGTTTCCATATTGGGTAAATCCTGTGAACCCATCAGAAAGTCTTCTACCACCATCATTACGATAACGTGTGAAACTTAAATCTCTCACCGTGTTAGACGAGTGCATGATATTAAAAGGAGCTTGGAAATAGTATTGTTGTTGATATGAGTTTTTGGTCATCCTTTGCCCATCGTTATTGAAGAAGACATCATAGACGATCCATTTCCCTTCACTATCTTGTACATAGGTTGCCTTAATATCAGTCTTATTTTTAGTAAACTCAGGATCATCGTTCCTTGTGTTTCGGCCACCATTATCTTTAGGGTCAACAGAAGCAAAATATTTGATATTAGCTAAGGCACCTTGATTAATTTCACCATTTGCTCTAAAACTTGTTCCTTGAGCCATTCTATGACTATTACGTGAGTCACGAGCACCTGAATTCAAACGTGTTGTAGCATTTTTAACAGAGTTAAACATTCTCTTCACACGTTTTGTCATATCTTCAACATCGTTCAGAGAAACTGTTGTGTTTTCAAGAACACCTTGAGCCAAGCCCAATAGTTCATTGGCTTTTTCAAGAACTTCTTTGCTAGTCTCATGCTCAGGCAATTCCAAAACAGCTGCCTGCAATTGATCTACAGATACTTTCAAAGCATCTTTTTTAGCTGAAACAGTTTGACTCTCTTCGCTTGCTCTTACTTCAGGAGAAGTTTGACTTGCTAGATTGTCAGCCGGCTTCTCAGTTTTATCTGCTTGTTTATCAACTTGAACCTCAGTTACTTCCTTAGCAGCTGATACGACTGTCACATCTTTAGACAAGAGTTCTACAAGTTCATCGATATCCTTTTGAGCTAGCTCAGAACTTTCTAGGGCTTCTTTCCCTTTTTGAAGTCTGTCTTTAACAGGCGATACTACTGACTCGTCGAGGTTTAATTTAGTTGAAAGAAGAGCATTTAATTCTTCAACTACTTTTTTCAACTTGGCTTTATCAACTGTAGACGCGCTAGGTGCAGCATTTGTAAGCGCTTGATTTTCTGGGGATTTATTTCCTTCATCTACTTTGTTGTCAGTAGATTCTGTAACATCCACAGGCGAATCGACCTTATCTTTAGGGTTCACTACACCCGCATTAGCCGTATTAGATTGTGGAGCGTTTGGAAGCACACTATCCGCACTCGCAACGCGGGCACCCAAAAACATCAGCGCTGCAACAGCAACTGAAGCGGCACCGAAACTATATTTACGAATAGAATAGCGCAAAACTTTTTCACGTTGCTGGCGCTTTATTCTACTGAGCGAATTTGATTTATTTTCCATTGTTCCTCCTTATGTTAAAACACAAAATCAAATTAAAAAGCAATTTTTATAGCTAATTCCAAGTAGGAATATAACCATAAAAAATCACTATGATGAGCATTTTACACATCACAGCTATCACAGCTATCACAGCTATCACAGCTATCACAGCTATCACAGCTATCACAGCTATCACAGCTATCACAGCTATCACAGCTATCACAGCTCAATTATACCATTTTTAATATATTTAAACAAGATAAAACCGTTTTATTACATAGAATAAAGGATAAATTGTTTAACTATAAATAAAGTGTTATTATATTATGTTTTAAATACGACA
>NZ_NCVK01000021.1 GCF_002096845.1 Streptococcus mitis
GGTGTTTATGTTTTGTCATAGTGAATCTCATTTCTAACTCAAACGTCTCATACTTAATTCCACCATAAAAATCCGTTTTAGACTAATTTCCACTTTGGTTAGGCAAGTGGAAGTTACTTTGAGAAGTTGCCTTGAAAAGAAACTAACATAGAAAAACAATGCCCGTACTTGCAATTCAACTCAAATAGTTATATAATAGGTTTGTTGAAAGGTGATTTGTAGTGATTCAAGTTACTCTTTTCACAATAAAAATTTCATGATTTTCATAAGGAGGAAATCACTAATGGTAGTTAAAGTTGGTATTAACGGTTTCGGACGTATCGGTCGTCTTGCTTTCCGTCGTATCCAAAACGTAGAAGGTGTTGAAGTTACTCGTATCAACGACCTTACAGATCCAGTTATGCTTGCACACTTGTTGAAATACGACACAACTCAAGGTCGTTTCGACGGTACTGTTGAAGTTAAAGAAGGTGGATTTGAAGTTAACGGTAAATTCATCAAAGTTTCTGCTGAACGTGATCCAGAACAAATCGACTGGGCTAACGACGGTGTAGAAATCGTTCTTGAAGCTACTGGTTTCTTTGCTAAGAAAGCAGCTGCTGAAAAACACTTGCACGCTGGTGGAGCTAAAAAAGTTGTTATCACTGCTCCTGGTGGAAACGACGTTAAAACAGTTGTATTCAACACTAACCACGACGTTCTTGACGGTACTGAAACAGTTATCTCAGGTGCTTCATGTACTACAAACTGCTTGGCTCCAATGGCTAAAGCTCTTCAAGACAACTTTGGTGTTGTAGAAGGATTGATGACTACTATCCACGCTTACACTGGTGACCAAATGATCCTTGACGGACCACACCGTGGTGGTGACCTTCGCCGTGCTCGCGCTGGTGCTGCAAACATCGTTCCTAACTCAACTGGTGCTGCAAAAGCTATCGGTCTTGTAATCCCAGAATTGAACGGTAAACTTGACGGATCTGCACAACGCGTTCCAACTCCAACTGGATCAGTTACTGAATTGGTAGCAGTTCTTGAAAAGAACGTTACTGTTGATGAAGTGAACGCAGCTATGAAAGCAGCTTCAAACGAATCATACGGTTACACAGAAGATCCAATCGTATCTTCAGATATCGTAGGTATGTCTTACGGTTCATTGTTTGACGCAACTCAAACTAAAGTTCTTGACGTTGACGGTAAACAATTGGTTAAAGTTGTATCATGGTACGACAACGAAATGTCATACACTGCACAACTTGTTCGTACTCTTGAATACTTCGCAAAAATCGCTAAATAATTCATGAGTCGATAAAAAGCAAGGCCTCTGGTCTTGCTTTTTAAATATTAAAAAATGGATGACGCTATCATCCATTCTTTTTTAATTCTTTTTCAAAAGTATCTGATAGGGTAGTGAAGCTTAATTTCTCTAGAGTAAGCGGATGGGTAAAGGACAGTCGAAAGGCATGAAGCATAAGCCGACTTGTTTTTGATTTACTATTATAGAGAGGGTCGCCTAAAATAGGGAAGTTATGATGCGAAAGGTGCACACGAATCTGATGGGTTCGCCCTGTCTTTAGCTTGCAACGAACCAAGGAAGTCTTGTTTGGAAATTGCTTTAATCTGCTTACATGCGTTTCGGCATATTGCCCATTTTTTGTATCAACTACTCGTTTTCTGCGATCATGGCGATCACGTCCGATTTTGTCTTTGAAAACAAGTTCTTTGCTGCTGATATTTCCATCAACTAGTGCCCAATATTCCCTAGAAATCTCTTTTTTCTCCAGTAAGCGATTGAGAATAGGCAGGATAAAAGGATTTTTGGCAAAGAGAATCAAGCCACTGGTTTCCATGTCCAGACGATGAATGACATAACAGGTCTGGCCAACGTAGGCACTGACATGGTTAAGAAGAGCAATTTCGTTTGGTTGGTTACCGTGTGTTTTCATACCCTCAGGTTTGTTTACAATAATCAAGTGTTGATCTTGATAAACTTCCTGAATAAGGTTTGGGTTGCCCCAAGGAATTTCTTTTTCGGGATAATCTTCCTCGTCAAAAGTCAATTGGCAAACATCTCCAGGATTTACCGTCTCGTTCCAATGAACTTCTCGCTGATTAATCAAAAGGTGTTTCTTGATTCTCAAAAAATGACGGATTTTTCTAGGGATGAGGAGTTGCTCCTCAAGTAATTGCTTTACCGTCATTTGAGGTAGAGAGTCTGGTAATGTAAATGTGAATTGCATACAGATATTGTAACAAAAAAAGCCCTATTTGGATAGGAAATAGCTAAATTCTTGTCTTCCTATGATGAAGATGATAAAATAAACGCATGAAATTAGATAAATTATTCGAGAAATTTCTTTCTCTTTTTAAAAAAGAAACAAGTGAACTAGAGGGCTCTGACTCTACTAGCTTACGTCGCTCTCGTAGTGATCGAAAAAAATTAGCCCAAGTAGGTCCAATTCGAAAATTCTGGCGTCGCTATCATCTAACAAAGATTGTCCTTATACTAGGTTTGAGTGCAGGCTTGCTAGTTGGAACCTATTTGTTTGCTGTAGCTAAGTCAACCAATGTTAACGATTTGCAAAACGCCTTGAAAACTCGGACTATCATTTTTGACCGTGAAGAAAAAGAGGCTGGTGCCTTGTCTGGTCAAAAAGGAACTTATGTTGAATTGACTGATATCAGTAAAAATTTGCAGAATGCCGTTATTGCGACAGAAGACCGCTCTTTCTATAAAAATGACGGGATTAACTATGGTCGTTTCTTCTTGGCGATTGTCACTGCTGGTCGTTCAGGTGGTGGATCTACTATTACCCAGCAGCTGGCTAAAAATGCCTATTTGTCACAGGATCAAACTGTTGAGAGAAAAGCGAAAGAATTTTTTCTTGCCTTAGAATTAACAAAAAAATATAGTAAGGATCAAATCTTAACCATGTACCTTAACAACGCTTATTTTGGAAATGGTGTGTGGGGTGTAGAAGATGCGAGTAAGAAATATTTTGGAGTTTCTGCATCAGAAGTGAGTTTGGATCAAGCTGCCACTCTAGCAGGGATGCTCAAGGGGCCGGAACTGTATAATCCCTTGAATTCTGTAGAAGATTCGACTAATCGTCGTGATACTGTCTTGCAAAATATGCTTGCAGCGGGTTACATTGATAAAAACCAAGAAACCGAAGCTGCAGAAGTTGATATGACTTCGCAATTGCACGATAAGTATGAAGGAAAAATCTCAGATTACCGCTATCCTTCTTACTTTGATGCGGTGGTTAATGAAGCTGTGTCTAAGTATAATTTAACAGAGGAAGAAATCGTAAATAATGGCTACCGCATTTACACAGAGCTGGACCAAAATTACCAAGCAAATATGCAGGTTGTTTATGAAAACACATCGCTATTTCCGAGGGCAGAGGATGGAACATTTGCTCAATCAGGAAGTGTAGCTCTCGAACCGAAAACAGGTGGAGTTCGTGGAGTTGTCGGTCAAGTTGCTGATAATGATAAAACTGGATTCCGGAATTTCAACTATGCAACTCAATCAAAACGTAGTCCTGGTTCTGCAATTAAGCCTTTAGTTGTTTATACGCCAGCAGTTGAAGCAGGCTGGGCTTTGAATAAGCTCTTGGATAACCATACCATGCAGTACGACAGCTATAAGCTTGATAACTATGCAGGAATCAAAACGAGTCGAGAAGTTCCTATGTATCAAGCCTTGGCAGAGTCGCTTAATCTGCCTGCTGTTGCCACTGTTAATGATTTGGGCCTTGATAAGGCTTTTGAGGCGGGCGAAAAATTCGGACTCAACATGGAAAAGGTCGATCGTGTTCTTGGCGTCGCCTTGGGAAGCGGTGTTGAAACCAACCCACTTCAAATGGCTCAAGCATATGCTGTTTTTGCAAATGAAGGTTTAATGCCGGAAGCACATTTTATTAGTAGAATTGAAAATGCTAGTGGTCAGGTTATTGCGAGCCATAAAAATTCACAAAAACGGGTGATTGATAAGTCTGTAGCTGATAAGATGACCAGTATGATGTTGGGGACATTCACCAACGGTACCGGTATTAGTTCATCGCCTGCAGACTATGTCATGGCAGGGAAAACTGGAACAACTGAAGCAGTTTTCAATCCGGATTACACAAGTGACCAGTGGGTAATTGGTTATACTCCGGATGTAGTGATTAGCCACTGGCTTGGCTTTCCGACCACTGATGAAAATCACTATCTAGCAGGTTCGACTTCAAACGGTGCAGCACATGTCTTTAGAAACATTGCAAATACCATTTTACCTTATACGCCAGGAAGCACTTTTACGGTTGAAAATGCTTATAAGCAAAATGGAATTGGACCAGCCAATACAAGAAATCAAGTACAGAGTAATGAAGAAAATCAGGCAGATAATAGCCTTTCTGATATTAGAAGTCGTGCACAAAATCTGGTAGATGAGGCTAGCCGTGCTATCTCGGATTCGAAGATTAAGGAAAAGGCTCAAACGATATGGGATTCGGTAGTCAATCTATTTCGTTAAGATGCTTGTCAAAGCCTAGCTTTCTTGTTATAATAGATAAGATGGAGGCGTTATGGCATTAAAAAAAGCAAGCCTAGCTTGTGCGGTTTGTGGTTCGAGAAACTATTCAATCAAGATAAGCGGAAACCCCAAGCCAACACGACTAGAAGTAAATAAATTTTGTAAACATTGTGGTAAGTATACTACACACAGAGAAACGAGATAGGAGAGAGCGATGCGTTTTATTGGAGATATATTTAGACTTCTTAAAGACACAACATGGCCAACTCGCAAGGAAAGCTGGAGAGATTTTCGTTCTATCATGGAATACACAGCTTTCTTTGTAGTAATTATTTACATTTTTGACCAGTTGATTGTTTCAGGTTTGATTCGATTTATTAACATTTTTTAGAAGGTTAGTGGAGTTAATTACACTAGAAATCTTCTATTTATGAAAGGAAATATCATGGATAGTTTTGATAAAGGATGGTTTGTCTTACAAACTTATTCTGGTTATGAAAATAAGGTAAAAGAAAATCTATTACAACGTGCACAAACCTACAATATGTTGGATAATATTCTACGCGTTGAAATTCCAACGCAAACCGTGCAAGTTGAAAAAAAAGGAAAGAGAAAAGAAGTAGAAGAAAATCGCTTTCCAGGTTATGTTCTTGTAGAAATGGTCATGACAGATGAAGCTTGGTTTGTTGTTCGAAACACACCAAATGTTACAGGATTCGTCGGATCTCACGGAAATAGATCAAAACCAACTCCATTATTGGAACAAGAAATTCGTGATATCTTGGTTTCTATGGGACAAACTGTACAAGAGTTTGATATCGATGTTGAAGTTGGTCAAACTGTACGTATTATTGATGGAGCTTTTGCAGATTATACCGGTAAGATTACAGAGATTGATAACAATAAAGTGAAGATGATTATCTCTATGTTTGGTAATGACACAGTTGCAGAAGTAAACCTAAACCAAATCGCAGAATTATAACCCTGAGAGAGGCCTGTCCTCTCTTTTTTGTGCAGTTGAGGAGCTAAAGGGAACAGAATGGATGAAATGTGCCAAAAGTGTTTCTGAATCTGTTAGACTGTATCTAGAAAGGGGAAAAGAATGATTAAAGAATTGTATGAAGAAGTCCAAGGAATTGTATATAAGAGTAGAAATGAATATTACTTGCATTTATGGGAACTATCGGATTGGGATCAAGAGGGAATGATATGTCTACATGAATTGATTAGTAAAGAAGAGGGATTAGTAGAAGATATCCCTCGTTTAAGGAAATATTTCAAAACCAAGTTTCGGAATCGGATTCTAGACTATATCCGTAAACAAGAAAGTCAAAAACGAAGATATGATAAAGAGCTTTATGAAGAAGTGGGTGAGATTAGTCATCGTATAAGTGAGGTAGGACTCTGGCTAGATGACTATTATCTCTTTCATGAAACACTAAGAGATTATAGAAACAAACAAACTAAAGAGCAACGAGAAGAGTTAGAACGCGTCTTAAGAAATGAACGTTTCCGAGGGCGTCAAAGAGTGCTAAAGGACTTACGTATTGTGTTTAAAGAGTTTGACATCCGTACTCATTAGGAATTCATGCAAAAAAGTAAAAAAAGTTTAAAAAAGTAGTTGACAAAGTTTAAAAAGTCGGTATAATAGTAAGAGTTGAAAATAACAACTCTGGTCCGTTGGTCAAGGGGTTAAGACACCGCCTTTTCACGGCGGTAACACGGGTTCGAATCCCGTACGGACTATGGTATGTTGCGGTTGGAACACT
>NZ_NCVK01000056.1 GCF_002096845.1 Streptococcus mitis
GCAAGCACATCAGCAAGCACATCAGCTTCAACAAGTGCAAGCACATCAGCAAGTACATCGGCTTCAACAAGCGCAAGTACGTCGGCTAGCACATCAGCTTCGACAAGCGCAAGTACGTCAGCTTCAACAAGTGCAAGCACATCAGCAAGTACGTCAGCATCAACAAGTGCAAGTACATCAGCAAGCACGTCAGCATCAACAAGTGCAAGTACATCAGCAAGTACATCGGCGTT
>NZ_NCVK01000057.1 GCF_002096845.1 Streptococcus mitis
AGCTGACGTACTTGCGCTTGTTGACGCTGACGTACTTGCTGACGTACTTGCGCTTGTTGACGCTGACGTACTTGCTGATGTACTTGCGCTTGTTGAAGCTGATGTACTTGCTGATGTGCTTGCACTTGTTGAAGCTGATGTGCTTGCACTTGTTGAAGCTGACGTGCTAGCTGATGTACTTGCGCTTGTTGAAGCTGACGTGCTAGCTGATGTACTTGCGCTTGTTGA
>NZ_NCVK01000027.1 GCF_002096845.1 Streptococcus mitis
ATACACCTGTACCCATGCCGAACACAGAAGTTAAGCCCTAGAACGCCGGAAGTAGTTGGGGGTTGCCCCCTGTGAGATATGGAAGTCGCTTAGCTCTAGGGAGTTTAGCTCAGCTGGGAGAGCATCTGCCTTACAAGCAGAGGGTCAGCGGTTCGATCCCGTTAACTCCCATTTTAGCGGGTGTAGTTTAGTGGTAAAACTACAGCCTTCCAAGCTGTTGTCGCGAGTTCGATTCTCGTCACCCGCTTTGAACTTTGTTCTTTGTACCAAGTTTTTAACTTGGGCGCGTAGCTCAGGTGGTTAGAGCGCACGCCTGATAAGCGTGAGGTCGGTGGTTCGAGTCCACTCGTGCCCATAGTGTTTAGTCCATTACTAGAGAATTGAAATATTATCTTTTCACTAAGAGGACACGGGTTTGTTCCCGTATAAACTATTTTGGAGGATTACCCAAGTCCGGCTGAAGGGAACGGTCTTGAAAACCGTCAGGCGTGTAAAAGCGTGCGTGGGTTCGAATCCCACATCCTCCTTTTTTATTAACGCGGGATGGAGCAGCTCGGTAGCTCGTCGGGCTCATAACCCGAAGGTCGTAGGTTCAAATCCTGCTCCCGCAATAAGGCTCGGTAGCTCAGTTGGTAGAGCAATGGATTGAAGCTCCATGTGTCGGCGGTTCGATTCCGTCTCGCGCCATTTATATATTTTGGAAGGGTAGCGAAGAGGCTAAACGCGGCGGACTGTAAATCCGCTCCTTCGGGTTCGGGGGTTCGAATCCCTCCCCTTCCATTTTACGGGCATAGTTTAAAGGTAGAACTAAGGTCTCCAAAACCTTCAGTGTGGGTTCAATTCCTACTGCCCGTGTTAATAGAATTATGGCGGGTGTGGTGAAGTGGTTAACACACCAGATTGTGGCTCTGGCATGCGTGGGTTCGATCCCCATCACTCGCCTATTTTATATTATTGGGGTATAGCCAAGCGGTAAGGCAAGGGACTTTGACTCCCTCATGCGTTGGTTCGAATCCAGCTACCCCAGTTACTATTTGCCGGCGTGGCGGAATTGGCAGACGCGCTGGACTCAAAATCCAGTGTCCGCAAGGACGTGCCGGTTCGACCCCGGCCGCCGGTATAGTAAAGAGCTAAGGAACGTTGTTAAATCAACGTTCCTTTTTGCTTTGGTCAACTTTTGGTCAATAATTCTATTTTTTAACTAAACTCGTTAAAACTGCACGAACTTTGTTATTTTCAATATCTGCTTTTTCCTTTATCAGATGGCCGTAAGTTTCAGTTATTTGCTTAATATCTCGATGCCCCATTAATTTTGAGACTGCCCAAATATCAACACCCATTGCTAACATTGTTGAACAATACGTGTGTCTCAGACCTGTGCTTGTCATAGTTTGAGGATAAATTTTCAAATCTTTTAAAATTTGTTTTAGATGCTTATTTATTCCTGCATTTGTTACAATCTTATAATTCAAATCTACTAAAATCATATTTTCGTTATTTGTAATTGTACCGTTTTCAATGAATACAGTTTGTTCTTGTTTTAATTTTTTTAGAATAGTTAAAGTATCATTATCAACAGGAATTGTACGAATTGATTCTTCTGTTTTAGGATTTGCCCACCGTTTCCTAGCTGTATCATATCGTCTATAAGTTTTGATTTCTGAACTTTGCCACAACACACAATCCCATGTGAGACCTGCAACCTCTCCTGCACGCATTCCTGTTTTTAGTTGAATTAGTAAAAGATACGGTACAATTGAAGTTGTTAAATCAAGATTGTTTTCTAAATATGTTACTAGTTTTTGATAGTCATCAAAGCTATGAATATATTTTTCATCTCTTCTTTTTTTAGGGGGACGACCTGAAATAATGACACCTTCAGTAAAATCTTCTATATTAAGCTTATCTCGTTTCGCAAATACAATCACATTTCTAATTTCCGCATTCATTCTACTAACATTGTCACGACAATTTGTTTCAGCGTACTTGTTTATAAAACCTTGATACTCGCTTGCTTTAATTTTCAAAGCTGGTTTGTCTTTAAAATATTCTTTGATAAACTTACCACGCAATAAATGTTTATTAAATGTAGAGTCCGCTTTTCCGAGTGGTTTAACTGTTAATTCTAGCCACTTTTCCCATAGAGCATAGAATGTAATATTTTTATCAATTATTGCACCATTAAGCAATTTTAACTCAAGAGCTAACGCTTCAATTTCTGCTTCTCTTTTTGTTTTAAAGCCTGAATTTGAAGCAACTACCTTTTTATTTTTATCAAAAATTCTATAATCCCATAAATTCTTCTTTCCTCGTTTTCTGAATGAAACTGACATGATTACCTCTTCTCTAAAGACGATAACCAAGATATTATCTTGATTATCGTATCATAAACTAAAGATTTTTGCAAAGTTTTCTTCAAAAAATTGTTTTGTTTTACTGGCTAAGAAGTAGTACCGTCCGCCTTGATTATCTGGATATTTCACAAAACCATCCTTGTTTTTATCAATATCGATTTTTGAGCGAATATCAGGCTGATAAAGAACATGTTTTAATAACCAAGGGCGAGATACTGATAACATGTTTAAGACATCATCTAAGCTAATATATTTCCCTTTTGAGGCTTGCTTCTTTAAGTCAAGATATTCATCTTTCTCTACTATAATGTGTGTTTTAGGAAGATTTACTTCCAAATTTTCTATTTTAATTGAGATTTTATCCGTCATATAAGTTTTCCTTTCATCGTTTTACTTGAATACATCCCACGGCTTCTTTTCTTTCTTTAGTTCATCTTTTTTATTATTAAAAAAAATAATAGTATCAGGAGAGGGTTTATACTTTGTTTTGAAATGAATCAAAACATGCTTGAAAAATTCCTGAATTGATTCTTTACCGTAAATTTTATCAATCTTGTATAAAAACGATTCCAAACCACTATTTTTTAACAAATAGATATAAGTAGATAATAAATCATTTTTTCGCCGTGGTTTTGACCTCAATAAATCAAAATCAGTCGAAACATACTCCAGCATAACCTTTGAAATATCCCATAATTCATCATTTTTGAAAAATAAATACTTGTCAGTAATACGTTGAAAAATCAAACTGGACAATTCTTTGTCGTTTCTACATTTTAAAATATCCAGACCAGTTTGATTAGCATAAGCCTGCCTGATTGACATTTCAAATCGCACCCAATCATCGCATTTTAATGCTTCATAATAAAAGATGCCCTTCTTTTTCTCCTGTTCCAATTTTTTATCATAAATTCTTAACAGTAGAGAGTTTCCTTTGTTGGCTTTGCTACCAACATAGATTGTTTCTACCCTGTTGTTAGTATTGATAGTGCTGATATTTGACTGATTCTTTCTCAATTTGATTGTATTTGTAAAACTGTCAACATATTTTGATTTTATTGTTGACTTATTTAACTCCTGATGAATCTGATTCACTTTCAAACCTTCATCTATAAAATCAATCGCAAAATCAATTTTTGAAACTCTACAACTACCGCTAAAATAATTTTCTAATTCAAAAAATTTTTGAACTAATTGACGATACGAAATTTTTTGATTATCTTCGTCCCTTCGTTTCATGTAATGTTTTAAACCTTGACCCGAGAATTTGAGAAAAATTCCCATCCTTGGGCTATCCGTGTTAAAACATAACAGAATTTCAAATTCATCAAAATTGACAATATAATTGTAGCCTGCAAATCCTTTTTCATTTAACTTATAGTTAACCGTGTACTTTTCTAATTCCAATAATTCATCAATTTTTAAACAGATAGTTGAAGCAAATGCTTCATAATCAGACATCATTTCATTAAAGTCAGGCAAAAAAACAAATGCAATTTCATCTATATCGCATAAAATCATAGTAAAATAACTCCTTTTAGTTATATTGTAGTTAACCCCGTAAGGGGTGGGATGGGGGTCATTACTAGACCCCCCTGAATGCTAGTACCCCATTATTTACGCTTTTTTCTTAATCGTTGACCGTATAAAAACGCTTGTTTAAATGTACTAATTTTTTCCAAACCGTGTTCGTGTAGATTAATGTTCCAAAATCGTCTGGGTTTGCTGAACTGTCCATCACTAGTCATGATATAGCCTGAAAATCTGGGCGCATGATTATCAATATTATCTGTTTCTCCAAACACCATTCTAGCTAATTCGTCTGTGATGGAACCGTTTGATAAACAAATACGAACACCTAAATTATCTCGTATTGCTGTTGAGAGCAACTCTGCCCTTGGTTGTTGCATACAGATACAGATATAGACACCACTCGAACGAGAACGTGAAACAATAGACAAGACTAAATCTTGAACCCTTTTTCTCATCTTAGTATCCGTTATACTTGATAGCATCGCAGAATACTCTTCGATAACACACAACTTCATTTTCATCTCCTT
This sequence comes from Streptococcus mitis, assembly GCF_002096845.1. GTDB lineage: Bacteria > Bacillota > Bacilli > Lactobacillales > Streptococcaceae > Streptococcus > Streptococcus mitis_A. Next base: position 4,415 of record NZ_NCVK01000027.1, read on the forward strand.
GCCGAAATTAACAAAAGTTGCTCCAGTAATGTCGTCCCGTGCTGACAATTTCGCAATTTCTTTTTCACGTTTCATAACTAATTCTAATAACTCTTCAAAATACGCTAAAATTTCATCACTATCAGATAAAATCACACCTTTTTGAAGAAAAGTCCAAGAACTGAACTCAGATTTAACATCTAAGATTGTTAAATCAACTTCTGAATCAAACATAAAAACTTGAGTAAGTAACGATTTTAAGAATGTTGTCTTTGAACTTGACGTGTTACCAATAATTAAAGCATGTATATTCTTCAACAATGAGAATGTCAAACCTTCTTCAACTGTTATTTCAAAATCATTATCTGGTTTTAATTCTTTTATCTTCTTTGGTTTGAGCTGCCTTGCTTTTGCTTCTACAATATCATCTAATAAGTAAATGAACTCTGTATTATCTTCACTTAACCAATAATCTAAAACAATTAAAGAACGATTTTTACCCACTAAGCACGCTGATAACATTTCCGCAAACTTTTCTAAATCGTCAGTAGTTTGATCAGCTAATTTTTTGATTTTAACCGATATGCGCCTGCTCGACTTCAAGAAGTCGGCATGCGCTTTACTAACATCGATAAATTTGCTACCAACTTTGCGATTCGCAGTTGCTGAATCTAACAAGGCTTTGTGTGTCTGTCGTTCTATCAACCTTAGCTGATAGTATAGAGATACTGAACCAATTTTTGATAAATTTAAACTAAACCGAATCAATAACCCAAGATTAACTAAAAGCAAGACAGCTATTCCCATTACTTCAAAAATGAATCCAAATTTTAAAATACCAATACTTATTCCTTTAAATACTAACCATCTAACAACAAA
>NZ_NCVK01000054.1 GCF_002096845.1 Streptococcus mitis
GCAAGTACATCAGCTAGCACGTCAGCTTCAACAAGCGCAAGTACATCAGCTAGCACGTCAGCTTCAACAAGTGCAAGCACATCAGCAAGTACATCGGCTTCAACAAGCGCAAGTACGTCAGCAAGTACGTCAGCTTCAACAAGCGCAAGTACGTCAGCTTCAACAAGCGCAAGTACATCAGCTAGCACATCGGCTTCAACAAGCGCAAGTACGTCAGCAAG
>NZ_NCVK01000048.1 GCF_002096845.1 Streptococcus mitis
GTTCGTCCGTTTCTTCTTCACGAACTGCGAAGTTGATTTTATCTACTCGAATTTCGTCAGTGAAGGTTAACGGGTACTCTGGAAGAGATTCTGCTGTCGGTGCATCATTCGGAACCATGGTCGGCTTAGCTGTACCAACTTTAACAACCTGGGTAACTGGGGATAGGGTCTCCTCATTTGACATCTCTTGACGGTCAATTTCCTGACCATTAGA
>NZ_NCVK01000049.1 GCF_002096845.1 Streptococcus mitis
CGAATCATAGTTTCTAATGATAAACTTCTTTTACGAGTAAAGGCCTGTTCATCTTGTTTGACGAACTCAACTTTTTGACTAATGATACTCTGAATGCTCTTATCCAAGTGGGATTTTATCTGTTTTATCATGGAAAATCCCTCCTTAACTATAAGTTTATCACATAAAAAAGAAACCCAAATACAGAATTGTATTTGAATTTCTTAACTTAA
>NZ_NCVK01000055.1 GCF_002096845.1 Streptococcus mitis
AATTTAACTGTTGACCCTGGCTCTGCGTCTACTACTACTGGATCTTTAGTTCCGGCTTTACCTGTTAGATCTGTTTCTACAACTGGTTTAGCTGGAGCTGTTGTATCTGTCGCAACTTTTGGTTCACTTGCTTCTGATACGTTGCCTGCTGGGTCTGTTGCTGTCGCTGTTACATTTCCTGCTGGAATATCTTTCGTTGGTGTGATAGTT
>NZ_NCVK01000050.1 GCF_002096845.1 Streptococcus mitis
GTAGCGGACGAAAACGGAAAAGCTACAATCACACCAACGAAAGAGCTTCCAGCAGGAGACGTAACAGCGAAAGCAACAGATCCAGCAGGCAATGTGTCAGAACCAAGTACACCAGAAAAAGCAACAGCAGATACCAAAGCTCCAGCTAAACCAGAAATCAAAACAGATCTAACAGGTAAAGCAGGAACTAAGACACCAGTTGA
>NZ_NCVK01000053.1 GCF_002096845.1 Streptococcus mitis
CTTGTTGAAGCTGATGTACTTGCTGATGTGCTTGCACTTGTTGAAGCTGACGTACTTGCTGATGTACTTGCGCTTGTTGATGCCGATGTACTTGCACTTGTTGAAGCCGATGTACTTGCACTTGTTGAAGCCGATGTGCTTGCACTTGTTGAAGCCGATGTGCTTGCTGATGTGCTTGTACTTGTTGAAGCCGATGTGCTTGC
>NZ_NCVK01000051.1 GCF_002096845.1 Streptococcus mitis
AACTATCACACCAACGAAAGATATTCCAGCAGGAAATGTAACAGCGACAGCAACAGACCCAGCAGGCAACGTATCAGAAGCAAGTGAACCAAAAGAAGCAACACCAGCTAAAGATACAACAGCACCAGCTAAACCAGTTGTAGAAACAGATCTAACAGGTAAAGCCGGAACTAAAGATCCAGTAGTAGTAGACGCAGAGCCA
>NZ_NCVK01000052.1 GCF_002096845.1 Streptococcus mitis
AAACATCTCGATACACTCCAGTCGTCAAGTCGTATAGGGCATTTATATGCATGAGATTATAGGATTTAACATCCGTTTGGGTTTGGATAGAGGTTTCTGTATCCATGGGATTTCGAGGAATACAGATATCACTCCCATCTGCAGCGAATATTGGAAAATCAGTATTAAGTGGAATAGGTGCTGTAAATTCTTTAAATAGGG
>NZ_NCVK01000046.1 GCF_002096845.1 Streptococcus mitis
GGTCCGTTGGTCAAGGGGTTAAGACACCGCCTTTTCACGGCGGTAACACGGGTTCGAATCCCGTACGGACTATGGTATGTTGCGGTTGGAACACTTGATGAAAAAAAGTTTAAAAAAGTTTCAAAAAAGTGTTGACAAGCGAAAGCGACTGTGATATACTAATATAGTTGTCGCTTGAGAGAAGTGAGTGACAAAGACCTTTGAAAACTGAACAAGACGAACCAATGTGCAGGGCACTACAACTAAGGTTGTAGTACTGAACAATGAAAAAACAATAAATCTGTCAGTGACAGAAATGAGTGAGAACTCAAACTTTTAATGAGAGTTTGATCCTGGCTCAGGACGAACGCTGGCGGCGTGCCTAATACATGCAAGTAGAACGCTGAAGGAGGAGCTTGCTCTTCTGGATGAGTTGCGAACGGGTGAGTAACGCGTAGGTAACCTGCCTGGTAGCGGGGGATAACTATTGGAAACGATAGCTAATACCGCATAAGAGTAGATGTTGCATGACATTTGCTTAAAAGGTGCAATTGCATCACTACCAGATGGACCTGCGTTGTATTAGCTAGTTGGTGGGGTAACGGCTCACCAAGGCGACGATACATAGCCGACCTGAGAGGGTGATCGGCCACACTGGGACTGAGACACGGCCCAGACTCCTACGGGAGGCAGCAGTAGGGAATCTTCGGCAATGGACGGAAGTCTGACCGAGCAACGCCGCGTGAGTGAAGAAGGTTTTCGGATCGTAAAGCTCTGTTGTAAGAGAAGAACGAGTGTGAGAGTGGAAAGTTCACACTGTGACGGTATCTTACCAGAAAGGGACGGCTAACTACGTGCCAGCAGCCGCGGTAATACGTAGGTCCCGAGCGTTGTCCGGATTTATTGGGCGTAAAGCGAGCGCAGGCGGTTAGATAAGTCTGAAGTTAAAGGCTGTGGCTTAACCATAGTACGCTTTGGAAACTGTTTAACTTGAGTGCAAGAGGGGAGAGTGGAATTCCATGTGTAGCGGTGAAATGCGTAGATATATGGAGGAACACCGGTGGCGAAAGCGGCTCTCTGGCTTGTAACTGACGCTGAGGCTCGAAAGCGTGGGGAGCAAACAGGATTAGATACCCTGGTAGTCCACGCCGTAAACGATGAGTGCTAGGTGTTAGACCCTTTCCGGGGTTTAGTGCCGTAGCTAACGCATTAAGCACTCCGCCTGGGGAGTACGACCGCAAGGTTGAAACTCAAAGGAATTGACGGGGGCCCGCACAAGCGGTGGAGCATGTGGTTTAATTCGAAGCAACGCGAAGAACCTTACCAGGTCTTGACATCCCTCTGACCGCTCTAGAGATAGAGTTTTCCTTCGGGACAGAGGTGACAGGTGGTGCATGGTTGTCGTCAGCTCGTGTCGTGAGATGTTGGGTTAAGTCCCGCAACGAGCGCAACCCCTATTGTTAGTTGCCATCATTCAGTTGGGCACTCTAGCGAGACTGCCGGTAATAAACCGGAGGAAGGTGGGGATGACGTCAAATCATCATGCCCCTTATGACCTGGGCTACACACGTGCTACAATGGCTGGTACAACGAGTCGCAAGCCGGTGACGGCAAGCTAATCTCTTAAAGCCAGTCTCAGTTCGGATTGTAGGCTGCAACTCGCCTACATGAAGTCGGAATCGCTAGTAATCGCGGATCAGCACGCCGCGGTGAATACGTTCCCGGGCCTTGTACACACCGCCCGTCACACCACGAGAGTTTGTAACACCCGAAGTCGGTGAGGTAACCGTAAGGAGCCAGCCGCCTAAGGTGGGATAGATGATTGGGGTGAAGTCGTAACAAGGTAGCCGTATCGGAAGGTGCGGCTGGATCACCTCCTTTCTAAGGATAAGGAACTGCGCATTGGTCTTGTTTAGTCTTGAGAGGTCTTGTGGGGCCTTAGCTCAGCTGGGAGAGCGCCTGCTTTGCACGCAGGAGGTCAGCGGTTCGATCCCGCTAGGCTCCATTGGTGAGAGATCACCAAGTAATGCACATTGAAAATTGAATATCTATATCAAATAGTAACAAGAAAATAAACCGAAAACGCTGTAGTATTAATAAGAGTTTATGACTGAAAGGTCAAAAATAAGGTTAAGTTAATAAGGGCGCACGGTGGATGCCTTGGCACTAGGAGCCGAAGAAGGACGTGACAAACGACGATATGCCTTGGGTAGCTGTAAGTAAGCGATGATCCAGGGATTTCCGAATGGGGGAACCCAACAGGTACTACCTGTTACCCGCATCTGTTAAGGATGTGAGGAGGAAGACGCAGTGAACTGAAACATCTAAGTAGCTGCAGGAAGAGAAAGCAAAAGCGATTGCCTTAGTAGCGGCGAGCGAAACGGCAGGAGGGCAAACCGAAGAGTTTACTCTTCGGGGTTGTAGGACTGCAATGTGGACTCAAAGATTATAGAAGAATGATTTGGGAAGATCAGCCAAAGAGAGTAATAGCCTCGTATTTAAAATAGTCTTTGTACCTAGCAGTATCCTGAGTACGGCGGGACACGCGAAATCCCGTCGGAATCTGGGAGGACCATCTCCCAACCCTAAATACTCCCTAGTGACCGATAGTGAACCAGTACCGTGAGGGAAAGGTGAAAAGCACCCCGGGAGGGGAGTGAAATAGAACCTGAAACCGTGTGCCTACAACAAGTTCGAGCCCGTTAATGGGTGAGAGCGTGCCTTTTGTAGAATGAACCGGCGAGTTACGTTATGATGCGAGGTTAAGTTGAAGAGACGGAGCCGTAGGGAAACCGAGTCTGAATAGGGCGAATTAGTATCATGACGTAGACCCGAAACCATGTGACCTACCCATGAGCAGGTTGAAGGTGCGGTAAGACGCACTGGAGGACCGAACCAGGGCACGTTGAAAAGTGCTTGGATGACTTGTGGGTAGCGGAGAAATTCCAAACGAACTTGGAGATAGCTGGTTCTCTCCGAAATAGCTTTAGGGCTAGCGTCGACATTAGAGATTCTTGGAGGTAGAGCACTGTTTGGGTGAGGGGTCCATCCCGGATTACCAATCTCAGATAAACTCCGAATGCCAATGAATTATGGTCGGCAGTCAGACTGCGAGTGCTAAGATCCGTAGTCGAAAGGGAAACAGCCCAGACCACCAGCTAAGGTCCCAAAATAATTGTTAAGTGGAAAAGGATGTGGGGTTGCACAGACAACTAGGATGTTAGCTTAGAAGCAGCTATTCATTCAAAGAGTGCGTAATAGCTCACTAGTCGAGTGACCCTGCGCCGAAAATGTACCGGGGCTAAAACAATTTACCGAAGCTGTGGATACCTTTATAGGTATGGTAGGAGAGCGTTCTATGTGTGAAGAAGGTGTACCGTGAGGAGTGCTGGAACGCATAGAAGTGAGAATGCCGGTATGAGTAGCGAAAGACAGGTGAGAATCCTGTCCACCGTAAGACTAAGGTTTCCAGGGGAAGGCTCGTCCGCCCTGGGTTAGTCGGGACCTAAGGAGAGACCGAAAGGTGTATCCGATGGACAACAGGTTGATATTCCTGTACTAGAGTATGTAGTGATGGAGGGACGCAGTAGGCTAACTAAAGCAGACGATTGGAAGAGTCTGTCTAAGCAGTGAGGTGTGGTATGAGTCAAATGCTTATATCTATAACATTGAGCTGTGATGGGGAGCGAAGTTTAGTAGCGAAGTTAGTGACGTCACACTGCCAAGAAAAGCTTCTAGCGTTTAAACATACTCTACCCGTACCGCAAACCGACACAGGTAGTCGAGGCGAGTAGCCTCAGGTGAGCGAGAGAACTCTCGTTAAGGAACTCGGCAAAATGACCCCGTAACTTCGGGAGAAGGGGTGCTGACTTTAAGTCAGCCGCAGTGAATAGGCCCAAGCAACTGTTTATCAAAAACACAGCTCTCTGCTAAATCGTAAGATGATGTATAGGGGGTGACGCCTGCCCGGTGCTGGAAGGTTAAGAGGAGTGCTTAGCGCAAGCGAAGGTATGAATTGAAGCCCCAGTAAACGGCGGCCGTAACTATAACGGTCCTAAGGTAGCGAAATTCCTTGTCGGGTAAGTTCCGACCCGCACGAAAGGCGTAATGATTTGGGCACTGTCTCAACGAGAGACTCGGTGAAATTTTAGTACCTGTGAAGATGCAGGTTACCCGCGACAGGACGGAAAGACCCCATGGAGCTTTACTGCAGTTTGATATTGAGTGTCTGTACCACATGTACAGGATAGGTAGGAGTCTACGAGATCGGGACGCCAGTTTCGAAGGAGACGTTGTTGGGATACTACCCTTGTGTTATGGCCACTCTAACCCGGATAGGTAATCCCTATCGGAGACAGTGTCTGACGGGCAGTTTGACTGGGGCGGTCGCCTCCTAAAAGGTAACGGAGGCGCCCAAAGGTTCCCTCAGAATGGTTGGAAATCATTCGCAGAGTGTAAAGGTATAAGGGAGCTTGACTGCGAGAGCTACAACTCGAGCAGGGACGAAAGTCGGGCTTAGTGATCCGGTGGTTCCGTATGGAAGGGCCATCGCTCAACGGATAAAAGCTACCCTGGGGATAACAGGCTTATCTCCCCCAAGAGTTCACATCGACGGGGAGGTTTGGCACCTCGATGTCGGCTCGTCGCATCCTGGGGCTGTAGTCGGTCCCAAGGGTTGGGCTGTTCGCCCATTAAAGCGGCACGCGAGCTGGGTTCAGAACGTCGTGAGACAGTTCGGTCCCTATCCGTCGCGGGCGTAGGAAATTTGAGAGGATCTGCTCCTAGTACGAGAGGACCAGAGTGGACTTACCGCTGGTGTACCAGTTGTCTTGCCAAAGGCATTGCTGGGTAGCTATGTAGGGAAGGGATAAACGCTGAAAGCATCTAAGTGTGAAACCCACCTCAAGATGAGATTTCCCATGATTTTATATCAGTAAGAGCCCTGAGAGATGATCAGGTAGATAGGTTAGAAGTGGAAGTGTGGCGACACATGTAGCGGACTAATACTAATAGCTCGAGGACTTATCCAAAGTAACTGAGAATATGAAGCGAACGGTTTTCTTGGTTTGAATAGATATTCAATTTTGAGTAGGTATTACTCAGAGTTAAGTGACGATAGCCTAGGAGATACACCTGTACCCATGCCGAACACAGAAGTTAAGCCCTAGAACGCCGGAAGTAGTTGGGGGTTGCCCCCTGTGAGATATGGAAGTCGCTTAGCT
>NZ_NCVK01000025.1 GCF_002096845.1 Streptococcus mitis
AATATACATCTTTCTATATATATATATATATATATATATCGAAAGATGAGGCTGGCTGATTTTGCTATGAATTTTGGTCTCAATCGATTTTCAGCAATATCGCTGTAGCAGGCGTTATACACAGTATTAAATAATATATCTTTTTTATTATTCATGATTATGCACGTATATAGAATTGACTTAATATATCCAAAGGAGTATAATATAATCAGGAAAGAATATCTTTCTGATGAAAGGAGTAAAACATGTTTTTTAGACGCCAAAAAGGTGAATATAGAGAAACGGATCGTGTGACCCGTTTTAAGTTGATCAAGTCGGGTAAGCATTGGTTGCGTGCCTCTACCTCTCAATTTGGTCTCTTTAAGGTCTTACGTGGTGGTGTAGATGCTGCTCAGGTAACAACTGAAGTTATCGAAGAGCAATCAGCAAATACACTGACTGGATTGGATATCCTGAAAGGGATAGCCGCAGCAGGGACGGTACTTGGAGGAGCAGTTGCAACACAAACAACTGTTTATGCCAACGACGCTCTTGAAAAGACAGTAGAGTCAAATCAAACACTTGCGAATACAGACACAGTAACTTTGGGAACCGTAAAAGACCAGGAGGGGGCTCAAGCCGACAGCCTATCAGTTTCTGTCAGCCAAAGCCAATCCTTGTCTGAGGAAGCTTCCAAGAACGCAAGTAAGCATCTTTCAGAAAGTGAAAGCCAATCAGTAAGTACTTCAACAAGTGCCTCTGTATCTGCAAGTACGTCAGCATCAACAAGTGCTGTAGCCTCTGCATCTGCAAGTACATCAGCTTTAACAAGTGCTTCTCAATCACAAGCTGGAGTAACTTCTGAACTTGCAAAACCAGCAACATCAGAGACGGCTTCAAACAAAGAGACTTCTGTACGTAAAGAAGATACAGCTAATACTACAGCTGACGCAGCTCTTTCAAAGGTTATCACTGAAAGCCTCGCATCTCTACAAGCAGTTGAAAATCGTTTGAGCCAAATCACATCAACGACTTCAAGTTTGGTGGATACGACGACAACAGCGGCAGTAGCGACTACTGTATCTGCTGAGAGCAACAAGAAAGCCCAAGAAGACCGCAAACGTCTTTCTAAAATCTCAGCTTCTATGGGAGAATATCTCGCTAAGTCTATCGGTCTTCCAAATACTGAATCAGCAGTTGCTAAGGTGAATGCAGCTGTAACAGCTATCGAAGAAGCACTTAAAAATCCAAATGCCGACCTTACAGCAGTTATCAAGCAAGCCAGAACAGCTGAAGCTTCTATTGCGAATGCGGTTCAACGTGCTACAAATGGAAAACGTAGTGCCTTGAATGGTAGACAGATGGAGCGAGGAGTTAGCTTTAGGGAGGTAGCGCCTGAAAATAGAGATCCAAACTTTTTAACAGCTTCTGTTGGATATGTTGTCAAAGATACTGAGGCAAATGACCATAATTCTAAAGCCAACATCTATAAAGCCGGCACTTATCTTTATGCTACTGAGGGAAGAACAGGGAATGGAAAAACGCCAGGAGCTGCTAATACCGCTACTCGTGTTCTTGTTCAAAACATTGGTGGCCAAGTGCTAATGACAGCAACTCGTACAGGGACAACAACTCAATGGGAGGTTACTTTTAATAATGACGGTCAACCTCACGATAATCCCTACTTTTACTTTACGGTTCCTAAAGGCCATACTATTACTCATATGGAAGTCTGGCAAAAAGATAGACAAGAAACACCTTGGAATCTATTGGGATCTAGTGATGGCAACGGTGCCTTCCTAAAAAATTCTAAGAGTGAATTTCTTTTAGCAGCAATTGGGAATGCTAATAACAATCAAGGTGGCGCTTACTATGACAACGTAGCTGGTGTAGGACCGAGTGGAGTTGGTCGTGGTTCACTTACGAGTCTAAGAGATTTTGCTTTTAATAATGAAGAGGTATTTTATCAGACGGATAAAATTTCAGATACAATAAAAAAAGCTGGAGATTTTGCCTTTAGTAGTATAGAAGATGCTACTGCGAATGTGTATGCACTGCATCCTAAAGGAAGTGCTCGTCTTGAAGGGTATAAAATTAAATATACAACTACAAGTCCAGAAAACACAAATGATTTTTATATGGCTGGTTTCCGTTCTTTGGAAAATTCACGCCATAGAAACTACCTACAAATGAATGGTTCCCCAGAACGGTATTGGTTGCAGTTGAAACCAGGTATACCATCTGCTTTCCTGAAATGGGGTGCTGGAGTAGGTTCATTGGCACCAGATGATATCTCTAAAATTGCGAATGTTTATGATAAGGTGACGGGTCAAAAGACTTCTCTTGCTAGTGGTAATACTACCTATGAAATTGTCGGTGTTACTAAGGATAGTAATGCAATTAAATATGATACAGCAAATAAAAGAAGAGATATCGGGGGAATTGAACTAACTAAAGGCGAGTACAAGTTAAGTGCTCGAAATTCAAACGGTACTTCTTACAATCTTCCATTTAAAATTGTAACACTGTCTGATGTATATGAACCTGTAATTAATCAATCGAAGACTAATGGTCAGGTTTTACAGGGTCAGGTGGTTCCTGCAGCGTCTGTTATTCAAAAATTTGATGATAAATCTTCAACTATCCCAGGTTTTGTAAAACCTGATGATTTAAATGATTATAAAAACTCTGTAAATAACAGAGGTGGGGGACCAGAAGTTATTCCGACTACTACACCGATTACTTCTGGTGTAGCTACTGAAGAAAAGCTACACGTTCAGAGAGTTGAATGGGTTGGTGGTAGCGATAAGATTGGTTCAGGAATAGGGGAGAATATGGCTGTGAAAGCCAGAATGGATGGTAAGGAAGTTTACTTATCTGTTCCTGATAATATGGATATATCAAGATTAGGGACTAACTTATCTGAACAAGATAAACAAGCTATTCTCGCCCATAATGGTTTACAAGGAAAAGCACAAATTACTGGAACCAAGATAGGTCTAAGTAAGCAACTTAGAACGATATATAAAGATAATGTTGGTGGCGATTCAGTCGATGTTTCAGAAGTTTTCTTTGAAAACGTTACGAAGGCTACAGCTACAGCTCCTCGTGTTGATCCTAAGAATGATGGTAGTGTAGTTGTTAGTCCAGTGACCGATAATGATAAGGTAAATATATCTTATACACCGACAAATGCTAACACTCCTACTCACATTACGATTAAGAAATCTGGGACTACATGGGAAAATAGCGATCCTCTTCCAGCTGGGGTGACTTTAGATAAATCGACTGGTAATGTGACTATTTCTGAGGAAGCTGTTAAAGATAAAACGGATGTCACAGCTACATCTTATAACTTTAACTCAGATGGAGCGACAACCACTGCTACTGCAAAGGCGCCGTATCAAGCCAAATCAGACCGCTTTTATGCAGTTGAAGGAGAAAATTCCACTCAACTTAACCCTCGTGACTTTGTTGTAGATGGTAATGGTGGAGCTTTACCTTCAACAACTACTGTTACTTGGAAAAACGGAACTCTAGATTTATCTACACCTGGTCAGAAAAAAGCAATCTTACTCGTTACTAAAGGAAGTGATACTAAGGAAGTTGAGTATAGCTATACTGTCTTAAAAAAGGTTAAAGCGAAAACTGAAAATGGAGTCACAGGTAAGTTCTTTGCATTTAAAGGAACGCAAGGATCAGGCCTTAGTAGAGTCGACGGAGGCTGGGCTAATCCGTATGGTAGAAATATAGAGGGATATACAAATCTCAATGATTTGAAGGCTGAAAGTGATGTTAAATGGTCCTATAAGTATCAATTAAATGGTACAGGTCCGGAGAAAACAACTGCTGTTGGAAAAGAAACGTTTGGTGAAGTATGGTATACAACTAAGGAAGAATCAAGGTGGGCGGATCCTATAAGTCACAAGACGACCTATACTGTGACAGCCGTCTATCCAACAGGTCGCTTTGGAGCTGCATCAACTAACGATCAGGCTCTGACAAGCGAGACAACTTTTGAGTATACGGTAGTTGATCCAGTAGCCAAGCAAGAGTATGTTACAACAGTTGGGAATACAGGACCTTTGACTGAGATTATTAATGATCCAGGCAAGGCGATTAAGAATTCTAGGGATGGTGTGCCGATTCCTAACGGTCCAGGGGAAGCGACTACAACCACCTACAGATGGGTATCTGCACCAGGTGCTAGCACAGTAAGTACTCCAGGTATCAAAAAGGCAGATGTCACAGTTACCCTGCCAAAAGGAGCACAAACTAGAGATAATAGTAGTGACACCGTTCCTGTAACTATCAAAGTTATACCAAACCCACCACAAATCTCAGATGATCAAGTAACAAATACAGGTGGTCTTCCAAATAAAGGAATCACTGTAACGAATGCTCTACCAGGCGCATCAGTAACCTTGACAATCGGTG
>NZ_NCVK01000038.1 GCF_002096845.1 Streptococcus mitis
AGATGATCAAGTAACAAATACAGGTGGTCTTCCAAATAAAGGAATCACTGTAACGAATGCTCTACCAGGCGCATCAGTAACCTTGACAATCGGTGGTAGACAACTTCCATCTAAAACAGCAGATAGCAATGGAAATGTAACATTTACTGCGACTGAATTAGCAGATAGTAACGGTTTGCTTCCAACAGGAAACGTAACAGTTAAACAAAGTAAGGAATTTACTAATCCTACAACAAACCGAGCAGAAACACTCGAATCCGCAACAACGACTAAAACTATCACTAGAGAAACAGTTAAACCTGTTGCTAGTACAACTGTTCAAGTAAAAAATCCTACAACTGGTCAATGGGAAACAGTTCCATCCACGAGAGACGATGTTTTCGATAAATATATTTTCTATGCAGGTGATCAACTGCGCTTTATTACTAAATTTAGTGATAACAGTGGAAAGATTGACAAAACTGAAGTGAAAATAGGTGACAGCAATGGTAACACTACTATTACCAGCGGGAATATACTTGATGATAGTTGGGGAACTGCAATTCTAAACAATATCAATAATGTTTCTACTACAGCCACGGAGACTAAGCCTCATACCATTGACACTGGTGAGAATCAAGGTACCATTAGACCAGATTTGCCATATGCACCTGGACATTTTATAAAACGTTCGGTTATAGTTAGAGATCGTTCAGAAAATTGGTCTCAAGGAAACAATATTAAGCTTGAGCAGGGTCAGTTGAAAGATAGATTGGGTGAAGTGAAGATTTCTCCAATAACAGTTCGAGATATTGCTAATTTAACCGACAATGATAGAAATTCTATTAAGGCAGCTGTTGAAAAGGCTTATCCACAGGATAAACATCGTATCAGAACCTATACTCCACAGAGCAATGGAAATGTGCTGATTACCTATAAAGATGGAACGACAAGAACAGTCACTCCAACACTAGAACAAAATTATCAAACTAAGTCAGATCGCTTCTACGCGGTTGCTGGAGAAAATGCGAATAGCTTGACAGCTCGTAATTTTATCAAATCTGCTGATGGTACAGAATTGCCTGCAAATACAAATGTAGTTTGGAAAAACGGAGCGCCAGATTTATCTACACCAGGTGAAAAAACAGCAACCTTGACGGTTACCGACTCGAAAGGTGTAAGTAAAGATATTACTTATAACTATACCGTTTATCCAAAGGTTGAGGCTAATACCAACAATGGGGTAACAGGTAAGTTTTATTCCTTTAAAGATGATGGTAATGGTAGAACTAACGGAGGTAACTGGGCTAATAATTATGGTGGAGACACTTACTTATATGTGAATCAAAAGGAGCTTCCAGCCAATACGACCTGGTCTTACGAGTACAAATTAAATAGTCAGTTAAGTGGTTCAGGTGAGTTGCAGAAGACGCCAGTTGGAACGCAAAAATTTAGTAGTGTTTGGAATAATACCCAAGCGCATCAAACAGAGTACCGTGTAGTAGCGACTTATCCAACAGGACGCTTTGGGACTCCGTCTGCACAAGATCGTGCTTTGACAAGCGAGACAACATTTAATTATACAGTAGTGGACCCAGTTGCTAAGAAGGTTTATGAAACAACAGTGGGTAATATGTCTCCGTTGTCAACTATTAGCACAACTCCGGGTGAAACGATTACAAATGCTGCCAATACACCAGTAATACCAGCTGGGACAGATTATGCATGGGAAACACCTTTAAGTGAATCTGAGATTTCAACTCCAGGTTATATAACTAAAAAAGTTAAAGTAACATTGCCACTAGGTGCTGCAACGGGTAGTCGTAACGATAAATTGGTTCCAGTAACCATCAAAGTCAACCTAAAAACACCACAAATCGCAGATGACCAAGTAACGAATACAGGTGGTCTTCCAAAACGTGGTATTACTGTGACAGATGTGACACCAGGTGCGACAGTGACCTTGAAACTTGGAAGTAAGACAATTCCGAAGACAGTACCAGCTGGTGCTACAAGTGTCACATTTGGAGCAGATGAATTAGCAGATAGTAACGGTTTGCTTCCAACGGGGAACGTAACGGTTACACAAACTAAAGATGTAAGGATTCCTACTGGAGGAACAGAGACCCTTAGCACATCAACGACTAAAACAATTACTCGCGAAACAGTTAAACCTGTTGCTAGTACAACTGTGCAAGTAAAAAATCCTACAACTGGTAAATGGGAAGAAGTTCCATTCGTAATTGAAGATAATGCTAAGAAATATACTTTCTATGCAGGTGATCAACTGCGCTTTATTACTACATTTAGTGATAACAGTGGAAAGATTGACAAAACTGAAGTGAAAATAGGTGACAGCAATGGTAACACTACTATTACCAGCGGGAATATACTTGATGATAGTTGGGGAACTGCAATTCTAAACAATATCAATAATGTTTCTACTACAGCCACGGAGACTAGTCCTCATACCATTGATACTGGTGAGAGTCACGGTCAAATCAAGCCAGATTTGGCATATACTATTGACAGACAAGGTAATCCTAACAATAGGATAAAACGTTCGGTTATAGTTAGAGATACTTCTGGAAATTGGTCTGAAGGAAATAATCTTAGACTTGCGCAAGGTCAGTTGAAGGATAAATTCCCAGGTAAAGTGCCAGCGACAGTTCAAGTAACTAATGCGACAACTCCATCACCAGATGATAAGCAAAAAATTCTTGCAGCGGTGACAGGATCTAATCCACAAGAGGCAAATCGTATTAGTGGTTATGCATTTAAAGATAATGGTACTGTATCAAATGGTAAAGTAACAGTCGTTATTACCTATAAAGATGGTACATCGAACGAAGTAGAAGTGCCAGTATCGGATTCTGAAGCGTCTCAATCTGCATCTGCCTCAGCGTCAACAAGCGCAAGTACGTCAGCAAGTACGTCAGCTTCAACGAGCGCAAGTACGTCAGCATCAACAAGCGCAAGTACGTCAGCGTCAAC
>NZ_NCVK01000018.1 GCF_002096845.1 Streptococcus mitis
CGACCGAATCGAAAATATTCAAGAAAGATAAAGGCCCAATCGGTAGTTGATTTCATCTATAGAGTAACATAAATCTCAAAAAATAGGGTGAAAAACCTTTATTTGTCATGCAAAAAATAGAAGATACGATAGAGAATCACTTTGATGATCTCAATCACACCTCCTATTCAAGTGGTTAGATCACTAACTTAATGACATTGGGTGATAGACTCGTCCTTTTTTAAGCTATCTATGGTATAATAGGAGTTAGATTTACTAATTGGAGTAAGAAAGATTTTATGATTAAACTAGTAGCAACAGAAATCGGAATAAGGAAATTGATACAATAGAATATAAAGAAAGCATTGGAAAAAGTTGTTTTAAGGATTTTTACTGTCTATAGATAGAAGGAAATGGGTATCAGAAATACTTTGATTCTATGGACACACCCTTGATTTGTTAAACGTTAAATTGTATGTTTCCAAAGTCAATCATCTTTAGACAGTATAAACGTATGTTATAAAATGCTATAATCATTCATAATATTTAATTTTAAATTACTGTATGCGAGGAATGGAATATGCCAAAATCATTTGATGAATTTTACTTTTACACTGCGGATAAGAAAGAAGATATTCAGATTTTAAATGATTATTTTGTAAAATATAAAAATCTAGGAATTTATCAAGATAATATGTTCTGCCCAGAGTGTAGACAAGCAGAGTTATCTTACGTCCCTAAGACTTCACAAAGGAGAGCACATTTAAAAAGAAAGACTAGTTCTAAACACACTAATTGGTGCTCTTATCAATTTGATTATGCTAGCAAAGAGTATATAGAGGAATATTTTAAAAATCTTCGTGATGACCAAATTAAAGATAAGCTTGATGCCATGATGAGAAGTCTTTTTTTAAAAAAAGAATATTTGCCTCAAACACCGATAGCTCTAGGAGATTCTAATGATGAAAATCCTGTAGTTCTGACAAGAATGGTTGAAAGACAAGTACATCATAAATCTTTAAGAAGAAAAAGTTTTGAAAAATGGCTAGATAAAGAACTTGAAGATGAACTTCATCTTTTCTATGGTAAAGTACGTTTAAGCATTTCAGAATGGCATAATGAACAAGGATATACTCTTTATTTTTTGAATATTTTTTGTAAGGACTCGAATAGGGAATGGAAAAAGAAAGCAAGCATATACCTCGGTAATAAAGTCTTGCTTAAAGTTGAAGAAGATGCAGATTATTATTTAGTTGCAATAGGCTATTTAGATTTTTCAAAAGGATTCCCTCCAAAACTGAAGTTGGCTAGTAGACAAGCTCTATCTATTGAGAAAGTTGTATGATAAGCAGAGGTGTAAAATGGCTTGGTTCGAATATTTAACTGATAGTTTAAAGAGAATTTTCTTAAAAAAGTCTATATCTGATTTTGAAAACGAAACAGAGAATGGAGAGGAAGGATATGATTCTAGATTTAATGATTCTACTTCAGAAGAACGAGGGATCAAGATTAAAACGTATTATGAAAATTGGGATAACCAGACATTTGAATCTCTATTACAAGAGCATGGCTGTGTAGAATTAAAATTGCTGATTAATAATAATGAAATTTCTGAGAGTTTTAGTTTTTGTAATATTGGTATAAACTATAGTATTACCAAAACTGCAGATTTTAATTTCAGGTATAGAAGTATTAGTGTGCTACCTAAGTATAGAGAAAGAGGTGTATGTAGCTACTTGCTATTAAAATCAATTATTGTAGTTTTAGAAACACTAGAAAACAAAAATGTAGAATTTTCTTTAGTAAATACAGTGAAAATTGAAGACAGATTTTCAATTTACGATTCTATTTTAACGGAAAAAATACCAAGTGAAAATAGGCAATATAGAGTATTCTTAGCTGAAAATAGAGATACTGATTTAGCACAGTTAAGGGAAATGTACAACAGCAAACTAGAAAAAATAACTGCTAATTTAAAATTTGCTTAGTATGAAAGTATCGATCTAGTCATCATTTAATCAATATTTCATCTGGAAGAAATTATTTAGTTCACATAAAGTGTGTTGTTCTGCTTGAAAAATTGAGAGACTTTGAAACAATAAAACATGCTATAATAGTTGCAGAAAGGTTGGTATTTATGGCTAGGATATTGGTTATTGAAGACAATAGTGACATTCAAGAGATTTTGCGAACACTTCTTACTGAGGAGCATGAGGTGGTTCAAGCCTTTTCTGGTACAGAAGGAATCATGCTTTTTGATCAAGGTGGGATTGAGCTCATTTTGCTAGATATCATGCTTCCTGGGAAAAATGGGGAGCAGGTTTTAAAAGCCATCAGGGAACAAAGTCAAACTCCAGTCATTATGCTAACAGCTTTGAGCGATAAGAAGTTAATCAGTCAATACCTTTTAGACGGTGCCAATGATTACATAGTCAAGCCTTTTGATTTGGACGAAGTCTTTGCTAGGGTTACTGTTCAATTACGTCAAAGCGTAGAAAAGCAATCTCTGGAGATAGGAAAAACTGAAAATCTGCCACAAAACTTGAAAAATATCCAGTTTGATGCAGAAAGTTTTGAAATCAAAAATAGCCAGGAAACGATTCGCCTTGCAAAGAAAGAATGCTTGATTCTCCAAACTCTCCTTAAACACCCTAAGAAAATTTTCACCAAGGAAGAACTTTATGAATTGGTCTGGGAGGAGAACTACCTACCTGGAGATAATACCCTCAATACGCATTTGAGTAATCTTCGTAAAAAATTAAATCAGCTTGACCCAAATCAAGAATATATTGAAACCATCTGGGGAGTTGGGGTAAGATTAAAAGGAGACAAGCAATGACCTACATGATAATCTTTATCCTACTGGTACTCCTAATTATTTTATCGATTGCATTGATTCGCTACCATCTAGCACTTAAAAACTTGAGTCAACAAATCGAAGACAAGATTCTCACAGGTAGTATGAAAAGAGTCGGAGTCAGCATTTTTTCCAAACATTTTTTACATCTCTACCAGCAGATTGAGAATCTATTTCAGGAAGTAGAACAATCTCGGTTGGTGATGAAAAGGGAAAAGCAGACTCTGGATATGGCCATCAGCAATATCGCCCATGATATTCGGACCCCTCTGACTATCGCTTCAGGCTACACCCAACAATTGATAAAGTCTCCTGAAGACAAAGTAGAAACCTTACAAAAAATAGCCCAGCATCTTGATTTAGTTTCCAAACGTTTGGAGGCACTCCTAGAATATCGTCGGTTGATGGAAGGAGCTGTCAAACCGAAACTGGAAGAAGTGGACCTTTCAGCTTTTATCACCAAGAAGACTCTTGCTTATTATGATGTTTTTCAGGCGGCAAATATCATGCTTGATTTTAAGGTTGAAACTGGTCTGAAAATGAGGACTGATGAAGACTTGCTGGATCGAATTTTACAAAATTTGCTTGGGAATGTCCTCAAACATGGCAAGGAAGAAGCGCGTCTATCTTTGAGAAAGGAAAAGGAACAATTTGTCTTAGAGATTGCAAACCTTGTCAAACAGCCCATCAAAAAAATAGAAAATCTCAGCAACCGTTTTTATTCTGAAAATCTATCTGATACGGAAGAATCCTCTGGTTTAGGACTTTATATCACTGAGGAATTATGTCATCTTCTCAGTGCAGAGATGAAACTAAGCACAGATGGGCAATGGTTGTCGGTTTTTATTTACTTTTAACAAAAAGAAACCTCCTCTGTAGGCTAGAGGAGGTCATTTTTTATAAACTTTTCTTTTTGAAAACTGCCAGTCCACTTAGATTAAAGATTACAATAACAGCTAGGCTAACTATAAGTGTGTAGAGAATTGACTCACTATTAGCAGTCATAGCATAGAAAAACTGCAATGATAAATATGGCAAAATTTTGATATTTGGAAAAATGATCATTGGCATAGAAAGTGAGATAGAGCTGACCAAATATCCAATAAATACTGCAAGATAAGAATGACTAACATAGAGGATGAAGGAAACAATGGAAAGCCAAGCTAGAAGGCAAAGAAATTGAAGGAAAATGGTTACCAGTAGATTGCCAACAAAGCCATCAGGCATAGCTCCAAATCCATTTAAGATCGTTGCTGGAATAAAGGCAATCACAAGGCTGATGATAACTTGCAAGAGTGCAATACAAGTCAATACAAAGGCTTTGGCAAGGAAAAACTCGGTACGAGAAACACCCACTGTTAAATTATTTTTATAGAGTTTGCCGATTAAATCAACTCCAAGAACGAGGCAGGCTAGAACTATGCAGAGAAAAACGAGGTTTGAACCTTGACTAGATGCGTTAATCAGGGCTTGTACACCGTCCCAGCCATGGGTTGGAATTTCTGGTTCTTCTGTCTGGATTGCCATCAGATGGCCAGTAGCCCCAAAAATAGCCCCCATTAACATGAGTACAAAGAGAATGAATTCTGTAATCCAAAAACCTTTGGAACGGAAAAGACGGTAAAAGTCTGCTTGAATGGTATGTATCATGATTTTCCTCCTATTGGACCAATTGAGTGAAGTATTCTTCTAGGTTTTGACGGGCATAGTAAATCTCATCAATGTCAACATCTGCCAAGGTTAATTCTTTGAGAATCTGTTTGACATCTTGTTCCTGACCAAAGATATGGATTTCATTTTCTGGATTAACAACCTTGAACTGGAGCTGGATTTGTTCTTTCAATACTTGACAAGCTTTCTCTTGATCAGCTGTCTTAAGGACAATATAATCCTCACTTAGTGTTTCAAATTCAGCTTTGCTGATTTCACGGATAATCTTGCCTTGATCTAAAATACCAAAACGATTAGCTACGAGGTAGAGTTCTGACAAGATATGGCTAGAGATGAGAATGGTGATCCCTTTCTCTTGATTGAGCCGTTGAATCATCAGACGAAATTCTTTGATACCGATTGGGTCGAGACCGTTGATAGGTTCATCTAATATCAGGAAGTCTGGTTTAGATAGAAGGGCAATGGCGATACCAAGTCTTTGTTTCATTCCTAGCGAGAAATTACGAAAGATTTTCTTACCTGTATCTGCCAAACCTACATAGTTCAGGGTTTCTCGAATGACTTGATCAGCATTTGGAATATGGCGAATCATACAGTAATATTTCAGGTTTTGATAGGCTGTTAAGTGATTATGAGCTACAGGTGATTCGATAACTGAACCTACTCGAGATAGAGACTTGCTCCATTCATTTTCCGAATGGCTAGAGAAGAGGGAAACTGTTCCTTTATCCGCAAAGAGTAGTTGCGTAATGATTTTTATCAAAGTGGTCTTCCCAGCTCCGTTCTTCCCGATAAGCCCATAAATATCTCCCTCTCTTATCGTTAGATGAAGATCCTGAAGGATAGCTTGTTTGTCGAAGTTTTTGGACAATCCATGAATGTCAAGTACTGTTTTCATGATTTTCTCCTTTTGATTTATTTTTCTAACTTTAGTATAAGCTATAGAAATCAAAGAAAGCTCAAGGATTTCTAAAGAGTTTCTAAAGTTTTAGAAATTCTTAAATATCAAAACCCAGTTGACATGAACTGGGCTTTTTTACTATAAAATATACTTCTCAATCGCACGCGCGACGCCGTCTTCTTCGTTACTGGCTGTGACGTCGTTAGCAAGGGATTTGACATGGTCGCTGGCATTTCCCATAGCAATACCAAGACCTGCAAGCTGGAGCATTTCGATATCGTTATTAGCATCGCCCATGGCCATGATTTCTGAGGAATCAATCTTCAAAATATCTGCTAGTCGAGAAAGAGCGGTAGCCTTTGTCGTTCCAAGTGGCATGGCTTCATAAATGACAGGTTGCGAACGAACACCGCTAAATCGTTGACAGAGTTCCTCAGCAAAACGCTCTTCAAAATCGTCAGTTTGACTCTCTGTTCCTAAAAACATACCTTGGAACATGCGATACTTACCACTAGTGGCTTCCTCAAGAGAAATTTCAGTCAGGTCTGAAAAGACTAGTTTAGCATCATTTTGAATGATTTCATTCGGCTTACCACCGAGGACAAAATAATGCTCCTCATCAAAAAGAGTCAACTGAACATCACTTTTTTCAGCTAGGTCATAGAGGTATTCGATGTCTGCTGGACTCAGTTCTTGCCAGTCAACTAGCCCCCAGTCACTAGTCTGGTGAGTTGAACAACCGTTGTTAACAATGACATACTCATTCTGGAGGTCAAGCCCCAGTTTTTTGTAGTAGGGGAGGACACCGAAAAGCGGGCGCCCCGTACAGAGAACCAGTTTGACACCTTTTTCAATAGCTTGATGAATAGCAGTAATGTGAGCTTGTGGGATTTCCTTGGCTTCATTGAGGAGGGTTCCGTCCATATCCAAGGCTAGTAGTTTAATCATAAGACTTCCTTCTTTTTCTTTTGGTATTATTATAGCATATTTTGGAGAAGAAAATGATAGAAAGCTTGTGGCTAATTGATTTTACAGTTTAGGATGTTTGGAGAACGTTTATTAGAAAAGGTTACACGTTATTCAATTAAGTAGATAATTATATTTGGCAAGTTGGTCAAAAAAACAGAGGATTTAAGATGAAAAATGTGTTATTCATCTTAAATCCTCTGTTCTCCTTAATTTTTTATAAATCAACTTGATTAGACGTAGGGTATGATTTATCTTCTAAATTTGCGTTTGATAATAGAGCGTTGGACTTTTAAAACAAGTAAGCTAAATCCGATTGCTGCGACAAATGCAAGAGCAGTTGATAATTTTAATGCTAAAAAGATAAAACTAAAGATAGCAATACAGATACAAAAAACAGCAATATTAACAAAAAATAGGATTTCCTTGAGATTGGCATCAGATTGTGCTTCAGGTGTATAATCTTGATAGCGAGGAATCTGATGATTTAATTCTTCTTGATAGTCTACCTCATAGGATTGTAATTTTCTTACAGGCATCATTCTCTCCTTAACTGTACATACCTATTTTATCATTTTTTTATCGGATAATTATTACAGTAAGGTTACAAAAAGAATAAAGTCCCTTTTCATTTTCAAACTATTGTTCAGGACACAATAGTTTGAAAATAATAGTACGCATAATATTAAGGTTGTTAAACACCTATTGAAAATAGATTAGTAGAAATGGAAACAGTACATTAATACTCTTCAAAACAAGTTAGCGTCATCTTGTATTAGGTATATGTTACTAATTTGGTCAGTTTTATCTACAATCAAAAAGCTGTTCTTTGATTTTTATTGAGTATATAGACTGCAAATTGCGCTTAAAAATGGTATAATGGTAAAGTTATATAGTCCCGATAAGATGGTAGGTATTTATCACTAAGAGTTTTCCTATCAGTACTTTGTAACTCGCAAAGAATGACGGCTCCAAAGTAGTCGCTCGTCATTCTACGGTTGCCGCTATAACGCGGTCACCCTATGCGCCTTACTAGCTTCAGAAATAAAAAAGTATCGTTTTTATTTCTTTCGCGTCGTAACTCTTAGAAAATGAAAATACCTACTAGTACTTTGTAACTCTATAACAATATTTTTTAAGGGGGGACATTTTTATGTCAGAACGTAAATTATTCACGTCTGAATCTGTATCTGAGGGGCATCCGGATAAGATTGCAGACCAAATTTCAGATGCGATTTTGGATGCTATTTTAGCCAAGGATCCAGAGGCGCACGTTGCTGCGGAGACAGCTGTATATACTGGTTCCGTCCACGTTTTTGGTGAAATTTCTACAAATGCCTATGTGGATATTAACCGTGTGGTTCGTGATACCATTGCAGAGATTGGCTATACCAATACCGAGTATGGATTTTCTGCTGAGACGGTGGGAGTCCATCCGTCACTTGTTGAGCAGTCACCGGATATCGCCCAAGGTGTTAACGAAGCCTTGGAGGTCCGTGGAAATGCTGATCAAGACCCACTTGACTTGATTGGTGCTGGAGACCAAGGGCTCATGTTTGGATTTGCAGTGGATGAAACAGAAGAGCTCATGCCATTGCCAATTTCACTCAGCCACAAGTTAGTTCGTCGTTTAGCAGATTTTCGTAAGTCTGGGGAAATTAGCTATCTTCGCCCAGATGCTAAATCACAAGTTACGGTTGAGTATGATGAAAATGACCGTCCAGTACGTGTGGACACAGTTGTTATTTCAACTCAGCACGATCCAGAAGTCAGCAACGAACAAATTCACAATGATGTCATTAACAAGGTTATCAAAGAGGTTATTCCAGCCTCTTACTTGGATGCGCAAACAAAATTCTTCATCAATCCAACTGGTCGTTTTGTAATCGGTGGGCCTCAAGGGGACTCAGGCTTGACTGGTCGTAAGATTATCGTGGATACCTATGGTGGCTACTCTCGTCACGGTGGTGGTGCCTTCTCTGGTAAGGATGCGACTAAGGTGGACCGTTCTGCGTCATATGCGGCTCGCTATATTGCCAAGAATATCGTTGCAGCGGGTCTTGCTAAGAAGGCAGAAGTGCAATTGGCCTATGCTATCGGTGTTGCTCAACCTGTTTCTGTTCGTATCGATACCTTTGGTACAGGAAGTGTAGCTGAAAGCAAGCTTGAAAAAGCGGCTCGTCAAATCTTTGACCTTCGTCCTGCAGGAATTATTCAAATGTTGGATCTTAAACGTCCAATTTACCGTCAAACAGCGGCTTATGGACACATGGGACGTACAGATATTGACCTTCCATGGGAACGTTTGGACAAGGTAGATGCTTTGAAAGAAGCAGTCAAATAAAATCTTGAGAGGGGGACTTCCCCTCTTTTTTACTGATAAAACATTTCACACACCAATAATTGAACTTTCTTAAAAATAAGACTATAATTAAGTTAGAAATAGTAAGCCATAAAAGCTAGAAAGGAGTTTACTGTATCAAATCTGTACAGTAAGATTAAAATCATGAAAAAGAAAACAATAGCAATTATACAATGTATTTTGTATCTCATAGCTCCTTATATAGCTCTTCAGTTGTGTAGTATTAACAGAAGTTTAGTGGGTGATTTCTTTATTACTTTCCTCATTCTGTTGACTATTTCATTCTGGTTTAGTATTTGGAAACTAGAAAAAGCACTAGATAATGATTCACAATAATAACTCCAAAGAAAACTAAAAATTTTTGTACTTTTACTTAAACAGTGGATAAACCCTTGATACGACTGAGTTAAAGGCTTAATCTACACTCTTTGAAAAATGTACTTTATAATCGAAATGTACTTTATAATCGAAATGTACTTTATTTTAATGTTGGATAAAGTACATTTTTTGATTGAGTAGCTTAGATGCGTAATGTACAAAAATAGTCCCTTTTAAACCTCTTGTAAGCCTAGAAACCTTGATTTAATAAGGTTTTGAATTTTACATTCGTTACGGTATACATTTGAAAAAATTCCAGTTTTCACTTTGATAACGTACATTTTTAGCTATTTTTGTTCAAAAAAATTTTTTTAGTTATCTGTCTATTTAGATCTGTTTTACACAGGTTTAAGTCTTTTTTATCACTAAAAAAACTCCTGTAACATCTTTCCGAAAAACTATAATTTTCTTGAAAAATATATAAACCTATGCTATACTACTAGTAGACTTATTTATGGAGAAAATACATGAAACGTGAGATTTTACTGGAACGAATTGACAAACTAAAACAAATCATGCCCTGGTATGTTCTGGAATACTACCAATCTAAGCTTGCTGTTCCCTATAGTTTTACAACCTTGTACGAATACCTCAAGGAATATGATCGATTTTTCAGCTGGGTTTTGGAGTCTGGTATCTCAAACGCCGATAAAATGTCTGATATACCTTTATCTGTCTTAGAAAATATGTCTAAGAAAGACATGGAATCCTTTATCATTTATCTACGTGAACGTCCTTTGCTGAATGCCAATACAACCAAGCAAGGTGTTTCGCAGACAACCATCAATCGGACCTTATCAGCACTATCTAGTCTTTACAAGTATCTGACCGAGGAGGTTGAAAACGACCAGGGGGAGCCTTATTTCTATCGAAATGTAATGAAGAAAGTTTCAACCAAGAAAAAGAAAGAAACACTTGCTGCCAGAGCTGAAAACATCAAACAAAAGCTCTTTCTAGGTGATGAAACAGAAGGTTTTCTGACTTATATAGACCAAGATTACCCACAACAGCTCTCAAATCGTGCTCTATCATCGTTTAATAAAAATAAGGAACGTGATTTAGCCATTATCGCCCTTCTCTTGGCATCTGGTGTCCGTTTATCTGAAGCTGTTAATCTGGATCTAAGAGACCTTAATCTTAAAATGATGGTCATTGATGTCACACGTAAAGGTGGCAAACGTGACTCGGTCAATGTCGCGTCCTTTGCAAAGCCTTATTTAGAGAATTATCTAGCTATTCGAAATCAACGCTATAAGACTGAAAAGACGGACATTGCACTCTTTCTGACTCTCTATCGAGGTGTTCCCAATCGTATTGACGCTTCCAGCGTTGAAAAAATGGTTGCTAAGTACTCTGAGGACTTCAAAGTGCGTGTAACTCCCCACAAACTCCGCCATACCCTAGCAACTAGGCTCTATGATGCGACTAAATCGCAAGTTTTGGTCAGTCACCAGCTAGGACACGCCAGTACGCAAGTCACTGACCTCTATACCCATATCGTAAATGATGAACAAAAGAATGCCTTGGATAGTTTATAGATTACATAAATTTAATTATGTAATCTATAAGGAAGGGATTCAATAAACTATTAATCTTATTTGATCATATCAAATACAATTGCTAACAGTTTTAAAAAATATGAAATAAAATTTATGTGCCCATTAGCTTGCTTTTCTTTGTAATATCCTGGATATGCAAATCACTTATAATTGGTATTCATCCCAAAATAAGAGGATTCCACAAAAATAAATCAAATTGAGCACCTATAAAAGCATGCTGCCTGCGATGGCCAATATTTTATCAGAAAATAAAATTCCTTTAAAAACAATCACGGACAGGGTTGGTGATTCCGACTCTGAAGTTACTAGTTCCATCTACATCCACGTCAAAAAGAACATGAAAGATGAAGCAATCAATGTACTGGATAAAGTTATGAACAAGATTTTTTAAAAAGTTTTGCCCCTTTTTTGCCCCCTAAATACAAAAATAGCCCTTCGGATAAATTCCGAGGGGCTAGAAACGTTGTTAAATCAACGATTATTTCTTAAGATTGTAGAATGATTTCAATCCACGGTATTCTGCTACTTCACCAAGTTGGTCTTCGATGCGAAGCAATTGGTTGTATTTAGCGATACGGTCTGTACGTGAAAGTGAACCAGTCTTGATTTGTCCTGCATTAGTAGCAACTGCGATGTCAGCGATTGTTGAATCTTCAGTTTCACCTGAACGGTGTGATACAACGGCAGTGTAACCAGCTTCTTTCGCCATTTCGATAGCGTCGAATGTTTCAGTAAGAGTACCGATTTGGTTAACTTTGATAAGGATTGAGTTAGCAGCGCCTTCTGCAATACCTTTTTCAAGGTAAGAAGTGTTTGTTACGAAGAAGTCGTCACCAACCAATTGAACTTTACCACCAAGACGTTCAGTAAGAGCTTTCCAACCGTCCCAGTCATTTTCATCCATACCATCTTCGATAGTGATGATTGGGTATTTGTTTACCAATTCTTCAAGGTAATCGATTTGTTCTGCAGCTGTACGTACTGCTGCTCCTTCACCTTCAAATTTAGTGTAGTCGTAAACTTTACGTTCTTTATCGTAGAATTCTGATGAAGCACAGTCAAATCCGATAAATACGTCTTTACCAGGAACATATCCAGCAGCTTCGATAGCAGCAAGGATAGTTTCAACTCCGTCTTCAGTTCCTTCAAAACGAGGAGCGAATCCACCTTCGTCACCTACGGCTGTTTCCAAACCACGAGATTTAAGGATTTTCTTAAGAGCATGGAAGATTTCAGCACCCCAACGAAGAGCTTCTTTGAATGATGGCGCACCAGCAGGTACGATCATGAATTCTTGGAAAGCGATTGGAGCGTCAGAGTGAGAACCACCGTTGATGATGTTCATCATTGGAGTTGGAAGAACTTTAGTGTTGAATCCACCTAGGTAGCTGTAAAGTGGGATTTCAAGGTAGTCAGCAGCAGCACGAGCTACAGCGATAGACACACCAAGGATTGCGTTTGCACCCAATTTACCTTTGTTAGGAGTACCGTCAAGAGCGATCATAGCACGGTCGATAGCTTGTTGATCACGTACATCGTAGCCGATGATAGCTTCAGCAATGATGTTGTTTACGTTGTCAACAGCTTTTTGTGTACCAAGACCACCGTAACGAGATTTGTCACCGTCGCGAAGTTCAACTGCTTCGTGTTCACCAGTAGAAGCTCCTGATGGAACCATACCACGTCCGAAAGCACCTGATTCAGTGTAAACTTCTACTTCAAGTGTTGGGTTACCGCGTGAGTCTAGGACTTCGCGAGCGTAAACATCAGTAATAATTGACATTTTTTACTCTCCTTATGAGTTAAATTTTTTACACCTCTATAATACCTTAAAACCCCTCCTTTTTCAAGAAAAAACGTTATCTTTGTGCAAATTTTCCTTAACTTTATAAAGTAATCGCTTTCTTTTGTCTGTTTTATTCTAACTTTTATGATATACTGTTTTCATGACAGATTTATCAAAACAATTACTTGAAAAAGCTCGTGGTGGGCCAAAATTAAATCCGGATGAGCAAAGACGCTATCTTGGTACTTTTGAGGAAAGAGTTCTTGGATATGCAGATATTGATACAGCAAATAGCCCTCAGTTTGAAAAAGGTTTTTTATCTATTTTAGAAAATCTTCAGGAAAAAGCAGAGCCACTATTTGTGAAGATTTCACCAACTATCGAATTTGACAAGCAAGTTTTCTACTTAAAAGAAGCAAAAGAAACTGATAGTCAAGCTACCATCGTATCTGAAGAGCATACTTCTTCTCCTTTTGGCCTGATTATCCACACCAATGCACCAGTTCAAGTAGAAGAAAAGAACCTTCGACTTGCTTTTGCAAAACTTTGGGAAGTTAAAAAGGAAGAACAATCCAAAACATCCTTATGGAAAAAATGGTTTGGCTAAATCTTGCGCATCTTTAATAAATGTCCAATATTGGCGGCCGTGCGCTCCAGATAGAGGCTGGCATTTTTCAAACTATCTTCTAAAGGTTCACTTTTCTCCAAAATTGAAAAAGCCGCTTGGATATTCTCAAATGGTAAGGGAGGTAAATCTTCAGCAAGACTACCACAAATAGCAATGACAGGAACTCCGACAGGGGTTCTTTTTGCAACACCTATAGTTGCTTTACCTGCTAAACTTTGACGATCTAGCTTTCCTTCTCCAACAATAACCAAGTCAGCATCTAAAACTTTCTTATCAAAGTTGATCAAGTTCAAGCAGGTATCAATTCCAAACACGATATTTGCCTGAGCAAAGGCACACAAACCGCCAGCAATGCCTCCACCAGCTCCTGCTCCTTTAATTTCCAATGTTACAGGTGAGAATTTTTCATAAAAATCTTGTATTGCCTGATCTACGACTTCAAACATAGTAGGATCTAGACCTTTTTGTTTTCCAAAAATGTAGGTAGCACCTTGATGACCACATAAGGGACTCACGACATCTGCTAAAATACGAATTTGAACATCTTCAGGAATTCCATAGCGATTTTCTGTTGAAACAGAAGCTAATTTTAGTAAGGATTGACCGCATGCAGGCAAGACATTTCCATCCCTATCATAAAATCGATAACCTAAACCAGCAGCGATCCCAATTCCTCCGTCATTACTGGCCGTGCCACCAACGCCGATATAGATTTCTTTAATCCCTTGAGCAATGAGATGACGAATCAACTCTCCAATACCACAAGTCTGGATTTGAAGTGGATTTCGTTTCTCTATCGGAATTTTTCCAAGGCCAACTAAGTCAGCCACTTCAAATAGTGCCAGTTGTTCTTTTTGAAAATAGCGTATGGTTTCTTTTTGGCCAAAAGGGCCTGTAACTTGAATCCATTTTTCTTCTAGTTCAAGAGAATGTCGGATAGCATCTACAGTACCTTCTCCCCCATCACCAACAGGGCAGAGGAGACATTCTACATCTGCTATCGATTGTTGGAAGCCTCTTTTAATAGATTCAGCTACCTCTTCAGCGGTCAAGCTTTCCTTAAACGAATCTGGTGCAATTACAATCTTCATATTTTTCCTCATTCTAAAAAGTCAATCAAAGGTAGAACTTCTAAAAAATCTCTCTTGTCAACATGATGTGGTATTTCTTTTTTGAGTACCTCTTTGGCACAAAAAGCAATTCCCAGTCCTGCTGACTTCAACATTAATAGGTCATTAGCCCCATCACCGATTGCAATCGTTCTTTCTTTAGAAAGTTTTAGTTCCTTTCTCCATTGTTCCAGAGTCTCTTTTTTAACCTCAGGACTAATAATTTGTCCAATCAATTTTCCTGTTAGAAGACCATCTTTGACTTCAAGTTGATTGGCAGAGAAATAGGTAATACCAAATGATTTTGCTAATCTCGCAACTATTGGTGTAAAACCACCTGACACCAGACCAACTTGGATGTCATTCTTTTGGAGAATAGAAATAAATTTCTGTGCATTTGGCGATAGATGAATAGACTTGAAGACTGTATCAAAGACCGAAATAGGAAGGCCTTCCAACAAGGAAACTCTTTTTCTTAAACTGCTTTCAAAGTCTAACTCTCCTCTCATTGCTCGACTTGTAATCAGCGAAATTTCCTCCTCACGACCTACCTCTCTTCCCAAAAGATCAATCACTTCTTCTAGGATTAAGGTTCCATCAACATCCATAACACACAAGCCTTTTACTTGAAGCATCAGTTCTCCTCTCTAAACAGCCCAAAAATCGTATGAAGTCATCATACGATTTTATCTATTAATTAACTAAACTATGGTACAAATCAAGGTATGACCTGCAGGCTGTATCCCATGAGAAATCACACTCCATAGCTTGTTTTTGTAGATTTCTCCAAACATCAGGATGGTTTCTATACAAGTTCAAAGCTGTTTGGAAAGTCCAATTTAACCAGTAAGGAGATAAATTGTCAAAGCTAAAGCCAGTACCGCTTCCTTCGATTGGATTAAAGGCTTTAACGGTATCTCGTAAGCCACCAACTTCATGGACTAATGGCAAGGTTCCGTAACGCATAGCCATCATCTGAGACAAGCCACACGGTTCAAAACGACTCGGCATGAGGAAGAGGTCACAAGCAGCGTAGATTTCTTGAGCTAGTTTGACATCAAAAGTGATATTTGCTGATAGCTTGTCTGGATAGATTTGAGCAAACCATGAGAAAGCACCCTCAAAAGCTGGGTCTCCAGTTCCCAAAAGAACAATCTGAACATCTTCTTGCAAGATATGGTGCAGACTTTCCACCACCACATCAAAACCTTTTTGACGTGTCAAACGAGAAACAATTCCCACCAGTGGAACATCAGCCCTAACGGGTAAGCCAACTCTTTCTTGCAATTTTGCCTTATTCTGGGCTTTACCAGACAAATCTTCCTGACTAAAATGATAATCTAAAAGAGCATCCGTCTGAGGATTATACAGGTCAGCATCAATCCCATTCACGATACCAGATACCTTACCTGACTCCATTCGGAGAATCTGATCCAAGTTACATCCGAACTGACTGGTCATAATTTCATGAGCATAACTAGGTGAAACGGTTGAAACACGGTCTGCATAGAGAATACCTGCCTTCATCCAGTTCAGACAGTTGTTCCAGCGAAGGGTGCCATCAGCGTAACGTTCAAAGCCGACTCCAAACAAATCCCATAACATTCCTTCTGAGAATTGTCCTTGGAATTCCAAATTATGAATGGTTAAAACTGTTTTAATGCCCTCATAGGCTTGAATCCAACGGTATTTTTCCTTCAACAAGAAAGGAATCATAGCTGTATGGTAGTCATGAACATGGAGAAGATCAGGAATAAAGTCAATCCTTTCCATAGCCTCAATGGCAGCTAGTTGGAAAAAGGCAAAGCGTTCTCCGTCATCAAAATCACCGTAAACATGACCACGGAAGAAATAATATTGATTGTCAATAAAGTAGAAGGTTACACCATTTAAAACTGTTTTCTTAATTCCACAATACTGTCTGCGCCAACCAACACTTACCTCAAAATGAAGAACATCTTCAATCTGATTTCCAAATTTATCCTCTACCATATCATAGTAGGGGAGAATTACTGCAACTTCATGTCCCGCTTTTACTAGTGATTTAGGAAGAGCGCCAATGACGTCTCCCAAACCACCTGTTTTTGAAAAGGGTGCACCCTCAGCTGCTACAAATAAAATTTTCATGAATGAATATCCTCTGTTACTTTAGCACCTTTCTTAACGACAACTGGATGTTCTGCAGTTCCTCGAATTACAACACCAGGCTCAACTTCAACACCCTTGTCCAAGATAGCATATTCTACCTGAGCTCCTTCTCCAATAACAACACGAGGGAAGAGCAGGCTATCTTTAACTAGGCTATCCTTATGGACATGAATATTACGTGATAGAACAGAATTAGCCACTTGACCTTCAATAATACTACCAGACGCAAACTGAGAAGTGCTTACTTTAGATGTATTAGCATAATAAGTTGGCTCTTCGTTTTTGACCTTTGTATAAATTTTTTGATTTGGTGAGAAGAGAGAGTAGAATTTTTGTGATTCAAGCATATCTTTGTTAGCTTGGTAATAAGACTCTACAGAATGAATATTTGCTAAATAACCTGTGTACTCGTAGGCAAAAGCCCCTTCTTTTGCAGCCAAATCCCGTAAAACATAGCGTAACTTCTCTGGATGTTCTTTCTTAGCTTCTTCTTCCAAGCGTTCAATCAACCAAGGTGTATCAACGACAAAGATATCTGTAGACATGTTATAGATTTGATCTGGTAACTTGCTATCAAAGAGTTTATGAGAACGAACATGGTCTGTTTCATCCACTTCTAAGATTGCGTTTACTTCTGAAATGTCTTTCTTAGCTAGTTTTTTATAAACTACAGTGATAGGCCTTTTTGTTGTACTATGTAGATGGAAAACTTGGTTCAAATCAATGTTAATCAGAACATCACAGTTGAGGGAAACTGTTTGGTTTGAGCCAGAACGTTTCAAATAAGTGAGAAGCTGTTGGTAGTATTCTTTTCCAACTGTACTACTTTCCACACGGGTATTGTAAATTCCTAGATAATAGTGACTAAGAAGAGTGGACAAGCCCCACTCACGCCCTGAACGGATATGGTCAAAAACAGAACTAATATTATCCTGCTGAAAAATACCAAAAACACTGCGAACACCAGCATTGGCAAGACTTGAGAGCGGGAAGTCAATCAAACGATATTTACCGCCAAATGGCAAACTAGCTACTGGACGGTGGTCTGTCAATGTTGACATATCATGAAAACCAACTGTGTTTCCTAAAATGGCAGAATATTTATCAATCTTCATCTGTTGCTACCCCCACTACTTCATTATATCCTACAACTTGTACTTCTTCTGTTCCATCAATTTCGACACCATCAGAAATAACTGCACCTTCACCAATAATGGCACGTTTGATTTTAGCTCCGTGTCCAATAATGGCTCCACTCATGATAACTGAATCTACTACTTCTGCCCCTTCTCGAACTTGCGCACCTGTTGAAAGGATAGAATGTTTAACAGTTCCATCAACGAAACATCCGTCTACAACTAATGAGTCTTCCACATCAGCATTTGCCCCAAGGAAGTTTGGTGGTGAAATTAAGTTTCTTGAGTAAATCTTCCATTGACGGTTACGGCTGTCCAAGGCATTCTCTGGAGAAATGTACTCCATGTTCGCTTCCCAAAGCGACTCAATAGTACCAACATCTTTCCAGTAACCTTTAAATTCATAGGCATAGACACTTTCACCTGATTCAAGGTAATTTGGAATGACATTTTTACCAAAGTCTGACATATCTACATTGCTCTTTTCAGCAGCAACGAGCATATTGCGGAGACGTTGCCAATCAAAGATATAGATTCCCATAGAAGCTTTGGTAGATTTAGGTTGAGCTGGTTTTTCTTCAAATTCAACAATGCGGTTATTGGCATCTGTGTTCATAATACCAAAACGGCTAGCTTCTTTCAGAGGAACATCAAGAACTGCTACTGTCAAACTGGCATTGTTATCCTTGTGAGACTGGAGCATATCATCATAGTCCATTTTGTAGATGTGATCCCCAGACAGAATCAAAACATACTCAGGATTGACACTGTCGATATAATCGATATTTTGGTAAATAGCGTGACTAGTCCCCTCAAACCAACGATTTCCTTCACTTGCAGAATACGGTTGAAGAATAGAGACACCAGAATTGATACCGTCTAGTCCCCAGCTTGAACCATTCCCAATATGGTTATTGAGAGCAAGAGGTTGGTACTGTGTAATGACTCCAACATTGTGAATCCCTGAGTTGGCACAGTTTGAAAGAGCAAAGTCAATGATACGGTAGCGTCCGCCAAATTGTACAGCTGGTTTCGCAAGGTTTTGAGTGAGTTTTCCGAGACGAGTTCCTTGCCCACCGGCAAGAATCAAAGCTAACATTTCATTCTTCATTTTCTACTCCTTTTTGGTTTTTATTTGTAACGGTTTTAGTAGATTTCAAGCGACGTTTGATTTTCCAAACACTTGCTCCCATAGCCGGTAGGGTAAAGGTCAAGGTCTGCTCATAATCTTTCCATAGTCCTTCTTGCGTTTGCACAGTTTGATTATGTTCTTTCCAAACTCCTCCCCACTCTTCTAACTCAGTATTCCAGACTTCTTCATAAATCCCTGCAACAGGAAGTCCGATTGTAAAATCTTTTCGTTCAACAGGTGCCATATTAAAGACACAGACTAACATATCATCCTTTTTACCCTTACGGATGAAGGAAAGAACACTCTGGTCTCGATTATCCGCATCAATGATTTCAATACCATCATAGCTGGTATCAATTTCCCACAGACAGCGATGATCTTTGTAAAACTGGTTTAGCTGAGAAGTGAAATACTTCATCTTAGCATTCATAGGGTCTTCTAGATTAGACCATTCCAACTGCTCTTCAGATCTCCATTCTAGGAATTGGCCGTATTCGCTACCCATGAAGAGCAATTTCTTACCAGGGTGACAAATTTGGTAAGTGTAGAGATTGCGTAAGCCTGCGAATTGATTGTAGCGATCTCCCCACATCTTGTGCATCATACTCTTCTTACCGTGAACCACTTCATCGTGCGAGAATGGTAGGAGATAGTTTTCATTGAAAACATACATAAAGCTGAAAGTCACCAAATTAAAGTCATACTTACGGTAAATAGGGTCTTCTTCGTAGAATCGGAGGATATCATTCATCCAGCCCATATTCCACTTGTAGTCAAATCCTAGACCACCAAGTTCCTTCATTCCCGTAATCTTGGTTGCTGACGAACTTTCTTCTGCGATCATCATCACATCTGGATGTGCTAGTTTAATGACATCATTCAAGCGTTGAAGGAAATAATATCCTTCATAGTTGAGATTGCCACCATCTTTATTAGGTGTCCATGGAGCATCATCGTAGTCTAAATAGAGCATATTGCTAACTGCATCCACTCGAATACCATCTAGATGGTAAAAGTCAATCCAAAACTTAATACTAGAAATCAAGAAGGACTGGACTTCATTTTTTCCAAGGTCAAAATTGAGAGCGCCCCAACCGTAGTTATGAGCCTTATTATGGTCTTGGTATTCAAAAGTCGGTGTTCCATCATAATAGGCCAAGGCATCATCATTGATAGTAAAGTGACCAGGTACCCAGTCTACAATAACTCCTATATTGTTTAAGTGACATTCCTCAACAAAATCTTGAAATTCTTCAGGACGACCATAGGCATGCTCTAGAGCAAAGTAACCCATAAGCTGATAGCCCCAACTCAAACCGAGAGGGTGAGACATCAAGGGCATAAACTCAATGTGAGTATAGTTCATCTCAACCAAGTAAGGAATTAGTTCATCTTTCAATTGAGCAAAACTATAGGGGCTGCCATCAGGATTTCTCTTCCAAGAGCCAGCATGAGCCTCGTAAATATTGACAGGACGCTCTTCAAAGCTCAAACGTTTTCTACGGGCTAACCAGAGACCATCCTTCCATTTCTTTTCTGGAATATCTGTTAAAATAGCTCCAGTCCCAGGTCGTGCCTCATACCGTACAGCCAAAGGATCAATCTTCATTAACTGATGACCATTTGCACGCGTGATATGATACTTATAAATTTGGCCTTCTTGAGCAAGAGTGGTAAAGACTTCCCAGACTCCAAATTCATTTCGTTCCATCGGAATTTGATTTTCTACCCAATTGGTGAAATCCCCCACCAAGTGGACAGCCTGAGCATTGGGAGCCCACACACGAAATGTATAACCGTACTCTCCATTTAGTTCTTCCCTATGTGCTCCTAGATAATGCTGAAGGTGAAAGTTTTCTCCTGTCATAAAGGTGCGCAAAGCTTCTCTTTTATCCATAATACCTCCTCTTTTTCTGTAAGCGTTTTCTATAGATTTATTATACTACCTTTTTAGGGAAGATTCAAGTAAATTACGGAATTTGCAAAAAAATCTTTTGAAAGTCTTCAACAAATTCACTAATGTGTTCACTTGTAAATCAAGAAATTTTCAAACAGATTATGAAAACGAATTGTTTTTTTACAATACTATCATAAAGTTCGTTATTTTACCAATAAAATTGTTGTTTTAAAGTAAAAAAAGAAACCAGGAAATGAATTTCCTGATTTTATCTTTTATTTCACATCAAAAACAATGGATTTGACATTTGTCATCGCTTCAATACTATATTTAATTCCTTGCACTCCAGCACCAGAACCTTTGACACCAAGGAATGGGAAATTATCTGGACCACGTTGGGTTTTATTATTAATATGAACTGTACCCACTTCAAGTTTTTCAGCAATTTCAAAGGCCTTTTTGAAATCATTTGTAAAGACTGAGGATTGAAGGCCGAATTCAGATTCGTTGGCAAAGGCAATTGCTTCTTCTACATTAGTTACACGAATAATTGGTAAAACAGGGCCAAATGGCTCTTCCCATGCTACTTTCATATCTTTTGTAACTTGGTCAAAAAGCACTGGCCAGAGAAGATTGCCCTCACGTTTGATTGGTGT
Source organism: Streptococcus mitis (assembly GCF_002096845.1). GTDB lineage: Bacteria > Bacillota > Bacilli > Lactobacillales > Streptococcaceae > Streptococcus > Streptococcus mitis_A. The sequence goes on from NZ_NCVK01000018.1 coordinate 21,166, forward strand.
AAGAGCCTGAGCACCTTTTTCTTGTGCATCCTCAATCAAGCCCCAAATAAAGTCGGCTGAAGCATTGTCAATAACAGGTGTAATATCAGCATTGTCAAATGGGTCACCAACTGTTAATTTAGCAACCTCTGCTTGAAGCAAAGTAACTAATGTATCTGCAACACTTTCGAGAACAATAACACGTTTAATGGCCGTGCAACGTTGGCCTGAGTAGCTAAAGGCACCTGCAACAATTTGCTTGGCAGCATGTTCCAAATCTGCATCTTCTAGTACAAGAGCTGCATCTTTCCCACCAAGTTCCAACATGATAGGACGCATACCAGCTAAACGACCAATACGTTCTCCGATAGGGGTTGATCCTGTAAAGTTGATGAAGTTGACTTCTTTGTGCTCAATGATATAATCCCCAATTTCTGAACCACGACCCGTAATGGTATTGAAAACACCTGCTGGAATCCCTGCTTCTTCAAATGCTTTAGCCAACAAGAGACCAGAAATGGAACCTTGTGTTGGTGGCTTGAACATAACCACATTCCCTGCAATCAAGGCCGGAGCAATCTTAGATCCAGAAAGGTTGACTGGATAGTTAAAGGGAGCAATAGCTAGCACGACTCCAACCGGCTCACGACGAACAACAGCCAGTTTGTTTTTACTTGCTGCTTCAAAACCGCCACCTTCCATCGCTTGGCCTGTGATACGGAGACCTTCTTCAGCAGCATAGCGGATCAAGTCTGCGGTACGCACTACTTCTCCAATGGCTGCTTTAATCCCTTTAGCAACCTCTTTGGCAAGGATAGAACCAATTTTTTCTTTATCACGTTCCAAAATAGCTGCTGTTTTATGCAAATAAGCCGCACGTTCAACTGCTGATAAAGCACGCCATGCAGGCAAGGCTGCACGCGCAGCTTGCATAGCCTCATCTACTTCCGCTTGGCTCATAGCTGGTACTGTCCCTAATTCTTCTTGATTGATTGGTGAATAAATCGTAATTTCTTTTTCAGATGATTTCCATTCTCCATTTACTAAATTCTTATATCTTGTCAAATTCTCGTCCTCCTGAAAATGATTAAGATATATTTTACCAAATTTTCAGAAAATTACAACCCTTTTTGCAATATTTTTGAGATTATTTTCACAAGCTTGACTTTTCAAACTATTTGAACTCTTTTGTTAAGCAGTCAGTACAAGAAGAAAAGGCTTAGATGAACTAAACCTTTTTCATGCTATGTTATTCTTCATTGAGTTTTATAATTTTTAGCAAGAAGATATCCTGGAAATTATACGACACAATTGAAAACTTTTGATTTTTTCTACAAGACTTTAAAGACGCTGGCGCTAACGCCACCAACCATGTCTTTATCACTTAAATGGCTATTGGTCACCAATAGTTCTAGATTTCCAGCATTTTCAAACTGGAAGTCTTGCCCTTTAGCATTAAATACAACCAGTAAATGGTCTTCACCTTGAATCTCATAGACAATCAAACCACTATGTTCATTTGCTGAATGAACAAAAACATGATGGTAAATTTCATCATAAGTAGGGTAAGAAAAGGCACCGGTTCCTGTCTTCAATCGAATCATCTGACGGATAAACTCAATACTATCTTGACGCTCATTAATCAAGTCCCAGTTCACTTGGTTCACACTGTCTGGAGCATTATAGCTATTCATAGCACGCTCTCTATCATCATGGGTCAACTCACCATTTTCACCAGTCGCAACTAGTTTGGTACGACCAAATTCTTGACCGATTTCCATAAAGGCCATCCCTTGCATGAGTAGGTTCATAGCTGTGGCCGTCTCAACCTTGCGCATGATTTGTTCTGAACTTTGGTCTGGATGAAGAGTTGCCAATAAATCGTGAAGATTGTAATTGTCATGGGCTTCCACATAGTTAAGTACTTGATTTGGATGTGTATAGGTTCCTAATTCACGACTGCCTAGGATTGCCTTGGCTAGAATTGGTTCTGTCGCAGCACCGCTAACAAAGCCTGATTTGATAGCACCATAAACTTCTCCACCTTTGACAGCATCACGCTGATTGTCATTAAAGAAACCAATATTTGGCATCTGGTAGGCATTGTCTTTCTTGGCCTTATCATAAGGAGCAAGACCTGTTCCCATATCCCATCCTTCTCCATAGAGGATAATGTTAGGGTCGACTTCATCCAGGCTCTGACGAATCATCTGCATAGTCTTGACATCATGAATCCCCATCAAGTCAAAACGGAAGCCGTCAATATTGTATTCCTGTACCCAGTATAGAAGAGAATCAATCATATACTTGCGGAACATTTCGTGTTCACTGGCTGTTTCATTTCCAACACCCGTTCCATTCTGGAAGGTACCGTCTGGATTCATACGATAGTAGTAATCAGGGACAGTTGTTTGGAAAGGTGCATCAACTACTGAGAAGGTATGATTATAGACCACATCCATAATGACACCAATACCCGCATCATGATAGGCTTGAATCATGGTCTTCAAATCACGAATAACCTGAGCTGGATCATCTGGATTAGTTGAAAAACTAGTTTCTGGCGCGTTATAGTTTTGTGGATCATAACCCCAGTTGTAGGTTACATTTCCATCCTCATCATATTCTTTGTGACGGTCTGCAATTGGTTGCAACTGAACATAATTGTAGCCGATCTTCTTGATGTAATCAAAAGCAGTTGCTTGACCGTACTGGTTAACTGTTCCAGTCTGTGCAGCACCTAAGAAAGTTCCTCGAAGATGTTCATCCACACCTGAGGTCGGTGATTTGGTCAAATCACGAATGTGCATTTCACAAATAACTGCCTTACATGGATTTGCCAAGCGCCAAGTAGCCTCAGAACCATGCTTAACCTCGAAGTTTTCGACTTGTTTTTCTGCATGGCTTAGAATAGCAGAACGTTTGCCATCAGGACTGGTAGCAATGGTATAGGGATCGCGTGTCACTGTTTGGTGGTGAGGGAATTGGACTTGATACTGATAAGCCTTACCAGTCAAATCTTCCTCAACATCCAAACTCCAGACACCAATAGTATTGTCCTTATGGTTATAAGAATAGCTATTGCCTCTCTCCATATCAAAAGTCTTCCAAACAGGTGCATCATTAGTAGCTGATTCATAAACAACTACCTGCACTTCTGTCGCTGTCGGAGCCCAGAGGACGAAATGTGCCTGATTATCCTCTACACGGCAACCCAATACACCTTGGTAGCCCCAGTGGTGGTCGAAACTAGCACTATTGATAGCCTTGTCAAAGGCAAAAGGATTTTGATTTTTATAGAAAGGACTGGCAATAGCAGGATTTTCAGAATAATAAATTCTATCATCCCCTTCCAAAATCCAGACCTCTGTTAAGAGGGGATAGTGATTAAAACGGATAGCATACTCTTTACTGATTTGGCCGGTATGAACCACAAAATTCAAGCTTTCTAAGGGATGAACGCTTGGGTGTTCGAAACTAAATAAAGCACCAAAATAATCTTCTTTGTAGGTTAGCAAATCAATTCGCTGGTCCTGACTTTTTACAAAAGAGCAAGTATCGTATTCACCATTCTTGCGGTGGTAATGAATGCGCATAGGGTAGTTATACATTTTTATTTTTCCTTTTTACTTTTTAATTTGTTTCTATTTCACTAATAAATTTTGTCAATCTCGTCTCAATTAACAAACATAGTCATATTATCTAAACTCTGTTTTTAAACGATCATTACAAACTTTCTAGCCATGCCTCGTCTCTAACCTCAATACCAAGTTCTTGTGCCTTTTGAAGTTTACTTCCAGCATCTGCTCCTGCCACGACGAGGTCGGTCTTTTTAGACACACTGCCTGTTACCTTGGCACCTAGACTTTCGAGTTTACTTTTAGCTTCTGAGCGCTTGAGACGTTCCAATTTTCCAGTCAATACCACGGTCAAACCTGACAAGGCTGCATCTGCTACTACAGTCTGACCTTTGTAGGCCAGATTGACTCCAGCTTCTCTCAATTCTCTGAGGAGAATTTCAGAGCCTTCTGTCGCAAAATATGTCTGAAGACTCTTGGCGATCACGCCACCCAGACTTTCAATACTAGCCACTTCCTCTGGATCTGCCTGAGCCAGATTTTCGATTGAATAAAAATGTTGGAGTAATAGCTGACTGGCCTTGCTTCCGACATGACGAATTCCCAAACCAAACAAGAGTTTCTCGGCAGAATTTTCCTTAGATGCTTGGATGGCCTGATAGAGTTTAGAAGCAGACTTTTCCTTGACCCCCTCTAAAAGAAGAAAATCTTCCTCTTTCAAACGATAAATATCCGCCACATCCTTGACTAAATTAGCAGCAAAGAGCTTCTCAACAATAGATGGACCAAGGCCTGTAATATTCATAGCATCACGAGAAGCAAAGTGAATCAAGCCTTCCATGATTTGAGCAGGACAACGCGGATTGATACAACGAAGGGCCACTTCATCTTCAAAGTGCAACAAGCCAGAGTCACAGCTTGGACAGTTTGTAGGGATATCTAGTTTTTCTTCAGAAACCCGTTTGGACTCTACCACTCGTAAAACAGCAGGGATGATGTCCCCGGCCTTATAGACGATGACCGTGTCGTCTTTGCGAATATCTTTTTCAGCAATATAATCCACATTGTGCAGGGTCGCACGGCTAACAGTTGTACCAGCTAGTTGTACTGGTGTTAGATTTGCAGTTGGGGTTACAACACCGGTACGGCCAACTGTCCAATCAACTGACAAGAGTTGAGCTTCTTTTTCCTCAGCAGGGAACTTGTAAGCTACTGCCCACTTTGGAGCCTTAACGGTAAAGCCAAGTTCTTCTTGACCTGATAGGTCGTTTACCTTGATCACCACCCCATCGATATCATAGGGAAGACTGTCTCGTTCCTCTCCTACTTCTTGGATAAAATGCCAGATTTCATCTATATTTTCAGCCAAAATCCGCTTAGGATTGACTACAAAACCAAGTTGTTCTAGGTGCTTCAAAACCTTTTCTTGGCTGTCACGAGTTGAAGGGCTGGCTTCTTGATAGAGAAACGTTGCAAGATTGCGCTTGGCAACTACTGCTGTATCCAACTGTCGCAGGGTGCCTGCCGCTGCATTACGAGGATTGGCAAATTCAGGCTCTCCATTTTCTTGGCGAGCTTGGTTAACCTGGTCAAAAGAAGCGCGTGGCATGTAACATTCCCCACGAACTGTAATATCAAGTTCTTCTGGCAAGGTCAAAGGAATGTCCTTAACACGTTTGAGATTTTCTGTTATATTTTCACCAATAGAACCATCTCCACGTGTTGCCCCAGCAACTAAAATCCCCTTTTCATAAGTAAGCGAGATTGACAAACCATCGATTTTCAGCTCACAAATATAGGTTGGATGAGCCACTTCCTTACGAACACGCGCATCAAAAGCTTCAAGCTCCTCACGTGAAAAAGCATCCTGCAAACTATAAAGAGGATACTGATGACTGTATTTTTCAAAACCATCTAAGACTTTGCCACCAACACGATGGGTCGGACTGTCTGCTAACACTTGATCTGGATAGGCAGACTCCAACTCGACCAACTCACGGTAAAGACGGTCATACTCACTGTCTGAAACCGACGGATTATCGCTGGTATAGTACTCAGTCGCATAGCGATTGAGCAAGGCGACCAACTCATTCATTCTTTTATTCATAAAACCATTTTACCATAAACTAAGCCCTCCTCACAAACGAGAAGGGCAGAAAAAACACTTAGATTGGAATTATTTTTGAAGTCCAAGCAAACTTATGTCTCTTTTTCAAAATGAGTTCGAACATATCCGAGAGCTAAGCAAGATAAGGCTACGACTCCAAGTCCAATAATCAAGAAAGAATAAAGATGGACACTTGGAAGAAAGGTCATCAAACCTGTTGCAATTGGCATAAAAAGTATAGCTAAGGTATAAATCGAACTGAGAACTCTTCCCAGATATTCACCTTCAACCTTGGTTTGTACTTGAGTAAAAAAGTGAATATTGAAAATCGTCATAAATAATTCACAAACGAAATTGCCTGAAAAAGTAAGATAGGATGGGAGGGTAAATCCCATTATCATCACCCCAAGTCCAGTCAGAGCCAACAAAAACAGAAGCATTTCCATACTGGCTTTAATCTTACTAGCTAGCAGCGCCCCAACAATAGAACCGATAGCGCCCATAGTTAAAATAGTGGCATAGGCACCTTGAACTCCATAGAGCTGATTTGAAAAGGGAAGGAGGTAATTAAAAGCTGCAAAGAAAAAATTGACACTTGAAGCCATGACTAGTAAAAAGAAGATTTCCTTTTGCTTCACAATATAGTGAACTCCCTCCTTGATATCAGCACAAATAACTTTGAATGTAAGTTTCTTCTCACCCGTAGTCTTCTCTTCTTTCTTTGGAAGCAAGGCTACTAAGCCAAAAGCGAGGAAAAAACTAAGGGCATCTAATACCAAGGTAATACGAAGACTTGCAAATTGTAAAACCAGAAAAGAAAGTACAGGAGAACTCACACTGACAACCTGCAAGACCAACTCCAAACGAGAATTGTAGAGGACCAGTTCATCCTTCTCTACTAATTCTGTGATAATGGCCTTATTTGCTGGTCTAGAAAAGGAAAAGGCAATCGCCTGCACAATATTAGCCCCAATCAAAGCCCCAATCATCCAACTGTCATTCCTTATGAAAGAAATAGCCAGACAAAGAATCCCACAAACAAGGTCTGTAGTCATTAAAATCTTACGACGAGAAAAACGGTCTGATATAACTCCACCAAAAGGATTTACGAGAATAGATGTGACGAGTTCAGAAATCTGATACATTCCTAAAACTGTCTGTCCGATAGTTCCCATGGAAGCCAACCAGACACTATTTCCATAATCATAGAGCATATTCCCTATCTTGTTAACAGCTCCACGGCTAATCAACTGTACTGCATAGCGGTTCATATAAAAACTCCTCTCAAATTTTGAAACTATTGTATCAAAACTGAAAGGAGCTTTTTATTTTTTCCCTTATTTGGGAAAATTAGTCTTTGACAAATTTTTCATAGTGTTCCTGATAATAGGCTACTTGCTCTGGAAGACCTAGCACGTCAAAAATATGCATGGCTTCTTGCATTTGGCTACAACCTTCTTTACACTTTCCTTTTTGATATAAGGCAAAACCTTTGAGGTAATGTAAAATATTCCGTTCATAAAGACTAATGTTTTTACCAATAATCTTCTCTGTATAAGTCTCAAAATAGCTTGCATTGTCAAAAGAAAGATGCTCTAAACAATGTTGATAACAATTGAGGGCCAAAATCAACACTAATCTCTTATGGCGACCAATCTCTAGGTAAAATTCCTCCCTCTCCATAACTTCTCTACCAATCCGAGTGACATAATCCACATCGTAGAAACTATAGAGGTTACCGAAAAGAATCAACTCATACATGGTCCATTCTTCTGTTTTGAAGAGATAATCTGCTACCTTATCCAAATCATCTTGCTTCATATCATAACTCGAATCTCTTTGACAAATCAGACCTTGTAGCAAAATCCAGTTCAGCTCAAAATAAAGGGGATTCGTCGAACTCTTAGCCTTTTCAAGTTGTTCCCTTTGAATCTTTTGAAAACCTGCAATATCATTTGAATAGTAAAGAGGCACAATTTGTCCCATCATGGCAACATGTTCATGATTATGAAAATTCCTTGCCTTATCCATGAAATTTTCGATTGTGACATGAATGTTATCCAAAAGCTCAAAGAAACGTGAGACTGCTAGGTCAGACTCCCCAAGCTCAAAGCGAGATAACTGAGAAGTTGAACAGGACTCCCCTGCCGCCTCCTTTAAAGAATAATTTCCACTTGTTCGAAATTCACGAAATACTTTTCCAAGATGTTCCATCTTTACACCTGCTCTGATAATTCTTCCCACTCAAGCATAGCTTCTTCCTGACGGTGGCTGATTTTGTCCAGATCAGCCTGTAGTTCCATCAGTTTGTCGGCATCGTTTGTTTCCAACATTTGTTCAGAAATGGCTTGACTTTGACTTTCTAGCTCTTCAATTTCAGCTTCTAGATTTTCGATTTGCCGCATGAGTTTGCGAACTTCTTTTTGACTTTCTTTCTGAGCTTGATAGTCATTGACTGGACTTGCTTCCTTTGCTTGATTGTTAGTTGAAGCTTCCTCAGTCTGGCTCATTTCTACTTCTGCTTTCTTCTCGACATAGTAGTCGTAATCTCCCAAGTAGAGAGTCGAACCATTCTCGGACAATTCCAAAACATGAGTGGCCACACGATTGATAAAGTAACGGTCATGGCTGACGAATAGAAGAGTTCCATCGAAGTCAATCAAGGCATTTTCCAACACTTCCTTGCTATCAATATCCAAGTGGTTGGTTGGCTCATCCAGAATCAAGAAGTTGTTGTTCTCCATAGACAATTTAGCCAAAAGCAAACGAGCTTTTTCGCCACCAGACAGCATGCCGACTGATTTTTTAACATCATCTCCTGAGAAAAGGAAGGCACCTAGACGGTTACGGATTTCAACTTCTGGTGTCAGTTTAAAATCATTCCAAAGTTCATCAAGTACCGTATTACTTGGTGTCAGCTTGCTTTGAGTCTGATCATAGTAGCCAACCTCAACATTAGCGCCAAATCGCTTTTCACCCTTGATAAACGGAATCTGGTCCACAATAGACTTGATAAAGGTTGATTTTCCAATACCGTTTGGTCCAACAATAGCAACAGCATTCATCTTACGAAGGTCTAGGTTAATCGGTTGTGACAGGACTTCCCCATCATAGCCAACAGCTGCATTTTCAACAGTCAAGACAATATTGCCCGACGTTTTCTCAGACTGGAAGGTCATGTTTGCTGATTTCTTACCAGTTTCAGGCTTGTCCAAACGCTCCATTTTTTCCAGTTGTTTACGGCGAGATTGGGCACGTTTAGTCGTTGAAGCTCGGACTAGATTGCGGTTGACAAAGTCTTCCAGAGCTGCAATTTCCTTCTGTTGCTTTTCATAATTTTTTGCCTCAGTAGCTAGTTTTTGCTCTTTCAACTCGACAAAACGAGAGTAATTGCCCACATAGCGATCCAAGGAATGCTTGGTCAAATCCAGCGTAATCGTCGCAACCTTATTCAAGAAATAACGGTCGTGGCTGACAATAATGAGGGCACCGCTATAGTTTACCAAGTAATTCTCTAGCCAGGCAATCGTTTCAATATCCAAGTGGTTGGTTGGCTCGTCCAAGACCAAGAGATTTGGCTTTTCAAGAAGCATTTTAGCAAGAGCCAGACGGGTATTTTGACCACCAGAAAGCTCGGCAATTTTCATCTGCCACATAGATTCGTCAAACTTGAATCCATTCAAAATCGCTCGAATATCAGCTTCATAGGTAAAGCCACCTGCTTGACGAAAATTCTCAGATAAGCGATCGTAATCTGACATCAGTTTATCCAAATCTTCACCAGACTTTTCACCCATCTCCAACTCCATCTGACGAAGTTGTTTCTCCGTCCGACGCAAATCATCAAAGACATGAAGCATTTCATCATAAATGGTATTTTCAGACTCAAAACGGCTATCTTGAGCTAGGTAAGACAGAGAAATATCTTTTTTCTTATTGATTTCTCCGCTAGTTGGCTCCTCTTCTCCAACCAAAATCTTCAAAAGAGTAGACTTTCCTGCACCATTTTTCCCAACAAGGGCTATCCGATCACGTTCATCAACTTGCAGGTTGATATTATCAAAAAGAACCTCTCCTGCAAAAGAACGTTCAATTTTATTAGCTTGTAAAATAATCATACAAGTAGTATAGCATGTTTCCCTAAGGCATTCAAGACTTGATAAACCAGCATATGACACCACTTTTCTGAAAATTATGCTACCGTTTTACTAAAATGCTAAAAAGTGCTATAATGTGAACGGTCAAAACAATTTACAAAAAGGAGAATTTTAATGTCTTACCAAGAAAATTACCAAAAATGGGTTGATTTTGCGGAGCTTCCTGACTACCTTCGTCAAGATTTGGAAAATATGGACGAAAAAACAAAGGAAGATGCCTTCTATACAAATCTTGAATTTGGTACTGCAGGTATGCGTGGCTTGATTGGTGCTGGTACAAACCGCATCAACATCTACGTTGTTCGCCAAGCTACTGAAGGTTTGGCTCGTTTGATTGAGTCAAAAGGTGGAAATCAAAAAGAACGTGGTGTAGCAATCGCCTACGATAGCCGTCACTTCTCACCTGAGTTTGCCTTTGAATCTGCGGCAGTTCTTGCTAAACACGGCATCAAATCTTATGTATTTGAAAGCCTTCGTCCAACTCCAGAACTCTCATTTGCAGTTCGTCACCTCAACTGTTTCGCAGGTATCATGGTCACAGCCAGCCACAACCCTGCTCCATTTAACGGATACAAGGTTTACGGTGAAGACGGTGGACAAATGCCTCCACACGACGCAGACGCTTTGACTACTTATATCCGTGCAATCGAAAACCCATTTGCGGTAGAAGTTGCTGATGTGGAAGCTGAAAAAGCTTCTGGCTTGATTGAAGTTATCGGAGAAGCCGTTGACGTAGAATACCTTAAAGAGGTTAAGGACGTAAACATCAACCCAGCCTTGATTGAAGAATTCGGTAAAGACATGAAGATTGTCTACACACCACTTCATGGTACTGGTGAAATGTTGGCTCGTCGTGCTCTTGCCCAAGCAGGATTTGACTCAGTTCAAGTCGTTGAAGCGCAAGCAACTGCTGACCCTGACTTCTCAACTGTAAAATCTCCAAACCCAGAAAGCCAAGCAGCCTTTGCCCTTGCTGAAGAACTTGGTCGTCAAGTTGGTGCAGATGTTCTTGTTGCAACTGACCCTGATGCTGACCGTGTTGGTGTTGAAGTTCTTCAAAAAGATGGTAACTACCTCAACCTTTCAGGTAACCAAATCGGTGCTATCATGTCAAAATACATCTTGGAAGCCCACAAAAACGCTGGAACTCTTCCTGAAAATGCAGCCCTTTGCAAATCTATCGTATCAACTGACTTGGTAACGAAGATTGCTGAAAGCTACGGCGCAACTATGTTCAACGTTTTGACAGGTTTCAAATTTATCGCTGAAAAAATCCAAGAATTCGAAGAAAAACACAATCACACTTACATGATGGGATTTGAAGAAAGCTTCGGTTACTTGATTAAACCATTCGTACGTGATAAAGACGCTATCCAAGCTGTTCTAGTCGTTGCTGAACTTGCTGCCTACTACCGTTCACGTGATTTGACCCTTGCTGACGGTATCGAAGAAATCTATAAAGAATATGGCTACTACGCAGAAAAGACTATCTCTGTTACCCTTTCAGGTGTCGATGGTGCTGAACAAATCAAAGCGATTATGGCTAAATTCCGTAACAATGCTCCGAAAGAATGGAACGCAACAGCTATCACTGTCGTAGAAGACTTCAAGGCACAAACTGCTACTGCTGCTGACGGTACTGTTACAAACTTAACAACTCCTCCAAGTGATGTGTTGAAATACACACTTGCTGACGGTTCATGGATTGCTGTTCGCCCTTCAGGTACAGAACCAAAAATCAAGTTCTACATTGCAGTTGTCGGTGAAACCAACGAAGAATCACAAGCTAAGATTGCTAATATCGAAGCAGAAATCAATGCTTTTGTAAAATAAAATCCTATAAAAGATGAGACCAAATAATCTCATCTTTTTTTCGTATCAAATCTAAGCAATTTTAGAAACTTTATGGCATACTAGACTTATCAATGAAAGCGAGGTAATCTCATGGAACAATTTTTAGATAATATCAAAGACCTTGAAGTCACTACAGTTGCGCGTGCGCAAGAAGCTCTTGATAAAAAAGAAACTGCAACCTTCTTTATCGGTCGTAAAACTTGCCCTTACTGCCGTAAATTTGCTGGTACATTGGCAGGTGTAGTATCTGAAACTAAAGCTCACATCTACTTCATCAATAGTGAAGAACCAAGCCAACTCAATGAGTTGCAAGAATTCCGCTCACGCTACGGAATCCCAACTGTACCAGGCTTCGTTCACATTACGGATGGACAAATCAATGTCCGTTGCGACTCTTCAATGTCAGCACAAGAAATCAAAGATTTTGCAGGATTGTAAAAAATCAGCTAGCAAGTTTTAAAATCACAAAAACGCATAATGGAGCCAAAGAACGCTTTATGAAGTACATAGATTTTTAGGATACGACAAAAATGTTGTATCTTTTTTTATCGCTTTTTTAAAAATAGGGTCTGTTTTAGGATCTATTTGTGACTCCTTTGTTGTATCCTTTTTTCGCAAAAGAATACCAAGGAATACCAAAGACAAAAATAAAAAACGTTGATTTAACAACGTTTTACCAAGGAATGCAAAAGAATGCAAAGGAATAATGGAGCCGGTGGGAGTCGAACCCACGTCCAAACACCTGCCAACATATTTGTCTACAACCATAGGTTATGTATTATTTTAACAGTCCCTCGACACATAACTCAAGCCTAGAAACTGCGAGTCTATCAATCTCTTATCAAGCCACTAGACAAGACTCAATCGTATCTCGCTAATAATAAGACCTGTCATTGAACACGAGCAATCCAAATCGGGTCACGCCTGCTGGTTTTTAGGCAGCTAGAGCGTAAGAAGTGTTATTTTTTGCAGTTATATTTAACTGAGCGTTTACGTCGCCACACGAGTCGCAAAATATGCTTCATAATGCCTGTCGAATCCGTAACGACCCCAAAAGACAATAAGATCATTATACCTTATCTAACTCAAAAATGCAAAAAGAAAATCAATTAACTAAAAAAGATAGTCTTTCAAAGCTTTAGTCAAAACCTGATAACCAGCAACACTGAGGTGCAGCCCATCAGTTGTAAATTCTTTTTTGAGTTGGCCTGCCTGGTCTGTCAAACTATCAAAAACTGGCACAAATTCTACCTGCATGTAGGCAGAAGCAAGCTCTTGATAGGCGTGATTCCAGTTCTGAATTTTTTCATTCGAGCGGATATAGACTGTCTGCTTGTACTCCTCTCCCTCATTGACTGGCAAAATAGAAAGCAATTTAATCTCTGTCAGTGGGTAATCGCGAACAATGTATTGAATGGTAGCTTCGAGATTATTGAGAGCATCATTCAAAGGCACATCTTTTCCGATATCATTTGTCCCAATCAAAAGGACAATTTTATCTACTGCTCCACCGTAAAGATGCGCATCTAGGTTCTCTAGTAACAGCCCTGTCTGATAACCTCGAATGCCTCGATTGACAATGGTCTTTGAAGTCCCAAATAGTTCCTGCAAAGGGTAATACTCAACAATGGAATCCCCAATAAAAAGAATGTCTGGTTCAACAACAGAAACTTGATTTAAGTGACGGTATTTGGTTTGGATTTTGCCTTGTTCCTTTAGTAACCAATTTTCTAATAACTGTACTGCCACTTCATTCTCCTTTTTCTAACCAGTTTTCCAAGACTTGATAAACTCCTCCTTGGCTGTTAGCTGGCGCTAGAGCAGTCGCCACAGCTTTGGCTTTCTCATCAGCATTTTCCATCGCATAGGCAATTCCAGCCATTTCAAGCATTTCAACATCATTTTCACTATCGCCAAAAGCCATGATTTGTTGGGGGTTCAAGTCCCAACGCTTGAGTAATTCTTCCAAGCCCCATGCTTTATGAATCCCAGCTTGGAGGATATCAATGCAACCATAGCCACTCGATACAGCCCGAACACGGCCATCAAAGAGGTCATTGATTTCTTCCAAGACCGAACTCAAACGCTCTTCACCAACTACCATACTCATCTTGAGCACACCTCCAAAAAGGTCAGATGTTAACTCATCCACAAACTGCATCCGTTGGTAGAATTTTTCAATCATTTCTGGAGTCATAAAACTTTCAAGGTCTGTGAAAATCGTACCTTCCTTGACGAAACCACCCTTCATACCCGTTACAACAAACTGGTCCTGACACTCTCGACCCTTGAAATGAGCCAAAGCCTTATCAACAATAGCATCATCCCAAGTCTGAGCCTGAATCAGTTCATTGTTTTCAAACATACGAGCACCATTGGCAACAACCAGAACCACTCTATCCACCAAATGCCCCAGTAGTTGCCTCATGCGGTGAATTTCATTCCCAGTCGCGATGACAAAACGAATGCCCCTTTGATCCAACTGATCTAAAATCTTTTCCAAACGTGGGAGATCCAGCTGGCCTCTAGCATCCAGCAAGGTTCCATCCATATCTGTCGCAATTACCTTAATCGTCATTTACTTCCCTCTGGATTCAAACTAATCCCACTTCAATCCCACATGTTCGTTCATTTCTTTGTAGGCTGTATCAATTCGTTCCTTAGTCGCTTCATCTATTTGATCACGATGACTGCCACCCTCTATGAAATCTTCCAAGATATAGGTTTGATAATGATATAAAGGATAGCCTTCTGGTGAAAAGGTTCCCTTTGGTGTTCGATTGACCCAAGTAGGATGAGCTTTAGCTGTTCCGATAGTTGTTTTTCCATCCTTCTTCTTAATGGTCACGTCCATGAGAACGCCACGTTCAGTCCACTTAGCATTTTCTTCATCTCCCATAGATTCAAGCCGTTGATTGGAAATGAAGTTCCCCATTGAATAGATAATGAGTTTCTTGTCTCCATCTTTTTCAACCGTTTCAGATGGTTCCACAACGTGAGGATGCCCTCCAAAGATGATATCCGCCCCCCAATCAATCATCTTGTGATAAAGAGCTTTTTGTTCTTCAGTTGGTTCCAATCGATACTCAACACCCATCTGAGGCATGATAATGGTGATATCTGCTTCCTTCTCTGCCCGTTCAATTTCAGCCTTCATCTTATCTTCGTTTAAATCTGAAAGATAACGATTATAGTCTTCCTGAGAAATATACTGCTCAATTCCATTAAATCCATAGGAATAGGCCAAAAGAGCAACCTTGATACCATTCACTTCCTTAATGACCAGAGGAGCCTGATCACGTGGTTCATGCGTATAAACTCCGATTGGAGTGATTCCAGCTTTCTCAATAATATCGGCCGTTGAAATAACTCCCTCAATTTGCGAATCCAAAATATGATTATGAGCTAAATCCAGCACATGATAACCTGCATCCTTAATGGCATCCATAACTTCAGCAGGAGCATTAAAGAGAGGATAACCAGCTAAATAATGATCCTTATTAATGGTTCCTTCAAAGTCACCAATAGCTAAATCTGCTTGCTTAAGCCAAGGTGTCACATACTCAAAATTCTCATGAAAGTCATAGGTACCGTCTTCTTTTTTAGCTGAAAAGAAAAGTCCATCGTGGTAGAGCAAATCACCGTGGGCCATAATTCTGGCAGTTTTTTCCTCTTCCTGCTCCTGAGACTTTTGCTTAGTCTCCTCTTTAGAAATAGTATCTCGTTTTTGACTGGTCAGAGGCATGCCTTGGAAACTTTCAAACAACAAGACCAAACCCATTGATAAAGTAACTGCTAGCAAGAGTACCGCCACAAATCCTTTATTGCTCCACTTGCGATAACTCCTAAAAAAGTTTACCAAGCCCTTCATAAAACGAAAAGCTAAACCACCCTGATTTCTATCTTGTCTTCTTTGCATCTTCATTCTCCCTACTTTCTTATGCAAGCCTTTTCTTTTTATTATAACACAGATAAGTATTTCTTTCACAATTGAATCGAACCTACTAGGCATTTTCTATAAAAACTCGATGCCGTAATGCTTTCAATCCTTGTCATTTTGTGATATCATGTAGAAGTAATGAAAGGAGAGAAAATGTCTGCTATAGAACGTATTACAAAAGCTGCTCACTTAATTGATATGAACGATATTATCCGCGAGGGGAATCCTACTCTACGCGCAGTTGCTGAGGAAGTCACTTTTCCCTTGTCTGACCAAGAAATCATCCTTGGCGAAAAGATGATGCAATTCCTCAAACATTCCCAAGATCCTGTCATGGCTGAAAAAATGGGGCTACGCGGTGGGGTAGGACTTGCTGCTCCTCAATTAGATATCTCAAAACGCATTATCGCTGTTTTGGTGCCAAATATTGTCGAAGAAGGCGAAACTCCAGAGGAAGCCTACGACTTACAAGCTATTATGTACAATCCAAAAATCGTCTCTCACTCTGTTCAAGACGCTGCTCTTGGTGAAGGAGAAGGTTGCCTGTCTGTTGACCGTAACGTGCCTGGCTATGTTGTTCGCCATGCTCGTGTTACTGTTGACTACTTTGACAAAGATGGAGAAAAACACCGTATCAAGCTCAAAGGCTACAACTCCATCGTTGTTCAGCATGAAATTGACCACATCAACGGCATCATGTTTTACGATCGTATCAATGAAAAAGACCCATTTGCAGTTAAAGATGGTTTACTAATTCTAGAATAAAGAAAATCCCGTTGCAAGACGGGGTTTTGTGTTATAATAGAGGCATGAAAACAAATGATATTGTCTATGGCGTCCACGCCGTTACCGAAGCTCTCCTCGCAAACACTGGCAACAAACTCTACCTCCAAGAAGATCTCCGAGGTAAGAATGTTGAGAAAGTCAAGGAACTGGCTACAGAAAAGAAGGTGTCCATTTCTTGGACTTCAAAAAAATCCCTCTCTGAGATGACTGAAGGTGCTGTCCACCAAGGTTTTGTTCTACGAGTGTCCGAATTTGCCTATAGTGAGCTGGACCAAATCCTTGTCAAAACACGCCAAGAAGAAAATCCTTTGCTATTAATTCTGGATGGCTTAACCGACCCCCATAATCTGGGTTCTATCTTGCGAACAGCCGATGCGACCAACGTTTCAGGTGTCATCATTCCCAAACACCGTGCTGTCGGTGTTACTCCTGTCGTTGCCAAAACGGCCACAGGTGCTATTGAACACGTTCCGATTGCCCGAGTAACCAACCTCAGTCAAACTCTAGACAAACTCAAGGATGAAGGCTTCTGGACCTTTGGAACAGATATGAACGGTACTCCTTGCCACAAGTGGAATACAAAAGGGAAAATTGCTCTCATCATTGGAAATGAAGGAAAAGGCATCTCTAGCAACATCAAAAAACAAGTCGATGAAATGATTACCATTCCTATGAATGGCCATGTTCAAAGTCTCAATGCCAGTGTTGCTGCAGCCATCCTCATGTACGAAGTTTTCCGAAATAGACTATAAAAAAGGCTGAACAAAAACTAGCTTCTCAATAAAACCGCATAGTGATTTCAGTTTTGCTCACAATCAAGCTGAAAACAACTGTGTGGTTTTTGAATAGCTGATTTGTAAAATCCATGCTCGTGAAAATGAATTCAAGCTCTACTATGCTGGTCTAGTTGTCTCTAACACACACTCTGAGCTCACCAAAAATATTCTCTAATTTTCTAAAAACAATATCAGTTGCCATCTTCCATTTGGCATAGAGTCTAGATCCTTCTTCGATATATCATGTGTTCTGAACGAAGTTTCCTAAAGAAATTCTAATACTCAATGAAAATCAAAGAGCAAACTAGGAAGCTAGCCGCAGGCTGGACTTAAGTACAGCAAGGCGAAGCTGATGCTGTTTGAAGAGATTTTCGAAGAATATAAATTGTATCCTAACCAATTGATTTCTGAGTTCATTATATAAGAAAATGAGCATCTCCAACTACGAGAATGCTCATTTTTTAGTATTGTATAGGCAAATTTTACATATGTTTCAAACGCTCAATCCGTTCTGAGATAGGTGGGTGGGTATGAAATAGTTTTTGGAACCCTCCCCCTTTCTTGGGATCATTGATATAAAGTGCACTGCTGGCATCATCTACAGGACGACTCATAGGTTTACTATTATCCAACTTACGTAGAGCATTGATCATCCCTTGAGGATTACGAGTCAACTCGACACTGGAAGCATCAGCTAGAAATTCCCTCTGACGAGAAATAGCTAGTTGCACTAAGGTTGCAGCGAGAGGTGCCAGCACAATAGCTAGGAGGGAAACCACTAGCATAATGATCTCTAAGCCATTTCCATCTCGGTCATCGTCACTTCGTCTGCGACCTGCTCCACCCCACCACATCATACGACCTGCCATACTAGAAAGCATGGTGATAGCACTAGCAAGGGCAACAGCAATAGTCGAAATGCGGATATCGTAGTTACGAATATGACTGACTTCATGTCCCATAACAGCTTCTAGTTCTTCACGATTCATGATAGTTAGGAGACCTGACGTCGCAGCAACCGCCGCATTTTGGGGGTTAGAACCTGTCGCAAAGGCATTTAAGGCTGGATCATCAATGATGAAAACACGGGGCATAGGAATCTGAGCGACCATAGCCATATCTTCCACTACATGGTAGAGGTCTGGTGCCGTTTGTTCATCTACCTCACGCGCTCCATTCATGGACATGACAATCTCTGTCGATTGAAAAATCATGGACAAGGCATAGATAAATCCGATAATCAGTGCGATAACCAAACCACCAAGCCCGGATCGCATAAAGAGGTAACCAACCGCATAGCCGACGAGAGCTAAGAGTAGGAAAAATACCAGCAACAAAATCCAGGTTTTTCGTTTATTGCTTGCAATTTGATCAAACAACATCTTAGTCACCTAAACCGCTAAAATCAACTTTAGGAACTGCCTTTTCCTCTTCTGGTGTTTGAAGGAAATCTGCTGCTTTAAATCCAAACATTCCAGCGATAATATTGCTTGGGAAAGTTTCTAATTTTACATTGTAGTTGCTGACAACACTGTTATAGAGTTGACGAGAGTAAGAAATTTTATTTTCTGTGTTTGTCAACTCCTCTTGCAATTTAACAAAGTTGGCACTAGCTTTCAAATCTGGATAACTTTCTGCAACTGCAAAAATACCTGAAACCTGACGAGTAAGGGCATCACTAGCTTTCATAGCTTCTGCTGGTGAAGTCGCTGCTGCCACTTGGTTACGCAGTTCTGCCACCTTTTCAAGGGTAGAACCTTCATATTTGGCATAACCTTTTACAGTTTCAATCAAGTTTGGCAAGAGATCATTTCGACGTTTCAACTGAACATCAATCTGGCTCCAAGCCTCCTTTGTTTGCATACGATTCTTAACCAAACCGTTATAGCTAACAATCACAAAAATAACAATAAGAGCGATAACTCCAAAAATAATCCAAGTCATAATATAAGTCCTTTCTACTTTTAGATTAGTACCAGTATATCAAATTTTTAATGATTGTGGTAAAATAAGATGATACTAAAGAAGGAAATAACTATGAAACCAGAAACATTTTACAACTTGCTTGCCGAGCAGAACCTTCCACTTTCGGACCAGCAAAAAAAACAATTTGAACGCTATTTTGAACTCTTGGTCGAGTGGAATGAAAAAATTAATCTAACAGCCATTACGGACAAGGATGAAGTTTATCTCAAACATTTTTACGATTCGATTGCACCCATTCTTCAAGGTTTGATTCCTAATGAAACTATCAAACTTCTTGACATCGGTGCTGGGGCAGGATTTCCTAGTCTACCAATGAAAATCCTCTATCCTCAGTTAGATGTGACCATCATTGATTCACTCAATAAGCGCATCAACTTCCTCCAACTCTTGGCTCAAGAGCTAGATTTGAGCGGTGTTCACTTCTACCATGGACGTGCCGAAGATTTTGCCCAAGACAAGAACTTCCGTGCTCAATATGATTTTGTAACGGCTCGTGCTGTAGCCCGTATGCAGGTCTTGTCTGAATTGACAATTCCTTACCTTAAAGTTGGTGGCAAACTATTGGCACTCAAGGCCAGCAATGCGCCTGAGGAATTATTAGAAGCCAAAAATGCCCTCAACCTCCTTTTTAGTAAGGTCGAAGACAATCTCAGCTACGCTCTACCAAATGGAGATCCGCGTTACATCACAGTGGTGGAAAAGAAAAAGGAAACACCAAATAAATATCCACGTAAGGCTGGCATGCCCAATAAACGCCCGCTTTAATCTTTTTAGTAAAAAAATATTTACAAAGTTTGTAATTTTTGCTATACTATCACAAGCAAAGGTTTTTAATGTCATCCCGTGAGGTGACGAAGACGCAGAAATATTTAAAACTCTTTAAAGTCTAGATTTTAGAGAAGTCTTACTCTGAGGGCCTATTGCTGTAAAATAATGGGCTCTTTTTTGATGCCCAAAAGTGAGGTTTATATGAAACAAGAATCAACTGTTGATTTGTTACTAGACGTTGACCAACGTCCTTCAGCTGGAAAAGGAATTCTCCTTAGTTTCCAACACGTTTTCGCCATGTTCGGTGCAACCATCTTGGTACCCTTGATTTTGGGAATGCCTGTATCTGTTGCCCTTTTTGCTTCAGGTGTCGGGACACTCATCTACATGATTTCAACTGGATTTAAAGTTCCAGTTTATCTAGGTTCTTCATTTGCCTTTATCACAGCAATGTCGCTTGCTATGAAAGAAATGGGTGGTGATGTGTCTGCTGCTCAAACAGGGGTTATCTTAACTGGTTTGGTCTATGTCCTGGTGGCTGCTGGTGTTCGTTTTGCAGGTACAAAATGGATTGATAAACTCTTGCCACCAATCATCATCGGACCTATGATCATCGTTATCGGTCTTGGACTTGCAGGTTCAGCTGTTACCAACGCTGGTCTTGTAGCTGATGGAAACTGGAAAAATGCTCTTGTAGCCGTTGTTACTTTCTTGATTGCTGCCTTTATCAATACTAAAGGAAAGGGCTTCCTACGAATCATTCCTTTCCTCTTTGCCATTATCGGTGGTTACCTCTTCGCACTAACTCTTGGCTTGGTTGACTTTACACCAGTTCTTAAAGCTAACTGGTTTGAAATTCCTGGTTTCTACTTGCCATTTAGCACTGGTGGTGCCTTTAAAGAATACAATCTTTACTTTGGTCCAGAAACCATCGCCATTTTGCCAATCGCTATCGTAACAATTTCTGAACATATCGGAGACCATACTGTTTTGGGTCAAATCTGTGGCCGTCAATTCTTGAAAGAACCAGGTCTTCACCGTACTCTTCTTGGTGACGGTATCGCAACTTCAGTTTCTGCCTTCCTTGGTGGACCAGCCAACACAACTTATGGAGAAAATACAGGGGTTATCGGTATGACTCGTATCGCTTCTGTCTCAGTTATCCGTAACGCTGCCTTTATCGCAATTGCCCTTAGCTTCCTTGGTAAATTCACAGCCTTGATTTCAACTATTCCAAATGCTGTACTTGGTGGTATGTCAATCCTTCTCTATGGAGTTATCGCCAGCAACGGTTTGAAAGTCTTGATTAAAGAACGTGTTGATTTCGCTCAAATGCGTAACCTAATCATCGCAAGTGCTATGTTGGTCCTTGGACTTGGGGGAGCTATCCTTAAACTTGGTCCAGTTACCCTTTCAGGTACTGCCCTATCAGCCATGACAGGAATCATCTTGAACTTGATCTTGCCATACGAAAATAAAGACTAAGAGACTTAATACAGAAAGAGAATGAACAAAAACAAGCTTCTCTTTACTAACCCCAAAAAGTTGCACAAATAATTATTGAAAGGATTTAGTTCTGTACTGCACAGGACTAAGTCCTTTTATAATAAAATGAAGCAAAACAGTACATAATGTTGCATCGTCAATTGAAACAAGGACAAGATAAAAGAGCCTCAAAAAAAGGTATTGTAACTTGGCAATACCTTTTTTGAGGTGCTTTTTGAAAGCCATCAAATGATGACTTTTCAGAGGGAGCAAAAAACTGTTCCCTTTATATTCTAAACATTTAAATGTCTTTTTTAAACAGTTGGTTAAAGAAACCGTCTGTATTTTTAAGAAGAGCTTTGAATACCTTAGATTTAAGAGCTACAGTATGAGAGAAGTCATCTGTTTTTTTCAAATCTTCTTCGACTGCTTTATCAAATAAAGGCCTTAACTCATCATAGTTACTGATATGGACGCCATCAATATCGATACCTTCAAAGCCTTTCTTAGCTTTAGCAAGAACCTCCTCGTACCAATGTCTCTTCCACTCTTCAAGTGTCTTGAACTTGTCTCCAGATACTTTCTTGATGATAAAATCATCTCCTAATAAGCTATTATTTTGTCTATTAGCTTCATCTTGATATTTGCTAGAGACATATCCAATGAATCCATTTGCATATCCAAAGTAACCCCACATACGAAAAGCATTGTGTTTAAATGATAATGAACCAGGAGCACCTTTGCTTGTATTACCACCATAAATACCAGCCATCATTTGAACATTAACATATGCTGAATTAGGCGTAAAGTCCTCTGGTCGGAATATACCATTACCTGGATTATTATGTTTGGTCATAAAGTTATTATCAACCAAATCATCGATACTTGCTAATGATTTAGTTTTCTCTCCATCATTTAGGTCACGAACTTTATCCCATTGGTGTGGAGCAGTTAATTTATTTAAACCATCAACATGTCTATCGACTCTGTCAATTTTCTTGAACCACTTGCCATTGTCACCTTTTAATCGTGGTAATACAGCATCAGCCTCAAGATGGTCTAACATCATAAGAGCATCATTATAATTTCTCATATAACGGTCGATATCTTCACGAGTTTTCAATTTATCTGGATCATAATTATACCACTGATCACCATCATTTTCACGATGATAAGCCATGTTAAGACCCAAAGCGCCATATTCACCATTGGTTGTCGATTTATCTGGTGTTTGTAACATACCTTGAGCATAGGCTTCAACGTCTGTACCTTGACGATGTCTATGACCACCGAAGTAAAGCATTCTATCGTTTACGTGTGTTGTTTCGTGAGTAAAGGCTGAAATACCAAACGGACTAATCATATCCGTCACCATAAACAAGACCTTGTCATCATTATTCGGATCATCAAAAATTGATGCCATAGCACCCATACGCCAGTCTCTATCATGGTGTCGCCACGTTGGACCATATAATTCACGAATTGGGGCTACAGGGTTACCTTTACCGTCAAATCCTCGACGACCTACAGGAGAACCATTGTAGGTCTGGTTATCCCAAACTGGTGTCGGTACCATATTTTGACTCTTAAGAAGTCTATCACGAACATTAGATAATGCTAAACGTGACCAGAAATCAAGGTAAGTTTGTTGACCTTTCGCAACATTATCAATCTCTTTCTTAAATTCGTTTCGAGATTCTTCTGTATACTTACCATATTTCTCAAATGAACTATAAGCCATTGTATTGTATGTTGAAATTAAGAACATATGAGCATTCTTAAGCGTTAGAAGTGGTAAAATCATACGTCCATGAACACCGTTATCTAAACCATCAAAGACTCTATGACGTTTATTGACAAAGTCAGGATTTGTAGTTTTAGGTTCTGAAACATAAACATTCTTAGCTGAATGGATAAACCAATCGTTAATGTCTTTATCCTCAGTGAACAAACGCATGTTGTATTCTAGGAAGTTACGAAGACTACCTTTACCAGTATTACTTGCAATGATTTCACGATAAGCATCCTGAGTTCGGTCACCCTTTAAGTTCTTCTCGCTAGACCCGATGTTAATCAAGCGATCTAACACACTTGGTGTTTTACCGTAGAAGTCAGGTTTAAATATCATAATGTCTTTGATACTCATACTGTTGTCAGTATACTTAATGTTATAGTAACGGTTCAAGTAAGATAGAGCCATCATAATTTTCGCTTTATTATCGTCAATTTTCTTCACAAGTGCTTTCATCGCAGCTTCGTCACTATTCAATTGATGATCTTCATTTTCGACTAAAGCTTTCACAAATTTATCAAGATTGTCTTTGACGTCAGTAAAGCTTTCTTCTAGATACAAATCAGCTGGATTTCCAATAATTTTACGAACATCTTGCGAATCGTATGTGACTGAAGATAACTTCTCTTTCACATCTGCAATCAGTTTCACACGATCTTTCTCAACCATGTTTGGTGTATAAACAACGTTTTGTCCAGCGATGGCATATTCACGAACTTGTTTCACTTTAGAATCAGCATTCTTAGTAACATCCATTTCTTCCTTAGTACCATCAGCATAGTGAATCATTATTTTATCGATATCCGATAAATCGGTCACGAATTGACCATCCTTCATACCCGTAACAGAAAGAACTTCTTTCTTAACCAAGTTCGATTCTTCAGCCAACTTGTTAGCTTGGTTAACAATCCACTCTTTGTTGTAGAATGGTTGGAGTTTTTCAATATTGCGATAAGCTAAATCACGTTCGGATTTGTAATCTTGCGTTGATTTGTATTCCTCTGATTTTGGTGCTGTACGGTTAAGCGTATCTTCAGGAAGAGCACTAATTTCAAATCCACTAGCTGTTATATTGTACCCTTTAATTTTCTTATTAGCTTCTTCTAAACTAATTTCTTTAACACGTTTAGAACGTTGATATGAAGAGGCTCCTGTACTCATATCACGAACAACGAAATCATTTTCAAGTCTATTACCTGAGAAGTAACCATCTTCGTCATCTATATTTCTTGAACCATAGAAGATCTCACCTTTAGAAACTTTCACCATTGATACGTTATCTTCAATTTGCCCTAATACCCAGTTAGAACTGATAAACCCACCAACATCAACTGGATTATCAATGTCAATTGTACCTTTAGCAACTGAATGACGAACAGAACCCTCTTTTCCTACAGTGAAATTATCCATACCATTATCAGATTTCGCAACAAGTCCAGCAGCTCTAGCTCGTTTACCTGTGATTGTTACATCAGCATATGCTCTATCTAAGTTACCTTTCCAAATTTCACCAGCAATACCAGCTAAATTCCAATCACGATCACCAACAGCCTGCAATTTACCGATAAATGCTACATTTCTTAACAGGCCACCACGATCAATCTTATTAACAATACCAGCAATACTATTGTTTCCAAGAATGCTACCAGTAACCTTGATATTCTCAACTGTCGCATTTTTAACAGTCTTAGCAAGTGCTGAAATATCATTAATCCAAGGCATATTGATATTAACGTTTGCTAAGTTAATATTTTTTACTGAGCCACCTTCGATAGCACCGAATAATTGACGTTTCATGTTATGAATTGAATACTGTTTTCCTTCTACACTGGTCAATGTACCTCTAAATGTCCCTGTTACATATTCTTTATTAGGTGTTGGTACATTCGTTGCATTCAAATCTGCTCCGATTTTAAATGTACCATTTTTATCAGCATTCATAGCATCTACTAAATCTTTAAAATTATAGTAAACATTATCAACCTTAGGACGAGGTTTTTCAATGTAATGTATGTATTCATTTCTAGTTTTAGATGGGTCAACATGTTGAATCAAATCTTGAGCAGTTGCTGTAATTTTATAAAGTTCTTTTTCTTTTTCAGTCACCAACTCAATCTTATCAACTGCTAAACGTGTTACTTTATTATCACGACTAGTGATTTTTAAGTACATTTTCTTCACATCTTCATCAGAAGGTTTTTCGCTCATGAAATCACTAGGTGTTTCAGTACCATCATCATTCACCTTCACTAAATTAGTAGATGAAATATTTTTAATTTCGACCTTTTTCAACTCCAAACGCAAAAGTTTTTCATCCAGTTTAGATGTTTCATCACTTTCACCACGGTTGTAAGTCATTGTTGTTGCAATTTTATAATCTTTGAATAAATCCAAACCTTGAATAGCGTCTGTCAATTTTTCTTTAGATAAATCAACTCGCTTAACAACAGTGTCCCCATCTTTAATCTCAGCTATAATGCTCTTGATTTCAGCATTACCTGTATTTTCAAGAGTGTAATCCAATTTAGCTGAACGATCCATCGCATCTTCTGTAACCTTATCTAAAGTCAAAGTTGGAGCAACTTTTGACGTATATTCTGGCAACTCAGCTTGAACTTCAGGTTCTCCCTTTTCTGTGACTACTGCTTCGGGTAACGCTGGCTGAACTTCAGGTTCTCCCTTTTCTGTGACTACTACTTCGGGTAACGCTGGCTGAACTTCAGGTTCTCCCTTTTCTGTGACTACTACTTCGGGTAACGCTGGCTGAACTTCAGGTTCTCCCTTTTCTGTGACTACTATTTCGGGTAACGCTGGCTGAACTTCTGGTTCCCCTTTGTCAGTCACAACAGCTTCCGGCAACGCTGGTTGAACTTCTGGTTCCCCTTTGTCAGTCACAACAGCTTCGGGTAAGGCTGGTTGAACTTCTGGTTCCCCTTTTTCAGCCACAACAGCTTCCGGCAACGCTGGCTGAACTTCTGGTTCCCCTTTGTCAGTCACAACAGCTTCGGGTAAGGCTGGTTGAACTTCTGGTTCGCCTTTGTCAGTTACAACAGCTTCGGGTAACGCTGGCTGAACTTCAGGTTCCCCTTTGTCAGTCACAACAGCTTCCGGCAACGCTGGTTGAACTTCTGGTTCCCCTTTGTCAGTCACAACAGCTTCCGGCAACGCTGGTTGAACTTCTGGTTCCCCTTTGTCAGTTACAACAGCTTCGGGTAACGCTGGCTGAACTTCAGGTTCCCCTTTGTCAGTCACAACAGCTTCCGGCAACGCTGGTTGAACTTCTGGTTCCCCTTTGTCAGTCACAACAGCTTCCGGCAACGCTGGTTGAACTTCTGGTTCCCCTTTGTCAGTCACAACAGCTTCTGGTAATGCCGGTTGAACTTCTGGCTCTACAAGGTTTGTACCTATTGGTTGCGTATAATCAGGCTTCTCTGCTTTAGGAGCCTCGTCTGGAACAGTACCTACAGGTTCAGTGTATGCTGGTTTTTCATGAACTTCTGGTTCAACTAAATTACCGCCAATTGGTGCTGTATATTCTGGTTTCTTATGAACTTCAGGTTCTACCAGATTACCACTAACTGGTGCTGTATGTTCAGGCTTCTCTGCTTTAGGAGCCTCGTCTGGAACAGTACCTACAGGTTCAGTGTATGCTGGTTTTTCATGAACTGCTGGCTCTACAAGGTTTGCTCCTATTGGTTGCGTATAGTCAGGTTTTTCTACTTTAGGCGCCTCGTCTGGGACTGTACTTACAGGCTCAGTGTATTTAGGTTTCTCAGCTTTAGGCGCTTCATTAGGGATACTTTCCTGAGTTTCATATACTGGAACATTTTTTGTCCCCTCATCCTTATGTTGAATTTCTAAAATTGCATCATCATCAAGGGGTAAGTATCCAATATAACGATATCCAGCAATTTGAACTACTCCTTCATTACTTGGAGCTTTCAAAGGATTGCTTATATCGAGAGCTTGCATACTAGAAAGACTAATCAGTCCGATAGTAGTAACTAATAACAAACTACTAACTTTTTTCTTTTTATGAACCAAAAGGACTAAACTACCAACAGCTAATAGACCTAAAGCTGTAAGTACAGAAGTCGATGAACCTGTTTCAGGAAGAGCTTCCTGCTGATAAATAAGAGCATAAGTTGCTTCATTATCAGTAGGAATTCCTGCTTGAATCTTGGTTTGTTCTTCTTGTGTAAGAGCGCTTTTTTCAACATAATGATAGGTAGAAGCATGAATGACTGACGGTGCAACCAAGATACTTCCGAGTAAAACTGAACCAACAATCCCACAGATTTTTCGGATCGAAAATCGTTCTTTTTTAAATAATGACAAGCGTAATCACCTTCTTTAATTTCATTTCCTAACAGTAAACACTATTTTTTATTCTCAAAAATTGAACTTCTAAAATCATCAGTTTGGTCAAGATAGGCTTTAAAGATTGCTCTCTTCAACTTATGAACTGCACTGTCTGTTTCTGGATTATAGTTATTCCAATGGGTACCTTCTGCATCCTGACGAACAGCAATATCCATTAAACTTTGTAAATCCTCTATCCTACTAGTGGTTTTTCTTGCAAATGACGTCCATGGCTGTGTTGTATCATTAAAGGTAACTTTGTTCAATTTATTGAACTTAGCTTGACGCTCTGTATACATGGCCTTTTTAAAATCACTCCAAGTCCTGTATTGTCCATTAAATAATTTTTGAAGTACTAATGTATCTGTTACTAATCCTTTGGTCTTACCATATGAGGTAATCGTTTTATTATTTGCCCTAGCATCGGGTTCAAATTGATTTGAAATATATGGCACCATACCATCTTTAAAGCCTTTTGCAGCCAATAGTTCATAGGCCATACGACGTCCCATCAAGTCGCCAGGTGTTCCTATATCACTACTTAATGCTGCATAAATCGGCGCAAATAATTTAATAGTGAAGTAGCCATTTCTTTCGTATTTGCCTGAAGCATATTCCCTAGACGAAATAATATTATTCTCAATCAAATCATTAAATGAATGTAATTTTTCAGCTTCTGCATATGCCAAATCTTTAACTACATTTGTTGCATAGACACTATTTCCATCTGGATCTGGATGATACTCATTTGTAACTTTTCTAAGAAGTTGTTGTTTTTGATTCGTATCCAATTTAAGAATTGAATTTCCTTCAAGATATTCCAACATATAAACGACATCAAACATATTGTGGACATATTTTTGAAGATCTGTCGCATCTTTAAATCTCGTAGTTGGATCGAGTATTTGTAATCGTTGTCCTTCTGTACTATCAGATTTTAAATGTTTCAAGATAGAGTTGATGGTGATAGTTGCGTCGTTTGGATGGTCTGGTGCTTGTAATAAGCCTTTTGCGAAGAACTCTGGTCCCAAGCCACTTCTTCGACCATAGCCACCAAGATAAATGTCCTGATCTGAATCATGCGTCATTTCATGTGTATAAGTGATAGCTCCATCCTTATCCAACATACGATAACCCATATAATAAACGGCATCCCCTGTAGCGTAAGCACCGTGTCCATTATGACCAACTTTATTTCCAACAGGTCCAAAGAAATGTTTCATTGCAGGATTTGGACTATCAAAATCTGATACGGTTTGGGCTTTTCCATTGGTATGGTCATCTCCAAATTTATAGGCATCATAAAGCAAGATATTTCGATAAAGTTTTTCACGCCCTTTTTCATCTAGAATACGATACCAATAATCGTAGTGATCTCGTTGACGTTCGGCAGTTTCGTGAGCGCTCTTTTCAACAAAGCTATTCAGATCACCATTTGCTTGATGCTCTTTATTACGGTAACGATCATAAGCACCAAAGCCTAGGCTAGAGATAGTTGAAATGACAAATACGGATCTTTCTGGCAAGGTAAGTAGAGGTAGTACCATATTACGGTATTTCCAGCTGTCACTAGTGATGCGATCATAGACACCGATAGAGTACTTGCTGCCAACTTTTTCCTGATTAGCCCTCACTTCTGGAATATTAGATTTTTCTTCAACGATATAAGCCTTGGTCTGAGATTTAAACCATTCATTGTTAGTTTGAGTAGGTGCAAATGCTTTACGGTAGCCTTCTAAAGCACTAAACAAATCTTTTGTACTGTAGTTATTAGTCAACAAGGCATTGTAAGTAACCACATTATTTTTAGCCAAGAGATTATTGTAGCCAGATTTACCCAGTTCAATAATTGTATCAAGAGGAGAGGTATTTCCCTTACCAAAGAAATCCATATGGAACATAAGCAAATCTTTTGCGCTAGCCTTATCAAATTTGAAATCATACCAGCGTTCTAGATAGGTTAATCCTAGCATCAAGGCTTCTTTGTTTCGCTTGATTTTATCAACGATGTAATTGTCAATAGCACTATTATTTCCAGAAACAGCAGCATCAGCTGAAAGTAATTTTTTAAGAGTTTCAGTTAAGTGCTCTTTGGTCTTAGTGAATTGCTCATCTAGATAGAGTTCTGTTAATTTAACATTATCCGAAATTCCTAACAAATTCTTAAGAGCAGTTGGATTATACTGCACTGTATTTAAGTCATTTTTAACTCTGTTTATTATAGACGTATAATCTTTTAGGAAAGCATTTGGTGTGTATACTAGACCTGTAGTTCCAATAGTATACTCAGCCAGATTTGCAAAATCACTATTGTAGGTTAAATCTACTTTCTCAGATGTTCCATCTTTGTAATGTAGTAATAAGTGATTGATAGAGTGCTTGTCTGAAGTAATGTCCGAAACCACTTCCTCATTTTTCATAGCGACAACAGATAACAATTCTTTCTTAAACAGGTTATGATCAGTAGATAATTGATTTCCATATTTCACAATGGTATCTCTATTATAGAAAGGCAATAATTTTTCTATATTTTTATATGCAACTTTTCTTGTCTCCTGATAATGAGCTGCCTTGGTATAATCTACATCCTGTTTAGCAGAATTTGTGAAATCTTCCACGGCTATAGTGTGTTTTTTAGTAATCTCATCTTTCTTGGCTTGAACTGCTGTTTTTTCAATCTCAGTACCACGTTCTACAGTGGAATCAACTGACATTACCTCATCTCCAACTGCTTGAACATTAACTACCTTATTGTCTTTATTACTGTATACCTTTGTCTGCTTCATACCATCAAAATGGTATCCAGAAATCGCATTCCCATTTGTAATATTCATATCGCTGAGAACATTATTCAAGTGGCCGGTATTATCATCTGCTCCACCTTCTTGCGTCCATAGGGAACCTGCAACTCCACCAACTCTAGCGAATGGTTTAGCATTATTTATTTCACCTTCAGCATAACTATTTGCTACAGTTGCATTATTTTCTACGATACCTGCAATTCCGCCAATGGTTTGGTTAGAACGTTCTGCATTACTTGAAATGGTTACTGTTGCAATAGAATGATCTACCCTAGCATTAGCACCGGTTAATTGACCGACTAGACCACCAATTGCATACTGAGAGGTTGTAACAAAGGTATTTGTTATTCTTCCAGTGAAGCTACTATTACTTACGGTAGAATTTTCAACTTTTTGAATAAGTCCTCCGATACCTAGCTCACCAGCAATGATTCCATTTGCGTGAACATTATTTAAAGTTGAAGAATTTGTGGCTTCCTTAGCAACTGATGCGACATGATTCTTACCAGAAATATTAACATCTTTTAAGGTGAGATCCTTAACAGTAGCTCTATTTAATGTATTGAATAATGGCTTTTTCAAATTAAAGATAGCATAATTTTTACCTTGATGACTACCAATTAGTGTTCCTGTGAATTTACTTGTAACGTAACTTTCTTGGTTTTCACCTAACTCAACCTCACGAGCATTCATTGTTGCACCCAAAGTGAAAGTTCCATCAGGTCTACTATTCATATCAGTTACTAATTTTTTAAATGATGTGTAGATAGGGCTATCGTTTTGAACAAGTTTTGGAAGATAATATGTAAAATTGTCTTGATATTGATTATCTACAGATTGCTTCAAGTGTTCCAATCTAGCTGTAATTTTATAGACTGCTTTACCGTCTTTTGTAGTGTCCTCAATGTTTGAAACTGGGAGCATTACATCTTTATATTTAG
Organism: Streptococcus mitis; assembly: GCF_002096845.1. Lineage (GTDB taxonomy): Bacteria > Bacillota > Bacilli > Lactobacillales > Streptococcaceae > Streptococcus > Streptococcus mitis_A. The sequence continues at coordinate 52,478 of NZ_NCVK01000018.1, forward strand.
CTGACTTCACTTTGATGAAATAAGTAGATTTATTATCTGGTACTTTATCTAAGCTTGTATGTTGTTTTGATTGATTGCCTTCATAACTATAGAGTTCCACATCAGAAACACTTCTTAGTTCTATTGTTTTTTCTGGATCTGTTTCTTTCGGCTTCTCAACGGGAGTTTCAGGTTTTAGTTGCTCAATATTCCCCTTGTATTCAGGAAGTGGATCTACCTGTTCTGGTTCTACTATTGCTCCTGCCTGTGGACCTGTGTATTCTGGTAGGGGTGCTACTTGCTCAGGTTCAACAATAGCCCCAGCCTGTACTCCTGTGTATTCTGGTAGGGGTGCTACTTGTTCTGGTTCAACAATAGCTCCAGCTTGTACACCTGTATATTCTTTTGATGGTTCTACTTTTTCTGATTCTACTATTGCTCCGGCTTGCACTCCTGTGTATTCCTTCGGTGCTTCTACCTTCTCTGGTTCGACTATTGCTCCGGCTTGTGGTCCTGTATATTCTAGAAGCGGTGCTATCTGTTCAGGTTCACCTTTATCACTTACCACAGTATCTGGCAACTCTGGTTGAACCTCAGTCTCACCTTTGTCAGTCACAACCATTTCTGGTAGCTCTGGCTGAACTTCCGCTTCACCTTTATCTGTTACAACTGCTTCTGGTAACGCTGGTTGGACTTCTGGTACACCTTTATCACTTACTACAGCTTCTGGCAACTCTGGTTGAACTTCCGGTACACCTTTATCACTTACTACAGCTTCTGGCAACTCTGGTTGGACTTCGGCTTCGCCTTTATCACTTACTACAGCTTCTGGTAATTCAGGTTGAACTTCCGGTACACCTTTATCACTTACTACAGCTTCTGGCAACTCTGGTTGGACTTCGGCTTCGCCTTTATCACTTACTACAGCTGCTGGTAATTCAGGTTGAACTTCCGGTACACCTTTATCACTTACTACAGCTTCTGGCAACTCTGGTTGGACTGCTGGCTCACCTTTGTCGGTTACTACAGCTGCTGGTAGTTCAGGCTGAATTGCAGGTTCAACAATAGCTCCAGACTGTACGCCCTTATGTTCTACACCAGTCTCAGGTTGTTCCTTTATAACTTGAGTTTTTTTAGTACCTTTTTCTACTATTCTTGGAACAGGCGCAGTCGTTGAAGTTGAAACAATTTCTCGTGAAACCTCTTCCTTGTTTACAGAGAATATTCTGACGATTTCAACTTTCTTACCTAATTTACCTTCTTGTTTGACTCTTACAGTTCCTTCAGCTAAATCAGGATTCTCCTGAACTTCTTCTTGAAAATCTATTTTTGTCTCTATAGTTTCCTCACGATATAGGAGTTCAGGTTTGTTCAATTGACCTGATAAAACTTCATCCTGTGGATTTAGTGTATTTACCCCAGTCTTTTCTTTTGGAGAAACCTTCTCGTCTTTCTTCATTTCTGGATTCTTATGTTCTGCCAACTGTGCTTGAGAATCTGAAGATTGTTTCTCTTCTTTTCTTGGATTGATTAATTCTGTAGAGAGAGGTTTTTCAACTACTTGGACTTCTGTGGACTTAGTTGAAGAAACAGGTTTTTTTTCCTGAATAGTTTGTACCTTTGATGGATTCTCTACAAAATTAGGTGTAACATTATAATCCACCTTTTGTTGAGTTTTGTGAGTAGCTACTGGTTTCTCTTGATTGCTTACTTTAGATTCAGAAGTTATGTTCCCCTCTTTGATATATCCAATATAAGTGTAACCTGAAATGTCTTTAGGAAGAGGTAATTTTTCTCCTGAGGTTAATTCATAGTCAGTATTGTAATTCAGTAAGAGATTATTTTCTAAAGCATGAGCTGAAACTAAGACACCATTTCCTATTCCTGCAACCAATACTAAATGTAATACTGTTTTATTCTTACCTTTTTTCTTAGAAACGGCAAAAATTAAAATCCCCAGAGCTGCTAAGCTAGCACCAACAACTAAGGTTTGCATATCATTCTTGCTTCCAGTATTTGGCAATTCTCCCAGTTGATTTTGGAAACTTAATTTATAAACAAGATAATAGGTTTCATCATCATTCTCCGTGTATGTCGGAATATCATAGACAAGCTGCTTCTTTTCATCTGATGATAGCTCTGACTCTGTCACATATTTATAGTGAACACCTTTAGTCTCTTGAGCCTCTACAGCTGAACTACCTAATACAGACACAAAAAATAAACTTGAAATCGTTGCAGATACAAGTCCTACTGATAATTTTCTAAATGAAAAACGCTGCTGTTTTTCACTAAAATACTTTTCCATTATTCCTCCTTGAAATAAAATTTAAAAATGTGTAAGGCAAATTTTATTATATTAGCTTGTTATCTTATAAAAAGGTAACATACTTTAATTATACTCTTAATTTACAAAAAAGTCTTAAAATTGAGTTACGCTTTCATACTTTGTTTTACGTGTGAAATACAAATGCGCAGGGTTTGAATTTCTTATAGTAGATTGAATCAAGAACAGCGCACCACTATTACTAAAACATTTCTAGAGATTAATTTGACTTTCCTAATCAATTTGTTCACATCTTATTTCAATCTGCTATATATTCTTTTTGGATAAAATGTAACCTACCATGGAATTTCCACGGTAGGTGTTACTCATATCAATAATCGTTCTAAAAATGGTTTGATGCAGTTGATAAGAATCCCTTCTATCCAGCTTTCTTGTGCTGAGGAGAGATGTTCTGTCTGAAGGCTTTCTTTTAAAAAGTCTCGGACTTGTTCTGGTGCGATTTCAAATTCAAAGGCTTTCATTTTATAGAAAAAGTCGATGAGATGATCTGACAGATATTCAGTTGAAAAGGGAACTTCTCCACTTTTTCGATATTCTAATAAGAGCCTAGAAAATCGGGCTTTTTCTTCTGGAAGCTCACGAAAATAGGAATTGAGGAGCCAGGTCTGCTTCTGCTTTCTTTCAATTAGATCTTGACTGGCAATTCGTTGGTCTTTTTCCAGCTCTTTTTGGTATTGTTTGGCTTTGATAGCCCGTTCTGTCCGATTTTTACCAAAAAGAATTTTCTCCCACTTGCGTTCTTCTTGAGTCAGTGTCTCTGTAAAACCAAAGTAATCTTGATAGGCACGCTCTGCTGGGCCCATAGCTAGAACCAGATTGTCTGCATATTGCTTGGCGATTTTATCCCTCTTCTTGCGCTCTTTCTCTGCTTGGATACGGAGTTCCTGTTCGTAGTCAATTTTCTCCTTACCTAGCTTGACAAGGTAGAGTTGGTCATCTGATTTTCCAAGTAAAAAGGGTTTGATACACTTTTCAAGGACTTCTTCCATTCGAGCCTTTTTCTTTGGCTCCGCCTTGGTCCAACTTCCTCCTTGAAAGACTTCTAGGAAAAGCTGGTAGTCTCTCTCAGGTGTAAATTGATTGCCACGATTGGGTTTGAAAACACCTTTTTCCCAGAGCCATTTTATAAGTCGCTCGTCAAAGTCACTTTTATTGACCTTGATTTTCTCCTTTTTCTGGGCTTTTCTGGTCAGATTTTCAACCTTTCTGAGCAGTTTTTCTTCCTCTTCCAGTTGCTGGTCAAGGGTCAATCGATGAAAATGACGAACACAATCACTACCAATCGGAAAGAGGCGTTGACCTGTGACACCGTTAAAGAGTTCATAGGCGTACTTGATGGCATTTCCACAGACACAATTGCTACGGCCGATACCGTTAAAAATCAAGGAAACTTCATTCCATTCCTTGGTAGCTTGTTCCCAAGTATTAGCTTTTGAAGCCTGTAAAACCGCATCGTGCAGGGATTTTCTAACTGGAAGTGTCATGAGGTCTCCTTTCTAGATTATACTTTTACAACTTGAACCTCGTCTTTACCGAGTAAAATCAAGTATTTGTCAATATTTTCAATCGAATAGGCTCGAGATAAAGCCTCTCCGTATAGGGCTAACTGACCACGATAGCGGTCTATGAGTTGACTTGGTTCATCATAGTGGTCTGTCTTATAGTCGAACAGAATAATTCTGTCCTCATAAAGCAGATAGCCGTCCAAGATTCCACGGACAACGAAGTCTTCTTGACTCTTTTGGTCTCGTTTGAGCATGGAGAAAGGTTGCTCGCGATAAAGATGGTTGGTATTAGCGAGAATTTCCTGACCGAGTGCTGTGTCAAAGAATGCAAGAATTTTAGCAAGATTGATCTTATCTCTGACACCTGAGCTGGTTTGAACTTGTTTGAGAGTTTCTGTAAGGCTAGCAAGCGTTGGTCTCCGGCTGAGATCAATTCTCTGCATGAGTTCGTGGGTAGCACTACCAATCTCAGCTCCTGTTACCTTTTCTTTGCTTGAAAAATCTGGTAAATCAAAGCTAATTTTCTTGTCTACTGACTGGCCTTGACCTGCAATCTCGACACCTTCCATATCCATAACTGGTTCGTAAAATTTCTTGATTTGACTTGGGGTTTGAACACTTGGCAATTCAATAGCTGCGCGATGAAGAGTATTATAGATTTCCACCTCTTTCAGCATTTCGAGAGCTTCCTTAATGGTTTCTGACTGACGATTATCTGCTTGAGAGCTAGCTTGGAGAGGGCTCTTGTTTTCCAATTCTCCTATATCTTCTCTAGTCAACTGGTCTTCGCCAACAAAGCGATAACTAAAGTTGAGCTTGTCCTTAGTAAACACTTTGCTGATAGCCCAAAGCCAATCTTGGAAATTCCGTGCTTGAAGTCTAGTGTTGCTGTTTAGTTTTCCATTTTTTGCTGCTGGATATTCCTTGGCTTCCAGCTTTTCACGGGAACCCTTGCCGACAAGATAGAGCTTTTTCTCAGCCCGCGTCATGGCAACATACAGCAGACGCATCTGTTCTGAATAGCTAGCTAGCTGTAATTCCTCTTCATTCTGCCTATAGGTCAGGCTAGGAATAGAGAGCTTGATGGTTTTCGGATAGTGGGCTTCCACTGCTCCTGTCTCCATTTTGGCAATATATTTGACACCAAGCCCATTTTTACGGCTGAGAATGACCTCTGACATAGAGTCTTGCTTGTTGAAATCTTGATCCATATTGAGAATAAAGACGTAAGGAAACTCCAGCCCTTTACTCTTGTGGATGGTCATGAGCTCTACTGCGTCTTTTGGCGGTGCAACTGCAACGCTTGCCAAATCGTGCTGGGCTTCTAAGACTTGGTTAATCATACCAATAAAACGCGACAAACCTTTGAAATTGCTCTTTTCAAACTTATCAGCACGGAGTGCTAGGGCATAGAGATTGGCCTGTCTGGCAGGACCATTTGGCAAAGCACCGACATAATCATAATAAAAACGGTCGTTGTAAATCTTCCAAATCAAGTCATAGAGGGAGTGGGTTTTGGCATACAAGCGCCAAGAAGCCAAGATATCCATGAATTGATTTAGTTTCTCAGCTAAAGCTGTATGGATCAAATTTTTATGGCTACTTACCTGTTTTTGAGCATTGATCAGTTTCTCATAGAGATTTTCTTGGATTTTATCCTCTGCTTTCTGAAGGGAAAAACGTGCTAACTCATCCTCGTCAAAACCAAACATTGGAGACTTCATAAGGGCAACCAAGGCATAGTCTTGCAGAGGATTGTGAATGACACGAAGGGTGTCTAGCATGACTTGCACTTCTAGAGATTGTAGGTAATTGTTCTGCTCTCCGTCAGTTTTGACAGGAATTCCGTACTCAGACAGGGCGAGAAGAATCTGGTCATTACGACTGCGGCTGGAGGTCAAAAGGGCAATTTCTTTAAAGGTAACACCTTGTTCCTGATGGAGTTTAAGAATCTCCTTGATGACTAAGCGCATTTCGCCTGTTAGTTTCGTTTCTGCCTGACCCTCTTCTTCCTCATCTGTGTCGTCCTTGTCATAGAGGAGAAATTCTGCCTTGTTGTCTAGATTGGGAGTCAGTTTGGTATTGGCAAAAACAAGCTGGTGCATGTTATCATAGTTGATTTCCCCGACCTCTTGGTCCATAAGGCGTGCAAAAACATCATTGGTTGCTGACAGTACTTCTGAACTACTACGGAAATTTTCCTTGAGCAGAATGAGTTTTCCTTCTTGGGGATTTTGCACATAGCGTTGGAATTTTTCATTGAAAATCTGGGGATCTGCCTGACGGAATCGGTAGATGGACTGCTTGATATCCCCCACCATAAAGCGATTATGGTTATTAGATAGCAATTCCAACATCCGTTCTTGAATATGGTTGGTATCCTGATACTCATCGACCATGACTTCGTGGAAACGTTCCTGATAAGTCTCACGGACTTGCGGGAAATTCTCTAAAATCTCAATAGTGTAATGGCTTATATCAGCGAATTCAAAGGCATTTTCCTGACGTTTACGCTGACGATAAGCTTCCACAAAATCACTCATGAAGGTTTGGAAAGTCTTAGCTAGTTCCCATGTATCTCCATGATAACGTTCTTGATAGTCGAGAATGGTTATCTGGTCTGACAGTTGTCCTAGTTTAGCAAACTGGGACTTTCTTTCTTCGTTGTAGGCATCGGCCAGTGGCTTCAAATCAGCCTTACGGATCGCATTAGTCAGAGCTCGGCCGTTTTTCTCTTTCGAAATTGCGACAACACGCGCAAGCACTGCCTGATAAGCCTGACTATCAGACTCTTGATTTAAGGAGCCAATTTCATCCAGAATCAACTGAACATTTTCTAAATAAGCAGCCTTTGCAAACTCCTTGGCATCGTTATCCAGATGGTAACGGAAAAAGCTTTCCAAATCCCAAAGGGCTTGTTTGATTTGCTCAGTCAGTTTTTCTTTTTCACTGGTAAAATTAGCTTTTTCAAAGCCTTTGAGGAAAGATTCACTCAACCATTTTTGAGGATTACTGGTAGATTGGAGGAAGTCATAAATTTTATAGACTTGCTGGCGCAGCCCCCGTTCATCTTTTCCACGTCCAGCAAAATTTTTTAGTAAATGGCTAAAGGTCTCTTTCTGTTTACCTTGGTAATGGGCTTCAAAGACCTCATGAAAGACTTCATTTTTTAGAAGGAGTTGCTCGCTCTGGTTTTGTAAAATACGGAAATTAGGCGCAATATCAAGCAGATAGCCGTGTTTGCCAAGAAATTTTTGTGTAAAAGAGTCCATGGTTCCAATGGCAGCGTTGGGTAGGTCTGCCAACTGGCGACCCAAGTGTTGTTTGAGGTCGACATCGCTGCTTTCTTGGATTTGTTGGCTGATTTTTTTCTCTAAACGTTCTTTAAGTTCAGTCGCAGCCTTGACGGTAAAGGTTGAGATAAAGAGTTGAGAAATTTCGACACCACGCGCCAATTGATCCAGAATACGCTCGGCCATGACAAAGGTTTTACCAGAACCAGCCGACGCTGAGACAAGGATATTTTGACCAGAAGTGTAGATGGCTTCAATTTGCTCGCCAGTTTTCTTCTGTTCCTTGCTCGAATTTGCTTCTACTTCTTGCAATTTTTGAATTTCCTTCTCAGTTAAAAAGGGAATAGGCTTCATCGATTCAACTCCTTTCTTATTTTTTCAAACCAAGCTTGCTTGAGTTTTTCTCCGACCAGACGCTTGCCATCAGTTAAGTCCAACTTTTCTAGAAAACGGGCTTGGCCCAAGTGGTAATTGGCTTCAAATCCTGTGATGGCTTGATGTTGCTGAACATACGGTGCAATACTTCTGCCATTTTCAGTATAAGGGTTAATGGCGAACTGACCTTCTAAAATTTTCTCAGCTGCTTTCTTGTAAAGATGGGCATTGTAGTCCAGTAGGAGCTGGAATTCCTCATCCGTCAGCTGATTAGCCTTGTTTTTATTGTAAAATTCACCCAAATGACTGCTTTCTTTTTCTAAAAAGAGGCCTTGGTATTTCATAGACTTACTGGCTTCCACAACTGCTCCAGCCAGACTTTTAACGGCCATCAGAGATTGGACGGGTTCAGCCATTTCCAAGTACATGGCACCGAAAAAGTTCTGCTCACCTTCTCTTTTTAAGGCAGCTAGATAAGTTGGCAACTGGGAATTAAGGCCATTAAAGAAATGAGGAAACTGGAACTGAGTCAGACTGGATTTGTAGTCTACCACTCCTATCGACCCATCAGCTTTCAAACGGTCAATACGGTCAACCTTACCTCGTACAAAGACACTGCGACCACTGTCCAATTGAATAAAGGCTTGGTCTTTGCCGCCAAAATTCGCTTCCTCTTTGATGGTTTCGATGGCTGGATTGTGTCGGAGAATATGTCCAGTCGTCCGTGCAACATCAAGCAAAACTTCCTTGGTAAACTGGGCTTCCAAACTTTCCTGATAAATTGCTTCAAATTCGCGTTCTTGACTGGTTTCTTGAATAGCTTGTTCTAGACGGTTGTCAAAGGAATCTTCATCAGGCAACTGCAAGGCACGTTCAAAAATACGGTGCAAGAAATTTCCATGACTGCGGGCATCAGGACGCAGGCGTAATTCTTCTTGCAAGCCTAAAACGTAGCGAAGAAAATAACTGTATTCATTGCGATAAAACTCCGTCAAACCAGAGGTAGACAGGTAAAACTCCTGATCAGTAGGATAGAGAGCCTGTAAGGTATCCTTTGCTAAGGGCTTGCTACTCGGACTGGTTGGGAGTGCTGGATTTTCCAAACCTTGCTGGTCTAGTTTTTTACCCATGACACGTGCCAGAACCTTGATAAAGGTCAAATCTTGCTCAGTCTCGCTCATCTCACCCTGCTGGTGATAGGCAACCAGGCTAGACAAAAGACTGTGATATGATCCCATATCTTCCTTAGACAGCCCTTTGTGATTCATCCTTTTCTCTTTCCTGCTAAATCCAAAATGGACTAGTTCTTGAAGATAGGATGACTCCTTGCTTTCACTTTCGTTAAAAAGGCTTGGAGCCGACAAGACCAACTGCTTACGGGCAGAATTGACCAAGGAAAGCATAGTATAGCGATTTTTCTTGAGATTTTCACTGCTGGCAATCAGCAATTGTGCCCCTTCCTCTGTCGCTTGGTTTAGGTTTTGTCTTTCTTCGTCTGTCATAAGACTGGTATTCTGCGCGATTTTTGGTAAGTTGTCCTGAGTCAGCCCAATGGCATAGACAAAGTCAGCAGTCAGTGGTGCAATCAAATCGTAACTCTGCACCAGAACGGTGTCCACTGTCGCTGGAATAGTACGGTATTGAGATAGACTCATTCCAGAATGGAGCAAGGCTAGGAAGTCCTCTAGACTAACTTGTGAACCAGCAAAAACAGTCGCAAATTGTTCTAAAACATGGCAGAAAGCCTTCCAAACTTCGGCTTGTCTTTCCTGTTCTAGAGATTCCATAGTGGCTGTCAAATCTTGTAACTGCTTAGTTACTGCTCCTTCTTTTAGAAAGACATTCCACTTTTGCAAGAGATTTTCGGCCTTTTGTTTTCGGCTAGCAAAAAGAGTCTCAAGAGGTGTTAAAATACGCAGACGAAGAGCATTTAAACGCTCTAAATCAAATTTTCCATGGTGGAATTTGGTAAAGGTTTGCTGAAAGGCTGGTAAGCCATTGATACCAAGATAGCGGATATATTGCTCAAATGAGTCAATATCAGCCTGACTAAGGTCAGTATAGAGACTTGTTCTGAGAAGGTTTATCAAATCCTCCTGGCGGAAACGATAGCGTTTCAAAGCCAATATAGACTCGACAAACTGAGTCAAAGGATGGTGCGCCATGGATTCGCTTCTACCAAGATAGAAAGGAATCTGATACTGGTCAAAAATGGTCTTTAAAGACAACTGATAAGAAGCTACATCACCTAAAAGTATACGGAAATGCTTGTAACTCAGGTCTGGATTTTCATGTAATTTCTGACGAATGCTGCGAGCTACTAACTCCAACTCCTCCTTTTGTGTCAAACAAGACCAGATTTGTAAGTTTTCACAGTCCTCATCATCTAAATCCATTGTTAATTCTGAAAAGTCATAAGAAGACTCCAATAAACGAGAGGCCTTGTCAAAACTATCCATCTTCTCATGAGTTTGAGAATAATCCTGAGCAGGTGTTTGGTATTTAGAGGCTAGATGATGGAGAAACTCCACACTGGCTTGATAGAGATTGCCTTCAGCGAACGGACTGGTATAAGCTTTCTTACTAGCATAAGCCCCAATGACAATCTCAACACCCTTGCCATGAAGTAGGTCCACAATCCGCTCTTCCTCAGCAGAAAAACGGGTAAATCCATCAATAACCAAGGAAATCTGGCTAAAATCACTACTAACTTTGTTATTCTCAATAGCATCAATCAAATGGGACAACTGACTTCCTTGAGCCAACTGGCCTTGATTGAGATAAGCCGTTACCTTCTCAAAAATCAAGAGTAAGTCTGCCCTCTTGTCCTCATCCGTCAAACTCTCCAAGTCCAAAAAACTCATCTGAGCTTTGGTCATCTCGTGGTAAAGCTCAATCAACTGCTGGATAAATTGAGGATCATGCTTGATAGCTCCATAAACACGTAAGTCCTTGGGATCAAGTTCTGTAAGGCATTTGTAAAAGGCCATCCCAAGACCAATATCATCAAGACTAGTCTTGGCAGGCAAATCATTTAAGACTAGGTAACGAGCCATTTGAGCAAAGCGCGTGACGGTAATCGCAAAAGAAGCCTGCTGGGACAAGCATTCCAGCACAGCGCGTTCCTTTTCAAAAGAAAGAGAGTTGGGAGCGATGTAGAAGACCCGCTTGCCAGCAGCAACTAACTCTTCTGCCTCTCTAGTTAGAATTTCTGTCAAAGAAGTCCGAATATCAGTGTAAAGTAATTTCATCTCAGCCTCGTTGGAATTTTTCATTATCTTATATTATACCATGATTAGCCACCCAAGTCTGTAAATAATCAGTTATTGCTTATCTGTTAAAAATAAAATGCCGGAAAGTTCCGACATTGTTTTAGTAAGCTAACTTCCTGAAAATAAGAGTAACCATAAGTTCCAGAAAGCAGTGATATTGATGAAAATATGAACTAGTATTGGATAATAGATATTTTTTGTCATGCGATACAATAAAGCTAAAATGAGACCTCCACTAGCATAAATGAAAAAAGCAAGAGGAGTTAAAACAAAATTGATATGAATATAACCGAAAATAATAGCAGAAAGTAAAATATCTCCGTACCAAGGCGAGTTTTTGAAAAAGGTTGTCATAATTACACAGCGATAAATCAACTCCTCAGCAATAGGGCCGATGAAACAAACTATGAGCAAGAAATAGGGTAATTCCTGTCTCCCTATCATTTTTATCGTTTCATTCAAAGAAATTTGATTTGAAGACGAGGGTATGAAATAAGACAAGAGGAAGTCCGACATATACAAAATGATGTAGCCCAGTAAAAGGTAGATAAAGTACCTCAACTGCCACTTGAAATGAAAAGTCTTCTTTCCTGCAAAAACTAGTAGATAGATGACTGCTGACAAAAGAACACCACTTTCCAGCAAAAGTAGAATCTGAAAAAACTCACGACTTGCTGGTAGATAGGACTTTGCGAGATGATTGAAAAGCCTCCAAAACCAAGTTGATTTGTAAAAAATTAAGGACAATGCTAGTAAAATCTGAATAATCCGTTTTTTCATCTTAAACCCTCTGTTTTCCTTGACTAGTTTATTGAATATAATGGTTTATTTAACTGTATAACAAGTTTAGTATAGCATATATTGGCGAAATATCCTCTTCAAATCATGAATTGTCATCAAAACATTCTAAACTGTAAAATCAATTAAACCCTACCCTTTTACCATTATCTTCTCTAACAAAGGAAGATCTATGATTAAGTTACCGACCTTTTATATATGTGGATTCCTCCTAAATGAAGCCAAAGCCCCCCAAAAAAATCAGGTGGTTTATTTAGCCTGAACCTTACGGAGCAAGACAAATAAAAGCCAGTATTGCTACTGACTCTTACATCATTTTAATTTAACAAGATAAAATTATGCTTCTGGTTTCGTCGTAACTGACTCACTTCCTTTTAGCAAAGCAAGTAATTTCTCTGCTTCTGCCATGATGCCATTATTATCCATAGTTTGGAGACTAAGATTATTTCGTAAACCAGCTAGGCTCTCTGTCACATTGCCTTTCAAACTAGCATCCGTTACTTTATCAAGTAAAGCTTCTACTTCTTTGAGTTTGGCTTCTACTTTTTCAGTCTCTACTTGAGGGACTTCAGCTTCGTCTGTTGTATCGTTAGCTACTCCCTCTGTCTCGTCTTCATCAGTGCTTGGTTTATAAAGATTATCTACTGAAGGGTTTAAACCTGCGTGATTCTCTTTTTCATCAGATTCAGGGCGAGTTGGCTCACTTACTTCATGATGTTCTTCCTTTTCTTCATCATGTTTACTATCTTTGTCTGCTTTATTTTTACGAACATGGTCACTTGCGTTTCCCCATCCGTCATTAGAATGTGGACGTTCATCAGGATGTTCTACATAGTATTTTACAGTCGCAAAGAGATCCTCTAAACTATAGCCTTTAGGTGCCTCATAAAGTCCTTCGTCAAACCACCCAAATTTAATGTTATGGTAATGGTCATAATGAGGTATAATTAAGCTACCATTTTTAACTTCAACAGTATGTTGTAGATTGTAAGGAATATGATCAAGTGGAACCTTCTTAGCTGCTTTCACTTTATTATAGATTGCTTCTACTCCTTTAACCTCAGTATTTTCTGAACCCTGATTATCTGTTGAAGGAGGCGTCAAACCTTTCTCTTTAGCATAAGCCTGAGCTGCCGCTCTTTCAGCTTCAGACAAACTATCTTTCTTAATCCAATGGCTATGGGTCATATGAGGTGTTACATAAGCATCTCCCTCATCACTGGTAATATCACGAGTGTCAAAGATATAGCCATCCTCTGTTGTATACTTACCTGCTAATTTCGCTAATTTAATTTCATCGTCTGTATAAGCAATTTGAGAATTTGGTTTACCAAGTCGCTCTGGATGGGTAATTGGTGCTAAGAATGACAATAAATCATCTACCAATTTTCCTTTATTAGAAGATTCATCATTCAAACGTTCTGCTAATTTGTCTAAGGCTTGGAAATCAGAAGTACGACCCTTATTTTCAGACAAGGCTTTATGAGCCTCGGCCAATAAATTATATGCTTTATCATAAAATTCTTGATCACGAGGAGCAATATTTTCTTTCTTCGCAACTAGGGCATGTGTCTCTTGAGTTTTCTTAGATAAGAGATTTTCAATAGCTTCAATCTTATCCTTAGCCAAGTCTTTAGCTAGAACATAACGACTGACTCCCTTATCCTCGAAAATATAACCGTCGCCAACTTTTCTAACAACCTGGTTGACATCAAGTTCAGTCGGTTTATTTTCCACTGGTGCTAGAGGTTTGGTAGTAGGGGCTGGCTTCAGAGGAGTGACGCTTGGCAAAACACTGCCATTTTGTCCCTTGACAGCTATCATACGAGCCAATTTTTCTTCCAAAGGGGACATTTGTGAATAAGGAATAAAGTGATAATGATCTCCGTGAGGCACTGCTACACCGTTAGCTGTACGTTTGATGATTTGTGCCGGATCAAAGACTAGACCATCCGATTCCACATGTCTCTCTGATAAAGGTTTGGCATACAATTCACTTAAAAGTGTTGGAATATCTTCCCCTTGATTTTGATGATAAGTTGGGGTGACAGTCAGGTTTGGAGTCTCTGTCAAACTTGGTTGGGCTGGTTTAGCATTATCACTACTTGGTTTACTTGAACTTGTAGCAGAATGTGAGCCCTGCTTCCCATTCCAATAGGCTTGGGCGGCAGCCAATTCTCCTGCTGACAAATCACTCTTAGGTATATAGTGAAAATGATTGCCGTGTGGTACAACAAAAGCGTCACCTGTATCTTCAATCACATCTGTCGGACTAAAGACATACCCATCATCCGTTGTATAAGCGCCTCCAGTTCCTCGATTCGGTGCCGACGTATTGAGATTAAAGTTTGGTTTAATCGGTGAACTTGTTTTCTCAGGACTGCTTGGTTTCGTATTGTCAGAATGACTTTGAACTGGCTGACCTCCAATTGGTAGATTTCGAGCCAATTTTTCTTCCAAAGCAGACATTTGCGAGTAAGGAATGAAATGGAAATGATCTCCGTGTGGGACTGCCACACCATTGGCTGTACGTTTTGTAATCTGTGCTGGGTCAAATACTAAGCCATCAGACTCCACATGACGTTGGCTAAGTGGCAAAGCGTACAATTCTTGAAGGAGGCTAGCTAAATCTTCACTTTGACTTTCAGGAGCTTTGGCAGAATCTTGAGGAGCCTCAGATTGACTCATTCTCACACTAGATCTTGTTTCAGCTCTACTTGAACGATATTCAACCGTACTTAATTGACCACCTTTTCCAGATAAGAAGGCTTGGGCAGCAGCTAATTCACTAGCAGACAAATCACTCTTCGGAATATAGTGGAAGTGATTACCATGAGGAACGATATAGGCATCACCCGTGTCCTCAATGATATCAGATGCATTGAAGATATACCCATCATCCGTTGTATAGCGTCCTTGGGCTCTGGCTGCAGCAACAGCATTATCTGTGCTTGTATTATGATTATGACTATGTTCCTGCTTCTGACGTTTAATCTCTTCTTTTGTCCGAATATTGTCCGCATGAGCCGCATCTTTAAGGTAAACATAGTATTTCCCGTCTACCTTAATCACATAGCCACCCTTGATTTCATTGACAATGTCTGAATCCTTCAACTGATAATTCGGATCTTTCATGAGGAGTTCTTCACTGATAATAGCATCATAAGGAACCTTGCCATTATAGTAATGATAATGGTCTCCATGAGAGGTCACATAACCTTGATCCGTAATCTTGATAACGATTTGTTCGGCGTTGATTCCCTCTCTCTTACTAACTTCATCTGGTGTCAAGTTCTCTGCCTTTTGACCAGCCTGGTCACCGTCTATATAAGCAACTCGATTAGAATCTTTCTTAACTTGACCAGCTTGGTACCGTCCAAGTTCATAGGAACAAACACTTAGGGCAAGGACTGCCACTGAACCTGCTACATATTTTTTATTGATTTTCATTCTTTCCTCTTTTCTTAAGCCTATTTGATTCACCTAAAAATTATGAACCAGTTAATTAACTAGTTAATAGTTTACTCTTTTTAGTATTGCTTGTCAAGAATTTTTCGTATAAATAGTGAAATGAAATAAAAACCAAACAAATTGATTAGGGAATTATCATAGACTGAGATAAGATGTGAACAAATGTATTAGGAAATTCAAATTAATTTCTAGAAATGTTTTAGAAACCAGAATGTAGCATTCTAACTTCAATTCGATATACAGAATAAAAAGGACGTTATTCTATCCAAAAATAGAACAATGTCCTTTCAAGTAGATTATTATTAGTCAAAATATTCTAAGGTTTTATTTGCTTAAGAGTTTTAATATCATAGGTTACTAAATCCCCATTCTTATTATAAAATTGAACACCTTCTGAAGAAAAAATAAGGTATTTAGAATCAATTTGAGCAATTTGTGCTATTTTATTTATACGATTTTTTAAAGTAGCCTTATCTAATCCATAATCTGGTATCTCATCATAATCATCTTCTTTATTTTCTGTATGTGATTTTTCTTCTTCACCAACTTTTTCGACCGAAGGATTGCTGCTAGTCGCATCTGCTTCATTTTGAGATTTATTATCCTTTGGTTGTTCATCAACTTTGTTTGAATCCGTTGAATCTTTCTTTATTTCCGATTTCTTATCTGAAGAAACTAGATGTGAATTAGAAGAATCATTTGTTGTTTCTTTTTCTTCACTTCTTTTAGCTATCAACTCTTGAGCTTGTTTCCACTCTTTATCTGATAAATCAGACTGATTGATACTTCTCAATGAATCACCGCTAGCTTTTGGAATACTGAAAGATTTATCTGCCCAAATATAGGTTCCCTTTGCCAATACATCCTGAGGATCAAAAATATATCCATCAGGTGTTGCAAACTTGCCTTCTTTAAGTGCTTTCTGAACTTCTTCCGCAGAATGGATAATTTGCCAGTTCTGCATTCCAAGACGTTTTTCAAGAGGAGTTACATTAGCAATAACAGATCCAGCATCATCATGACCTGGTTTTGACCAAACTTCAGGACGCACATCAGGATGTTGCATGACATATTTTATAGTTGCTATTTGCTCACTATTTAACCAAGAATAAGGTACGACGTGAATGTGGTCGATATGCGGAATAATGAAGGAAGTTCCAGTATCATACGTAGTATTAGCTGCATGCATAGGCAAGCTAGATACATCAACAGCTAATCTTGGTTTAATTTCTGTTTCTACAATATCATAACGATAATTATCTTTATCTTTAAGCATTAGTTCCTGCTCAGAAAAAGCTATTTGAGTAAGATCGAGCTCTTCACGTGAATAAAAATAATCTTTACCACCTTCATTAATTATATAACCAACTTTACTATTTCTAGAAATTCTATTAGTTACTTTTTTATAATCAAACTTTGGTCTTTCCTTCTCATCTGAGTGAACTGAAGAAACGATGTCAGCTGGATTTTTACCAGTCTCTTGAATCCATTTTGCAACCTCATCCAATTCGAATTGTTCTAATTCACCATACCCCATATAATGGAAATGATCTCCGTGTTTGGCAATAACACCTGATTTATCAACAGAATCGATTGAATCTTTGGTAAATATATATCCATCGCTCGTATCATAAGGTTTACCATCTAAACCTTTTCCATAAGCTTTGATTGCTTTCCCTAAGAACTTATGAACTACTTCTTTTGATACTAAAGGTTTAATATCTGTACCAATTTGATTTAATCCATTTTGCCCTTTTAACGGAATAATTCTAGCAATCTTCTGCTCTAAATCAGACATTTGTGAATAAGGAATAAAGTGATAATGATCTCCGTGTGGCACTGCAACACCGTTAGCTGTACGTTTGATGATTTGTGCCGGATCAAAGACTAAGCCATCCGATTCTACATGGCGTTCTGATAAAGGTTTGGCATACAATTCACTTAAAAGTGTTGGGATATCTTCCCCTTGATTTTGATGATAAGTTGGGGTGACAGTCAGGTTTGGAGTCTCTGTCAAACTTGGTTGGACTGGTTTAGCATTATCACTACTTGGTTTACTTGAGCTTGTAGAAGAATGAGAACCCTGCTTCCCATTCCAGTAAGCTTGGGCGGCAGCTAATTCTCCTGCTGACAAATCACTCTTAGGTATATAGTGGAAATGATTGCCGTGCGGTACAACAAAAGCGTCACCTGTATCTTCAATCACATCTGTCGGACTAAAGACATACCCATCATCCGTTGTATAAGCGCCTCCAGTTCCTCGATTCGGTGCTGGCGTATTGAGATTAAAGTTTGGTTTAATGGTTGAACTTGGTTTATCTGTACTGCTTGGTTTCGGATTGTCAGCATGACTTTGAACTGGCTGACCTCCAATTGGTAGATTTCGAGCCAATTTTTCTTCCAAAGCAGACATTTGCGAATAAGGTATGAAATGGAAATGATCTCCGTGAGGCACTGCCACACCATTGGCAGTTCGTTTTGTAATCTGTGCTGGGTCAAATACTAATCCATCAGACTCCACATGACGTTGGCTAAGTGGCAAAGCGTACAATTCTTGAAGAAGACTAGCTAAATCCTCACTTTGACTTTCAGAATCTGTTGCAGGATTTTGAGGTGTCTCAGATTGACTCGTTCTCACACTAGATCTTGTTTCAGCTCTGCTTGAACGATATTCAACCGTACTTAATTGCCCACCTTTTCCAGATAAGAAGGCTTGGGCAGCAGCTAATTCACTGGCAGACAAATCACTCTTAGGAATATAGTGGAAGTGATTGCCATGAGGAACGATATAGGCATCACCCGTATCTTCGATGATATCAGATGCGTTGAAGATATAACCGTCATCCGTTGTATAACGTCCTTGAGCTCTGGCAGCAACTACCGCCTGATCGTTAGAACCGCCTCCATGATTATGACTGTGTTCCTGCTTCTGTCGTTTAATCTCTTCTTTTGTACGAATATTGTCCGCATGAGCCGCATCTTTAAGGTAAACATAGTATTTCCCGTCTACCTTAATCACATAGCCACCCTTGATTTCATTAACAATATCTGCATTCTTCAACTGATAATTCGGATCTTTCATGAGGAGTTCTTCACTGATGATGGCATCATAAGGAACCTTACCATTATAGTAGTGATAATGGTCCCCATGAGAGGTCACATAACCTTGATCCGTAATCTTGATAACAATTTGTTCGGCGTTGATTCCCTCTCTCTTACTGACTTCATCTGGTGTCAAGTTCTCTGCCTTTTGACCAGCCTGATCAGCATCTATATAAGCAACTCGATTAGAATCTTTCTTAACTTGACCAGCTTGGTAACGACCAAGTTCATAGGAACAAACACTTAGGGCAAGAACTGCCACTGAACCCGCTACATATTTTTTATTGATTTTCATTCTTATCTCACTTTAATTCTTCTGCTAGAACACTCATATTTTCTTCAAGATTTTCTAAATAGGTCTTGTCATTTTGTGGGTCTGCCTCTAAAGGATTCAGAGTTTTAAGACCCACACCTGTTGATTTGACAAGAGTTTCAGCTACTTTTGAAGAAGCGTTACTTTCTGTAAAAATCGTTTTAACCTTATAGGTTTTAACAAATTCCTGAATTTCTGTTAGTTGTCGTGGACTTGGTTCTTGTTCAGGAGAGATGCCTGCAATACCAAGTTGATTAAGTCCAAATCTCTTCGCTAGATAAGAAAAGGCTGTATGTTGTGTTACAAATGTTTTCTGAGTAGCTTTTTCAAATTTAGGCTGGAATTTCTTAGTCAATTCTTGAGCTTTTTTGATAAAGGCTTGCGCATTTTTCTGGTAAGTTTCTTTATGCTCACTATCCACCTCTGAAAGTTTATCAGCGATAATCTGAGCTTCTTCGCCAGCTTTTTCAGGATCTAGCCAAGTGTGAGGGTCATAGAGCGTTTTTTCATCAACTCCATCCCCTGCTTCCACCTCTTCTAGCCCTGGGACGCGGTCTAAAGTCATTCCCTCTGAAGCCTCTAAAACCTTCACTTTAGATTTCTTTAGATTGGGATCTAAACTTCCTGCCCAAGATTCTAGCGTATGAGAATGGTAAACAAAGACATCTGCATCATAGATGGCCGCGATGTCATTTGCTGAAGGTTCAAAGGAGTGAATCCCACTACTTGACTGAATCATCCGAACATCATTCAAGTCACCTGACACTTCCTTGACCATAGCGTAGATAGGATAAAAACTGGTCACAATCTTCATCCCTTTCCCTGTCTGGCTTTCCTTTTGACCACAAGCCCCTAAACACAAAAGAAAGACACTTAACAATACTAAAAATAAACTTTGTTTTTTCATGGATAACCCCTTAACTATTTAATTAACTGGTAAACATTCTACTCCTAAAAATTTAATCTGTCAAGCTATTTCAAGAAAAAAATTGAAATTTCTTTCACATATAAAAATCTGCTGAGTTTCAACAACTCAACAGATTCTCACTTTATATACTCAATGAAAATCAAAGAGCAAACTAGGAAGCTAGCCACAGGCTACTCAAAACACTGTTTTGAGGTTGTAGATAAGACTGACGAAGTCAGCTCAAAACATGTTTTTGAGGTTGTAGATGAAACTGACGAAGTCAGTAACCATACATACGGCAAGGCGAAGCTGACGTGGTTTGAAGAGATTTTCGAAGAGTATTATTCTTCTATGGTAGAATGCTTATAACCATAAGTGAAGTAAATAATACTTCCTACTAACAACGCAACTAGGAAAGCAATCCAAGTTTCCACATTATACTGCAACATGAAGGACAAACAAATGATGATTGATAAAATTGGTAATAATGGTACCAGTGGTGTTTTAAATTCTCCAGCTTTGGGCATCCCCTTTTCTCTCCGTAAGCGAATCAAACCATAAGCCAACATGATCAAGTAGGCCAAGGTACAAATGTTTAAGAAGGCTGCGATACTGGCTAGTGGGAATATTCCTGCAGCTACCGCTGAGGCTAGACCCGTCAAGATAGTAGCATTCTTTGGTACCTTGCTAGTCTTCGTTAGTTCTTTAAAGGCGGCAGGCATCAATCCGTCACGTGCTAAACTGTAAATCATACGCGATAGGGCATAGGTCATCGAAATACAAACTGTAATCAAGGTCAAGATAGCCACTAATGACACATAGTTGGCTGCCCAATTAATCCCAACGCTACGAAGGGCAAAGGCAACGGCATCATCAACATTTAGATGACTATAGTGAACCACACCAGTCAAAACAAGCGTCACCAAGGCATAAAGAATGGTTACGATAGAAAGCGATAAAACAATCCCTCTAGGAATATTTTTTTGAGGAGTCTTGACCTCATCTACGGCCATAGAGATGGATTCAAATCCCAAAAAACCGAAGAACATCAAGGACGCACCAGCCATAATACCGGTACTAGCGCCATAGATTTGTCCAAAACCATAAGGAGCAAAATTGCTCCAATTATCAAGTTTGATATGCCAAATTCCTACTAAAACAAAGAGAGCTAAAGCGGAAAATTTCAAAATAACTAGAATAGAATTAAAACGTAATGCTGCTTTAGCATTGAGTAAAACAAGTGAGGTCACCAAGACCAAGACAAGAATAGGCAATAAATCAACAAATGTCCCTGCTTGAGGATTAAAGGTACCATTTAAAGCCTGAGGAAGGGCTATCCCATATTGAGAAAGCAAGCCTTTAAAATAAGCTGCCCAACCCGAAGCCACACCAGATATGGCTGTCATGAATTCCATCATGGTTAACCAACCAGCCAACCAAGCTGGAAATTCTCCTAAGATAGCATAGAGATAACTGTAGGCACCACCTGTAGCAGGTACTCGTGAAGCAAATTCTGCAAAAAAGAGGGCTGATAATCCCACACACAAGGCAGAAATGACGATTGAAATCACTAGGGCTGGACCAGCTAGAGTTGCGGCTGCAGTACCTGTAATTGTAAAGACACCTGTCCCTACCATGGCTCCGATACCCAGCAAAATCAAATCCCATAACTTCAAATGCCTGTGCATCTCTGTTTTATCTAAACTAACGTTCTTTGTTCTAAATATATTCATCTTTGACTCCAAAATAAAATGATGATTCTATTTTACCATAAATATAGGAGATTTGTGAATATTTATAAAACATTTTTCTGAAAAAATCTGACTACCTTTTTGTAATAGCTTATACTCAATGAAAATCAAAGAGCAAACTAGGAAACTAGCCACAGGCTGTACTTGAGTACGGCAAGGCGACGTTGACGTGGTTTGAAGAGATTTTCGAAGAGTATTAAGAACCAAAACTCTTGAAGAAGTTGACAATGGCTTGCCAGAGGGAGCTTAAGAAGTTACCGCCGTCCTCTAGCGCCTTATCAGCATCAAAGTTAAGGTTAATATTTTTAAAACTGTCGCCAGCTTGTGAAACAATACTTTGTTTAAGGTCATTCAGGGTTTTAGTGAAGTCTGCATTGCTGAGGATATCACTTTTTGAAAGATTCAAAGCAAAATTGATGATGATATTGATCTGGTTTCCTGTTATAAGCTGATCAAGTTTGTAATTTTTTAAGGTATCTTCAACGATTTTACGGACATCTTCCTCCGTCAGATTTCCCTTGCTTTCTTTAGCTTTGGCGAGTCCTGACTTAATATCTGCTAGGGCAACGTTTAATTTATTAGCATCATAGCCAGTTTTGTCCTTGTTTTCAGCATTGATATCGGACAAAGCCTTTAGCTCTTCTTGAGCCAAATCTTTGTTGGCTTGTGGCACCTTAGCTCCATTAGCCTCTAGCGAATAATAAATTCCTGCTAAAGCACTTTCTCCTGTAACTGGAATGGGGGCTGCAACAGTGATTTTGGCATGTTCCACTCCCAAAGTTACAGCTGCATTTCGGTACATATCCTGCGTCACCTTAGTGATGTTTTCTGGTGTTTCAATCTTGACCTCAAGTGGCGATTTGTCACCTAGCTTTTGAATCTTGGCTGATGAATACAATTGTAAGCTAGAGTCATTGGCAACATTCATAATCTTAGAATAGACATCAGGTGTCATGGTCTTGAGTTCTTTGGTGTCTGTTGAGGCATTGTAGCCTAGTTTTTTTAGGGTTTGATTTTTTTGCTCTTCAGACAATGATGAACCTAGGACATATTCAGGTTGGACATAGGTTTCATCAATAACTTTTTGAACATCTGTTGCTGCATGGACACTATTCATAGCTGTTACCGCCCACAAGACCGCAGCACTAGTCAGAAAGAGTTTCTTTCTCATAGGGAATTTCCTCCTTTACCTTTCTAGAGTAATATATCTATCTTAAAGAAAACTTATAACAAAAACACCTGGACTAGCCAGATGTCGAAAAGATAGTGAAACATTTGATGATGTAAAGGTTGAGTTGCACCTGTCTAGAATAATAATAGTTTCCTCCATTTACATAGAGTTCGGCTCCATGAAAAATAGAAATGGGATGAATATAACTATAAGTCTTTCCAGTGGTATTGCCAAGCAAGGGAGCAACAGTCTCACGAGAGTACTGTTTGGCCAGAGCCAAGGTGTTTTCCTTACCATTTTGGGCGATAAAATCGATATAGGCAGGTCCAAAATTATAGGCTTGAACAGCCGTCCAGACATCTACCCCCTTCTTCTGGGCCAGATAGAGATTGTCTGTCAGAGTTTGAACGCCTTGCCGAATGCTAGAGGCGTTATCATTGATGGTATTGGTTGAACCACTTGCAGACTCACTAGATTGCATAACATCGCCTTCTTTTCCTTTTGTTTCGGTATAAATCATAGCGAGCACAAGTTCTTCGTTTGCTGGGGTGTCTTTTTCACTCAAGATTTCGCGCACCATGGGTTGATAGGTCATGACTTGCTTGACATCTTGGTGAACACGGTAAGCTTTATAGCCAGCAAAAAGGAAGACTGCTAGTACAAGCACTCTTCGAATTCGTTTAAACATTATTTACTTTGAATATCCTCGATATTTTTGATTAAGATAGAGTAGGTTCCATTGTCATTTTGGATAAACTCAACAGACTCGGCGTCTTGATAAACGTTATTGGGAACGATGAGCTCAATTCCATTTGACAAGGAGAGTTTTTGGTTTTCAAATTTCTTTAATTGGCGACTGGCATCAATTTCATCAAACTGAACTGGCTCTGGTACAGCTTCCTTGACTTGGTCAATAAAGCTCAGACGAGCCGTCAGGTTGTTATCAAAAAGGTCATTGGCCAATTTCTCAGGTGACAATTCATTGCTTTCTTCTAGGTTGTTGAAAATCGCTGATTTGACCTTGGATTGAAATTGAAAATCGTCTGTATTAAAAGATTCAGCAATTCTCTGTGCCGTTTTTTCTAGTTCCTTGATGGATTTCTTAGGAGAAATCTTGGGGGCGACGGCAAGAAGATTTTCTGAAAAATAGTTCAAAAAAGTTCCGTTGTACTTGATTCGTTTTTCAATCAGATGGTACTTGCGACTCTGAAGGTTGACCACCAAGGCTTCGTCAGCACCCGTTCCAAATCCAGGCAGGTTATTCTGAGTCAGCTTGATTGGATTATCAACTTCTCCTCCGAGGTGAGTCAAGGTCTCACGCAGAGCAATTCGCAAGAAAGCGAAATGCTCTATACCTTCTTTAGAAAATTGCACAAAAATCAAGTCATTGGTCTTGAGATTTTCTGAAATACTGAACTCCTCTTTCCATAGATTAGCCAGCTTTACTGATGTCTCCAACAAATCGTCTGTGATATGATTGAAGAAGGGATTTTCTTCCTCGAAAATCCCAGTCTTGGCTTCATCTGAATACACACGTTCAATTTTTTTACGCAGGTATTCTTCGATTTTTGGAGTAATATTGAGAAACTTATCCGCTAGGAACAGCTCGGTATCATCCGGACTGAACTGGTGGATAATGGCTTTCTTAATATAAATATCCATAAAAATTTTAGTCCTCGTATAATGGGAAGGCATCCGTCAATTCTTTGACTGCACTTCTCACTTCTGCTAATACAGCCTCATTTTCTGCATTCTTAAGGGTTTTAATGATGAGTTCAGCCACTTTGCGACTCTCTTCTTCACCAAATCCACGCGCAGTAATGGCTGCAGATCCGATACGAATCCCACTTGTCTTGAATGGTGACAAGGTTTCGTAAGGAATTGAGTTTTTATTTAGGGTAATATTGACTTCATCCAGCAAGTTTTGAGCAACTTTTCCGTTTTCTACAACTTTAGTCACATCCACTAGGAAGAGATGGTTTTCAGTCCCGCCAGAAATAATACGGAAATCAGGGTCTTGCAAGAAGACATCTGCCATAGCCTTGCTGTTCTTGATAACATTAGCAGCATATTCCTTGAAGGCTGGATCTAATACTTCTTTGAAGGAAACTGCCTTAGCAGCAACAACATGCTCCAAAGGACCGCCCTGAATACCTGGGAAAATAGCTGAATTGATCTTCTTAGCTAGTTCCTCATCATTGGTCAAAATCAAACCACCACGAGGGCCACGAAGGGTTTTGTGGGTTGTGGTTGTCGTGATATGAGCGTATGGTACTGGACTTGGGTGAAGACCAGCAGCAACCAAACCAGCGATATGAGCCATATCTACCATAAGTTTAGCCCCAACAGCGTCCGCAATTTCACGGAATTTTGAAAAGTCGATAATTTGAGAATAGGCTGAAGCACCTGCTACGATCAATTTTGGCTTTACTTCTTGGGCTTGTTTCAAGATAGCATCAAAATCCAAGAGTTCCGTTTCAGGGTCCACACTATAAGAAACAAAGTTGTAGGTTTGACCAGAGAAGCTGACAGGAGCTCCGTGGGTCAAATGTCCACCTGCTGCCAAATCCATCCCCATAACCGTATCACCCGGCTCAATCAAGGCCATGTAAGCCGCACAGTTAGCTTGGCTTCCTGAGTGAGGTTGGACATTGGCAAATTTAGCGCCGAAAATTTCTTTTGCACGTTCAATAGCTAGACTTTCTACCACGTCTACCACATCAGTTCCACCATAATAACGGCGGCCTGGGTAGCCTTCGGCGTATTTATTCGTCAAGATAGACCCTTGAGCTGCCATAACAGCCTTGGAAACTACGTTTTCCGAAGCAATCAACTCAATGTTATTTTGTTGGCGTTCTTCTTCTTTGGCAATAGCATTCCAGAGATCAGCATCGTATGCTTTAAAATCATCTTTGTCAAAAATCATAGGTCTTCTCCTTTTATTATGTGACTAGTCCATTAGTTTAATTTTCTTATTAGAAAATTAAACTAAAAGATGCGAATAAACCGTTTCTGCATTTTATCACAAGTATAACCAACTTTTTCATAAAATGCATGAGCACCCAGACGATGATCGGCTGAGTTTAAGCGGATAAACCCGTAACCACGTCTTTTTGCTTCTTCTTCCAACCCTTGTAATAAGCTTTTACCAATACCTTGACATTGCGCTCGAGGTGAAACTGCTAAGGCTAAAATATTAAATCCTGCTTTAGAATAAAGTGATTCATAGACCTCAGCGTGGACATATCCAAGCAAGGCATGACTAGCTTCATCCTCATAAGCAAGTAGGAAATGATGTGAATCCTGAGATAATCTAGCTAGTTGACTAACTGTGTCCTCTGGACTAAAAGAATAACCCAAAGCATCTTGGTTGATGTCACATATGGCTTTCACATCTGTTTCTTGTAAATCTCTTAGCATCTCATTCCTCCTCAAAAGAAATCTCTGGCAACCGAGCAAGAATATCTTCTCGCTTAATGGCCCCTTGGCGTAAGATTTTCACCTTGTCTCCAGACAAGTCCAAAATAGTTGAATCTTGTCCAGTTAGAAAAGCATCGTCTTCCAGTCCCAGAACCTCTTGATCAAAATCCTTCAGAATTTGTTCAAAGGTTACTCCACTTGCCTGACCTGAAATATTGGCAGACGGCCCAATCAAGGGTCCCGTCTCTCGAATCAAATCAAGGGTAATGGGATGACTAGGCATCCGAAATCCAACAGTCGCGAGGCCAGAATTGACCCAATAGGGAACTCGGTCATTGGCTTCTAGGATAATGGTCAAGGGACCTGGCAAAAAGGTCTCTACAAGTTTTTGCAGATAAGATGGTTGATTCTTAGAAAAGTGAAAGATGTCCTCTAGAGAGGCGATATTGAGATTGAGTGCCTTATCTCTAGGACGACGTTTGAGCTGGTATACATGATCAACTGCTTTTTCGTCTAGAGCCTTGGCAAAGAGACCGTAAACCGTCTCTGTAGGCAGAACAACAGCTCCACCCTTTTCCAACTCTTGCCTAATCCTGTCCATCATCAACGACAACCATCCTATCTTGACCAAACTGGTCCTTGAGTGTTCGAACTCGCTTTTCAGGAATATGCTTCCTAAAAAGTTCAGGAACACTTTGACCTTGCTTGTATCCAATTTCAAGGTAAATCTTACCACCATCTTTGAGATAGTCTGTTGCATCTTCCGCAATTCTACGGTAAATAGCTAGGCCATCCTCGTCTGCAAAGAGAGCTAGATGAGGCTCCGAATGCAAGACATTCAAGCCTACCTCTGACTCATCTTCACGAGAGATATAGGGTGGATTGGAAACAATTATATCATATTTTTCAGAAATTTCTGTAAAACAGTCAGATTTTTTTAAAAATATTTGAAGATTTTGATTTTTAGCATTTTCGCTAGCTACATCTAAAGCATCTTGGGAAATATCTGCTGCTGTCACTGACCAATCTGGTCTTTTTTTTGCTAAGGCGAGAGCAATAGCTCCACTACCTGTTCCGATATCCAGAACTGAAAGATTTGTCTCAGGATTTTCAGCTAGAATAAGCTCCACTAACTCCTCTGTCTCTGGACGGGGAATCAAAACCCGCTCATCAACTTTTAGCTGCATTCCATAAAAATCTGCCTGTCCAATGATGTACTGTGCCGGTTTATGAGCTGCTAACTGTTGGAAAATTTCTTTTACAAATACTTCTTCCTCTTCCGTCACTTCCTGCTGGAGGGCAAAAACAAAGTCTGTAAACGTGAGGTCTTTCAGACTACGATAGACAAAAGAGAGGCTTTCTGCTTCCTCTCCCTGTCTTATCAATTCTTCTTCAAAATCTGAAAATAATTGAGCTAATTTCATTATTTATTTAATTCTTCTAATTTTTGCGTTTGGTCATAGAGAACCAAGGCATCCACAACTTCATCCAATTTACCAGACAAAATGGTATCTAGTTTTTGGAGGGTCAAACCAATACGATGGTCTGTGACACGGTTTTGTGGGAAATTATAAGTACGGATTCGTTCTGAACGGTCACCAGTACCGATTGTCGACTTACGCTCAGCGTCTTGTTCATCTTGTGCAATCTGAGCAAAGTGGTCAGCAACACGCGCACGGATGATTTTCATGGCTTTCTCACGGTTCTTCTGCTGGGTACGTTCTTCCTGCATCTCAACCTTTATATTGGTTGGCAAGTGAACGATACGAACCGCAGTCGCAACCTTATTGACGTTCTGTCCACCAGCACCAGAGGCATGATAGATGTCAACACGAAGGTCTTTTGGATCAATATCGTATTCTACTTCTTCGACTTCAGGCATGACAAGGACTGTCGCTGTCGAAGTATGTACACGGCCTTGGCTTTCTGTCACAGGGACACGTTGTACACGGTGGGCACCTGATTCGTACTTGAGTTTAGAGTATACAGATTGACCCGAAACCATGGCAACGACTTCTTTGAAACCACCAACACCATTCATAGAAGCCTCCATGACTTCAAAGCGCCACCCTTGGGCTTCTGCATACTTTTGGTACATAGTTAGCAAATCCCCAGCAAAAAGTGCCGCTTCGTCACCACCAGCCGCACCACGAATTTCAAGGATGATGTTCTTGTCATCGTTTGGATCCTTTGGAAGGAGCAAGATTTTCAGTTTTTCTTCGTATTCTTCTTTTTCAGCCTTGGCATCTTTGAGTTCTTGCTTGGCCATTTCTTCCAAGTCAGCATCTCCACCTGATTCCTTAATCATTTCTTCAGCGTCAACGATGTTTTGAAGGACTTGTTTGTACTCACGGTAGGCTGTTACTGTATCACGAGTTGAAGCCTCTTCTTTTGAGAGTTCCATGAAACGCTTGGTGTCCGAAACCACATCTGGGTCACTGAGCAACTCTCCTAATTCTTCATAACGGTCTTCTACAGCTTGTAGTTGATCATAGATGTTCATTTTTTCTCCTTATTTCTCAATTGTTAAATCATAGATTGCTACTACTTCGTTCTCGGATAATTCCCCAGTTTCTTTAAATCCATAACTGAGGTAACAAGATCTTGCATGTTCATTTTCTGGTTCATAAGACAACCAAAGTTTATTGCTTAAACCTGCTGGCGCTGTCCGAACATAGTCTAGTACTTTATCCATAATTGGTTTAAAATATCCTTGATTTTGAAAATTCTTATCAATCATAAAACGAAATAGTAAATAATTTCCACTACTAATTCCGATCTTTTTATCATAAGCTATCATCACAAAACCTATAATTGCATCATTATCATAAACTGCCAATGGAGCTACAAAATCTCCATTTTTAGTGTAGACGTATGCTTCAGCTAAACTAATTGCGTTGGTAGCAATGAATTGTTTTTGATATTCCTTGACATCCAAATTCAAAACATCAAAATAATTTTCCATTGTAACATCTCTTAGTTCAATTGTCATAGTTTTGCTCCTTGTTAGAGGTTATCATTGGCGCAAAATAATGTTTACGGCAAACCGAGATATAGGTTTCATTGCCACCAATCTGAATCTGCTCACCATCGTAAACGGGCAATCCATCCTGTGTTCGCAAAACCATAATCGCCTTTTTCTTACAATACTGACATATGGTCTTGATTTCGTCAATCTTGTCTGCTAAGAGCAGGAGATACTTGGAACCTTCGAACAACTCATTGCGAAAGTCATTTTTTAAACCAAAAGCCATGACAGGTATGTCTAACTCGTCAACAACACGAGCCAGGTCGTAAACATGGTGACGCTTGAGAAACTGGGCCTCATCGACCAAAACACAGTAAGGCTTTTCTGGTAGGTCTCGGATATAGCCAAAGATATCCGTCGTCTCCTCAATCGCAAGAGCAGGGCGTTTCATACCGATTCGGCTCGACACATAGCCAACACCGTCACGCGTATCCAGAGCAGAGGTCATAATCACAACACCTTTTCCTTGCTCCTCATAGTTATAGGCTACCTTGAGAATCTCAATCGTTTTACCAGAGTTCATGGTCCCATAACGATAATACAACTGTGCCATGTTTCTTGCTTCACGTCCATTTCTAAATTTTTGCTACATTCTAGTATATCATAATTTTCTTAAGCTTTAAACGGCAAAATGTGGTAAAATAGAAGAAATCAAAAACTAGTGGAGGAAGCCATTATGCCATTTGTACGCATCGATTTATTTGAAGGACGCACGCTCGAGCAAAAAAAAGCTCTTGCTAAGGAAGTAACAGAAGCTGTTGTTCGCAACACAGGAGCCCCTCAATCTGCTGTCCATGTCATCATCAACGACATGCCAGAAGGAACTTACTTCCCACAAGGGGAAATGCGCACCAAATAAGCTAGCTTAAGCAGAATTGCTTAGGCTTTTTCAATCTCCAAGTAGCATCCATTGAAGAAATAGCCTAAATTTGTTACAATTTGAAAAGATACTTGGAAAAATTTCCAAGAAAAGAGCTATTTATTAAAGGAAACATTATGATTACACGTGAATTTGATACCATCGCTGCTATCTCCACTCCACTAGGTGAAGGGGCTATCGGTATTGTCCGCCTGAGCGGAGAAGAAAGTTTTGCTATTGCGCAAAAGATTTTTAAAGGAAAAGACTTGAACAAGGTTGCTAGCCATACCCTTAACTACGGTCACATCGTTGACCCTCAGACAGGAAAAATTATGGACGAGGTTATGGTTGGGGCTATGAAGTCTCCAAAAACCTTCACTCGTGAGGATATTATCGAGATTAACACCCACGGTGGGATTGCGGTGACCAATGAAATTCTCCAGCTAGCTATTCGTGAAGGGGCTCGGTTGGCAGAACCTGGTGAATTTACCAAACGTGCCTTCCTAAATGGACGTGTGGACTTGACTCAGGCTGAGGCGGTCATGGATATCATCCGCGCCAAGACAGACAAGGCCATGAACATTGCGGTCAAACAACTTGATGGTTCCCTTTCTGAGCTGATTAATAATACCCGTCAAGAAATCCTCAATACACTTGCCCAAGTTGAGGTCAATATCGACTATCCTGAGTATGACGATGTTGAGGAAGCGACTACTGCTGTTGTCCGAGAGAAGACAATGGAGTTTGAGCAATTGCTAACCAATCTTCTTAGAACAGCCCGTCGCGGCAAAATCCTTCGTGAAGGAATTTCAACAGCTATCATCGGACGTCCCAACGTTGGGAAATCCAGCCTTCTCAACAACCTCTTGCGTGAAGACAAGGCTATCGTGACTGATATTGCTGGTACTACCCGAGATGTCATCGAAGAATACGTCAACATCAACGGTGTTCCTCTCAAGTTGATTGATACAGCTGGAATCCGTGAAACAGATGACATCGTCGAACAAATTGGAGTTGAGCGATCGAAGAAAGCTCTCAAGGAAGCCGACTTAGTTCTTCTAGTGCTAAATGCTAGCGAGCCACTGACCACCCAAGACAGACAACTCTTAGAAATCAGTCAGGATACCAACCGCATTATTCTACTTAATAAAACAGACCTACCTGAAGCGATTGAAACTTCGGAACTACCTGAAGATGTCATCCGCATTTCAGTCCTTAAAAATCAAAACATTGATAAGATAGAAGAGAGAATCAACAACCTCTTCTTTGAAAATGCTGGTTTGGTTGAGCAAGACGCAACCTACCTATCAAATGCCCGTCACATTTCCTTGATTGAGAAGGCCGTTGAAAGCTTACAAGCTGTTAATGAAGGTCTTGAACTGGGGATGCCTGTTGATTTACTTCAAGTTGATTTGACTCGTACTTGGGAAATACTCGGAGAAATCACTGGAGATGCTGCTCCTGATGAACTCATCACCCAACTCTTTAGCCAATTCTGTTTAGGAAAATAAGAAAAATCCATGATCCTTCATCCGGTCATGGATTTTATTGTCTTATTAGTAATCTGGTCTTAAGACCCCTGTTACAGTTGCCTTAGTTGCTTCGTAGTCGCCATCTACGACAACCTTGATAATGCGTTTGGCATCTTCTTCTGGTGCTGGAACAAGAGGTAGACGAGTTGGTCCAGCTTCAAATCCCATATAGTTCAAAACTGCCTTAACTGGAGCAGGACTTGGATAAGAGAAGAGGGCATTGACCTTAGGAATGAATTTACGTTGAATAGCTGCAGCCTTCTTCATATCGCTTTCTGCAATGGCAGTAAACATCTCGTGCATTTCATCCCCATTTGTATGAGAGGCAACAGAAATAACCCCATCCGCACCAAGATTCATGGCATGGAAAGCATCTCCATCCTCACCTGTATAAATCAAGAACTCTTCAGGCTTGTGTTCAATCAAGTAAGCCATATTTGCCAAGCTAGTACATTCTTTAACACCAATGATATTTGGATGGTCAGCCAAACGAAGCATGGTTTCTGGAGTTAATTCGACAACCACACGCCCTGGAATGTTATAGATAATAATTGGTAGGTCAGAAGCATCTGCAATGGCTTTAAAATGCTGATACATTCCTTCTTGAGAAGGTTTGTTGTAGTAAGGAACAATAGCAAGCCCAGCAGCAAAACCGCCAAATTCCGCTACTTCTTTGACAAACTCAATAGAATCACGCGTATCATTGGTACCTACACCCGCAATCAAGGGAACGCGTCCATTGACAATCTTTTGTACAGCCGCAAAGAGTTCCAACTCCTCATCGTGGGTTAGAGTTGGACTCTCAGCAGTGGTCCCTGCGAGAAGAATTCCATCCGTATGATGGGCCAATAAATGCTCAATCAAGGCTGGAATGGCATCAAAATTGATGGAACCATCCTCATGGAAGGGGGTAATAAAGGCTGTGATGATTTTACACTCTTTTAAATCTTGATAAGACATGAAAACACCTCTCTATTTCAAAGAAGGAGTTCATCTGAACTCCTAAACGATATGACTATTTTAATTCAAATTTCAATTCAGCTGTTGGACGAACCAAGCCACGTTCGTGAAGAGTTTCTGCAATCTGAACTGAGTTCCAAGCAGCACCTTTGAGCAGGTTGTCTGAAACAACCCACATGTGAATTCCTTTTTCAGCATCCAAGTCTTTACGGATACGACCAACAAAGGTATCACGCGAACCAACTGCATTGATAGCTTGAGGATAGATTTGATGAGCTACATCATCTTCGAGAACAGCACCCGGGAAGGCTGCGATAGCTGCTTTGACTTCTTCGATTGGAGCCACTTCTTTTGTTTCGATATAAACTGACTCAGAGTGAGCTGACAAGACTGGAATACGCACACATGTTGCAGATACTGCAATGCTATCATCTTCCATAATTTTCTTAGTTTCCTTGGTCATCTTCATCTCTTCGTATGTGTAATCATTGTCAGTGAAGACATCAATTTGTGGAAGAGCATTGAAGGCGATAGGATAGTGTTTCTTATCACCACCTGAAGGCAAGATTTCCGCATGCAAATCACGTGGGGTTACACCATCATTCAAGACTTCACGAAGTTCACGTTGTGTCTCAAGAATTGCTCCCATACCAGCACCTGAAACTGCTTGGTAAGTTGAAACGATGATACGGTCCAAGCCCCATTTTTGGCGAACTGGCTCAAGAGCTACCATCATTTGGATTGTTGAACAGTTAGGGCAGGCAATGATCCCGTTGTGGGCATCAAGTGCATGAGCATTGACCTCTGGAACAACCAAAGGAACATCTGGATTTTGACGGAAGTAAGATGTATTATCTACTACTACCGCTCCAGCTTTAACTGCGTATGGTGCATACTTAGCTGATGTAGAACCACCTGCTGAAAAGAGAGCAATATCAACTCCTTCAAAAGCTGTTTCAGTCGTTTCTTCAATCGTAATATCTTGATCTTTAAATTTCAAAGTCTTGCCTGCTGAACGTGCAGAAGCAAGTAAACGAATTTTATCGATTGGAAGTGTTGATTCTTCCAACATTTTTATCATTTGAGCACCGACAGCACCTGTCGCGCCGACTACAGCAACTGTATATCCCATAAATAACCTCTTTCGGAATTTTCTAAAAATTTCTATAATAGATGTATTATACTACTTTTTCCATGAATTGCAAAGCTTTTTCATCATTTTTTGGAAAATAAAAATCCCCAGTCGCTAGACCAGGGACTAAGAGGCATCTTCATGTGATGAGCAGGTTCACACAACTCATCAAGGTCCGCTCCTGCGTTATGACCTCCTTATGCTCAATAGTAGTCCGAAGACTACCTATCGACTCATCGCATCTTCTATTCTACTAAAGAGAATGACTTTTGTCAACAGACGAAACTCTTTATACTAAATTCAAACTTCGTCAGCGTCGCCTTACCGTATATATGGTTACTGACTTCGTCAGTTTCATCTACAACCTCAAAAACATGTTTTGAGCTGACTTCGTCAGTTTCATCTACAACCTCAAAAACATGTTTTGAGCTGACTTCGTCAGTCTTATCTACAACCTCAAAGCAGTGTTTTGAGCAACCTGCGGCTAGCTTCCTAGTTTGCTCTTTGATTTTCATTGAGTATTGGTTTTATTTACACAGGTGAATAGAAATATCTTTGAAACATTTTGGGAAAACATGACAAAAAACCTTGTAAATCAAGGTTTTTGCTGTCTATATCATGCTAATTGCCGGGATTGAACCGGCGACCTCATCCTTACCATGGATGCGCTCTGCCAACTGAGCTAAATCAGCTTACCTAGAAAGTATACTACAATTAGAAAAGCTTGTCAAGTTTCCTTAGATATTTTCCATAAGAAAAAGCCAGGTAAGAGCTACCTAGCTTGTCTTCTTCTATTTGCTTAAATCAATTCGACGACCAATTTTACCAATAATAATCGCTCCAATAATCAATGAGGCAAATTCACCGATACCTGTTGTAAACCAAGTAAGGAAAAATGGTAATTCTGCTACAATATTTAACTCCGCAGCGATGGTGAACATGGAAATTGAAAAGAGGATTGAAAATAAGAAATGATCTTTTCGAATCAATCCGTTAAAGAGGTAATCTTTGCTGTATTTTGCAAAAAGCCAAACACCTAGACTGAGGAATATCAAGGTTGAACCACCACCAACAAAGACATCTAACAGTCCGAAGCTAAAGAAATTAGCAATCATACAACCGATGGTAACTCCGATTATGTACTTAGGATTGTAAAAAGCCATAAAGTTCATCATTTCTGAAATACGAAACTGATAAGCACCATAGCTGATGGCATTTAGGGGCGGTGTAACAGTCAAAACGACATAGATAGCAGCAACGATTGCGATATCTGCAACATCACGAATAGTTAATTTTTTCATCTTTTCTCCTTTGGCGGTTGCCCGCGTGTAATATGCTTGGTGAAAGAAGCTAAGCACCAAGGGTTGC
Organism: Streptococcus mitis; assembly: GCF_002096845.1. Taxonomy (GTDB): domain Bacteria; phylum Bacillota; class Bacilli; order Lactobacillales; family Streptococcaceae; genus Streptococcus; species Streptococcus mitis_A. The sequence goes on from NZ_NCVK01000018.1 coordinate 87,061, forward strand.
TTTATTCAACCTTACCAGTATAGCACAATAGCCTGCTTTATGCTATACTTAAACCATGAAAATTCCTATTCAAAAATTTTTTAACAATGAAATCTTAGCCTATCTCTTCTTTGGCCTTGCGACAACTCTAGTTTCGATTCTCTCACGATTCGTCATTTATCAACTAAGTCATCAGGAACTTCTTGCTACTGGACTAGCAAATATTATCGGTATCCTCTTTGCCTTTATCACAAATGATACAATCGTGTTTAAGCAAACAAGGAAGAGTCGACTTATCCGTTTAGTGAAATTTTTTCTTGCCCGCCTTTCTACTTTTCTGTTAGATTTGCTCTTTACTTTTCTGTTTGTGACTCAATTCCCTCATATCATAGGGCAATTTGTAAATGAAAATCTTGATAAGGTAAATGCAATTGAAACGATAATTGCACAATTATTGATAATTATTCTTAATTACATTTTAAGCAAGGTCTATGTTTTTAACAAATAAAACTTCTGAGCATATATCTTGCAAGCTTTTCTTAATTAATATATAATAAATAGTAAAAATTTTTGAAAGGATATTATGAAAATGTTAAAAGATCTTAAAGCATTTTTGCTTCGTGGTAATGTTGTTGACCTTGCTGTCGGTGTGATCATTGCCTCTGCTTTTGGTGCTATCGTAACTTCATTCGTTAACGATATCATCACCCCACTTCTATTGAACCCAGCTTTGGAAGCAGCGAAAGTACAAAATATCGCTGAACTTGCATGGAATGGTGTTACATATGGTAAATTCTTGAGTGCTATTATCAACTTCCTTGTTGTCGGTACTGTTCTCTTCTTTGTGATTAAAGCTATGGAAAAAGCTCAAAGCCTTACTAAAAAAGAAGAAGCTGCTGAAGAAGTTCCAGCTGGTCCAACTGAGTTGGAAGTACTTCAAGAAATCAAAGCGCTTCTTGAGAAAAAATAATCGTTTAAAAGGATCTAGCGAAAAGCTAAATCCTTTTTCTTTACTCTTTTGATAACTTACCTGCTTTCTCAAGCATTTTCTTGATAAGATAAGGCATCTTAACATTTTCCCGACCTTTTTTCTCAATCAGTTTTTTCACAAATTCTGGCATTTGTAAATCTTGAGATTCGGCCAAAATGTTTTTAGTCTCGTCTGAAGGAACTAATTCATCAAAGGTTTCTTCTTCTGGGAGAAATTCTTTAAACTCTTGATGTTCATTGGCTCTGACTGTATTGACCAAGGCATCAATCAAGCGAGAATCTGTATTTGGCATTGGTGGACGATGGTAGTTTACCCCAAATTCCTGACATAAGTCATAACATTCCACATCATTGTCAAACAAGACCTCAATGTGCTCACTGATGAAACTAATAGGTACAAAAATATAATGGTCTGGATGTTCTTTCTGTTCTCTGAGATACTCTAAAACATCTGGCTTAATCCATGGAATCCCGATATCACTTTCACTCTGCCAAGTGTTAGTATATTGCTCTGAACTCAAGCCTAGTTTTTCAGCGACTAGCTTGCTATTTTCGAAAATTTGGTCAATATATGGATCACCAAAATCCAAGGCAAAAATAGGCACACTATGGGCTGAAAAGATGACTTTAAAGCTATCCTGCTTTACTTCTTCTTTTAAAATCTTAGCAATTTCATCTGTCCAATAGTTTAAGAGAGCTTCTTCTTGATACCAATCCTTAATGACCAAAAATTGAATTTGCTTGCTTTCTAAAAATTTCTCATAACCCATGACAGAGTAAAAAGAATAATGAGGCTCCAAAATCAAACAAATACATTGCTCGATTCCGTCTGCTTCCATCTGACTAATCACATCTGGAATAAAAGGTCTGGAAAATTTATTGGCAAAATAGACACTATACTCATTCCCCAGTCTAGCTTCTACTAAGGCAACTTCTTCACGGGTAATTCTTTGCAGAGGCGTACCTCCAATAAGTACATAATTATCATAGAGTGTTTGAATCTCGTGGTCTTGAGGTCTCACTCCACGACGAATATTTGTGAAAAAATCAGCCACACCTTCAAAGGTAATCTCTTCTGGCGAACCGAAAGTCATCATTAAAATTGCTTTTTTCATAACTGCTTCCTTGTGATGTTTTTATCAAGTTTATTTTATCATGAATCCATTAATAAGTAAACGCTAACATAGAGAATTTCCCTAACTTCTGTCTTTTGTTTTTCTCTTCTTTCTATGATACAATGGAAAAAATGAATTCAAAAGGAGTTTTTTATGACTTACCCAAATCTCTTGGACCGCTTCTTAACCTACGTTAAGGTCAACACGCGCTCTGATGAACACTCTACTACTACTCCAAGTACGCAGAGTCAGGTTGACTTTGCAACAAATGTCCTAATTCCTGAAATGAAACGTGTTGGATTACAAAATGTTTATTATCTACCAAATGGTTTTGCTATTGGAACTTTGCCAGCCAATGATCCATCTTTAACACGTAAAATTGGCTTTATATCTCACATGGATACTGCTGACTTTAATGCCGAAGGAGTCAATCCACAGGTAATTGAAAACTACGATGGTGGTGTAATTGAACTAGGAAATTCTGGTTTCAAACTCGATCCAGCTGACTTTAAGAGTCTTGAAAAATATCCAGGACAAACACTCATCACAACCGATGGAACAACCTTACTAGGTGCTGATGACAAGTCAGGGATTGCTGAAATTATGACTGCTATTGAATATCTGACTGCCCATCCTGAAATCAAACACTGTGAGATTCGTGTTGGTTTTGGTCCAGATGAGGAAATCGGTATTGGTGCTAATAAATTTGATGCAGATGATTTTGATGTGGATTTTGCCTACACTGTTGATGGAGGACCACTAGGAGAACTTCAGTACGAAACTTTCTCAGCAGCTGGTGCTGAATTGCATTTCCAAGGTCGTAATGTCCACCCTGGTACTGCCAAAGGGCAAATGGTTAATGCTCTTCAGCTAGCAATTGATTTTCACAATCAACTTCCAGAGAATGACAGACCTGAGTTAACTGATGGTTACCAAGGTTTTTACCATCTAATGGATGTGACAGGTAGTGTCGAAGAGGCGCGTGCTAGCTACATCATTCGTGATTTTGAAAAAGATTCCTTTGAAGCTCGTAAAGCAGCCATGCAGTCTATCGCTGATAAGATGAATCAAGAACTTAGAAGCGACCGTGTCACCCTAAACCTGATAGACCAGTACTACAATATGAAAGAAATCATTGAGAAAGATATGACTCCAATTACCATTGCCAAAGCAGTTATGGAAGATTTGGGTATCACTCCTATTATCGAACCAATCCGTGGAGGGACAGACGGCTCTAAGATTTCCTTTATGGGAATCCCAACACCTAATATCTTTGCTGGTGGCGAGAATATGCACGGACGTTTTGAATACGTTAGCCTTCAGACTATGGAACGTGCAGTTGATACAATCATTGGTATCGTAGCTTATAAATAATTGATAAAAAACCGAGCCTATCCAACTACGGAAATGCTCGGTTTTAGTATTTTATACTCTTCAAAAATCTCTTCAAACCACGTCAACGTCGCCTTGCTGTACTCAAGTACAGTCTGCGACTAGTTTCCTAGTTTGCTCTTTGATTTTCATTAAGTATTAGAAGTGACTTCTTTCCCTGCCCCTTTAGTTATCTCCCAATTCTCTCGTCTACTTGATTGTATTCCACTTAATACAAGGAAAACAATCTAAAACTAATTGTTACAACCTTCTTGCATCCAATTCGAATACACTATTTAGGGACATTTTACATTAATTAGTCTTTTTTTCTTTTGACTATTCCAATCATTCCTAAGAACATGCCCATAATTCCTACAGATGCAAAAGCAGAACCATCTTCACTTCCTGTTTTAGGTAGAATTTCTTGACGATTTGCAGGTGCCTGATAAGTCTTATCTTCTAACATAGACGGAACTACATATGACTTCTCATCATTTTTATCTACGATTTCATTCATAGTTGTTTCAGAGGCAGTTACATCGCTAGTAAATCCTGATTCTTGATGACTTGCAGCTTCTCCACTAGGAACTCCTTCCTCAACGTTCGAAACTCCATGAGTAACTCCTTCAGAACCAGTCATACTACCAGTAAACTCTGGTAAGTTGTGAATAGCTGCTTCAGAATCAGACACACCACCAGTAAACTCTGGTAAGTTGTGAATAGCTGCTTCAGAATCAGACACACCACCAGTAAACTCTGGTAAGTTGTGAATAGCTGCTTCAGAATTAGACACACCACCAGTAAATTCTGGTACCTTATGGTCAGCTGATACGATTTTACCTGATTCTTCTTTCTTAGTTCCAACCAACACAATTTCATCTTGCGCAACTTCAACAACTTCACGAAGTTTTATAGTACGGCTTCCATCTGGTGCTACTTCAGTCAAGATACGTTCCTTGCCTGCACGACCTACCTGAGTCACTCGAGTTTCACCTTTTGGAAGACTTGAATCTTCTTGTTTAACTTTCTTGAAGTTAATTACTTTTTCTACTACTTCAAGACTTGGTTGAGGTTGAACTAGTTCCTTATCTCCATCCGTTGGAACTATGGAATGTTTCACTTCCTCTTTCGGAGTCGCCTGAAGTTGGTTAATAGAAGTTAGAGCTGCTTGCAAGACTTTGTCTACTGCATCTTGTGTCTTAGCTTCTTGGATAGCTGTAAGTGCTTGTTCTGATAATTCAACTAGTTTCTTCTTAGCTTCTTTATCGCTTCCTAGTTCCTTGCTCTTGTTTTGGATAGCCTCTGCCAAGCTTGCCATAGCCTTGTCGTAGTTAGGCTCTTCTGGCTGGGATGGTGTTGGCTCCTCTTTCGGAGTCGCCTGAAGTTGGTTAATAGAAGTTAGAGCCGCTTGCAAGGCTTTGTCTACTGCATCTTGTGTCTTAGCTTCTTGGATAGCTGTAAGTGCTTGTTCTGATAACTCAACTAGTTTCTTCTTAGCTTCTTTATCGCTGCCTAGTTCCTTGCTCTTGTTTTGGATAGCCTCTGTCAAGCTTGCCATGGCCTTGTCGTAGTTAGGCTCTTCTGGCTGGGATGGTGTTTCTTCGATACCATAGTTTTCTTCCTTATCAAGAATAGCTTGCAAGGCTGTGGCTGTTTTCAGAATTTCTTGAGCACTGGCTGGACTTGCTGAAAGTTGTTCAGATAATTTATCTAAGTTTGACTTGAAGGCTTGACGCGCCTCTGGAGTATTCTTCAAACTTATTTGGTCAAATTTAGCCAATTCATCCTTCCAGTTCTTCATAGCTTGAACTAATTCTTCTTTGGTATAAAGAGCGCTATCTTCTCCACGAGTGATGAACTTATCAACTTGAATACCAATATTTCTAGAGGTATCATTTCGTTTTGGATCTAATTGCAAGGTTACAGCATGCCAACCTTGTTCGAGTCCAGTCAAACGAACAAGAGTCTGATCACCTTGACGTGTAGTTGCTGTTCCACTGAAGTACTTCTTACCATTGACATCAGTAGCATTTCCTTGACCATCTTGATACTCAAGTTCTTTACCATCTAGAGTAACCTTGTAGATACCATGTCCAGGATCAACAAAACCTTTAATTTCAAGACCTGTTCCATAGAAATAGGCTGTTACGCTAGCATTTTTCTTTTGCTCTTCAGTCAAACGACCAAAGGATGCCCAAGACTCAGTATTTTGGTATTTACCTGCCGAATTGGTTTCATGATGCCAACCTGGGCTATAATCAAGTTGACTGGCCTGGTCATCATGACTGACTTGGTCTTTTTGAAGTAAGTCAGCCTTCATTACTCGAACAGTTGCTTCTGAAGCAAATCCAAGCAAGGCATTATCTGATGCGCTTGTCATTTTCACTTTAAAGTCAAAGATTGAATCAGCTTGCTCAGTAAAATCAATTGTCGGAATTGTCAAAGTCTTTTCGGTTTCACCATCTTGGAAGGTCAAATCAGCTGTTGTATCCTTGTAAACTTTACCGTGAACCCCTGTTCCTGGTTCAGTCACGACATGGACGGTTGCAGCTCCTTTGCTACCACCAACACGTTTAATGGTTACAGTGACAGGTTGGCCTTTTTGAACTTCATAGGTTGTTTCTTTCAACTCAAACATACCCTTACCAGCATTGTTGAGCGTATAAATACCTTCAGTTGCAATAGCTTTGCCAGTTTTGTTGACGAGTTTGATGGTATGTTCACCTGGAGCCAAGTCATCTGTTTCATAAACCATCTGGCTACGTTTACGAGCTGCATTATTGGTTTGTACGTCTGCAACCTTTTGACCATCAACGTAAACCGACATTTCACCGTGGTTTGGATCCACTGTAGATACGACATAAGCCTTAGTTCCATTGAAACGGTAAGTCACGCTTGCATCTTTATAGTTAAAAATTCTAAATTATTTGAAACTAATTTCAATCATAATCCAATCAAAACAGAGTCTGAATGACCACATCCAATACGAGTATAAGATCTAATAAATATTTTTCATAATAAAACGCATAATATCAAGGACTCAGCACTTGATACTATGCGTTTTTTGATTATAAATACGAACTATTTAGTACAATTTCTCTTTATTGATGAACTGCTTGAGCTGCTGTGATAAGGGTCAACTTGTACACATCATCAGCATTACATCCACGAGAGAGGTCGTTAACTGGTTTGTTCAAACCTTGCAAAACAGGTCCAACAGCCGCAAAACCGCCAAGACGTTCTGCCATCTTGTAACCGATATTTCCTGCCTCGATACCTGGGAAGATGAAGACATTTGCTTGACCAGCTACCGTACTTCCAGGAGCTTTCAGAGCTGCAGTTTCTGGAACGAAGGCTGCATCAAATTGCAATTCCCCATCGATTTCAAGGTCAGGACGCAAGTCGTGAGCAATTTTAGTTGCTTCAACGACCTTATCAACGCTTTCACCAAACCCTGAACCCTTAGTAGAATAGCTCAGCATAGCAATTTTAGGTTCGATGCCAAACATCTTAGCTGTGATTGCTGAGTTGATTGCAATTTCAGCCAAGGCTTCTGCATCTGGATTGATATTGATAGCACAGTCTCCAAATAGGTAGCGTTCCGTACCACGAACCATGAGGAAGGCACCTGAAGTACGCGTTACATTTGGACGAGTTTTGATGATTTGTAGGGCTGGGCGAACTGTTGAAGCTGTTGAGTGAATAGCTCCAGATACCATTCCATCAACCAAGCCCAAGTAAACCAACATAACACCAAAGTAATTGACATCTTCAACCAAAACCTTGCGTGCATCTTCTTCAGACATTTTGCCCTTGCGACGCTCCACTAGAGCAGCAACCATTTCTTCAAATTGAGGATAATGTTGAGGGTCAATGACTTCATAACCATCCATGATCCCTTCAATTTCAAGATAAATTTTAATTTTTTCAGGATTTCCAAGCAAAACAGGAATCACTTCTGTTTCTTTTACCAAGCGTTTAGTCGCTTGAAGAATACGAGGCTCTTCCCCTTCAGGGAGAACGATACGAGCATTTTTACCAACAAGGTTGGCTTTGAGACTTTCAAAAACTTCCATGAGTTTTCTCCTTTTAAAAATAAATTATACTCTGAATTAGTTTTTATAGAGTATTAGTTGATAACTGGGTAATAAGGTTACTGAAATCATCCGGCAAGGGACTTTCTAACTGCAAATCTTGCTCTAAAAATGGATGATAGAAGGATAGGTAATGGCAATGCAGAGCCTGCCGTTGGATACCGTCGTCCAGACTACCTCCATACAAGTCATCTCCCAACAAAGGAAAACCAATATGAGAAAAGTGGACTCGGATTTGGTGAGTACGTCCAGTATGCAGGCGAATGTCTACCAAATGAATATTCCCATAAGATGCTACAATCTTATATGAAGTATGGGCATACTTTCCACCTTTAGCCACTCTTCTGGTGATAATGGAGTCTTCATCACGCGCAATCGGGGCAATAATTTCCCCCTCTGGCTCCAAGTGTCCATCACCTTTAACCAAAGCAAAGTAGCGTTTTTCAATAGACTTTTTCTGCAACTGCTTGTCTAATCGTGCATGGGCATAGCCGTGCTTAGCAAAGAGCATCAAGCCAGAAGTATCTCTATCAAGCCTAGTTACAATGTGAACCTGCTGATTTTCATAGTTTTGCTTGACATAGTAACCCTTGATAAAATTGGCAATGGTATTGGAGTGATTGACACTAGGAATAGAAGCAACTCCATAGGGTTTGTTCAAGACTAGAAAATGGTCATCCTCATAAAGAATATCCAATGGGCGCTCGATAGCTTCTAGAGTTTCAAAGCCTTCCTCAGCGGGAATATCAATGACAACGCGGTCTCCAAGATCCAATAGATAGGTTGCATTTTGTGGTTGATCATTGACCAGAATAGCTCCGCCTCGAAATTTAATCTTAGCCAGAAGCCCCTTAGAAATCTCGTGCTTTTTTAAGAAGGTCTTAATCTTGACATGCTCATCTGCGATAAATTCAAACCTCATTCATCCACCTCGCCAATAAAAGCATCCTTAACACGATTCCAGAAACTGGTGTGACTCGGTGTAGCGACAAAGTGAATCTTATGATGGTCAATTTGATACTCAATTCTTTCGATATTACGGAAGGAATAAACACTATTGTCAACCGAAATAGTATGGTAATCGTTTCTCGTTGGAATGAGTTCAATCTTATCCTTCTTAGGAACAATAATGGACGAACCTAGCGTTCGATAGACGCGATTATTAAGGCTGGCAATTTCCGTCAACTGCAGAGCTTCAATGGTAGGGTGTAAAACAGCTCCACCGAGCGACTTGTTATAGGCCGTACTACCAGTCGGAGTTGAAACTGTTAGTCCGTCTCCTCGAAAACGTTCAAAGGGGACACCATTGATTACAATATCTGCTACCATTGTTCGATCTGACCTTCGGATACTAGCTTCATTTAGTGCTCTAAAAATCTTCACTTCACCATTTCCAAGAAAGACCTTCACATTTAGAACAGGGTAAGAGACTCTTGCTCCAGTGTCTAGCTGCAAATTAGTCACTAGCTTGTCCAACTCAAAATCACGATAGTCTGTATAGAAGCCCAAATGTCCAGTGTGAACACCGATAAAGCGGACCTTGTCAAGCTGGTTTTCGTACTTATGAAAAGCCGACAAGAGCATACCATCCCCACCAATGGAAATGACAATGTCCGGATTGGTATCATTGAGTATAAACTGATTTCTCTTCAAACGATCTCGCAATTCATACAAAACCTTTTGACTCTGCGGTTTTCTATTGGCTATAAGATCAATTCGTTTACCTGTATTCTTCATCTGTATCGTCACTGTTTCCTACACCGTCATTTAATTTTCTACTCAAAGGATCAAAAAGAGCCTGGGCTTCCTGGATATCATCACGAATTTTACCCATTTCTTCATCTAACTGATGGGCAATCTTAGCCGTAATTTCCAGCCGCTTCTTAATTTCCTCTGGGAAATCCCCTTGGTACTTGTAGTTGAGAGAATGTTCTATCGTTGCCCAGAAATTCATGGCCAAAGTACGTATTTGAATTTCCGCCAAAATGGTCTTGGCTCCATTGATGGTATCAACCGTATATTCTACTACCACATGATAGGAACGATAGCCTGATGCTTTTCGATGAGTAATGTAATCTCGTTCCTGTATGATTCGCATGTCCTGACGCTTGTGCAAAATTTCCACTACTTCCTTGACGTCATCAACAAACTGGACCATCACACGCAAGCCAGCAATATCCTGCAAATCATGTTCCAAGGTCGCATAAGTAATGCCACGACGAGCCATTTTTTCCTTAATGCTCTCAATTGGCTTGACTCGACCAGTCACAAACTCAATTGGAGAATGCTTATTTTGTTTACGATATTGCTTACGAATACCACGAAGTTTAATTTTTAACTCACCAACAGCTTGAATGTAAGGATCTAGAAATTCTTCCCATTCTAAGGTCATATATTCTCCCTTGTTCTCATATTATCCTTCAAAAATATCTTTGATTTTTTCTCCAGATTCATATACAATAAATACAATGCTATTATATCATATAATCCGCTTTCAACGATAAATAAAAGGTAAGAAAAATGAAACATTTAGAAATTGAATTGAAAACACTATTGAAAAAAGATGAATATAATCGTCTAAAAGAGCAGTTCACTGATGTTAAACCTGTTCTTCAAAAAAATTACTACATCGACACGCCTGATTTTGAACTACGAGAAAAGAAAGTTGCTATGCGCATTCGAACCTTTGAAGACTGGGCTGAATTGACACTCAAAGTCCCGCAAAGTGTTGGAAACATGGAATACAACCAAAAATTGCAACTAAAAAATGCTGAAAACTATCTGGCTAAGGAAGAACTTCCTCAGGGGCTGGTTCTTAATGAATTAGCTAAACATGGTATCCAAACTAATAAGTGGCAGTTTCTTGGTTGTCTCACAACGCTTCGCTATGAAACGCAAACACCAATTGGTCTCATGGCGCTGGATGAGAGTCAATACTTTGATATTACCGATTACGAATTAGAGCTTGAAGTTGAGAATCACGAGCAAGGCAAACAGGATTTCCAACATTTTTTAGAGGAAAATCAGATTTCCTACCAAACAGCTCCTTCAAAATTGGTTCGATTTGTCAAAAGCATGAAAAATAGCTGAAATAATCTCCATTTTTTGGTAAAATAGAAGAGATAAAATACAAAAATCCCAGTTCATATAGGCTAGGCAGATATGACTAGGATTTAAAAAGTTTACAGAGGACGGTCTATAATGTCAGATAGAAAAAACATGAAACTTTTCGCACTCAACTCTAACCAAGAGATTGCACAGAAAATTGCACAAGCTGTTGGTGTACCGCTTGGAAAACTATCATCACGTCAATTTTCAGACGGAGAAATCCAAGTGAATATCGAAGAAAGTGTCCGTGGTTATGATGTTTACATCATCCAGTCTACAAGTTTCCCTGTTAACAACCACCTAATGGAATTGTTGATCATGGTTGACGCTTGTGTGCGCGCAAGTGCCCACAGTATCAACGTTGTCCTTCCATATTTTGGCTATGCACGTCAAGACCGCATTGCTTCACCACGTGAGCCACTTACAGCTAAACTAGTTGCTAATATGCTGGTTAAGGCTGGTGTTGACCGTGTCCTTACGCTTGATTTGCATGCTGTTCAGGTGCAAGGCTTCTTTGATATTCCTGTTGACAACCTCTATACAGTTCCTCTATTTGCAAAACATTACTGCGATAAGGGCCTACTCGGTTCAGATGTTGTCGTGGTTAGCCCTAAAAATTCAGGTGTAAAACGTGCTCGTAGCTTGGCTGAATATCTTGATGCTCCTATCGCCATTATCGACTACCCTCAAGACGATGCAACTCGCAACGAAGGTTATATCATCGGTGATGTTGAAGGTAAAAAAGCTATCTTGATTGACGATATTTTAAATACTGGACGTACCTTCTCTGAAGCTGCTAAAATCGTTGAACGTGAAGGGGCTACAGAAATTTATGCTGTTTCTAGTCACGGTCTCTTCGTCGAAGGCGCTGCTGAACTTCTTGACAATACTAAGATTAAAGAAATTCTTGTGACTGATTCAGTAGCAACAAAAGAAAAAACTCCTAAAAACGTATGCTACATCACTGCTAGTGAGTTAATTGGTGATGCCATCGTCCGTATCCACGAAAGAAAACCAGTCAGCCCACTCTTTGCCTACAACAAAAAGAAATAAGGTGATTCTTTGATTTATTTGGACAATGCTGCCACGACTCCTATGTCAGCAGTTGCTATTTCAGCTATGACCAAGGTTATGCAAGAAACCTATGGAAATCCTTCTAGTATTCATGGTCATGGTCGTCAAGCTGGTAAACTCTTGCGAGAAGCCCGTCAGGAACTAGCTCAGTTACTGGGGACAAAACCTCAACATATCTTTTTCACTTCTGGTGGGACTGAAGGCAACAATACTGCTATCATTGGTTACTGCCTTCGTCACCAAGAGCAAGGAAAACATATCATCACAACTGCCATTGAGCACCATGCTGTCCTTGAAACCATTGATTACTTGGTTCAACACTTTGGTTTTGAAGCAACCATTATCCAACCAGAAAATCAAGAAATCACCGCCCAGCAAATTCAAGAGGCCTTACGTGACGATACGATTTTGGTTTCTACCATGTTTGCCAATAATGAGACAGGAAACCTACTTCCCATTGCTGAAATTGGCCAAATACTCAAGCGACACCCTGCTGCCTATCATGTCGATGCAGTTCAGGCTATTGGTAAAATCCCTATACACCCAGAAGAATTGGGCATTGATTTTCTCACTGCTTCTGCCCACAAGTTCCATGGTCCTAAGGGAGTCGGCTTTCTCTACGCATCTAGCATGGACTTTGATTCCTATCTACATGGCGGAGACCAAGAACAGAAAAAACGAGCAGGAACTGAAAATTTAGCTGCCATCGTAGGTATGGTTGCAGCCCTAAAAGAAAACCTAGAACAGCAAGAAGAACATTTTCAACATGTACAAAATCTAGAAACTGCCTTTCTGGCAGAGCTAGAGGGCATTCAATATTACCTGAATAGAGGAGAACATCATCTCCCTTATGTCCTCAATATTGGATTTCCTGGTCAGAAAAATGACCTCTTACTCCTCCGTCTAGATTTGGCTGGAATTTCAATCTCTACTGGCTCAGCCTGTACTGCAGGCATTGTCCAATCCAGCCATGTTCTTGAAGCTATGTACGGAGCAAATTCAGAACGCTTGAAGGAATCCGTTCGTATCAGTCTCTCTCCAGAAAATACTGTTGAAGAACTACAAACCCTCGCAAAAACCTTAAAAGAAATTATCGGAGGTTAGCCATATGGCATTTGAAAAAACCATTCAGTTAAAAAATTGTCGTTACGACTACACTCTTAACCCTTCTGTTAAAAAATTCACCCTCAAAGACAACACCTTTTTTGAGACTAAGGTTGGTAACTATGAACTGACTCGCCTTTTGGAAAAAGTGCCAAACAGCGGTGAGGGATTCCAACTCAAAATCATCATTAACAAGGAACTTACAGGTGCTAAAATCAATATCACTGATAAGTTTGGGCTACGTCTAGTTGATATTTTCAAATCAGAAGACCACCACATTCATCAGGAAAAATTCTATTTCCTCATGGATAGTTTAGTAGAGCGTGGTGTCTTTACAAAATCTGAAAGATAGGTCCCATATGTTTGAATTGACCTATAAGGATAACTATCATGTAGAGCGGACTCTCAAGTATGAAGATTATGAGGCTCTAATGCTGGCTTTGTCAGGATGTGTGACCCTACCAGATACACTTTATGTGACTTCTCTGACTTTTAATGGCCAGAAAGTTTATCAAGGCCTGGTCGGAGACCTCTACCGTTTTCTATCACATGCAGATTTTTTACATCAAAACTAAGATTTTTCTTAGTTTTTTCTTGTTTTTGTTGATTTTTTCACAATGTTTCTATAAAATAGAAGAATAGAAAGGTTGTGATTTTGTGAAAGATAAACAGTCTGCTATTCCAAAAGCTACAGCAAAAAGACTCTCTCTCTACTATCGAATTTTTAAGAGATTTCATGCAGAAAAGATTGAACGTGCCAACTCTAAGCAAATTGCAGAGGCTATCGGTATTGATTCAGCGACCGTACGTCGTGATTTTTCCTATTTTGGTGAACTAGGTCGGCGTGGTTTTGGCTATGATGTTAAAAAACTGATGACGTTTTTTGCCGATTTGCTCAATGATAACTCCATTACCAATGTCATGCTGGTTGGTATTGGAAATATGGGCCATGCCCTTCTCCACTACCGCTTCCACGAACGTAACAAGATGAAGATTATCATGGCCTTTGACCTAGATGATCATCCTGAAGTCGGTAGCCAAACCCCTGATGGAATTCCTATTTACGGGATTTCTCAAATCAAGGAAAAAATCAAGGATGCTGATGTCAAGACTGCTATCCTGACAGTTCCCAGCGTCAAGTCACAAGAGGTTGCCAATCTCTTGGTGGATGCTGGCGTGAAAGGAATTCTCAGTTTTTCACCAGTCCATCTGCATTTACCAAAAGACGTGGTCGTTCAGTATGTCGATTTGACAAGTGAACTCCAAACCCTCCTCTATTTCATGCGAAAAGAGGATTAGAAAGCGAAAATCATTTTATGAAAAAACCAGTTATAGGGATTACAGGAAACGAAAAAACTCATCCAGATGATAACATCATGATGAGCTACGTAGCAAAAGGCTTTGTTGAAGGCGTTAAAGACGCTGGAGGGATTCCCATCATCCTACCGATTGGTGATCAAGAAATGGCCTGCCACTATATCAGTATGATTGACAAGCTCATCTTGACAGGTGGGCAAAATGTTGATCCAAAATTCTATGGTGAACCAAAAACCATTGATAGCGATGACTACCACCTTCAAAGAGATATCTTCGAACTGGCCCTCATCAAGGAAGCTATTAAACAGAAAAAGCCAATTTTTTCTGTCTGCCGTGGAACTCAACTCTTTAACGTTGCCATGGGTGGAACTTTGTACCAAGATATCGAAGACCATTGGCAGGATTGTTCTGCTGAGTACACAACTCAACGCTTGATGACAGAGCCTGATACAGTTCTTCGAGAAATCTATGGAGAAATTTCCCATATCAACTCCTTCCACCATCAGAGCATTAAGGATTTAGCACCAAATTTAAAGATTGCGGCTCATGATCCTAAAGATGGTATCATTGAAGCTGTCATGAGCACGGATGATGTCGCCTTTCTCGGTGTCCAATGGCACCCAGAATTTCTATTTGAAAATCGCCTCAAAGATAAAAATCTCTTTGACTATGTCGTTAATGAACTTTAGATTAAATCCGTCTTTTCACGATAACTAAAGTAATTAGAATGAGAGACAATCAAATGGTCCAAGAGGACAATCCCCATCAGTTCGCAGGCTTCTTTTACAAGTTTAGTCACATGATCATCATTTCGGCTAGGGGCTACCGCTCCTGAAGGATGATTGTGAACCAAGATGAGAGAGGTCGCCATATGCTTGATGGCATAGTGAAGAATCTCTCGCGGTTCAGCGATACTACGAGTTGCAGAACCGATAAAAATGGTCTGTTGATGGATGATTTGATTTTGAGTATTGAGATAGAGCGCCACCAGGTGCTCTTGTTTTTTATGGCCCAATTCCTGCTGCATCTTCTTGGCCAACTTTTGACTGCTGAGAATACTTTCCATCTCAATAGTCTCGTGTTTGTGAATACGATGCCCCAGTTCAATCATGGCTTGCAACTCTATTGCCTTAACTCGCCCGATACCAGACAGACTCTGCAATTCCTGCAGGGTCATTTTTTTCAAATCCGTTAGACTTGAAAGGTTGTTCAAAACTTTCTGGGCAATTTCAAAAACACTGGCTTGCCGTGTTCCTGTCCTGAGTAAAATAGCTAGCAACTCTTGATTGCTGAGCGCTTCAACTCCTTCCTTGGCCAGTCTTTCTCTTGGTAATAGTGAATCTTCTTGGAATGAAATACTGTACATAAAAATCCTCCTCACTTTATTATTCGTGAGAAGGATGAAAAATTAGATTTTTTTCTCAATTGGGGCTACACTAGCTAAAAGTTTTTTCAAACCTACTTCTGGGAAATTGATTTTCAATTCCTGCGTAGCTCCGTTACCTGAAACTTCCAGAACAGTTCCCTCTCCCCATTTCTTGTGGAGAGCAATGTCACCAATGGACCAATTTGCCTCGCTAGACGCTGATTTTGCACCAGCCGTATATTGACCAAATGGAAGACCGCTTGACTGGATAGTTTTTGGTGCTGCACTGCGTTTACGGTCTTGAAGAGCCTGCGCAAGACTCATACCTTGACCGAAGGCAAGACCACCACTGCTATAAGATGCTTTAAAACTTGTATTTGCTGGACGAGCTAGGCCTTGATACTCAAGTAAGTCTGAACTGATTTCGTTAATAAAACGAGTCGGACGGTTGTAGTTGGTACGACCAAAAAGCAGGCGCGAATTGGCATTTGTCAGATAGAGAATTTTCTCTGCACGCGTAATTCCCACATAGGCCAGACGGCGTTCTTCTTCTAGTTCATCTTGATCTTCAGCCGCACGGCTAAGCGGGAAGACATTTTCTTCCATCCCAATCAAAAAGACAACTGGAAACTCGAGACCTTTGGCAGCATGCAGGGTCATCAAGGTCACTTCTGATGTCTCCTGACTACCTGAATCTGTGTCGGCAATCAAAGCCAAGTCATTTAAGAAACGACTCAGTTTGTCCAGACCAGTTTCCTCTTCTGCCACATCAGAGGTGTCATCAAAGTTTTTCGTCACAGAGAGGAACTCCTCGATGTTTTCTACCCGAGCCTTACTTTCCAGAGTTGCTTGGGCATTAAGAATATCAACGTAACCTGTTTTTTCTAGGACAGCCTCAACCAACTCTGTAATATTTAATTGATCTAGCTGCTCTCGTAAATCTAGAATCATATTGGCAAAATCCCATATAGATTGGGCTGCCTTACCCTTGATCCCAGACAACATGATGTTTGCAGAAGCATCTAGCATAGACATGTCTTGAGTATTGGCAAAATCACGGATTTTCTCAACTGTACCTGGACCAATTCCGCGTTTAGGCTCGTTGATAATACGCTCAAAACTAATATTGTCACTCAAATTAGCAATAAGGTTGAGATAAGCAATAATATCTCGAATTTCCTTACGGCTGTAGAACTTGGTTCCGCCAACCATGGTATAAGGGATATTTGACTTGAGCAAGGCTTCCTCAATAGTACGGGACTGGGCATTAGTCCGATAGAGAACTGCAAAATCCTTGTGAAGGAAGTTTTGACTACGACTAAGTTCATCGATGGTTCTGGCTACAAATACAGCCTCATCCAGCTCATCATCGGCACGATAGTAAACGATTTGCTCGCCATCAGCATTTTGAGTCCAGAGATTCTTAGGACGGCGGTTTTTATTGTTTTTAATGACCTCGTTGGCCGCTTGGAGAATGGTTTTAGTGGAACGGTAATTCTCCTCCAACAAAACAACCTTAGCTTGGGGATAATCTTTCTCAAAATCCAAAATATTCTGCATATCAGCACCACGCCAACCGTAGATAGACTGGTCCGCATCCCCAACCACACAGATATTTTTAAAACGGGAAGCCAAGAGTTTGACCAGTTGGTACTGAGCATGGTTGGTATCTTGGTACTCATCAACGTGGATGTATTGAAATTTCTGCTGATAATAAGTCAAAACATCAGGATTTTTATCAAAAAGACGCAAGGTCAGCATAATCAAATCATCAAAGTCAACCGACTCCGACTGACGAAGCTCTTTTTGATAAGCCGTGTAACACTGGGCCACGATTTGCGTATACATATCACCAGCTTGGGCAGCATAGGCAACATCATCAATCAAATCATTCTTAGCATTGGAAATGGTCCCCAAAATAGTTCGTTCATTCCATTTTTTAGGATCCAAGTTCAACTGCTTTAGAATACGTTTCATAAGCGTTCGTTGTTCACCAGGATCGACAATTGTAAAATTACGATTGTAGCCAATATGGTCCGCATCGCGACGCAAAATACGAACACACATGGAGTGGAAGGTCGCAATCAGACAGTCCTGAGTGGCTGGATTGAGGCTATAAGCACGCTCCTTCATCTCACGCGCAGCCTTATTAGTAAAGGTAATGGCCAAGATATTCCAAGGATTGACCAGCTTTTCATCAATCAAATAAGCGATACGGTGGGTCAAAACTCGGGTCTTTCCAGAACCAGCCCCTGCCATGATCAACAAGGGACCTTCTGTCGTTTGCACCGCCTCAGCCTGACGGTCATTCATTCCATTTAATAATGCGTTCATCTTCTCTTCCTTACTCTTGAAGTCAATATTTCTATTATATCAGAATTCAAGGAAAATATCTTTACCTAGACTGGTTGCGTGTAGAAGGCGACTAGCTCATCTCGTCTCGAGGAGTCAACGACTTTTGCATCCAAACGATATCATGCCATTTCCCAAACTTATAGCCAATCTTGGGGAAATGAGCCACTTGTTTATATCCCCTCTTTTGGTGAAGAGAAATGCTTCTATCATTTGGTAAAGCGATACAAGCTAAAAATCGTAAGAAACCTCTTGACTTTAGTTCTTCTTCCAGATGGTCATACAAAATACTCCCTAAACCTCTTCCTTTGGTATCTTGGTGCAAATAAATGGAAAGTTCAACCGACCAATCATAGGCTCTCCTATCATAATAGGTGGATGCGTAGGCATATCCCAAAATTTTGCCTTCCTCCTCTAGCACTAGATAAGGATATTTAATCAAGGTCTTTTGGATTCTTCTTTGAAATTCCTCAGCACTTGGTACCTCATATTCAAATGTAATAGCTGTATTAAGTACATAAGGAGCATAAATAGCAAGCAGTTCTGGAATATCCGACTCTCTTACTATACGAATTTTTGACATAATATATTCCCCTCTCTAAAATCGAAAATGAGCTTGGTTAGTATTCCAAACTCATTTAAAGTCAATTACAATATACTAGAACAATCCTAGAACGGTTCCATCACTTTCAACATCCATGTTGAGAGCAGCTGGTCGTTTTGGTAGGCCTGGCATGGTCATGACATCGCCAGTTAAGGCAACGATAAAGCCTGCACCTAATTTTGGTACCAATTCACGAATGGTAATTTCAAAGTTTTCAGGTGCTCCAAGTGCATTTGGATTGTCTGAGAAGCTATACTGGGTCTTAGCCATACAGATTGGCAATTTGTCCCAACCGTTTTGAACGATTTGAGCGATTTGTGTTTGAGCTTTCTTCTCAAAGTTCACTTTGCTACCACGGTAGATTTCAGTAACAATCTTTTCAATCTTTTCTTGGACAGAAAGGTCATTGTCATACAAACGCTTATAGTTAGCTGGGTTATCAGCGATAGTCTTGACAACCGTTTCAGCAAGAGCTACACCACCTTCGGCACCATCAGCCCAGACACTTGCTAACTCGACTGGTACATCGATTGAGGCACAAAGTTCTTTCAAGGCTGCAATTTCTGCTTCAGTATCAGAGACAAATTCGTTAATCGCTACAACTGCAGGTACTCCAAATTTACGGATATTTTCAACGTGGCGTTTCAAGTTAGCAAAACCGGCACGAACAGCTTCTACGTTTTCTTCTGTCAAAGCGTCTTTAGCCACACCGCCATTCATCTTAAGAGCACGAAGGGTTGCAACAATAACTACTGCATCTGGAGATGTTGGCAAGTTTGGTGTCTTAATATCAAGGAATTTCTCGGCACCAAGGTCTGCACCAAAACCAGCTTCAGTAACTGTGTAATCAGTCAAGTGAAGGGCTGTTGTCGTTGCCAAGACAGAGTTACATCCATGAGCGATATTGGCAAATGGACCACCGTGTACAAAGGCAGGTGTACCGTAAATTGTCTGAACCAAGTTTGGCTTAATAGCATCCTTCAAGATCAACGCCAAGGCACCTTCAACCTGCAAATCACCTACAGAAACAGGTGTACGGTCATAGCGATAACCGATAACGATATTAGCCAAACGACGTTTCAAGTCCTCGATATCCGTAGCCAAGCAAAGAATCGCCATGATTTCGGAAGCAACGGTAATGTCAAAACCATCTTCACGTGGGATACCATTTAAAGGACCACCAAGTCCAACTGTTACATGACGAAGTGCACGGTCGTTCAAGTCTACAACACGTTTCCAGAGGATACGACGTTGGTCAATTCCCAACTCATTACCTTGGTGCAAGTGGTTGTCAATCAAAGCAGAAAGAGCATTGTTAGCAGTTGTAATGGCATGCATGTCTCCAGTGAAGTGAAGGTTGATGTCTTCCATTGGCAGCACTTGAGCATAACCACCACCAGCAGCACCACCCTTGATACCCATAACTGGACCAAGAGATGGTTCGCGGATAGCAATCATGGTTTTCTTGCCAATTTTATTCAAGGCATCCGCCAGACCAATGGTAATGGTTGATTTCCCTTCACCTGCAGGCGTTGGATTGATAGCAGTAACCAAGATCAATTTCCCAACTGGATTGCCCTCAACTGCACGAATTTTATCAAAGCTGAGTTTAGCCTTGTACTTTCCATACAACTCCAAATCATCGTAAGAAATACCAAGTTTCTCAACAACATCAACGATTGGTTTCAACTCAATACTCTGTGCGATTTCAATATCTGTTTTCATTCAAAACTCCTCTAACCTCTTATATGATAATTCATTATATCACAAAACAAGATTTTTAACATCCCCAAACTCTCTAAACGTTCGTAAATATCCCTGTTTTTAGGGTTTTTATAGTCCTTTCTTAAATTTTATATGGCTTTATAGTTTGAAACTATAGTAAATCTTCGTTTTTACCAAAAATTTATCGCTTTCATTTTACTTACCGTTTATTTTTGTGTACAATAGTGCTATGAAAATTTTAGTTACATCGGGCGGTACCAGTGAAGCCATCGATAGCGTCCGCTCTATCACTAACCATTCTACAGGACGCTTGGGGAAAATCATAACAGAAACTTTGCTTGCTGCAGGGCATGAAGTTTGTTTGATAACAACAAAACGAGCTCTAAAGCCAGAAGCTCATCCCAACCTAAGCATTCGAGAAATTAACAATACCAAGGACCTTCTACTGGAAATGCAAGAACGTGTTCAGGATTATCAGGTCTTGATTCACTCAATGGCCGTATCTGATTACACTCCTGTCTATATGACAGGGTTTGAGGAAGTTCAATCTAGTTCCAATCTAGAAGAATTTTTAAACAAGCAGAATCATCAAACTAAGATTTCTTCAACTGATGAGGTTCAGGTTTTGTTCCTAAAAAAGACACCTAAAATCATATCCCTAGTCAAGGAGTGGAATCCTGATATTCATCTGATTGGTTTCAAACTGCTGGTTGATGTCTCTGAGGATTATCTCATCGAGATTGCCAGAAAAAGTCTTATCAAGAACCAAGCAGACTTAATTATTGCAAATGACCTGACTCAAATCTCAGCAAACCAGCATCGTGCAATCTTTGTTGAAAAAGATCAGCTTCAAACAGTCCAGACTAAAGAAGAAATTGCAAAACTCCTCCTTGAAAAAATTCAAGCCTATCATTCATAGAAAGGAAAACTATGGCAAACATTCTCTTGGCTGTAACGGGCTCAATCGCCTCTTACAAGTCGGCAGATTTAGTCAGTTCTCTAAAAAAACAAGGCCATGATGTCACTGTCTTAATGACTCAAGCTGCTACAGAGTTTATCCAACCTTTGACACTACAGGTACTCTCACAGAATCCTGTCCACTTAGATGTCATGAAGGAACCCTATCCCGATCAGGTTAATCATATCGAACTTGGCAAAAAAGCAGATTTATTTATCGTGGCCCCTGCAACTGCTAACACTATTGCAAAACTAGCCCATGGTTTTGCGGACAACATGGTAACTTGTACAGCTCTAGCCTTGCCCAGTCATATTCCTAAACTAATAGCTCCTGCTATGAATACAAAAATGTATGACCATCCAGCAACTCAGGCTAATCTAAAAACATTAGAAACCTACGGCTATCAGCTGATTGCTCCTAAGGAATCCCTACTAGCTTGTGGAGACCACGGACGAGGAGCTTTAGCCGACCTCACAATTATTTTAGAAAGAATAAAGGAAACTCTCGATGAAAAAACGCTCTAATATTGCACCCATTGCTATCTTTTTTGCAACCATGCTCGTGATACACTTTCTGAGCTCGCTTATCTTTAACCTTTTTCCATTCCCAATCAAACCGACTATCGTTCATATTCCTGTCATTATTGCCAGCATTATTTACGGTCCACGAGTTGGGGTTACACTTGGATTTTTAATGGGACTACTTAGCTTGACAGTTAATACGATTACAATTCTACCAACAAGCTACCTCTTCTCTCCCTTCGTACCAAATGGGAACATCTACTCAGCTATCATAGCTATCGTCCCACGTATTTTGATTGGTTTAACTCCTTATCTGGTCTATAAACTGATGAAAAATAAAACTGGTCTGATTTTAGCTGGTGCCCTTGGTTCACTTACCAACACAGTCTTTGTACTTGGTGGAATTTTCTACCTTTTTGGAAATGTTTTTGATGGTAATATCCAAAAACTCCTAGCAACTGTTATCTCAACGAATTCGATTGCTGAATTAGTTATTTCCGCAGTTCTAACCCTAGCCATTGTTCCAAGACTACAAACCTTGAAGAAATAAAAACAATCTCCGCTTTCAAGCTTGAAGGTGGAGATTTTGTTCTGTATATTTTATTTTTTAGTGAAATTTTTACCAATATTTATACTCAATAAAAATCAAAGTGCAAACTAGAAAGCTAGCTTCAGTCAGCTCAAAATACTATTTTGAGGTTGCAAATGGAAGCTAACGTGGTTTGAAAAGTTTTTAGAAGAGTATTAACTTAAAAATGACCTATAAACCCAAGTAAATCCTTGCTTTATTGTCTTGTTTATAGTACTATACTAGTGTATATACAGTTAAAAAGGAGATTCTTATGAACACACGGAAAAAGACACAATTTATGACAATGACTGCCCTCTTAACGGCTATTGCGATTTTGATTCCAATTGTTATGCCTTTCAAGATCGTCATTCCACCTGCTTCCTATACTTTAGGAAGCCACATCGCTATTTTTATCGCTATGTTCTTATCGCCCTCGATGGCAATATTTGTTATCCTCGCCTCTAGTTTTGGATTTTTGATGGCTGGTTATCCCATGGTTATCGTTTTTAGAGCTTTCTCTCATATCGTTTTTGGTACCCTAGGAGCTCTTTACCTACAAAAATTCCCCGATACCCTTGATAAACCAAAATCTTCCTGGGTTTTCAACTTTGTTTTGGCTGTTGTTCATGCCCTTGCTGAAGTATTAGCCTGTGTCCTTTTTTACGCAACTTCTGGTACCAATGTAGAAAATATGTTTTATGTTCTATTTGTGCTAGTTGGATTTGGTACAATTATACATAGTATGGTAGACTATACATTAGCACTAGCTGTCTATAAAGTGCTTCGAAAACGCCGTTAAGAGGAAAAACTATGACAAAAGATCGCAAACAAGCCCTGCTCCAAGTCTTGAAAGAAGCTCCTAAAGCCCTCAATGGTCAAAGTTTGGCTGAACATTTTCATGTCACACGTCAGGTCATTGTACAGGACATTGCAATTTTGAGAGCCGATGGTGCTCCTATCCTATCCACCAATCGTGGCTACGTCTATAAGCAAATTGATACTAACCCTTATGTTCATAAACTTTTTAAAGTGAAACATGAAGTTGAAGAAATCGGTCAAGAACTCCTTGCTATCGTCGATAATGGAGGGCGTGTCCAGAATACTTTGATTGACCATCCCGTTTATGGAGAAATTGAAACCTTGCTGAAACTGTCTTGCCGCCGAGGCGTTCAACATTTTTTAGAACAAGTCGAGCATTCTGATTTTAGACCTCTGTCTGAATTGACAGATGGCATCCATTACCACCTAGTCGAAGCTGAAACACAACAAGACCTCCACTATATCGAGGAGGCCTTGGATAAACTTGGTTATTTAGTAAAAGACTAGAAGATTTTCTTTTCCCAATCGTCTTCTGTACGGCGAGGGTAGAAAAATTCAGATTTGTCAGGAGCTTCCATCATCTCCATCAAGGGTAACATATCATAGGCCAGTTCCAAGCTTGGAATCTGGTCTTTTTGCACCCAAGAAACTTCTCCTTCATCTGAAGAGCGAAGGGTACCAGAGAACTCAGTCGCCTTATAACAAATGACAATATAGCGCCCACCTGTATCTAGTGGCCAATTTTTAATGCCGACAAGTTGAGGATTTTGGATAGTCAATCCTGTTTCTTCATAGATTTCACGAATGACAGACTCTGCTAAAGATTCGCCATTTTCTACATGGCCTCCTGGAAAGGCATAACCTGACCAGCGATTGGTTTCAGGAGCGCGGTACTGCATAACCACTCGCTGAGTTTCGAGGTCTTCAATCAGACAGATATTTGTTAAAATCGTTAATTGGGAACGGGACATAAATTTACTCGCTTTCTAAGTTATTAAAATGTATCTTCGTTGTTTTTTACTTTATAAGGAACAGGAGTATACATATCTATATAGCCGAAAAACTGTGGTGCAATATTAGATATAGATTCTTTAAAATATCAATTTTAAAAATCAAATAGGTACAATATTTTTTTCTAATGTTTTTAATTCATCTATCCATCTATTATATCGGGCGGAAACATTTTCAATATAATCATAGAAAATACCATCTTCTTCATAAATCGGGGTTTTGGGTCCCCTCAGATTCTCTTCTTCTCCTTTATCATCAATTAGAGCGTTCTCTAAGATACTCAACAATTTAGGGATATAACTTTGATTATCTGCGCACAAGAACTTTATGAGTAAATCTAATATCTGAATACCTCCAATTAATTCTTTGGGGTCTAACTCCATAACAAAGAAATATGCATGCTCTTTGTATATTTTTAAGTCATTTATAGAATTGGAAAAAGTCCGTTTTGAATAATCCTTGTTTGGATTTTTTTGCATGTTGTATAAGATTGATTCAAATATTTCTTGCCGAAGATTCCTCCTCTTTTCCATTGAACTTGAAAACTCCGAAACATAGTTTAAAGAAATTTTATTTCGTATATCTGATATTGGTAAACTCAATTTGGGATATTCATATTTAATGAAATTTTCTAAAAGATAAAATGGTATTCTATTTTTATTAAATTCATATTCTGGTTGTTTAAGTTTAATATAATTAACTAATAGACCACTCAAAAAAGTTTCTTCATTCTCAAGTAAACTATTTAGATTATCGTTACAAATGGAATCAATCAAAGTAAGAAAAATTTTATCATCAAAAAAAGGAGTATCAAGACTTTGAAGATATTCAACTAATCTTTGAAATTGATTACTAGTCAGAAAATTCCTTTTCCCATTATTATATTTCTTTATGACATCTTTTATTAAAACTTTTTTCCACATTCTATAGAGTTTACGTTGGTTTTTTATTGTATCTAGCAGTTTAAAATTTTGTTCATCACTCTTAGACAGGTAATAATTAGTAATAATTTGAGCTAATAGTTTGTTCCCTACTAGAATTTGTGGCTCTTTTTGAAATAAAATTTTGATATCAGTCTGATTTATATCATAAACAAATTCGTTATCTATGCGTCCATTCCAATAAATTTTTGCTACTAGAATTTGTTTATCAAATTCTAAACTTTTTTCTTGAGAATCGAAGTTTTGTATTTCTGAAACTGTTAAATCATCATCTTCAGTAAGTAACTCAATAATCTGATTGTTCAAATATTTTTTAACCTTTTTGTTTTGATCATTCATGGCTAACAGTTTAGCAATTTCATAATTAATGGAATTTCCAGTTTTTAAATCAAATTTTAAATCACTAAAATATGAACTTAACATTATTGATTTAATTGTTTTACTATCTCGTATTTGACTCAAATATATTAAATCATTAATTATAGGACGATAGTTATTATTTAGATATTCATTATTCTTTTCATTATCAATTCGTTTAGACCAAAGAATATAAAATATTTCGGAAAGTTGCTCTGATTGTTTATTATTTGATAAATATGATTTAGCAATAGACTTGATACTTTCTTTACTGAATCCAACATCATATTTTATTGGGTAAAATTTTGGAACAATTACTTCATCAAATAATTTTATAATTCCATCATTCGAGGTAATGACAATCACTTTCATTCCAATTTCTTGTTCAATATAGTCAATAACACCTAATGCCTCATTATAAATTGAATAGTCTTTTATATTAATATCATCATCTTTAATCCCCCCAACTCTCTCAAAGTCATCTAACACTAATATTCTATCTTGAAATCGTTTCAAAATCTGCAACCCATCCTGAGAAATTATCCAACCAAATAAGCTACCAATTACTGGAATATTTATTAGATTGGAGAGAATAGAATCTTGAACCACTTGTGTATTTATTTCTTTAATAATATCTGAACGATTGTTAAGACCAAAAAGAGAAACATAAAAGTATTTCTTTTTTAATGCAAGTAATGATTCTTTTATTAATTTAGTTTTGCCCGACCCCCACGGTCCAATAATCCATAAATTTTTTGCACGAGTTTTATTAATCTTATATACAAGTTCTTGTGGAACTTCTTTCTTGTTTTTTGTACAAAAACTATATATAAACAAATATAATTTAAGAATCATTACAAAAATTGTAGTACCTAACCATAATACGAATATAAAATTTAATAAAAAAACAGCTATGATTTTATACTCAAAATGCCACAAAGGAAATAGTACATTCAAATATGATATTACATTCTTAACAATTTTTCTAGTTGCATCAATCAAACTTAAAAAGATTATACCCGATAAAACCAACCACCATCTCATTGTTATAATATACTTTTCATTGCACCATAAAAATAAATTATTTAGTTTTGTTCCCACACCTCTACCTCACAAATTATAACAACATATACTATAATTTCTTATAAACTTTATTCAACCTTAAAAAATTTAGTTTAATTCCTAATCCAACGCCTTGACTTCCAGCATCATATCACGTATCTGAGCTGCGAGTTCAAAGTCAAGCACTTCGACGGCTTCTTGCATTTGTTTTTCAAGTTTCTTGACAAGCTCTTTGCGCTCTTGTTTGTTGAGGCTATTGATGTCAACTTCCTTGTCTTCTTCCTTAGCAACTGCCTTGGTCACAGCAATCAGGTCACGGATTTCCTTCTTGATTGTCTGAGGTACAATACCATGTTCTTCATTATAAGCCATCTGGATTTTACGACGACGGGCCGTTTCATCAATGGCACGTTGCATAGACTGAGTCACAGTGTCCGCATACATGATGACATGCCCTTCACTGTTACGAGCAGCACGACCAATGGTCTGGATAAGACCACGTTCATTACGAAGGAAACCTTCCTTGTCAGCATCAAGAATGGCTACGAGACTCACTTCAGGAACGTCAATTCCTTCACGGAGGAGGTTGATTCCGACCAAGACATCAAAGACACCCAAGCGCAGGTCACGGATAATCTCCGTCCGTTCCAAGGTCTTGATATCAGAGTGCATGTACTTGACCTTGATCCCCATTTCCTTAAAGTAGTCGGTCAAGTCCTCTGCCATTTTCTTGGTCAAGGTTGTGATAAAGGTACGCTCATTTTTTTCAACACGGGCATTAATTTCGCCTAAGAGATCATCAATCTGTCCCATTGTTGGACGAACTTCCACCTCAGGATCCAAAAGACCTGTCGGACGAATAATTTGCTCAATCACTGTCTCGGTCTGTTCATTTTCATAGTCACCAGGTGTCGCTGAAACGTAAACAATCTGATGCACATGGCTTTCAAACTCTTCGCGACGTAAAGGTCGATTGTCCAAAGCTGATGGCAAACGGAAACCATAATTAACCAGCATTTCCTTACGAGAACGGTCTCCATTGTACATGCCCTTGATTTGTCCCATGGTCATGTGACTTTCATCAATCATAATCAAGAAATCATCTGGGAAAAAGTCAAGAAGCGTATAAGGAGGCTCACCTTCGCTACGTCCATCCATGTGACGTGAATAGTTTTCAACCCCGTTGGTATAGCCCATCTCACGCAACATCTCAATATCATACTCTGTCCGCTGTTTCAAACGTTGGGCTTCAAGCAATTTGCCTTCCTTTTCAAAGACAGCTAGTTGCTCTTCTAATTCTGCTTGAATCTTGGCAATGGCAACTTCCATATGGTCGTCATTGGTCACAAAGTGAGTAGCTGGGAAAATCGCCAAATGATCCACTTCTCCCAAGACCTGACCTGTCAAAGCTTCAACCTCACGAATACGGTCAATTTCGTCTCCAAAGAATTCTACTCGAAAGGCGTGTTCATCACGGGAAGCTGGGAAAATCTCCACCACATCTCCACGCACACGAAATCTTCCCCGTTGGAAATCAATATCATTACGTTCAAACTGGATATCGACCAAGTCATTTAAGAGTTTATCACGAGAAATTTCAAGACCTGGACGTAGACTCACGACACTATCAGCGTATTCCTTGGGCGAACCCAAACCATAGATACAAGAGACTGAGGCCACGACAATAACATCATTACGCTCCAGAAGAGCCGAAGTCGCTGAGTGACGAAGCTTGTCAATCTCGTCATTGACAGAACTATCCTTCTCAATATAGGTATCGCTAGAAGGTACATAGGCTTCTGGCTGGTAATAGTCATAGTAGGATACGAAGTACTCAACAGCATTTTCAGGGAAAAATTCTTTAAACTCCCCATAGAGCTGTCCTGCCAGAGTCTTATTGTGGGCGATGACCAGAGTTGGTTTATTGGCTTTGGAAATAACCTGACTCATGGTATAGGTCTTCCCTGTTCCAGTCGCCCCCATCAGAATCTGAGCTTTTTCTCCACCCTCGATATTATCAACCAACTGCTCAATAGCTTGAGGTTGGTCTCCTGATGGTTGATATTTTGATACTAGTTTAAATTGATTATCTGTAATGCGATTGATCATAAGAATCCTCTTTCGATGTGCTATTCCTATTTTAGCATACTTGTAGCATTTTCACGAAGAAAAGGACAGACCGAAGTCACATCCTTTCATTTTCTTTCTTAAATTGGTAAGCGAGATAGACAATCAGCAGTAGCAAGACCAGACTTGTCATGATAGATCCTTCTATCCCAAAAGAGCCACCTGATAGCCAGCCTTGATCGCCTTGTGGTAAAAAGGTCATTAGCGATGTTCCCGACGGCTGACCACTAACTAAAATCCCAAATAAATTTCCTTGAGCAAAATTCCAAGCCCCATGAATACCTGCAACACCCCAAACTGTATCGGTTTTGAGGAGGTAAAGTGACATGGCAACTCCGAATAAGAAGAGATTCACTAGAGATAGTGGTGTTAGACCAGAATTTCCCACATGAAGCAGGGTAAAAAGTACGCTAGATATGACAACAGCAAGTTTTAAATTGGTTCTTGAAGCCAACTGAGGAAGGAGCCATGCACGGGACACCACTTCTTCTGCTGTTCCCTGTAAAATCCAAAATGGGATAGTAAAGACAACAAAGGCAAGCGAATACGGATTCAAGTGAATGGACTCCAAACGATATTGCCCCAAGGCCACTAAACCTAACAAAGTAAGAAGAAAAAGTGCCAGACCTAGCCCAAATCCCTTAAGGAGATTACTGAGGAAATTTTCTCTATAAAATCCCAAGGTTCGAATAGGTCTTTTCTCAACTTTTCTAGTCCATCTGAACACAGTGTTGAGAATAAAACCAAAGGCCAGCAATTCTAAAATTAAACGAAAATCACCTGTTTTATCCGTCAAGCTCTGATGCAAGGTCTGCAAGTAGGTTGCAAGATTTTGACCAGCCTCTCCAAAATTTCTAGCAAGTCCGATGAGAGCTAAGAAACTAATACCATACAGAGTATAAGCCACAAACTCTCCTATGAAGACAAAAGCAAAGGCTAACAAGGGGCTTGTGTAAATGTTTAAACTCATTTTTGAAGCTTGGAAGTCTTTAAATATTCTTTTGTTCTTCATATCCTCGTCCTCTTTTCTTCTATATATACTATTATTATAGCACTTTTTAATAGCAATTCAAGAAAGAAAAGGAAAAACCAATGTTATATTTTCTGACACAAAAATATAAAAATTTGCCTTTTTTTAATTTTTCTGATATAATGGGAAAATATTCGGAAAAGGAGACTAAAAATGAAGAAAAAATTTCTAGCATTTTTGCTAATTTTATTCCCAATTTTCTCATTAGGTATTGCCAAAGCTGAAACGATTAAGATTGTTTCTGATACCGCCTATGCACCTTTTGAGTTTAAAGATTCAGATCAAACTTATAAAGGAATTGATGTTGACATTATCAACAAAGTCGCTGAGATTAAAGGGTGGAACATTCAGATGTCCTATCCTGGATTTGACGCAGCGGTCAATGCGGTTCAAGCTGGTCAAGCTGACGCTATCATGGCAGGGATGACAAAGACTAAAGAACGTGAAAAAGTCTTCACCATGTCTGATACTTACTATGATACAAAAGTTGTCATTGCAACTACAAAGGCACACAAGATTAGCAAGTACGACCAATTGTCTGGCAAAACTGTTGGTGTTAAAAACGGAACAGCCGCTCAACGTTTCCTAGAAACGATTAAAGATAAATACGGCTTTACTATTAAAACATTTGACACTAGTGATTTGATGAACAACAGCTTGAGTGCTGGTGCCATCGATGCCATGATGGATGACAAACCTGTTATCGAGTATGCCATTAACCAAGGGCAAGACCTTCATATTGAAATGGATGGGGAAGCTGTAGGTAGCTTTGCTTTCGGTGTTAAAAAAGGAAGCAAATACGAGCACCTAGTTACTGAATTTAACCAAGCCTTGGCTGAAATGAAAAAAGATGGTAGCCTTGATAAAATCATCAAGAAATGGACTGCTTCATCATCTTCAGCAGTGCCAACTACAACTACTCTAGCAGGATTAAAAGCCATTCCTGTTAAAGCTAAATACATTATTGCAAGTGATTCTTCTTTTGCACCTTTTGTTTTCCAAAATTCAAGCAACCAATTTACTGGTATTGATATGGAATTGATTAAGGCAATCGCTAAAGACCAAGGTTTTGAAATTGAAATCATCAACCCTGGTTTCGATGCCGCTATCAGTGCTGTTCAAGCTGGACAAGCTGATGGTATCATTGCTGGTATGTCTGTTACAGATGCTCGTAAGGCAACTTTTGACTTCTCAGAATCCTACTACACTGCTAATACTATCCTTGGTGTCAAAGAATCAAGTACCATTACTTCTTATGAAGATTTGAAAGGGAAGACAGTTGGTGTTAAAAACGGAACTGCTTCTCAAACCTTCCTAACAGAAAATCAAAGCAAATACGGCTATAAAATCAAAACCTTCGCTGATGGTTCTTCAATGTATGACAGTTTAAACACTGGTGCCATTGATGCCGTTATGGATGATGAACCTGTTCTCAAATATTCTATCAGCCAAGGTCAAAAATTGAAAACTCCAATCGCTGGAACTCCAATCGGTGAAACAGCCTTTGCCGTTAAAAAAGGAGCAAATCCAGAATTGATTGAAATGTTCAACAACGGACTTGCAAACCTTAAAGCAAACGGAGAATTCCAAAAGATTCTTGACAAATACCTAGCTAGCGAATCATCATCTACTTCAACAAGCACGGTTGATGAAACAACTATCTGGGGCTTGCTTCAAAACAACTACAACCAACTCCTTAGCGGACTTGGTATCACTCTTGCTCTAGCTCTTATCTCATTTGCTATTGCCATTGTTATCGGGATTATCTTCGGTATGTTTAGCGTTAGCCCATACAAATCTCTTCGCATCATCTCTGAGATTTTCGTTGACGTTATTCGTGGTATTCCATTGATGATTCTTGCAGCCTTCATCTTCTGGGGAATTCCAAACTTCATCGAGTCTATCACAGGCCAACAAAGCCCAATTAACGACTTCGTAGCTGGTACTATTGCCCTCTCACTCAATGCAGCGGCTTATATCGCTGAAATCGTTCGTGGTGGTATTCAGGCCGTTCCTGTTGGTCAAATGGAAGCCAGCCGAAGCTTGGGTATTTCTTATGGAAAAACCATGCGCAAGATTATCTTGCCACAAGCAACTAAATTGATGTTGCCAAACTTTGTCAACCAATTCGTTATCGCTCTTAAAGATACAACTATCGTATCTGCTATTGGTTTGGTTGAACTCTTCCAAACTGGTAAGATTATCATTGCCCGTAACTACCAAAGTTTCAAGATGTATGCAATCCTTGCTATCTTCTATCTTGTAATTATCACACTTTTGACTAAACTAGCGAAACGCTTAGAAAAGAGGATTCGTTAATGGCAAAATTAAAAATTGATGTAAATGATTTACACAAAAGCTACGGAAAAAATGAAGTTTTAAAAGGAATTACGACCAAGTTCTATGAAGGAGATGTTGTTTGTATCATCGGTCCTTCAGGTTCTGGTAAGTCAACCTTCCTTCGTAGCCTTAATCTTCTAGAAGAAGTTACGAGCGGTCACATCACTGTGAACGGTTATGACTTAACTGAAAAAACAACTAACGTTGACCACGTCCGTGAAAATATCGGGATGGTGTTCCAACACTTCAATCTCTTCCCACACATGTCTGTTTTGGACAACATCACCTTTGCTCCTATTGAGCACAAGTTGATGACTAAGGAAGAGGCTGAGAAATTGGGAATGGAGTTGCTTGAAAAGGTTGGACTAGCAGATAAAGCTAATGCCAACCCAGATAGCCTATCAGGTGGTCAAAAACAACGTGTGGCCATCGCTCGTGGACTAGCAATGAATCCAGACATCATGCTCTTTGATGAACCAACTTCTGCCCTTGACCCTGAAATGGTCGGAGACGTACTAAACGTTATGAAGGAATTGGCTGAACAAGGCATGACCATGATTATCGTGACCCATGAGATGGGATTTGCTCGTCAGGTTGCCAACCGTGTTATCTTTACTGCAGATGGCGAGTTCCTAGAAGACGGAACACCTGACCAAATCTTTGATAACCCTCAGCACCCTCGTCTGAAAGATTTCTTGGACAAGGTCTTAAACGTCTAATACTCAAACTGTAAGGATTTCCTTGCAGTTTTTTTCTATCTCGTATTGGATTTTTTGATTTTTAGGAAAATTATGTTAGAATTAAGTTTATGAAATGAGGTTTCCTCATACCTAGCAAGACTAGGAATAAAAATAGAAATTAGGTAGCTAGATGTCATCTAAGGTTATTGTTACAATTTTCGGTGCGAGTGGAGACCTGGCTAAACGCAAGCTCTACCCTTCCCTATTTAGACTATATAAATCCGGCAATCTTTCCAAGCACTTTGCAGTCATTGGAACTGCTCGTCGTCCTTGGAGCAAGGAATATTTTGAATCTGTTGTAGTCGAATCCATCCTTGATTTGGCAGATAGTACCGAACAGGCTCAAGAGTTCGCTAGCCACTTCTACTATCAAAGTCATGATGTCAATGATACAGAACACTACATTGCTCTACGTCAATTGCAGGCTGAACTAAATGACAAGTACCAAGCTGAACACAACAAGCTCTTCTTCTTGTCTATGGCACCTCAGTTCTTTGGAACTATCGCAAAACACCTCAAGTCTGAAAACATTGTGGATGGTAAAGGTTTTGAACGCTTAATCGTTGAAAAACCATTTGGTACAGATTACGCAACTGCAAGCAAGTTGAATGACGAGCTCCTAGCAACATTTGACGAAGAACAAATTTTCCGTATTGACCATTATCTTGGTAAGGAAATGATCCAAAGCATCTTTGCAGTCCGCTTTGCAAACTTGATTTTTGAAAACGTTTGGAACAAGGACTTTATCGACAATGTTCAAATTACCTTTGCGGAGCGCTTGGGTGTAGAAGAACGTGGTGGCTACTATGACCAATCTGGTGCCCTCCGCGACATGGTACAAAACCATACACTACAACTGCTTTCTCTCCTTGCCATGGACAAACCAGCAAGCTTCACAAAAGATGAAATTCGTGCTGAAAAGATTAAGGTCTTTAAAAACCTCTATCATCCAACTGATGAAGAGCTTAAAGAACACTTTATCCGTGGTCAATACCGCTCTGGTAAGATTGATGGTATGAAATATATCTCTTATCGTAGCGAGCCAAATGTCAATCCAGAATCTACAACAGAAACCTTTGCATCTGGTGCCTTCTTTGTAAACAGCGATCGCTTCAGTGGTGTTCCATTCTTCTTCCGTACTGGTAAACGACTGACTGAAAAAGGAACTCATGTCAACATCGTCTTTAAACAAATGGATTCTATCTTTGGAGAACCACTTGCTCCAAACATTTTGACCATCTATATCCAACCAACAGAAGGCTTCTCTCTTAGCCTAAATGGAAAGCAAGTAGGAGAAGAATTTAACTTAGCTCCGAACTCACTGGATTACCGTACAGATGCGACAGCAACTGGTGCTTCTCCAGAACCATACGAAAAATTAATTTATGATGTCCTAAACAACAACTCAACTAACTTTAGCCACTGGGATGAAGTTGGTGCGTCATGGAAATTGATTGACCGTATCGAAGAACTCTGGGCTGAAAATGGTGCCCCACTTCATGACTATAAAGCTGGAAGCATGGGACCTCAAGCAAGCTTTGACTTACTTGAAAAATTCGGTGCCAAATGGACTTGGCAACCAGATATCGCCTATCGTCAAGATGGTAGACTAGAATAAAAAATTTCCTGCAAGATAACCTTGCAGGATTTTTGCTTCTGATTAGATTAAGCCTTCCAAGAGACCTTTCATAAAGTTTTCTGAGTTAAATTCTCCAATATCATCGATTTTTTCACCAAAACCAATCAATTTTACAGGAATATTAAGTTCTTCACGGATGGCTAAAACAACACCACCTCGAGCAGTTCCGTCAATCTTAGTCAAGACAATTCCTGTTAAAGGAGTGATTTTTGAAAATTCTTTGGCCTGTACCAGGGCATTTTGACCTGTTGATGCATCAAGAGCCAAGAAGGTTTCATGCGGTGCTTCTGGCACCACACGTTTGATGATGCGACCAATCTTTTCCAATTCTGCCATTAAGTTTTCTTTGTTTTGCAAACGACCAGCAGTATCAATCATGAGAATATCGATACCTTCAGACACGGCACGTTCCATTCCATCAAAGACTACACTAGCTGGGTCAGCTTTTTCAGGTCCAGTCACAACTGGAACGTCAACACGACGGCCCCATTCAGCAAGCTGGGCTACTGCTCCTGCACGGAAGGTATCTGCCGCAACCAACATGATCTTCTTACCAGCTTGTTTGTAGCGGTGGGCTAGTTTCCCGATAGAGGTTGTTTTCCCAACACCATTAACCCCAACAAAGAGCATAACTGTCAATCCCTCTTGGAAGTGGATATTTTCATTGTAGTTGCCATCCTTTTCATAAAGCTCAACCAATTTCTCAATGATGACACGACGAAGTGCGTCAGGTTTCTTGGCGTTTTCAAGCTTGGCTTCGTAGCGTAACTCCTCTGTTAAGTTAGAAGCGACCTGTACACCAACGTCACTCATGATCAGCAACTCTTCCAGTTCCTCGAAGAATTCCTCGTCAACAGAACGGAAATTAGCAAAGAAGGCATTCAAGCGAGCTCCGAAGTCTGTACGAGTTTTCTTGAGACTGCGGTCATATTTTTCCTGAACACTTTCTTCTGCTTGAGACTTTTCTGCTTCAAGAACTTCAGAATTATTTTCGTTTGCAATCTCTTCAAGCTCAGGATTCTCTTCCTCTGGGACTTCTTGTGAGTTTGGCAATTCTTCTATTTCTTCTTGTTGAACTTCTACAGCTGGCTCTGAATCCTTATTTTCTTCAACTGTGTCTTGGATTTCCTCTTCTTGGAGCGCAACTTCTTCAGAACTTTCAATTTCTGCTTCTTCTTGAGAAACTTCCTCAGCTTCTGTAAGGGCAGGTTCAGTGTCTTCAGACAAATCAAGATTTTCCAGAGCTTCTTTTACAACTTCTTCGATTTTAGGTTCTTCTTTTTTTCCGAATAGACGGTCAAACAATCCCATATCTTAGTTCTCCTTTAGCACATATTCTTCGATAGCCCAGGCGACAGCTTCCTCATCATTGGTCATTGGAGTTACCACATTTGCGACTGCCTTGACTTCAGGAACAGCGTTTTGCATGGCAACACCGAGCCCTGCCCATTCAATCATAGAGAGGTCATTGGCCTCGTCACCACAAGCCATGACTTGGCTTTGGTCGATTCCAAGATGGCTGATTAGTTTTGCTAAACCTGTTGCTTTATGAACATTCTTTGGTGACCACTCTAGCAACATTTCACGTGATTTAAAGATTTCATATTGGTCAAACAATTCTGGAGAAATCTTCTGAATAGCTGCATCCAAGGGTTCTTGAGCAAAGGCAGTCACACATTTATTGTAAGTCATTTGACTAGACAAGTCTGCAAAGTCCACTGGAACAAAGGTCAAAGCTGGATTGAATTTGGCATAAAGACTTTCTTGGTCAGATTGGATTTGATAAACAGTTCCTTCTGAGATGGCGTCAAGAGGCAGTGATAATTTCTCTGTTTCCTCATACAAGCGTGCTACATCATCATATGAAAAGACTGTCTTATCAAGGATTTCACCTGTATTTTTCTGAACCAAACCACCATTAAAAGTAATCGTATACTCATCTTCGTGGCCGTCAGTCCCTAGCTCATGGAGAAAGAAAGCCATAGCTTTTAAAGGGCGACCAGTTGTCAATACGACCTTGATACCACGATCACGCGCAGCTTTCAAGGTTGCCTTGGTGCGATCCGTCAGCCTTTTATCAGTAGTCAGCAAGGTCCCATCCAAGTCCAATGCAATCAATTTTATATCTGCCATTATAAGCCCTCCATATAAGCTATAACCGACTGGTTCTTATGGTGACCAATCACAGTCTCTGCTAATTCTAAAATCTCTGGTCGTGCATTTTCAGGAGCCACAGGATGTCCCACAACCTGCATCATATGCAAGTCATTTAGATTGTCTCCAAAAGCCAGAACCTGATCCATTGTGATACCAAGTTTTTTAGCTAATTCAACAATGGCCACTCCCTTATCGACATAGTCCAGAACAATATCAATGGATTCAAAACCAGTTGTCATGGCCTTGACACCAGGAACATGTTCATTAACCCAAGCTTCTCCAGCTTCTAGCGTTTCTTCTGTGAAGTTGGTTGTAAATTTGAAAATGTCATCTGTGATATCTTCCAAACTCGCTACTTTTTGGATATTTTCATTATAGTGCTGACTCACTTTCAAATAGGTCTTATCAACCGTATCTAGCACATAAGATCCTTTTTTGCCCGTCAAGAGCAGTTTATTTATATCTACATAAGGTGACGTTTTCAGCTTTTCAAAAGTCGTCAAATAAAAATCACGAGACATGGTCGCTTCATACAAGTCCTGACCTCGATATTCTACCAAACTGCCATTTTCCGCAATGAAAATAATATCATCTCGAACATCAGCAAATAATTTTTCTAAAGACAGAAATCCACGCCCCGAAGCCACCGCAAAGTAAATCCCTTTTTCCTTGTAGGAAACCAAGAGAGACTTAAGGCGGTCCATATCAAAGTGCCCATTCCCATCTAGGAAGGTTCCGTCCATATCTGTTGCTACTAGTTTAATTGTCATCCTTCAATACTTTCTAAATCTTTTAACTTAACTGAAACAATTTTTGAGACACCTGATTCTTGCATAGTCACTCCATAGATAGAATCAGCCGCCGCCATGGTTCCCTTACGGTGGGTTACGACGATAAACTGGCTGTCCTTGTCAAAGCGGTTGAGGTAATCCCCAAAACGCTTAACATTAGCTTCATCCAGTGCAGCCTCTACCTCATCCAAGATAACAAACGGGATAGTCTTAACTCGAATGATAGAGAAGAGCAAAGCAAGAGCTGATAAGGCTTTTTCACCACCACTCATGAGGTTAAGCGACTGAATTTTCTTACCTGGTGGTTGGACTGAAATCTCAACCCCAGCTGTCAGCAAGTCTCCCTCAGTCAAAATCAGGTCTGCTTGACCTCCACCAAACATCTGCTTGAAGGTCACTTTAAAGGATTCACGAATAGCTTCAAAGGTTGATTTAAAGCGTTCCTTGACCTCATCATTCATCTCTGTAATGGTTTCAAGCAGCAAGTTTTTCGCTGATAAAATGTCATCTCGCTGACTATTGAGGAAATCCAGACGACTGTGAACTTCTTCGTACTGTTCAATAGCATCCAAATTGACAGGACCCAGTGAGCGAATAGCCTTCTCTAATTCCTGCACCTCTTGCTCCGCCAGATTGAGATTTTCCAACTCATGTGCTTTTTCTAGAGCTTCAGTATAGCTAATCTGATACTGGTCTGTTAATTGGCTTTGTAAATGGCGTAAGCGCTCGCTGACCTTTTCTTTCTTAGCTTCAGCACGTGTTTGCTTGCGAATCCACTCTTCATTCTGCTGACGTGCCTGGTCCAAATGACTGGAAATATCATCCAGCTGTCCTTCAATATCATCTAATTCAAACTGCTTGCGAATCAAACCTTGTTGAAGATTTGTTTTTTTCATTTTAGCTTCTTCGGCCTGCTGACTGAGCAAATCCGTATCAACTTTCTCAAGATTGTCAACCTTTTCTTGAAGAAGGCGCTGGATTTCCTCTTGCTCGATATCTAAATTGTCCAATTCCTTGCCTAAGCGCTCAATATCAGATACTTCATAACGTTTTTGCCCTTGCAGTTCTGTCTTAACCAAACGAGCTTGCGCTACCTCTTCCTGCAAGTTTTGATAGCGTTCTTGGATGGCGTTTTTGTTAGACTTAATCTCTTCAATCTCAGCTTCCAGATTTTGCTTGTCACTGGCGATTGTAGCAAGACGCTCTTGGCATTTTTCCTTATCTGCTTGCCAATCTCCCTCAGAAAGACGATTTAATTCCTCTTCTTGGAGTTTCCAAAGAGTTTCCAGTTCTTCAACTTGCTGACTGGTCTGCTGATAAGCGAGGGACAAGCCTTGCTCTTGAATACGTGCCTGCTCTCCTTGAGATTTAATAGCTTCTAATCTTTCTGTCAATCTAGCCATCTCCTCTTGCAAGGTCTTCAAACTCGCTTCTTCAGAACGCAAGCTTGCTTCTTCTTCAGCAATTTCTTTTTGCAATTGTTCCAGTTCTGGCTTGATGAAAATGCTGTTATTCTGGCGATTGGCACCACCTGCATAAGAACCACCTGTGCGCAACTCTGTGCCGTCCAAAGTGACCATACGAACCTGATAACGAACCTGGCGAGCAGCTGCACGCGCATGTTCTACTGTATCAAAAATCGCTGTCGTGGCTAGCAAGTTCTTGAAAATGGCTTCCAGTCTAGTATCGAAAGTAACTAACTCATCTGCCATGCCCAAAAATCCCGGACTTGCAGCAATAGCATCTTGGTTCTGGCTAGAAATCGTACGAGCCTTGATTGTTGTCAAAGGAAGGAAGGTTGCACGACCTGCTCTGTTTCGTTTGAGAAAATCAATCGCCTTGGTTGCCGACTCTTCATCTTCTACGATGATATGCTGACTGCTGGCTCCAAGCGCAATTTCTAGGGCAGTTTGATAATGCACATCAAAAGTCAGGTGCTCACTGACTGCACCAATAATCCCACCAAGACGGTCTTTTTCTTGGAGAACACTCTTAACACCTGCATAAAAGTTACTATGATTTCTCAGGATATTTTCCAAACTCTGAGCTCTGGCCTGCTTGTTTTTGAGATTATCCAGACGGTCAAAGAGTTGACTTTGTTGACCTTGATAGGAAGTTTTCTGCTCCTCTTGGTCCTTGGCAATAGCTTGATAGTCAGCCAATAATTTCTGAACCTGCTCCTTGGCAGTTTCAAGTTCAGCCTCTTGCTGACTCGCCTTTTCTTTAACTGTAGCCAGCTGTTCTTTCAGCTTTTCTAATTGATCTGCTTGTTTTTGAGAAAGCTGACGACTATTTTCCAACTCATTCTCGATACGGGTCAACTGGTTTGAAACATCGGCTTCTTCCTGTAAAAGCGCCACAAAGCGTTCACGTAATAGCTCAATCATCTGATCAGGATCATCTGAAAAAGCTAGTAATTCAGCCTCTAATCGATTGAGTTTTTTATTATTTTGGACTAGATTTTCATCTAACTGTGCCAAATTCGCTTCTTTTTCAGCTTTTTCCTTACTTAGAGACTTTCTCTTATCCTCTAAAGCAGCCAAACGGGCTTGTGCTTCCTGTTGATTCAGGGCTACTTGCTCAGATTCTAATTTCGATAAGGCTAATTTTCTCTCTAAATCACTAATCAGACTGGTCAAGTCCATCAAACTGCCTTGGTCTTTGGCCATTTCAGCCTGTAAATCTTGGCGTTGCTTTTTAAGAGTTTGATTTTCTTCTTCTAACTCTTCACGTTTTTGGTAATAACTAGTCAATAGTTCCTGAACCTGCGCCAACTCTTCTTCTGTAGAGTCTAGTTCAGCCTTATTTTCCTTGATTTGAGCAACCAATACATCCAAGTAAATAGTCTTACGTTGACCTTCCAAGTCTAGAAACTTACGGGCATTCTCAGCCTGCTTCTCAAGAGGCTTGATTTGATTGTCCAACTCGTAGATAATGTCCTCTAAGCGGTCTAGATTATCTTGAGTTTGCTGCAGCTTGCTCTCAGTTTCTTTTCTGCGAGTCTTGTATTTCAAAACTCCTGCAGCTTCTTCGAAAATAGCACGACGTTCTTCAGGCTTGGAATTGAAAATCTCCTCAACCTTCCCTTGGGAAATGATGGAGAAAGAATCTCGTCCCAAACCTGTGTCCAAAAAGAGGTCATGAATATCACGCAGACGGACTTTCTTGCCGTCAATCTTGTATTCGCTATCTCCACTACGATAGATATGGCGTTCCACCCTGATTTCTTGACCAGCATCCTTGATAAATCTGTCATGATTATCCAAAGTCACAACTACAGAAGCATAATTGAGCGGTTTGCGACTTTCAGTTCCAGCAAAGATGACATCTGGCATCTTGCCCCCACGGAGACTCTTAACACTTGATTCCCCCAAGGCCCAACGCAAACTTTCTGTAATATTCGACTTTCCAGATCCATTGGGTCCAACGACTGCCGTCACACCTTGATCAAAAACGACCTTGGTCTTGTCAGCAAAAGACTTGAATCCCTGAATTTCAATTTCCTTTAAATACATGAATCCAGCCCTTTCTCAACGGCATTTTTGGCAGCTTCCTGCTCTGCTAGTTTCTTAGAACGACCTTGACCTTGACCAATGCTCTTACCTTCGACAAGAACTTCCACATCAAAGACCTTATCATGGGCAGGACCCGTTTCAGAAATCACCTGATAACGGATAGCCACATCGCCATTGACCTGAAGTAACTCTTGGAGATGGGTTTTGTAGTCTGTAATCATCTCAAACTCGCCTGCTTCAACCTTAGGAATCATGACTTGATAGATAAATTCCTTGACCTTGGCCACATCCTTATCCAAAAGAAGGGCACCAAGAAAGGCTTCAAAGGCGTCACCAAGAATGGTGTCACGATTGCGACCACCAGATTTTTCTTCTCCCTTACCAAGTTTGATAAACTGATCAAACTGGCAATCACGCGCAAAACCAGCCAAACTCTCCTCGCGGACAATCATGGCACGGAGTTTAGACAGGTCACCCTCAGGCTTTTTAGGATATTTTTTATACAGATATTCTGAAATCAATAACTGTAGAACAGCGTCTCCTAAAAATTCCAAGCGCTCATTGTGTGAAATTTTTAAGAGGCGGTGCTCATTGGCATAACTCGTATGAGTAAAGGCAGTCTCCAGTAAATTTTTGTCTGCAAATTCGATTGCAAAACGGTTCTTTAGTACAGTTTGTAATTCTTTCATACCAACCTCTTTCTAACTGATAACAGTCCTTTTTATTATATCAAAAAAAGCCCCCTGAGTCACTTTAAAACGGGACTGGAGGAGATTTGGGCATTCTATAGAATATGATTTTCAGTTTTAGGTGCAAATTTGAGACGGTGGAAAGAAAAAAAACCTATTAAAGGCTTTTTTAGGCTATTTACATCCACCCTGAGGGAATCGAACCCCCATCTCAAGAACCGGAATCTTACGTGATATCCATTACACTAAGGGTGGAAACTTGTTTTATTATAACAGAAATTTGCTCTAATAACAAGTTTTTTTCTAGTGAGATAGGCCGTCTTAGTGGGAAGCATCCCCATTCCAGATGGAGTTTTTCACGATAACATAATCAACATGTTTAAGGTCAGCAACCTGACGTCCACCTGCATAAGAAATGGCACTTTGAAGGTCTTGTTCCATCTCAGTCAAAGTATCTTGCAAATGACCTTTGGCAGGAAGCAAGATACGTTTTCCTTCCACGTTTTTATAAGCTCCTTTTTGGTATTGTGAAGCTGAACCGTAGTACTCTTTGAACTGTTCACCATCAACTTCAATCGTTTTCCCTGGACTTTCGATGTGTCCTGCAAAGAGGGAACCAACCATAACCATACTGGCACCAAAACGGATAGACTTGGCAATATCACCGTGAGTACGGATTCCACCATCAGCGATAATTGGTTTACGCGCAGCCTTGGCACACCAGCGGAGAGCAGCCAACTGCCAACCACCTGTACCAAAACCAGTCTTGACCTTGGTGATACAAACCTTACCAGGACCGATTCCAACCTTAGTCGCATCCGCACCAGCATTTTCCAATTCACGCACAGCTTCTGGTGTTCCCACATTTCCAGCAATGACAAAGGTATCTGGCAATTCTTTCTTGATATGTTGAATCATAGAAATTACGCTATCCGCATGACCGTGGGCAATGTCAATCGTAATGTACTCAGGAGCATCAGCCTTGAGCTGGCTAACAAAATCATACTCATAGTCCTTAACACCTACAGAGATAGAAGCAATGAGACCTTGCTCATGCATTCGTTTAATAAAAGGAATGCGTCCTGCCTCATCAAAACGATGCATAATGTAGAAGTAACCACCTTTAGCCAGTTGCTCTGCTACATTTTCATCCAAAATCGTCTGCATATTAGCTGGCACAACAGGTAGTTTAAAGGTGTGCTTTCCTAAAGTGACACTTGTATCCGCTTCTGCACGGCTTTTAATCACACATTTATTTGGAATCAATTGAATATCTTCGTAATCAAAAATTGGAAATTCATTTAACATATCGATGTCTCGTTTCTTTTGTAATGACCTACCTATGCTTGCGCATCCCTACGTCTTTTCTGACGTTTCCTTAATTAATTATAAATCAAAGTACAGTTTTTGTCAAATAATTTTATAAATTAAAATATATCGTTCGTGTTTTACTTTTGTTAAAAACAAAAGAAAGGAGAGATTATTTTCTCCCCAGTTCTTCTACATTCTAATAATACTCGCCCTGACGGTAGTCCCATGAGTTAAA
The DNA here is from genome assembly GCF_002096845.1 of Streptococcus mitis. Classification (GTDB taxonomy): domain Bacteria; phylum Bacillota; class Bacilli; order Lactobacillales; family Streptococcaceae; genus Streptococcus; species Streptococcus mitis_A. The sequence goes on from NZ_NCVK01000018.1 coordinate 130,074, forward strand.
GGTGTCTGACAGGTGAATCATAATCTTATCAATGTCAAGCCCTTTGCGGATTACAACTGGAGCTGGTGAAGTTGAACGTGCTCCTCCTTGTTCTGGGATGAGTTTGCCGTCTTTATCAACCATAGAGACCATCACACCTTGCTCATAGCGAGTTTCAATCGTTTTGTCTGGTTGGATAGAAGCAACATAGTCGTCTGCTTCAATGACAAGGTCCACTGCTCCTTCGATACGTTCTCCAATACCTTCAACCTTACCACGGTTTCCTTTACCAGATGGGTTAGCAGATGAGGCATAAACCATCTTGCCTTCTCCCCAAAGTTTAGCAGCTAATTGTTCACCAGCTTTCCCGAATTTGATAACAAAACAGCTAGTACCACGCACGTCAGTCATGAGTTCTTCACGGCCATCACCGTATGCTTTCAGTTGTTCAAAGGCTTCTGGTTTCCAAGGAAGGATACAACCAAGAAGAATATCTTCGTCCCAATGTTTTTGGTAGAAGGCTTCAATTTCTGAATTGAGTTGTGCTAAAGCACGAAGCTCATCCATGCTACCGCAGAGAACAACACCTGGTTTGTTACGGTTACGCTCTTTAGCTGCGAACTTACGCTCAAGTCCTGCCTTATCGCTAGTCATGATGATGTAACCAACTTTAGTAGGGCAAACGATACATCCGCCCTCACCTTTTAAAATATCATAGCCTTCTTGTGAAAGTGTTCCGTTCCATTGAATGTGTTTTGTCATAGTTATATTTCCTTTTCTATTTTTCTTCTAATCCTGCCAGTAGGCTGGTCGTTGTTTTTCATAAGCAGCAATCAAATCTTCATACTGCAAGGTAATACCGATATCATCCAAACCATTTAAGAGCTTGTGTTTCCACTCGCTATCGATTTCAAAAGTGAATTCTCCAACTGCTGAGATGATTTTTTGTTGTTCCAAGTCCACAGTTACCTGGTCACTTGGTTTTAGCTGGGCTAGTTTCTCTCTAACCTCTCTGGGCTGAACAATAGGTAACATGCCATTATTGAGTTCATTATTGTAATGAATATCCCCAAAAGACCCTGCAATCACAACCTTAAAACCATAGTCTGCTAAGGCCCAAGCTGCGTGTTCCCTCGAAGACCCTGCCCCAAAGTTATCCCCTGAGATGAGAATACTAGCTTTCCGATATTCAGGTCGGTTAAAGACAAAGTCTGGATCCTCAGTATACTTGTCATCTAGATAACGCCAAGCATACATAAGGTACTTACCAAAGCCTTTTTTATCAATTAACTTGAGAAACTGCTTGGGTAGGATTTGGTCGGTGTCGATATTATCATTCATAAGAGGAACGGTCGTTCCCGTATAAACTGTAAATTTCTCCATATCCTCTCCTTACTGGGCTTCTGGCATTTGTCGAACATCTACAAAGCGTCCTGCAATAGCTGCTGCTGCTGCCATGGCTGGACTGCAGAGGTGGGTCTTAGCACCAAAGCCCTGTCTGTCTTCAAAGTTGCGGTTGCTTGTTGAAGCGCAGTGGACACCATCAGGAACCTTGTCCGGATTCATTCCTAGGCACATAGAACAACCTGGGTCTCTCCACTCAAAGCCAGCATCTAGAAAGACCTTGTCCAAGCCCAACTTCTCAGCAGCTCGTTTGACAGGACGAGAGCCTGGGACTACGATTGCTGTTAGATTGGGAGCAATTTTCTTCCCTTTGACAAATCGCGCAGCCAGTTGCAAGTCGCTGAGACGAGCATTGGTACAAGAACCGATAAAGATATAGCCTAGTTCAATATCCGCTGGTTTTTGACCAGGCTCCAAACCCATATAATTATAGGCTCTCTCATCATTCATGTCCTTAATTTCTGGGAAGCTACTGTCAAAGTCAACCCCCATAGCAGGGTTGGTTCCCCAGGTAACCATAGGAGCAAGGTCTGAGACATCCATCTGGATAACCTTATCGTAAACAGCATTATCATCACTGACAATTGTTTTCCAATCAGCCACAGCCTCTTCAAAGTCCTCTGGAATACACTCGCGACCCTTGAGATAATCATAGGTGGTTTGGTCCGGATTCATGATTCCCATCTTAGAACCAAACTCGATGGACATATTGCAGATGGTCATGCGTTCTTCCATACTCAGTTCATCAATCGCTTGCCCACGATATTCCACAACATAGCCAACACCGCAAGCAACACCGTACTTGGCAATCAGGGCGAGAATGTAATCCTTAGAATAAACTCCTTTTTGAGGAACACCAGTGAATTCCACCAGCATTTTCTTGGGTTTGACCTGCCAGAGGGTCTGTGTCGCAAAGACATGTTCGACCTCACTGGTCCCAATTCCAAAAGCGATCGCTCCGAAAGCCCCGTGGGTTGCTGTATGGCTATCCCCACAGACGATAAATTTCCCTGGTTGGGTTCGTCCTGTCTCTGGACCCACCATGTGAACGATCCCCTGTTTTTCAGAACCGTGGGCCGCATGTTCAATCCCAAACTCCTCAACATTTTCAGCCAGCTTATCAATTTGCGCCTTGGAAATTACATCTCGAATATCGTAGATATTGACTGTCGGGACATTGTGGTCAAAGGTTCCAAATGTCAAGTCTGGTCGTCTCAATCTGCGACCTGCATCTCGTAGTCCTTGAAATGCTTGAGGGCTGGTCACTTCATGAATATAGTGCTGGTCCACATACATGAGTTGGGGCTGCCCCTCTTCTCCTGCGATGACATGACGGTCCCATAATTTATCAAAAATTGATTTTCCTGCCATCCATTACCTCCAAATAATATATAAGGCTACTAGTGTGGTCACCATCCCAAGAAACCAAACTGTTTTAAAATACCATTTTCGAGTCTTGTGGTGAAAGATGATTCCTGCTAACCAGGCCCCAAAACCACCACAAGTAAAGGCTAAAATAAATAAGATTTTCTCAGGGATGCGCCAAACTCTTCTCCTTGCCTTGGATTTGTCAATACCATAAATCAAGAAAACCATGACATTCCAAATCAAAAGGACTAGAGTAATTTTTTCGTCTAACTTCATAACCTTGCGATAATAGCTTCCGTCATTTCCTTAGTCGAAGCTTGTCCTCCTATATCTCTCGTTAAAATTCCAGATGCCAAACTTGCCTCAACAGCATGCTCGATACGCTCTGCATCCTCATAACGTCCAAAACTGTCTCTCAACATCATGGCCACTGATAAAATCATGGAAATAGGATTGGCAATTCCTTGACCAGCAATATCAGGTGCTGAACCGTGAATAGGTTCATAGAGACTTGGTCCATTTTCAGAATGACTGGCTGATGGCATAACTCCAAGTGTGCCAGATAGAACGCTTGATTCATCCGAGAGAATATCTCCGAAAAGATTTTCTGTCACGATGACATCAAACTTAGCAGGATTAGTAATCATGAGCATGGCAGCTGAGTCCACCAACTGGTGTTCCAAGGTCACATCTGGGAAATCCTGTGCGACCTCCTCAGCTACTTTCCGCCAGAGTTTTGAGGTCGCTAGAACATTTTGCTTATCAATACTAGTAACGATTTTTCTCCGACTTCTTGCGATTTCAAAGGCTTTGCGAATAATCCGCTCCACTTCCTCGTAGCTATAGTCGTTGATATCACGCGCTTTGCTCTCTTCAAGGATATGATCTCCAAAGTAAATCCCGCCTGTCAACTCACGCACCACGACAAAGTCTACACCAGCAATTCGTTCCGGTTTGAGTGGTGACAAATGCTTGAGACTGTCAAAGATTTTTACAGGGCGAATATTAGCGTAAAGATTGAGTTCCTTACGGAGAGATAGCAAGCCTTGTTCAGGCCGAACCGCTGCTCCATCATACTGAGGACTACCGATGGCCGCTAGGAGAATGGCATCTGCTTCTCTACATGCCTTGAGGGTTTCATCAGGTAAGGGATGCCCTGCTGCATCAATACCTGCACCTCCGAAGGGTCGTCTGTCAACCTCATAGTCAAAATCTGTTTTTTCAGCTAGAGCCTCCAGAACTTCTAAACCAGCCTCCATGATTTCTGGGCCAATTCCGTCCCCTGCTAGAGCTACTATTTTCTTTGTCATAGCCTTCTCCTTTACACACTAGGCATATCGCGGTAGGAAACGCTACGTCCCATCTCACCAGCATTCTCTTTTTGAATAAAGGTATTAGCATTGATGTAGGCAATAGCCGAAGCCTTCAACACATCGAAATCAAGACCTGCTGCGTTAAAGATGGTTTCTGTATCTCTGTTTTCAACAGTGACCAAGACCCGAGCCTGGGCATCAATTCCATCTGTCACAGCATCAATGGTATAGGACACCAAGCGGACAGATTGGTTAAAGAACTTGTCGATAGCGTTAAAGATTGCTTCAACAGAACCTTGCCCTATCGCATTAAATTCGACCTTCTCACCATCCATATTAGCCAGACTAACAAGCGCTTCAATGTCATTATCTGCATGAGTTTGCAGTTGTAAATCATCAAAATGGAAGCCTTCTGGATTTTCAACCATGGTTCCAGCTACCAGCGCACGAATATCTGCATCTGTGATTTCTTGTTTCTTATCGGCCAGTGCCTTGAACTTAGCGAAGAGTGGTTTGATGTCCTCTTCTGTAAAGTCTAGGGCCAATTCTCTTAGTTTTTCAACAAAGGCATGGCGACCAGACAATTTTCCAAGTGGAAGACTATTACTCTTAACACCGACTAATTCAGGGGTGATGATTTCATAGGTAAGAGGATTTTTAAGGACTCCGTCTTGGTGAATACCAGATTCGTGAGAAAAGGCATTGCCACCGACCACAGCCTTGTTTTTAGGAACTGGAATACCAGAGAAGCGAGAAACCATTTCTGACGTATTCATTGTTTCATTCAAAACAATATCACTAGTTACTTGGAAGAAATCCTCACGAATCTTCAAAGCAACAGCTACTTCCTCAAGAGCAACATTACCTGCGCGTTCACCGATACCATTAATAGTTCCCTGGACACGTCCAGCACCGTGTTTAATTGCTGTCAAAGTATTTGCAGTTGCCATACCGAGATCATCGTGACAGTGGACACCAAAGACAACTTTATGATCTGATTTAACATTTTCAGTCAAGTGATCAAAGATGCGTGCAAACTCTTCTGGAGTCGTAAAGCCAACTGTGTCAGGGATATTTATATAAGATGCACCCGCATCGACCGCTGTTTGAACAACTTGCAGGAGGAAATCCAACTCTGTTCTAGTCGCATCTTCTGGAGAGAATTCAACCACTTCGAACTTAGAACGTGCATAAGAAACATGCTCCTTAATAGCTTCTAAAATCTCTTCCTTGCTCTTATTGAGCTTGTACTTGCGGTGAATCGGACTGGTAGCGATAAAGACATGAATCTGTGGATACTTGGCATCCTTAAGTGCCTCATAACAAGCATCAATATCAGATTTTACAGAACGAGCTAATCCTGTCACTGCTGTTTTTTTCATAGCTTTAGCAATTTCTTGAACGGCTATAAATGAATCTGGACTAGCAGCCGGAAAACCAGCTTCAATTACAGAAATTCCCCATTTCTCCAGCTGTCTTGCAATGGAAACTTTTTCCTTTATTGAGAAGTTAACACCAGGTGTTTGTTCTCCATCCCGAAGACTTGTATCAAAAAATTCAACTTTACGCATAAAATTTCCCCTTTTCCAAATATGGTTTTAAAAAAACATCTCGCTTAGAAGTCCAAGCGAGATGCTGATTCACTCCCGCTTGGTAAGCCAAACAGGACTAATGCTTTTTGCACTAGCCCGAGTACCTCAACAACAAAGCAAATTGATTAAACTTAGCTGTTTTCATGTTTGACTTTCTCCTTCGTTTGATATCTTGTTTAGTATTTTAGCATAGGCAAAAGCACTTGTCAAGAAAAAATCCAATATTTTCTGAAAATTTCTTCAGTAAAGAATATTTAGCTAATTGAAAGCTCTTGAAAGTCTTTGAAATGTTTCATTTTTTAGAGGTTAAGTTCCAACTTTTTTCTATCAATTCCAGTACCTCTTCATCCTGCAAGGTATCATCAAAAGCCACACTAATCCAGTAGCGCTTGTTCATGTGAAAGGCTGGATAAATGCCCTTTTTTAAAAGCAAGTCAGCTACTTGATCGTGTTTGAGGTTAACTGCTTCCACTTGTCCTTCTCTGCCCTTTTCCAGCTTATCCCAAGAGATTCTCATCAAAACAGCATACCACTTTTGATTGCCTTCATGTCTTAACACTGCCGTATCAGGCGATTTTTCCCACAGAAACTCCAACTGATTCCCATACTTTTCCTGAACTTGAGTCATGATTCGTTTAGTCTGAGGGAAGATGAAATCCTGAACATCAAAACAAGTCTTCCGTATCTGGTAAAGAATCTCCAAACAAGCCTCACGGACACTTCCTACAAAACTTCCCCTCATGCTTTCCATATGGACTTGAGGATAGAGATCGCCCGTTTCCTGGTCAAAGACCTGAAAACTCACATTATCAGTAGTGATAGAGACTGTCATGATAAAGTCACCCTGCAAAATCATGCAGCTATAAGTCCAAACTCCACCATTTTCTATAAAACCAAAAGGACGAGCCTTTTCTTGATTAAACTGATAGGATTTAAAAATTTCAAACATAAGTGAAAACTGCTACCCAAAGCTAGCAGTTCCTTTCTATTTTTTAAAAGACAACCTTGGTTCCATGCAATTGTGTCACACCTAGCTGGTCGATAAAGGTTTGACGATTGTCCAAGTCAATCCCCCCACCTGGTAGAATTTCAATTTTACCTTTAGCATATTCTAAAATTCTATGATAGTGAGCAAAACGTTTCTCTAATGAGTCACTAGACACACCAGCACGAGTCAGGATACGAGTGACACCGGCTTGGCTGAGCCAGTCAATAGCTTCTAACTGGTCTTCTTCGCTCAATTCATCAAAGGCCATATGAAAGACAATTTCCATTCCTTTTGACACAGCTATCAACTTTTCAATATTAGGCTTATCCAACTTCTTATCAGCAGTTAAAGCACCAAATACAACTCCTTGACTTCCAGCCTGAGCAGTCAATCGAATGTCTTCTAGCATAATTGCAATTTCTAGGTCATTATAGACAAAGTCACCACCACGTGGACGAATCATAGTCATGATGGTCGTATCGTAGTTAGCTGCCAGTTCAACTGCTGCCTTGGTCACTCCATAGCTGGGAGTTGTCCCACCAACTGCTAGATTATCACAGAGTTCGATTCGACGAGCCCCAGCCTGCATCGCTTTTTCAAGCAAGGTCACATTTTCAGCACAAAATTCGTAAATCATTTGATTCTCCTTGAGTATTACTTTGAATTTATTATATCATATTGTTGTGAATATGCTTTCATTTTTATCAAGGGAAATAGTTACAAATTTTACTTATTCTTTGTCTGGAATGACCTTGAAGAGATAATAAGTGATAAAGATGGTCAAGGCTCCCAGACCGATTTTGACTGGTAAGAGAGGGGCAAAGTAAATAGAAATTCCCATCAAGATGTAGATAGATAAGATGATTTTTTTCTTTCGTTCACGCGCAATAGACTTAGTCTCGCGAAAATCAGCTACATATGCTTGATAGAGCTTGGTATGATAAAGCCAATCTTCGAAGCGCTTGGAACTTCTTGAGAAACAAGCAATAGACAACAAAAGAAAAGGCGTTGTAGGCAGCAAGGGCAAAACAACCCCAATAATAGCCAAGGCCAGTGATAAAAAACCAATAATTAGATAAACAATACGCATAACTTCTCCTAGTTAATACTCTTCGAAAATCTCTTCAAACCGCGTCAACGTCGCCTTACCGTAGATATGGTTCCTGACTTCGTCAGTCTTATCTGCAACCTCAAAGCAGTGCTTTGAGCAACCTGCGGCTAGTTTCCTAGTTTGCTCTTTGATTTTCATTGAGTATAAAATAATCTTCTTCTAGTTTCGCATACAATGATGAATTTTGTCAAGCTCCAACCCAAAAGAGCCTGAAATTCACTTTCAGGACTCTCCTCTTATTTAATCTTTTCTTCTTCGTAGTCGCCTTTACTACAAATAACCTGCTTGCCACCACCACGGACCTTTTTCTCCATGAGGAAGTTGCCACATTTTGGACAGTCGCGACCAACAGGCTTGTCCCAAGAGGTAAATTCACATTCTGGATAGCGATTGCAACCATAGAAAAGACGATTGCGTTTGGTTTTACGCTCAATGATTTGTCCCTGATGACAACTTGGACACTCAACTCCGATTTCCTTAACGATTGCTTGGGTATGGCGGCAATCTGGGAAATTGCTACAAGCGTAAAACTTACCAAAACGACCAAGTTTAATAACCATTGGACTGCCACACACTTCACAATCAAATCCAGCTGGTTCATCCTTGATCTGGATTTTTTCCATTTCTTCTTCAGCCTTGGCAACCTCTTTAGAGAATGGTTTGTAAAAGGCGTCTATAACACGTTGCCACTGCTCTTTTCCGACTTCGACATCATCCAGTTTGCCTTCCATTTCAGCTGTAAAGGTCACGTTTACGATATCTGGGAAATATTCAACGATGAGCTTGTTAACAATTTCTCCCAACTCTGTTGGTTCAAAACGTTTGGCTGCAAGGCGAACATAATAACGTTTCTGAATGGTTTCAATGGTTGGCGCGTAGGTTGACGGACGTCCAACCCCATTTTCCTCCAAGGTCTTGATCAGGGTCGCTTCAGAATAACGAGCAGGCGGTTGAGTGAAATGTTGCTCTGGTTTACTATTCACCTGCTTAACCACATCTCCAACAGCCATATCTGGTAACATCTTATTCTTGTCAGAATCATTATAAATGGCAAGATAACCATCAAACTTAACCTGACTACCATTGGCAGCAAATTGAACCCCATTTTGAGACAATTTAACAGCCATGGTATCAAAGACAGCAGCTGTCATCTGGCTAGCCACAAAACGATTCCAGATAAGAGTATAAAGCTTGAGCTGATCCTTGTCCAGATATTTAGCAATACTTTCCGGTGTATTAAAAACGCTAGACGGACGAATAGCCTCATGGGCATCCTGAGCACCTGATGCATTTTTTACCTTGCTACCATGCTTAGAATACTTGCTACCAAAACGGTCCGTAATGAAACTTGCTGCTTCGTTCTGCGCTACTGGACTGATACGAGTCGAATCGGTACGCATATAAGTAATCAAACCTTGAACACCAGAACCGATATTAATTCCTTCATAGAGCTGTTGGGCAACCATCATAGTCTTTCGAGTACGGAAATTAATTTTATTGGCAGCATCCATCTGCATAGATGAAGTGGTATAGGGTAATGGAGCATTGCGTTTGCGCTCTTTCTTATCTACCTGATCTACTGAAAAGTCTTTACTAGTCAGACGAGACAAAACTTCCTTGACCTCGTCATTACTAGTCAGTTTCAACTTTTTGCCATCTACTCCATAGAAGGATGCCTGAAATTGCTTGGTTCCCTTTTTAAAGACAGCATCAATGGTCCAGTATTCCTCTGGCTGAAAGGCATTGATTTCATTTTCACGGTCAATGATGAGTTTAAGGGCAATGGACTGTACGCGACCTGCTGACAAGCCCTTCTTGACCTTCTTCCACAAAATAGGCGAAATCGAATAGCCTACCAAGCGGTCCAAGACACGACGAGCCTGTTGGGCATCAACCAAGTCCATATCAATCTTGCGAGGTTCTTTGAAAGCATTTTTGACCGCATCCTTGGTGATTTCATTAAAGACAACACGGTTGGCATCATTTTCATCCAAGTTGAGAATATGGGCCAAATGCCAAGAAATCGCTTCTCCTTCACGGTCCGGGTCACTCGCCAGAAAGACTTTATTAGCTTTTTTGGCTTCTTTTTTCAAGTCATTGATGAGAGGACCTTTTCCTCGGATATTGATATATTGCGGTTCATAATTATTTTCAATATCGACTGACATACTGGATTTCTTCAAATCTCGAATATGCCCAACACTGGCTAAAACCTTGTAGTTTCTGCCGAGATATTTTTCAATCGTCTTGGCCTTAGCAGGCGACTCCACGATTACTAGATTTTTTTTAACTGTTAATTTTTTCTTTTTTGTTGCCGTAGCCACAGTATCACACCTTTTCAAAGTAATAAACTTTATAAAGTGTAAACCATTTTTTGAACCCTGTCAAGACTTAGCTCCAATATATAGAAGAAAAGTTTGTCTAGTAAGCGGACTTTCTTCTTATACTCAATGAAAATCAAAGAGCAAACTAGGAAGCTAGCCGCAGGTTGCTCAAAACACTGTTTTGAGGTTGCAGATGGAAGCTGACGTGGTTTGAAGAGATTTTCGAAGAGTATTAAAATTCAAATTCCGCAAGAACATCCTTCCCACTTGTAACCAATTTTGCACCTTCTTGAATCAAATGATGGCAACCGTCTGATAGTCCATCTAAAATGCTACCAGGTATAGCAAAGACATCGCGCCCTTCTTCCATCGCTCTCTCACAGGTAATGAGACTACCTGAACGCATCTTAGCCTCTGCTACAATCACACCACGACAAAGTCCAGCAATGATGCGATTACGGGCAGGAAAATGAAATTTCAGAGGTTGTTCACCAGGTCCATATTCACTTATAACCAGATGGTCATTGCTGATATAGTCTTGCAAGCGTTTATTGGCTTTAGGATAAAACACATCCAGACCTGTTCCAATCACTGCAATGGTTTTTCCGCCATTCTGCAGAGCTGCCATATGGGCTGCTGTGTCAATCCCCTTGGCTAATCCACTGACAATAACCAGTTCATTTTCCAAGCCTTGAATGACTTTTTCAACTGACTTAGCTCCCTGTTTGCTACAAGCACGACTGCCCACGACTGCTACCTTAGGAAATTTCAAGAGGTCAAGATTTCCCTTGTAAAATAAAAGTACAGGTGCATCGTATATTTCACTCAAATCCCAAGGATAACAGTCATCTAAAATAGAGAAAGATGGAAATTTTTGAAACTCCTTCTCCAAATGCGCATCGTCTATCTGAAAATAACGTTCCATAAAAACAGCTGGATTTCGGCAACCTGATATTTCTGCAATATCACCCAACAAAAGTTCTTGATCGACATTTTCACCGTATTCTAGAACTGCCAAAACCTGTTGATTGGTCAAACCTGATTTTTTCAATTTATAGATTTCATAGTTTGTGATTTTCATAAATAACTCCATTTCTTTTTCTACTCATCTATTTATTCGTTAAAAAATCAAAAAAACATCCGACTATTTTAGCCAGATGTTGGAATCTTTAATTTTCGTTTTTAAGAATTTCTTCTAATTTATGATAATCTTGGACACTATCGATTTCATAGATGCTATTGCCTTCTAGTTCTTCAACATAGACATCTAGCTCTTTGATGTTATCCTTAACCATATTGTCCCAGTAGAGATCAACAAATTCGCCACTTGCATAAGCTTTATCGATAAAGCTGACAATCTTTTCTGCAGTTGGAGCATCCCAGAAGGATACACCACTAAGGATGCGACCTGCCTTACTATCAACAGTAATATCTTGAACCTTGTAGTCATCTCCATAGACCAAGAACCATTCATTGGTACAATCTTCACGATAAACACTAAAATAAGTCGAACGAGTCAAATCATTGCGGAACATATTTTTAAAAAGATAATTGTCAGCATCAATAACATAGCTGTTTGCCAATTCTTCTTTTACAAGATAGAGAGAGTAAAAGTTATTGTAGTCAGCGTATTTATCATTGAAAACGAGTCGAACACCGTATTTTTCTTTTAAGTAATCGAATTGTTCTTTAAGATAACCAACAATGATGATGATATCATGGATACCTTTTTCTTTTAGAAACTCAATTTGGTATTCAATCAAAGGTTTTTGATTAACCTGAACCAAGGCTTTAGGGGTATTTTCAGTCATAGGACGCAAGCGAGTTCCCAATCCCGCTGCTAAGATAATGGCTTTCACACGAATCTCCTTTATTCTTTAATAATAATATAAACTCCAGCAATAACGACAAGTGACGTAATAATTGTCAGCATATCTAGCGGTGCACCCAAGAAAACAACTGCGAACAAGACTGTCCATACTACATAGCTCACGTTCAAGCCTGTAGCCTTGGCTGGTTGCAAGCGATTGATAGCGATATAATAAGCCAAATAGGAAATCATATCAAAGGCTGCAAAGACAATCATAAGACCTAACAATTGCCCATTGGCTACTTCTGCAAATGATTGATGAGAGAAGAGCACAATCACAAGATATGATAAGAATGAAGTCACTTGACGGATTAAGAGGGCTTCTATTTCACTCAATTCACTTTCCATAGCAAAAGAGCTAAGAACACTCTCACTTCCCCATGCAATAGCACAAACCAAAGCACAGAGAATACCAATGTAGAAGGAATTAACCTGTTCAACCTTATAAGTTTGAGCAATAATCCCTCCAATAATCAAGACAATCCCAAATATAGTATTCTTAGAAATCTTGTGCTTCAAGAAAAAGAAAGCCAATAAAACTGAAACTGCAGGGTAGATAGCAGATACCGATGAAGCCAAGGAACTTCCGATATACTTAACTGCATAAAGATTGGCCTGCATACCGATAGGACCTGCTAGCAAGGCTCCGATGATCACACTAACATTGCGAATATTTAAGAAAATTGAGAGACGCACTTTTCCTTCTTTTACCAACAGAAAAGCTAGTAAGATAAAGATACTCAAGAAATCATGAGCAGCGGCCACCACAAAGGGCGACAAATCTGTAAAAATCGAAAAGATATAAGCACTAATCGTTAGACCTAAACCCCAGAAAATACCTGAGAGTAGACCAAAAGAAACTCCATTTTTATTTTTCATCAGAACCTCCATAATAAGCCAAACCTTTAACAGCTCTTTGGTAACGACTCACACCATAGTCACCAAAATCTGCACCTTGCTCTTCTTTGTAGACTGTCCATAGACTCCAAATAGCATCTTGTAAAATTTTATAAATGGCAATCTTTTCACGAGAGACAGGTGTTTGCTCACTCTCATAGTGAGATAAGAAGGCTTCTTCCTCTTGACGAGTGAATTCAGATTCTAAAAAGAGAGCAGCCAAATCCCACATTGGATCGTTCATTGATGAATATTCCCAGTCAATCAGATATAGACGTCCTTGAGGTGATTCGATAAAGTTTTCAGGCACCAAATCGATATGACAAGATTTTCTGTCAACACCTAAGTCAGCCAGTCTTTTCTCTAAGGAGAAGACTTCTTCTCGAACAGCTTCATAATTAGCATAAGGGATTTTTTCTTCAATCAAAGATTCGTATTTTTTGATTTCTTCAAAAGGAGCAAATTCTCCTCTTAATTCCTTGCCAGAAGCATGAATAGTTTGTAATATTGGAGCAATTTTATCAAATTTGGTCTTGATTGTAGTTGAATCAAGCGTGATTGCAGATTCGATATACTCATTTACTTTGATACCAGATTCAATATCAAAAAGATAATTTTTTACATCTAAGTCTAAATCCTTTAGTAGTTCAAGATTGTACTTTTCATCTTGACGATTGATCAGTTTTTCTGTCCCTTTACCAAAGAACTTAACAATGTATTGCTTATTTGTTGTTTTGACCAAATAGTTTTGATTGGTCATTCCCCCCAGTTGTTCAACACTGAGGACTTCCTCTTCTGCACTAAGTAAGGAAGAAATTTTTTCTTTAATGATTTTCTCCACAATTAACCTCCAGCACTTATACTTCCCACTTAAACACGGTTTTAAAGGCTGTGTTTAAATCGGTTGCAAAGACACGGTGAATATCTTTAATTTCTCTTACAGGTTCTTCTAGATAAAGGATATTTTTAAGACGATTGGCAAATTTCTTGACTTCCATCATTTGGATGGCATTTTCAAAATCAATGCGACCAGAACGAGAGGACCCAACCAAGAGCAAGCCTTTTTCTAAGGCGTCGCGTGTATTGAGATTGACTTTATACTCGCTAACACCCATCATGAGAATCGTTCCCTGAGGACGAATATAGCGAATCAAGTCATTAATGGCTGGTCCAGTACCATCACCACCACAACACTCAAAAGCATGGTCAAAGGCCAAATCTTCAGGAATATTGTCAGTAATATAGCATTCTTTGGCAAATGAGAAAAGTTCCAATTTTTCCCAATGACGACCAATAACTACAATCTCTACTTCTGGCAAAGTATAATTGATAATATTGGCAACTACAAAAGCTAAACTTCCATCTCCGATAACGGCGATTCGGTCCCGCTTGCTATGAGCAAGGGTCAATAGACGATTCATAGCGTGCATACCGACACTGACAAACTCTGTAATGGCTGCAACCGTATCTTCAATAGCATCATAAGCCACCACGCGATCTTTAGGGAGAGAAACAAACTCTCTCATAAAGCCATCAAAACCACTAGACAAGAAATGGGTCCCTGTCATGTAGTTCTCATAGAATTCTTCATCGCTCTGCATAGGAGGCTGATTCGGAATCATGACAACTTTTTGACCAACCTCGTAGGTTCCTGTCGGGTCAGAAATGACGGTTCCACATGACTCGTGAATCATTGCCATTGGAAGCTTTTTATTCAAAATCTTCGGATCACGTTTTCCCTGATAGTAACGCTGATCCGCATGACAGACAGCCATATAGTTAGGGCGGATGAGGATATGATTTTCTTGGTCAATAGCCTCTTCCTGGTATTTGACATTGATAAACTTAGGCTTAGTTAGTTGATAAATTTGATTAATCATTTTACTAGTCTTTCTCAATCATACTTTTTGCAATCTTCAGATCTGTTACTGTAGTAATTTTCAGATTTGAATATTCACCTTTAGCCAAGGCTACATCTTTTCCTTTGATCACAAAGATTTTACATGCATCTGTCAAGATTTCCTTCTCTTCAGCAGAGAGGGAACCGTAAAGATCCATGAAGTCCTTGCAACGGAATGTTTGAGGTGTTTGTCCTTGATAGAGGTGAGCACGATTTGGAATATCTGTAATGAATTGACCGTTAGTGCTTTCAACGATAGTATCAACCGCTTCTACCACTGTGTCCACTGCGTCATGATTTTGGGCAAGTTTGATATTGTCTTGAATCATGCGAAGTGTAATAAATGGACGAACAGAATCATGGGTAACAACGATATCCTCTGGAGTAAGCGGACGATAAGCATCGATAGCTTCAATGATTTTCTCAATACTCGTATTACGGTCAGCACCACCTTTTGTAATGATGATACGTTCCTTATGAAGAGGAAGATATTTATCTACAAGATCTTCTGCATGAGAAACCCAGTCTCCATGAACCCCAACAACAATTTTTTCAATACTTGGTTCCAAGACAAATTTTTCAATTGTATGAACCAAGATAGGTCGATCACCTAGCTCTAAAAATTGTTTTGGCAAGTTACTGATTCCCATACGTGTGCCAGTTCCACCAGCAAGAATTCCTGCATAAATCATCTATTTTCTCCTTTGTCTTACTAAAAAAACTTATTCTCTCTATTATACCACAATCTAGTCCTATCATGAAAGAAATACCGACCCTCCCGTTCTAGAATAGAAGGATTAAGGAGTTCCATTCTTCAAAGAAACTAGTCCATTTCTAGTAATGACTAGGAATTCTGTAGTCATTACCAATAAATGACTGTGAAATTTTAGAGTTCTTCAGAATAATATAGTTTCCTTAAAGAAAACTTAAAATAAAACTTTGAGACTTCAAAGTGATCGCTTGACTTACTGCCTTTCATTTCTTATTAGCTAGCTTTATGATAGAACGAAAAACGAGGTAAATTGAATGAAAAGTATAAAATTAAATGCTCTATCTTACATGGGAATTCGTGTCTTGAATATTATTTTTCCCATCCTAACTGGAACCTATGTAGCGCGTATCTTGGACCGAACTGACTATGGTTACTTCAACTCAGTCAACATTATTTTGTCATTTTTCTTGCCCTTTGTGACTTATGGGGTCTATAACTACGGTGTACGGACCATCAGTAATGTCAAGGATAACAAAAAAGATCTTAATAGAACCTGAACTGCACCCCAAAAGTTAGACATAAAAATCTAACTTTTGGGGTGTTTTTATTATGAAATTAACTTATGAAGATAAAGTTCAAATATATGAATTAAGAAAGAAAGGAGAGAGCTTTAGACAACTTTCAAATCAATTTGGGATAAACATTTCTAATCTTCAGTACATGATTAAATCGATTAATCGTTATGGAATAGAAATCGTCAAAAAAGGAAAGAATTGTTACTATTCTCCTGAACTAAAACAAGAGATCATTGATAAAGTTCTTCTTGAGGGGCATTCACAAATTAGGGCGTCTCTGGATTATGCTCTTCCAAGTAGTGGATACTTTCGAATTGGCTGGCACAATATAAGAAAAACGGGTATACTATTGTTGAGAGAACAAGAGGGAGAGCACCTAAAATGGGACGTAAGCCAAAGAAAAGATTTGAAGATATGACAGAATTAGAACGTCTTCAAGCAGAAAATGAGTACTTGAGAGCGGAGAATGCCATTCTAAAAAAGTTGAGAGAACTCCGATTGAGGGACGAAAAGGAGCAAGAAGAAAAACGGAAATTGTTCAAGGACTGGTAACAGAGTTTTCTTTAGATATCCTTCTAAAGATTATTAAGTTTGCCCGTTCAACCTATTATTACCACTTAAAACAGCTAGATCAAAACGATAAAGATTATGATATTAAAGCTGAAATTCAGTCAATTTATACTGAGCATAAAGGAAATTACGGCTATCGTCGCATGACTCTAGAATTACGAAATCGTGGCTTCGTAGTGAACCATAAGAAGGTGCAGCGTCTGATGAAAGTACTTGGTTTAAGTGCTCGAATTCGCCGTAAACGAAAGTATTCTTCCTACCAAAGAGAGATTGGCAATAAAGCAGAGAATCTCATTCAACGCCAATTTGAAGCAACCAAACCAATGCAAAAGTGCTACACAGATGTGACAGAATTTGCCATTCCAGCAAGTAGCTAAAAGCTTTATTTATCACCAGTTTTAGATGGCTTTAACAGCGAAATTATCTCCTACAATCTTTCTACTTCGCCGAACTTAGTACAAATGAAAGCTATGCTAGAACAAGCCTTTACAGAGAACCATTACGAAAATACAATTCTCCATAGTGACCAAGGAGGGCAATACCAACACGATTTCTATCATCATTTTTTTAAGAATAAGGGAATCCAACCATCTATGTCACGTAAGGGAAATAGCCCAGATAACGGTATGATGGAATCTTTCTTTGGCATTCTTAAGTCTGAAATGTTTTATGGTTATGAGAAGTCATTTCAGTCGCTTAAGCAATTGGAACAAGCCATTGTAGACTATATTGATTACTACAACAACAAACGAATTAAGGTAAAACTAAAAGGACTTAGCCCTGTACAATACAGAACTAAATCCTTTGCTTAAATTAATTGTCTAACTTTTTGGGGTCAGCACAATATTATGCGTTTTTATTTTTTCTTCAATCCATTACAATAGATTGAGAACTAAATTTCTTATAGGTAAAGGAATTTGAAGATAGCTACTGCCGCAATCGCTGCTGCGATAGGCGCTACTACTGGTACCCAAGAATACCACCATTTTGAATCGCCTTTGTGCTCACCAAGAACTGATTTTGGAAGGAAAGCATGAAGGAGACGTGGTCCCAAGTCACGAGCTGGGTTCAAGGCAGGTCCTGTAGGTCCACCAAGTGATGTTACCAAGGCCATAACAAGGAATCCAAGTGCCAAGTGAGCTACTGAAAGTCCTGAAGCAGTATGTGGTGCTACTTGGGCTTTGATTGCTAAATCAGAAAAGTCAACATTTTGACCTGCTTGACTAGCCATTTGTTTCATGTATTGAAGCACTTCAGAACCAAAGAAGTTTTTAGTCAATCCAAGGGCTGCAAAGAAAAGAACAAATGAACCAACAAACTCATTTACAAAACCATTAACAGTTGCTGCGAAATGTGATTCTTTTGACCCATTATCCAAACTTGAAATTGTTGAGAAAGTACCCAAGATGTTGTTTGGATTTTCAGTTTTCAAGTAGTATGGGCGGTGTGTTGCCACAACCAAGGCTTGACCAAAGATAGCACCCAAAACTTGTGCGATGATATAAGGCGCAACTTGTGCCCAAGGGAAGAGACCGCTGATCGCAAGTCCAAGAGTGAAGGCTGGGTTGATGTGGTTTCCAGATACGTTACCAAACATCAAGGCTGGGATCATAACCCCCATACCATAACCAACAGCGATAACGATCCAGCCACTTTGGTGACCTTTCGTACCTTTAAGTTCAACGTTGGCAACTGCACCATTTCCAAGAATGATCAAAATAGCAGTTCCCAAAAATTCAGTGGCATATTTAATTGCCCATGTGAAATCCATTTGATAGATTCTCCTTAAAATTTTTTAGACAATCCTTATTCTATCAATTTTTACATCTTTTAGCAACTACTTTCCCGAAAGATTGTGATGGAAAACGGTTCCAAAACTTATAAACTAATCTTTGTTTTCAAGATATTCCCAGTTCATTATGTTATCTGCGCTAATCTGATGCTTTTATGTCAATTCCTCCTGATACATAGTATAGGGAATAAAAAGTATCTTTCCCCATTCACCAATAAGAGTTTTGCTATGAACACAAAACTCTATCCTTCCAATGAAACAATCTTAACCTGATTTATATAAAAATTCTCGTCACATTGCCATAAAACCTCAGCCATATTTTTGTAAGAAATGGATTTATCGTTATCTGCTCTAATCGTAAGATTATAACCACTTTCATTCCTATCCATGTCAATATTTAGATTGTAAAATCCCTTCTGTTCAATGAGAATATCCAAGGTATCTATTGAAGGTTTATTGGTTACAAATCCAGTCATTCTTATATGATAATGAGTATCGCTTTTCAAAAATTTGGAGCTACTTTTCTGAACAAGGACAACAATTAGACTACAAAATAAACCTAGAAAAGCAAAACCTGCCCCAATTGCCATCCCAATACCTGCAGTTGCCCAAATACCAGCTGCTGTGGTGATACCACTGATTTTTTTATCCCTCATGAAAATAATACCACCACCAATGAAACTAATTCCACTGACAATTTGGGTCGCAACCCTAGAAGTATCATAATTAGGCGTATCCAAGAAGGCTTCTTTTGATAAAATCATCATTAAAGTTGCAGTTAAGGCAACCAAAATATAAGTCTTTCTCCCGGCCTGCTTGTGCTTAGACTTTCTTTCATAGCCAATGATAAAACCAGAAAAACAAGACAATAAAATGAGAATAAGGTGTCGGACTTCAATAGGTAGAGCTATCGTATCAAGTATTATTTCCCTCCTATGTCACTCATAATTTTATATTATAATCCTAGTTATAACTTTTTTCAAGAGAATATATTATACTCTTCGAAAATCAAATTCAAACCACGTCAACGTCGCCTTGCCATATATATGTGACTGACTTCGTCAGTCTTATCTACAACCTCAAAACAGTGTTTTGAGCAGCCTGTGGCTAGTTTTCTATTTTACTCTTTGATTTTCATTGAGTATTAGTTAAAAACAATACATTTTAAAAACAAAAAACCGCAGTTATCCTCTAGTAATAACTTGCAGTTTTCTGTAACTAATGGATTCTTACAATGTCTCAAACAATTCTTGCATTTGCACATCATCTGGAACTAGTTTTAAGTAAGCTTGGGCATTGACTTTGGCTTCCTCAAAGTAGCCCAATTCACGCAAGAGATAGATATAGTGTTCCAGAAACTCTGGATTGTCCTTTAAATCTCCTGCCAACTCTTGGTAAAGCTCATAGGCAGTATCCAAATCGTCCATTTCCTGATAGGAACGAGCAATCATCCACTTGGTCAAGAGATTTTCTGGCTCCTCACTTTGCAAGTCTAGAATGTCCTCATAACGTTCCTGTTCTAGATAAATAGTTGCTAGACGGAGTAAGATTTCTTCCGTATCCTCAGCATCTTCTTTAGCAATAAGGAGGTAGTTCTCTGCACCACTAGCATCATGCAATTCATAAGAAAATTGTGAAGCAGCCAGTAAGAGACGAGTTTCAAAAGGATTTTTCTCTAAGCCTTGCTTAGCGATACGCAGGGCTTCTTGAACTTGATGTTCCTTATGCAAGGCCTGACTATAACCATACTCATAGCCTTCAAAGTCAGGAGAAATGGTATCAAGCTGCTTAAAGTAGAGGACAGCCTTTTGGTATTCTTCTCGATCAAAGTAAAGACTAGCCAACTCAAAAGCTGTTAGGTCATCGTATTCTAACTCCAAGGCTTTTTCTAAAAACTCTGTGGCCGTTTCAAATTTCCCCAACTGTGCATAGGCAAAGCCAATCCGCTGATAGGTAGAAATGCCTGTTTGCTCATAAATAGTACGATTATCTAACTGGGCATAGCCTTGAATAGCTTCTTGGTAATTTTCCAACTCACTATCCAACTCTGCTAAACCCAATATCAAGAGAGGATCCTCTGAGTAGGTCAAAGCCTCCAGCAGTTTCTCACGCGCTACATCTGTCAAACCTTCCATCTGGTAAAGGTCTGCCTTAAGAGCCAAAGCCGAAACATACCAGTCACTGTCAGCTTGGATTTCCTCAAGATAAGCAAAGGCTTCTTCGATTTGACCATCCTCGCTAGCAATAGCTGCTAGATTAAGATTAACCTCTGGGAAATCCCCTACAATTTTCAGGTAAATTTCCTTGGCCTGAGGATAAAAACCAATCCCTTCAAGATAAGTTGCCAACTCATACAGAAGGTCATTTGGATCATTTTCTAAAGCTTTAACGAAATAGTGCTCTGCCTTAACTAAATCTTGCTCTTCCAAAGCCTGTAACATCTGTTGACTATTGTTCACTCTTGACTTCCTCTCCCTCTAGTTCATATAGGCCACTAACTACCTTATACCATTCAAAAATCGCTGAAATGACAACTTTTGCAGAGGCATAAACCGGAATACCGAGCAAGACTCCCCAGATACCAAACATGGATCCTGAAGTTAACAAAACAAAGAGAACATTAATGGGATGGATGTTTAATTGGCTTCCCAAAATCAGTGGCGAAACAAAACGGCCTTCAATAGTTTGTTCTACGATAAAGACAATCACCACTTTCAAAAGCATGACTGGCCCAGCAATCAAGCCCAATACTAAGGCAGGAAGCATGGCTAGGAAACTACCAAGATAAGGAACCAGATTTAAAATACCAGCAGTAACACCCAGCGTAACCGCATAACGTAGACCGATAATCTTGAAGAATATGATAAACATTACTGCTACAATAATAGCTACTGTTACTTGCCCTCTAACATAGTTGGACAACTGTTGATTCACATCTGACAAAACCTGTCCTACAGGTTCCTTCAATTTCGTCGGCATGAATTGGGTCAAATAGTTTCGCAAGCCTTTCCCATCACGCAAGAGATAAAAGAGCATGAAAGGAACGATAATCAAAGCAACAATCACTTGAGAAGTTCCGCTAATAAAGGCGCTCACCCAGTTGACTGCCTGAGAAGAAACTTTACTTGCCCAAACTGTAGCCTGACTAGAGAAGTTTGTCAAAACTTGTTCTAACTGAAGCCTGAAATCATCTGGTAAATGCTTGGTTACCAAATCATTAATAACCCTGTCAGCATCTTCTAGGTAGATTGGTACATTTCTTGCAAATGTTAAGACCTGACGTTGCAGATTTGGAATAGCTACTGCCAAGCCCCAAATGATAAAGAGAGCGATGATGACAAAGACAATAGTGATAGCTATAACACGATTAACCTTATTCTTCTCCATCCAATCAACAATAGGATTCAACAAATAATATAGCAGACCAGACAGAATGACTGGTAACATCACAACTGCCAAAAAGTCCAAAACAGGTGAAAATAGAAAACTAATCTTACTTAAAATAAAAAGATTCAGTCCCAATAACAAGGTTACTAAGAATACCGTAATGGCCTTGTTATCCAAAAACCACTTGAAAAACCAAGATAGGCTAAAATGTTTCTCTTTTTGCTCCATAAATACTTCCTTTCTTTTGTCCTTCCATTATATCATTTTCAAATAAAAATAACTCTTTTTTAAAGTGCTTACATAAAGTTTAAACAAAAATCCCCTCAAAAGAGGAGATTCAATTATTCTTGAATATGACGGTCTAAGTTCTTCTGATAATCAGCGTTTGATTTGGCTTTTTCATCAGCAAATTTCTTGCGGAACTCATCCATTTCTTTAGTAGTGACAATCTTATCTTGGAGTTTAAGATATTTATAGCTAAGTTCACCGGTCTTATCACCTACCCAACCATAGGCACCTGTTCCAAGAACTTTCTTCGTTACGAGCATTTGGGCACCGTTTGATTGTACAGGAATAACCAAGGCATTATCTGTTAACCAAGCTTGAGCTTTGGCATATTTGGCATATCGTTTTTCAAGATTTGTTTTCTCACTATTAGCATCAGTAATTAACTCTTTAAACTTATCTAAGCCAACAGCTTTGATTACTGAACTGTCTTTACCTGGTGTTACACCTAAGGAACTAAGAAGATTTGGTCCAGATGTTGGATCAAATATATCTAGATAAGTTGAAGGATCTGCGTAATCAGGTGACCATCCACTATTTACATTAATATCCCAGTCAGTATTAGTATTAGAAGTAGCTAGAACTGTCATACTTGACAATTCATCGTCAGAAACTTGTTGAATATCAACTACAACATTGTCTACTCCAATAGCTTCCTCGATGGATTGTTTATAAGATTGAGCTTGACGCACAAAATCTGGACGAGTAGAAGATACTGGAATATCTAAATGAATAGGGAACTGTACTCCATCAGCTTGAAGAGTTTTCTTAGCAGCTTCCAATTTAGCTTTAGCCTTATCTACATTATGAAGTGAATCCTGGGCATCATCAAGACTAACATCTTTCCAGACATTATCCAATTTATCCAATTCTGTCTTAGTAACTTGACCAAATGTTTGATCCCCTACTTGTACAAAGGTTGGAGGAGTGAAACTTGTCCGTAACTTACGAGGTGCTACTTCGTCCCCAAATACTTGAGAGATTCCTGCTTTACGATCTATAGCAAAAGCCAAGGATTGACGGAAATCTTTGTTCAGCAAAGCCTTCTTAGTAGATGATTTTTCTGCATCACTTGTTTTAGCGGTGTGATTGTAGGCAACACGGTCAATATTCGTCGAAATATAGAAAGTCGTTCCTTGTTGTTGACTATAAATAATGTTATCTTTGTATTTTTCTTTTAGCCGTTCATAGTTAGCAGAGTTTTTAAAGAGAGGTGCTGCAGGATAATTTCCTTCATCAAAACCACGTCCAAGAGAGTCTGCGTCCTGACCATCAAAGTAAGACAACTTAATATCATCAATAAAGACATTTTGTTTATCCCAATAGTTTTGGTTTTTAGTCATTTCAATAGAAGATTTAGATGTAAGACCTTTTAGAAGATAAGCCCCATTGTATAGAATGCTTGTTACATCAGTCGCCTTACCAAAGTCATCTCCTTTAGAAGCTAAAAAGTTTTCGCTAACAGGAGCAAGAACTCCCATTGTTGTCTTCGAATTCCAGAAAGATTCTGGATTGTTTAAAGTATAGACTACAGTATAATCGTCTGTTGCTTTTACACCAACAGTAGAAAAATCCGTTGTTTTCCCATTTACATAGTCATCCAATCCTTTGATAGAATCCTGTACAAGATAAAGTGCTTCTGATTTCTTGTCAGCTGCGTGTTTTAAACCAGTTACAAAGTCTTGAGCCTTAACTTCTCCATACTCTTCTCCTTCATTGGTATACCACTTGATACCCTTACGAATTTTATAGGTATAGGTCAAACCATCTTTGGAAACAGTCCAATCTTCTGCAACTGATGGTACTAGATTCCCGTATTGATCATTTTCTAGTAGTCCATCAATGACATTACCAGTAATCTGTTTTGTAGAATTTTTCCCCGAAACTGTATAATCCAGAGTCGCAGGATCTGATGAAAATACATAGGAATAAGTAACTGGTTTAGTTGCTTCTTTATTCCCATTACCAGATGAACAAGCTGCTAGAACAGCTGCTGAGAGTACAGCAACTCCAGCTGCTAAGAAAACACGTTTTTTCATAAAAAACTCCTTTGCAATTTGTATAGGATTATTATAGCACTTTTCAAAAGGAAAGCAATACAAAATCAGATTAAATTTGATATTTTATTATATGCATTTATATGTTATAGAGTTCCTCCAACTACAATTTTTGTGATATAATAGTCTTATCTTTATGTAGAGGTAAAGTTATGAAAGAAACTGTTTATTTTGGAACTTATACACGTCGTACTTCCCAAGGGATTTACAAGGCAGACTTCGATACAGAAACTGGTCAGCTTTCAAATCTAGAACTCTTTGCACCTGAACCAAGTCCGACCTATCTTGCCTTTGACCAAGACCAACATCTATATACAGTTGGTAGTCAAGAAGATAAGGGAGGAATTGCAGCCTATCAAACTGACGGGACTTTATTAAATCATGTCGTGGAAGAAGGAGCTCCCCACTGTTATGTTGCCGTTGATGAAAAGCGTGATTTGGTCTATGCAGCCAACTACCATAAAGGACAGGTCCTTGTTTATAAACGTCAGGAAGATGGTCGTCTTCTACTTAGTGATATAGATCAACATAATGGCCAAGGTCCACATGAAAACCAAGCTTCGCCCCATGTTCACTTTACAGACTTAACACCTGACCACTATCTAGTGACCTGCGACTTAGGTACTGACCAAGTCATCACTTATGATCTTGATTCAGAAGGAAAATTATCTAAGCTCTATACCTATCATAGCCAGCCAGGAGCAGGCTCACGCCATATCATTTTCCATAACCACTATAAAATCGCTTATCTGATTTGTGAACTCAATAGCACTATCGAGGTTCTAATCTACGATGGTGTTGGCGAATTTGAACGCATGCAAGTCATTTCAACTCTACCAGATGGTTATGAAGGCTTTAATGGT
This sequence comes from Streptococcus mitis, assembly GCF_002096845.1. Taxonomy (GTDB): domain Bacteria; phylum Bacillota; class Bacilli; order Lactobacillales; family Streptococcaceae; genus Streptococcus; species Streptococcus mitis_A. Next base: position 155,061 of record NZ_NCVK01000018.1, read on the forward strand.
ACTGCTGCTATTCGTCTCTCTAAAGACGGTAAATACCTCTACGCTTCTAACCGTGGCCATGATTCTATCGCAGTATATACAATCCTTGCGGACGGTAGCTTAGAGTTGTTAGAAATCGTTCCGACACATGGTCAGACTCCACGTGATTTTGATTTGACACCAGACCAAGAATTTGTCATTGCTGTCCATCAAGACTCTGACAATGCAACCGTTTTTAAACGCAATCCTGAAACTGGTCGTCTAGCAGAACTTTCCAACGACTTCCATGTTCCAGAAGCGGTCTGCATCAGTTTTGCCCCTTAAGAAAAAATAAAAAATGAACTTGGTAACTCAAGTTCATTTTTTTCTTATAGTCTTTTTCCGACATTAATCCGGTTAATGGCACGTTGCAAAGCAATCTTAGCACGACGTTCTTGGTCAATCAAGTTTTTATCTTGTGCTTCTTCAATTTCACGCTCTGCTCGAAGCTTGGCACGTTCTGCACGACTGATATCGATATCACGAGCACGTTCTGCAGAATCCGCAACGATTGTGATGGTATTATTGGCAATTTCAATAACGCCTCCGTTTACTGCAATCCAGTTCACGTGATCTTCATCATCAATACGCTTTACCTTTACTTCATCAACTGCTAAAACCGCAATCATATTTTCATGTCGTGGCAAGATCCCCATCTCACCATCCAGAGTTCGAACCGATACATAGCTGGCATGGTGATCATAGACGAGACCATCTGGTGTCACGATCTGGACAGTTAACTGAGCCATAGATCACCTCTTAAAATCCCATTTTTTCAGCTTTTGCAATCACATCTTCGATAGAACCTACACCACGGAAGGCATCTTCTGGCAAGTGGTCATGTTTACCATCAAGGATTTCCTTAAAGCCACGTACAGTTTCAGCAACTGGAACATAAGAACCTGGCTGACCAGTAAATTGTTCCGCAACGTTGAAGTTTTGTGACAAGAAGAACTGGATACGACGGGCACGAGCAACCAAGGTCTTTTCTTCATCAGAAAGCTCATCCATACCAAGGATAGCAATGATATCTTGCAATTCATGGTAACGTTGAAGGACACGTTTTACTTCAGCAGCAACTGCATAGTGCTCTTCTCCAACGATTTCAGGTGCCAAGGCACGTGAGCTTGAAGCAAGTGGGTCAACGGCTGGGTAGATACCCAATTGTACCAGCTTACGTTCCAAGTTTGTTGTTGAATCCAAGTGAGCGAAGGCTGTTGCTGGCGCTGGGTCAGTATAGTCATCCGCTGGCACATAGATAGCCTGGATAGAGGTTACAGAACCTTTCTTGGTTGATGTGATACGTTCTTGCAATTGACCCATTTCCGTAGCAAGTGTTGGTTGGTAACCAACGGCTGATGGCATACGACCCAAAAGGGCAGATACTTCTGAACCAGCCTGAGTGAAACGGAAGATATTATCGATAAAGAGAAGCACGTCTTGGCCTTCTACATCACGGAAGTATTCAGCGATTGTCAAACCAGTAAGGGCAACACGCATACGTGCTCCTGGCGGCTCATTCATCTGACCAAATACCATGGCTGTTTTCTCGATAACACCTGATTCTTTCATTTCCCAGTATAGGTCATTCCCCTCACGAGTACGTTCCCCAACACCAGTAAATACTGAAATACCACCGTGTTCTTGGGCAATGTTGTGAATCAATTCTTGAATCAAGACGGTTTTACCAACTCCGGCACCACCGAAAAGTCCAACCTTACCACCTTTAAGGTAAGGGGCAAGAAGGTCGATAACCTTAATCCCTGTTTCAAGGATTTCAGAAGAGGTAGACAACTCATCAAAAGTTGGAGCTTTTTTATGAATTGGCTGACGCTCTGCGTCTTCTGTGAAAGGAGCTTCCAAGTCAATGGTATCTCCCAAAACGTTGAAGACACGTCCCAAAGTTTCTTTACCTACTGGTACAGAGATTGGACGACCTGTGTCCAATACTTCCATTCCACGAGTCAACCCATCTGTTGATTCCATGGCGATAGTACGGACCATACCATCTCCCAACTCCAAGGCTACTTCAAGGACGATTTTTGTTTTTCTTTCGTCATTTTTGTAGACGACAAGTGCATTGTTAATCTCAGGAAGTTTTTCCCCTGCTGCAAACAAGACGTCTACAACGGGACCGATAACCTGAGCAATTTTACCTGAACTCATCTCCTTCTCCTATTCTATATAAGATACTGTCGGTTCCTAGCTCAACTAGGTCCTAATACTCTTCGAAAATCTCTTCAAACCACGTCAGCTCTATCTGCAACCTCAAAACAATGTTTTGAGCAGCCTGCGGCTAGCTTCCTAGTTTGCTCTTTGATTTTCATTGAGTATAAGTTCATTTTCATACGAGCTGGACTAGAGCCTATTCTAAGGCACTAGCTCCTGCTACGATTTCTGTAATTTCTTGTGTAATCGCCGCCTGTCTGGCACGGTTATACTGAATTGTCAAATCATTGATGACTTTCTTAGCATTATCTGTCGCTGTTTGCATGGCTGTCATACCGGCAGCATTTTCAGCTGTCTTGGCATCGATAATAGCCCCGTAAATCATACTTTCTGCAAACTGAGGCAACAACTGCTCCAAAATTTCTTCTCGGCCTGTCTCCAATTCAAAAGTCAAGCTGTAGTCTTCATCCGCTTCATTTGGATCCAAGTCAACAATCGGAAGCATTTGTTCCACACGCATTTGACTGGTTAGTGTGTTGACATGGTGGTTGTAACAGACATAGAGCTCATCAAAAAGTTCATTTTGATACATTTCAACAGTTTTTGAAATAATCTTACGAACTTCATCAAAGCTAGGTTGGTCTGCCAAGCCACGTAGTTCATAAAGTGGTTGAATACCACGAGCTTTAAAGAAATCAGCTCCCATTCCACCAATACAGATCATTTCAAAACCTGTACCATCTGGATGGTATTCTTCCTTCAACTCCATAACAGCTTTCAAAATAGAAGAATTATAACCTCCAACCAAACCGCGGTCTGAAGTAATGACGATATAGCCTGTCTTCTTAACTGGACGGCTAATCAACATCGGATTGGTTGAGCCACCAGCTCCATTACCATGAAGGATATCTGTCAAGAGCTTGCGAACTTTTTGAGCGTATACTTGGAAGTTACGAGCTGCTTCTTCAGAGCGACCTAGCTTAGCAGCCGATACCATTTGCATGGCATTAGTGATTTGACTCGTATTTTTTGTTGAGGCGATTTTTGTTTTAATATCATTTAGAGATACTGCCATCTGACACCTCTATTCTTATTGGAAGCTGGTTTGATTGAGAAACTCTGTAATCGCAGCATCCAAGACTGCTTCTTCTGGCAAGTCTTTTGTATCACGAATGGTTTCCAAAATCTCAGGATGTTGAGCATCAAAGAAGGCATGGAACTCTTCCTCGAAACGAACAATATCATCTACTGGAACAGTATCCAAGAAACCATGTGTCAAAGCATAAAGAATGGTTACTTGTTTCTCAACAGGCAATGGTTTGTGAACAGGTTGTTTCAAGACTTCAACTGTACGACGTCCACGGTTCAATTTAGCCTGTGTTGCTGCATCCAAGTCAGAACCAAACTTAGTGAAGGCTTCCAACTCACGGTATGAAGCAAGGTCGATACGAAGTGTACCAGCAACCTTCTTCATGGCTTTGATTTGTGCAGAACCACCTACACGTGATACAGATGAACCCGCATCGATGGCTGGACGAATACCCGCATTGAAGAGACCATCTCCAAGGAAGATTTGTCCGTCAGTGATAGAAATCACATTGGTTGCGATATAGGCAGAGATATCTCCTGCTTGTGTCTCGATAAATGGCAGGGCAGTAATTGAACCACCACCAAGTTCATCAGAAACTTTAGCTGAGCGCTCAAGCAAACGGCTGTGAAGATAGAAAACATCCCCTGGGAAAGCTTCACGACCTGGAGGACGACGAAGCAAGAGAGACAGTTCACGATAAGCTACCGCTTGTTTTGATAAATCATCATAAACGATCAAAACATGTTTTCCTTGGTACATAAATTCTTCTGCCATGGCAACCCCAGCATAAGGAGCTAGGAAAAGCAATGGAGATGGTTGTGAAGCAGAGGCAGTCACAACGATTGTGTAGTCCAAGGCACCGTACTGACGTAGTGTTTCTACTTGCGTACGAACTGTTGATTCTTTTTGTCCAATCGCTACGTAGATACAGATCATATCTTGACCTTTTTGGTTCAAGATTGTATCAATCGCAATGGTTGTTTTCCCTGTCTGACGGTCACCGATAATCAACTCACGTTGACCACGACCAATCGGTACAAGGGCGTCAATAGCTTTCAAACCAGTTTGCAATGGTTCTGATACAGACTTACGTTGCATAACACCAGGAGCTGGTGCTTCTACTGGACGAGTTTTATCAGTGTGGGTTTCTCCAAGACCGTCAACCGGACGACCAAGCGGATCCACAACACGACCAATCAGACTTTCACCTACTGGGACTTCCATGATTTTACCTGTACGGCGGATTGTATCGCCTTCACGGATATCTGTAAAGTCACCTAGGATGATAATACCAACGTCTGTTGACTCCAAGTTTTGAGCCATACCATAAGAGCCGTTTTCAAAAATCAACAACTCTCCACTCATAGCATTTTCAAGACCGTGAGCACGCGCGATACCATCCCCGATATAGGTTACAACACCTGTTTCAGCCACATCAAAATTGGGTTTGAAATTTTCAATTTGTTGCTTAATTAAAGCGCTGATTTCTTGTGCGTTAATTGCCAAAAGAACACCACTTTCTATTTCAAATTTTCTTTAACAACTTTAAGTTGTTGTTTAATACTCACATCAATTGTCTTGTGATTGGCAAAAATGACAAAACCACCAATGAGACTTTCATCGATTTGTTCTTTTACACTCCTTACTTTCAGAGACATTTTTTTCTCAATCAAAGGGAGCAAGCGACTCTTTTGTTCATCTGTTAAAGGATGAGCTGAAGCAATCGTCACTTCAAATCGATTTGTTTCTTTTTCAAGTCGGTTCAAGCAAGCTACAAGCACATCATAAAAAAGATTTGCTCTGTGATTGTATGCCAGAACCTGGATCAAGTTTTGCAATAAAGGTGACACAGAGTCTTGGAAGAAAGCAATTGTTTTTTCCTTATCCGACTCGTCTACTGCCACTTTTTTTAAAAAAGAAGGTAAACCTGTTTCTTCAGCAACTTGCTTGATTTGAGTCAAGTCTGAAAAGATGCGGTCTTCTTCTCCTTTTTCAAGTACCAATTGGACAAAAGGCATGCTGTATTTTTCAATTACCTTTACTGTTTTCTTGTCCATTAAGCTTCTCCTAGCTGATCGATATACTGATCAATGAGTTCTTTATGGGCATGACCGTCAAGGTTTTGTGAGATGATTTTACCAGCCAAGCTGATTGTCAAATCTGCTACCTCACCCTTAACGCTTTGTAAAGCTTCAGCTTTGTTTTGAGCAATTTCTTGGTTTGCTTTTTCTTTTAAGCGTCCTGCTTCTAGTTTAGCATCTGCTAAAATACTAGCCTTACTTTTCTCAGCTGTTTCTTTCGCATTCTCAATGATTGTCTTAGCTTCTTTACGGCTACCAGCCAATTCATCTTCGCGTTTTTGAGCCAATACTTCTGCTTTTTGACGTGCTTCTTCAGCTCTGTCAATATCTGAAGCAATTTTTTCAGCTCTTTCTTCGAAAATGCCTGTAATATTAGACCATGCAAATTTTTTAATCAAGACTAGCAAAAGGATAAAAGAGCCAGCGATTAAAATAAAATTACCAATTAATTCACCTACTGTTACGTGCATCAGTTACTCCTTTCTACTCTTCATCATTAATTTTATTTCCTAGGTACATAGAGGATAATAGTGTAAAGACATAGGCCTGTACACAAGAAATGAACACGGAAAATGCAGTCCAAACTAAGTTTGTCCCAAATGCGATTGGATACCAAAAAATAGCCTGATGTGAAAGTAAGAGAAGCAAGCTTGTCATTACTTCACCTGCAAAGATATTCCCAAAAATCCGCAAAGCAAGAGAAAGGAAATTCGTGACTTCTTCAAGTAGATTCATCGGTGTCATAAATGCAGGAGTTACAAAACCTTTTAGGTATTGTTTAATCCCACGACGACGAATCCCCTCAATATGCGCCATCACAATAATACAGAAAGACAAGACAAGGTCAAATGAAAGATTTGCAGTTGGCGATGTCCAAAGGTTTGTTCCATCTGTTGTTTGAAGTTTAGCCATCAAACCAAGATTATTGGCGATGACCATAAAAAGAAATAAACATAAGTAAAAGAGTGAGTAATCTTTCATGTAGTGGGAACCAAGGTTAGGTTCTGTAAATCCAATTACAAAATCATAGAGATACTCTAGTACATTTTGTTTACCTTTGGGTTTCAAGGTCATATTCCGACTTGCCCAATAGATAAATGTAAAAATCAGAAACACAGACAGCAAAGTCAAGGCTGTCAAAGTTAAATCAAAGGTAACAGGACCAATATTGATGGTTGGATTGATACTTTCTTCCATCTAACATTCTCCCTTCTCCAATTTATATTTCGTTATTTAATAATAAATGAGAAGACAAGAGTTACGAAGAAAGTTCCTTCAATAAAGGCAACCCCTAAAAACATCAAACTACGAAACTCAGCGATAATATCTGGTTGGCGAGCTACTGATTTCAACAAACCATTCATCAACATACCCTCACCAAGAGACACACCCATACAGGCAAGACATAGACCGAAAAATGTTAAATTCATGACGAATTCTCCTTTTAATTAAAATTTACTTACTTAGTTTAGTCCTAAAAATTGGATTTGTCAACTTTTTACTAACATTGAAAGCGTTTAATGAAAATTATTTACAATTTCACTATTTTTGAGTCTATTATATAGAAAACTTTGGAAAAAATTTGTAATAAATACAACTTTTATCAAGACCTTTCTGAAAAATATTGAAAAGATGCTGGGTAAAAAGGCTTGAAAATCAAAAAACTGTATAGTATAAAGTATTGAAAAACTTGATACTATACAGTTTATTATAAGAATATTTACTTCATTTTCTCTTGGAATTGAGTTTTAGACTACTTCAAAACTAGATGATTTGCTATTTAAAATAGCGTTCCTTATGATTTTGGCAACCTGGATTAAAGCGAGAAAAACAAAAGGGGCAACTTAAGCTTTCTTTATATTGCTTATATGTTAGTAGTTTTAGACAAACACCACATAAAATAGGCTTATCCTGTATCAAAGATAAGGGATAGGGCTCAAAAGGGTGATTTTCTAATGAATCATGACACCGATAACAAGCATAGTACTTTTTACAGTCATAGCATTGTAAAGCAATAATATCCAACTTGCTATGATAATGAATACATCTTGTTTGCTTATCTACTAAGAAACCCTGTGCCTCTGTCATTTACTTTTCCTTTCCTAAGCTCGAACTGTGACACTGGTTCCATCTTCTTTGTAGAGATTGATGAGTCCTTCTTTTAATGCACGAACCATGTCTCCTGCTTGAACAGGTTGAGGCACCTTGATTGTCAAGAGTTCCATTGGATTTGGAGCGCGGTCGATTTTATTGCCTTTGGCATCATGTAAATCTTCGATATAAGTTTCAAAATGACGGAAACCTGGGCCATAAAACTCAACTTGGTCCCCTTCGTTAATGACGTTCCGTTGACGAATAGTTGCTGTTTGTGTCGCATCATCATAAGAAACTACTTCAGCAACAAACTTGTACTCAGGAATTTTACGACGAGCACCGAATAACTGCTCATTTTCAGATGGTGTACCATAGTAGAAACCTGTTGCCAATTCACGTTGGGCAACCTTCCACATCTCATCAATCAAGTCTTGCTTGATAGCTTCAAATTTTTCTGGACTTTCTAAATAAGCATCAACAGCTGCCTTATAGCAGTTGGTTACTGTTGAAACATAGTGAATAGACTTCATACGTCCTTCAATCTTCAGACTGTCCACACCATTTTCAATCATATCTGGAATATGGTCAATCATAGACATATCAACGGCTGACATTGAAAATTCTTCAGGAATTTCACCCTTCAGACTCTTACGTTCTTTCCCAAATGGCATATCGTAAAGGTCGTACTTCCAACGGCAAGACTGAGAACATCCACCACGGTTGGCATCACGCATACTCATGTGATTTGAAAGAGTACAACGACCAGAGTAAGAAATACACATGGCACCATGTACAAAGGCTTCAATCTCAACATCTGTACGTTTGCGAATTTCTGCCAATTCTTCCATCGAAACCTCACGTGCCAAAACGACACGTGTTAAGCCCAGTTCTTTCCAGAACTCAAGAGTTTCATAGTTAGTTGCACTGGCTTGAGTTGAAAGGTGAATTTCAAGGCCTGGCGCTTCTGTCGCTGCAATCATAATCAATGCTGGGTCAGATACGATAACTGCTGCAATCCCGATATCACGCAGTTTACGGAACCACTCACCAGCCCCCTCTTCATTTCCTTCGTGCATAACCATGTTGGCAGCTACATAGACCTTTGCACCGTACTTGGCAGCAAACTGGACACCTTCTTCCATTTGTTCAAAGGTAAAGTTACCTGCACGGCTACGAAGACCATAGGCCTGACCACCGATAAAGACAGCATCTGCTCCATATTGAACAGCTACCTTTAGCTTCTCTAAAGTCCCTGCAGGCGATAAAACCTCAGGACGTTTTAATGTTTTTGTCATGTTTTCTCCTATTTGCAATATAAAAGTTTGACGTTTTTCCTTCTCATTTTATAGTAAATAAGCCATAAAATCAAGCCTAGACAGATTGTTTTGACAATTCTAATATTTTAGGTAACTTCTCAAAGTAACTTCCACTTACCTAACCGAAGTGGAAATTAGTCTAAAACGGATTTTTATGGTGGAATTAAGTATGAGACGTTTGAGTTAGAAATGAGATTCACTATGACAAAACATAAACACC
>NZ_NCVK01000024.1 GCF_002096845.1 Streptococcus mitis
AAGGAGGCTTGTTGTTTGGTTTAGTAGTAGTTGGAGGAGTCGCAATTGCAGGAACATTTTTATTGGGTGCTGTAGATGGTGCTTCAGGAGCACATGCTAAGCGTCGTGGACGTTAACAGGGAAGGAAGAGCGCTAATGGAACGCATAATAGAAAGTTGGATTACTAGGGTAGAGAATTTTTACAGTTTGCAGTCAATTCCTGTAAAAGTATTAATTTTCATAGTTGGAGTAGTTGGGGTTTATGCTTTAGGGACCTTACTTTTAGGACCGGTTTATTGGGCGGGGCAGAAGTTTGGCGAAATGGTTTACAATTATTTATTTTAATAAAAAATTCGAATAGATAAGTAAAAGGGAAAAAGAAAGGAGCCTAGTTCATGTTTATATCAATGTTCTATCCATGGTTCACTGAGTTATTTTTTAAATAAAATTTAATTTAGTTGTACATTTTCGAATTATTTTTCGAATAAATAAGTGAGACGAAAAGGAAGGAGATTACGCGATGTATTTACCAATCTTATTGCCATGGTTTATCAAATGGTATTTAAAATAAATGAAATTTACCTGTTCATTTTAAATCACTTCTCAAATAGATAAGTGAGACGAAAAGGAAGGAAAAGGAATTCAGTAATTTATCTATTCTGGTTTTTAAAATGGTTTAAGAGCCAGAAATCGTAAACTAAAAAATAGAAATAAAGGAGAAAAAAGATGACAAATTTTGACAAAATGGAACAGAACTTTGTAGCTCTTACAGAAGAAGAGTTAATGGATGTGGATGGGGGATTCTTTGGTCCTGTATTGTTTACTATTTGGGGGACAAAAGTATTAGTCGGCCATGCTCTATCAGCAGGTGTAGCAGTAGGTTTTGCTGCTCTAGCTACTAATTAATAGATGAAGGGGATAGATAATGAATTATAACTTTGAAAATATGAAATCAGATGAATTGGAAAAAATTTCAGGTGGCTCTGTAGTAGGTGCTCTTGCGTTAGCATGGGGTGTAACCAAGGCGGTTGGAATCATTGGTGGGACAGCTGTTTCTGTTTACGTTGCAGGAAAAAGCGTTAAAGCAATAGGCGATTGGGGACTTTCAAGATTGCGATAATTTTTTAATACTTATGAGGTGGTGCAATGAAAAATGAAATAACTAAAGTAATAAAAATTGTTTTATTGTTTGTCTCTATGGCTATCATGAATTTGATGTTGCTTGGAATATTAGCTATGCTTGGTTTTTCTTTGACGGGCAGTGTAGCTAGTTACCTCGTGCCACCTTTATTTTCTACTCTTGTGTTGCTCTTCATTAACAAGATGATAACAAGGTTAGACAGAGGGAAAAATAAGAGCTTGCTATGAAAAAATTTTTATTAGGTTTTGTTTTAACAGCTTTCAGCATATTATTAATTTATTCTCTATTTAATTTAGAAAAGGTATCGTTGGAGAGCTGTATTTTGTTAGTAGCATTGACATACTATATTAATAAAAAAGAAACATTTAAACCCAAAGTGAATTAGACTAAGAATATTTTAGGAAACGATCATCAGTTTACAGCAATGACAGAAAAAGAACGATAATAAATGAAAACAAGAACAGAGTAAAAAGTCTCGTAAAAGGTATATTATCGGAGATTTATCTGCTGTAGATCTAGTTGCATGGGGTTACTCTATCTAAGATAAAACACTTTGGATAAATCATAAATTTTCAAATAAAATTTAATTTAGTTGTACATTTTTGAATTGTTTTTCGAATAAATAAGTGAGAAGAAAAAGAAAGGAATAAAATAATGAAAGAACATTACTATGGATTTGTTGAGCTAACTTCGGAAGAATTGACCGATATTCAAGGTGGAGAAAATTGGGCGAAGACCCTTGTAGATTGGTACATTGGATTTCGTAGAGGTTTTGGTTTTTAGGAGGATAAGCGATGAATGAAATGAATGATAAGTATACTATTGAAGTATTAAAGGAAAGCGACTTAGCCTTGCTGGTGGGTGGTAGCAAGGAAAGCTATCAACGGGGTTTAAATACAGGTCTATGGTTCCGTCGTGCATTATTTGGATTCTAAGATAATATTTAGAGAGTAAAGGTTATCTATAACAACGAATAGAATATATGAAAAAGGAAAGGACAAATAACTACCTTTTTCAATCGTTAATAATCAAAAAAGGAGAATAAGATGGAACAAATTAAAAATATGGAAAATAGTTTTCATGTAATGAGTCATGAGGAATTGGCCGATGTAGAAGGAGGCTTGTTGTTTGGTTTAGTAGTAGTTGGAGGAGTCGCAATTGCAGGAACATTTTTATTGGGTGCTGTAGATGGTGCTTCAGGAGCACAT
>NZ_NCVK01000030.1 GCF_002096845.1 Streptococcus mitis
CTTGCACTTGTTGAAGCCGATGTGCTTGCTGATGTGCTTGTACTTGTTGAAGCCGATGTGCTTGCTGACGTGCTTGCGCTTGTTGAAGCTGACGTACTTGCACTTGTTGAAGCTGATGTACTTGCTGATGTGCTTGCACTTGTTGAAGCTGACGTACTTGCGCTTGTTGAAGCTGATGTGCTTGCTGATGTGCTTGCACTTGTTGAAGCTGACGTACTTGCTGATGTCGACGCGCTTGTTGAAGCTGACGTACTTGCTGACGTACTTGCGCTTGTTGAAGCTGATGTGCTTGCTGACGTACTTGCGCTTGTTGAAGCCGATGTGCTAGCCGACGTACTTGCGCTTGTTGATGCCGATGTACTTGCTGACGTGCTTGCTGACGTGCTTGCGCTCGTTGAAGCCGATGTGCTTGCTGACGTGCTTGCGCTTGTTGAAGCCGATGTGCTTGCTGATGTACTTGCACTTGTCGAAGCCGATGTGCTAGCCGACGTACTTGCGCTTGTTGAAGCCGATGTACTTGCTGATGTACTTGCGCTCGTTGACGCCGATGTACTTGCTGACGTGCTTGCGCTCGTTGACGCCGATGTACTTGCTGACGTGCTTGCTGACGTGCTTGCGCTCGTTGACGCCGATGTGCTTGCTGACGTACTTGCGCTCGTTGAAGCTGACGTGCTTGCTGATGTACTTGCACTTGTTGATGCTGACGTACTTGCTGATGTGCTTGCACTTGTTGAAGCTGATGTGCTTGCACTTGTTGAAGCTGATGTGCTTGCTGATGTACTTGCGCTTGTTGAAGCTGACGTGCTTGCGCTTGTTGAAGCCGATGTACTTGCTGATGTCGACGCGCTTGTTGAAGCCGATGTACTTGCACTTGTTGAAGCTGACGTACTTGCTGATGTACTTGCGCTTGTTGATGCCGATGTACTTGCTGATGTACTTGCACTTGTTGAAGCCGATGTGCTTGCACTTGTTGAAGCCGATGTGCTTGCTGATGTGCTTGTACTTGTTGAAGCCGATGTGCTTGCTGACGTGCTTGCGCTTGTTGAAGCTGACGTACTTGCACTTGTTGAAGCTGATGTACTTGCTGATGTGCTTGCACTTGTTGAAGCTGACGTACTTGCGCTTGTTGAAGCTGATGTGCTTGCTGATGTGCTTGCACTTGTTGAAGCTGACGTACTTGCTGATGTCGACGCGCTTGTTGAAGCTGACGTACTTGCTGACGTACTTGCGCTTGTTGAAGCTGATGTACTTGCACTTGTTGATGCTGACGTACTTGCGCTCGTTGATGCCGACGTGCTTGCTGATGTGCTTGCGCTTGTTGAAGCTGACGTGCTTGCTGATGTACTTGCGCTCGTTGAAGCTGACGTACTTGCGCTTGTTGATGCCGACGTGCTTGCTGATGTACTTGCGCTTGTTGAAGCCGATGTACTTGCTGATGTACTTGCACTTGTTGATGCTGACGTGCTTGCTGATGTACTTGCACTTGTTGATGCTGACGTGCTAGCCGACGTACTTGCGCTTGTTGAAGCCGATGTACTTGCTGATGTACTTGCGCTTGTTGATGCCGATGTGCTTGCTGAAGTAGACGCACTTGTTGACGCTGACGTGCTAGCTGATGTACTTGCGCTTGTTGATGCCGATGTGCTTGCTGACGTGCTTGCGCTCGTTGATGCCGATGTACTTGCTGACGTACTTGCGCTCGTTGATGCCGATGTGCTAGCTGACGTACTTGCGCTCGTTGAAGCTGACGTACTTGCGCTTGTTGACGCTGACGTACTTGCTGATGTGCTTGCTGAAGTACTTGCTGAAGTAGACGCACTTGTTGACGCTGATGTGCTAGCCGATGTGCTTGCGCTTGTTGACGCTGATGTGCTAGCCGATGTGCTTGCGCTTGTTGACGCTGACGTACTTGCGCTTGTTGATGCTGACGTACTTGCGCTCATTGAAGCTGACGTACTTGCTGACGTACTTGCGCTTGTTGACGCTGA
>NZ_NCVK01000026.1 GCF_002096845.1 Streptococcus mitis
CTTGCACTTGTTGAAGCCGATGTGCTTGCTGATGTGCTTGTACTTGTTGAAGCCGATGTGCTTGCTGACGTGCTTGCGCTTGTTGAAGCTGACGTACTTGCACTTGTTGAAGCTGATGTACTTGCTGATGTGCTTGCACTTGTTGAAGCTGACGTACTTGCGCTTGTTGAAGCTGATGTGCTTGCTGATGTGCTTGCACTTGTTGAAGCTGACGTACTTGCTGATGTCGACGCGCTTGTTGAAGCTGACGTACTTGCTGACGTACTTGCGCTTGTTGAAGCTGATGTGCTTGCTGACGTACTTGCGCTTGTTGAAGCCGATGTGCTAGCCGACGTACTTGCGCTTGTTGATGCCGATGTACTTGCTGACGTGCTTGCTGACGTGCTTGCGCTCGTTGAAGCCGATGTGCTTGCTGACGTGCTTGCGCTTGTTGAAGCCGATGTGCTTGCTGATGTACTTGCACTTGTCGAAGCCGATGTGCTAGCCGACGTACTTGCGCTTGTTGAAGCCGATGTACTTGCTGATGTACTTGCGCTCGTTGACGCCGATGTACTTGCTGACGTGCTTGCGCTCGTTGACGCCGATGTACTTGCTGACGTGCTTGCTGACGTGCTTGCGCTCGTTGACGCCGATGTGCTTGCTGACGTACTTGCGCTCGTTGAAGCTGACGTGCTTGCTGATGTACTTGCACTTGTTGATGCTGACGTACTTGCTGATGTGCTTGCACTTGTTGAAGCTGATGTGCTTGCACTTGTTGAAGCTGATGTGCTTGCTGATGTACTTGCGCTTGTTGAAGCTGACGTGCTTGCGCTTGTTGAAGCCGATGTACTTGCTGATGTCGACGCGCTTGTTGAAGCCGATGTACTTGCACTTGTTGAAGCTGACGTACTTGCTGATGTACTTGCGCTTGTTGATGCCGATGTACTTGCTGATGTACTTGCACTTGTTGAAGCCGATGTGCTTGCACTTGTTGAAGCCGATGTGCTTGCTGATGTGCTTGTACTTGTTGAAGCCGATGTGCTTGCTGACGTGCTTGCGCTTGTTGAAGCTGACGTACTTGCACTTGTTGAAGCTGATGTACTTGCTGATGTGCTTGCACTTGTTGAAGCTGACGTACTTGCGCTTGTTGAAGCTGATGTGCTTGCTGATGTGCTTGCACTTGTTGAAGCTGACGTACTTGCTGATGTCGACGCGCTTGTTGAAGCTGACGTACTTGCTGACGTACTTGCGCTTGTTGAAGCTGATGTACTTGCACTTGTTGATGCTGACGTACTTGCGCTCGTTGATGCCGACGTGCTTGCTGATGTGCTTGCGCTTGTTGAAGCTGACGTGCTTGCTGATGTACTTGCGCTCGTTGAAGCTGACGTACTTGCGCTTGTTGATGCCGACGTGCTTGCTGATGTACTTGCGCTTGTTGAAGCCGATGTACTTGCTGATGTACTTGCACTTGTTGATGCTGACGTGCTTGCTGATGTACTTGCACTTGTTGATGCTGACGTGCTAGCCGACGTACTTGCGCTTGTTGAAGCCGATGTACTTGCTGATGTACTTGCGCTTGTTGATGCCGATGTGCTTGCTGAAGTAGACGCACTTGTTGACGCTGACGTGCTAGCTGATGTACTTGCGCTTGTTGATGCCGATGTGCTTGCTGACGTGCTTGCGCTCGTTGATGCCGATGTACTTGCTGACGTACTTGCGCTCGTTGATGCCGATGTGCTAGCTGACGTACTTGCGCTCGTTGAAGCTGACGTACTTGCGCTTGTTGACGCTGACGTACTTGCTGATGTGCTTGCTGAAGTACTTGCTGAAGTAGACGCACTTGTTGACGCTGATGTGCTAGCCGATGTGCTTGCGCTTGTTGACGCTGATGTGCTAGCCGATGTGCTTGCGCTTGTTGACGCTGACGTACTTGCGCTTGTTGATGCTGACGTACTTGCGCTC
>NZ_NCVK01000035.1 GCF_002096845.1 Streptococcus mitis
ATTTCTTTGCCTTCTTCATTCACATAACTTGTTATGACTTGACGGTATACATGTGTTGTATTTCCTTTCTCGTCTTTCTTAGTTTCTTTGTAAATGTACTCTGGAATATCTTTCTTATCTTTCGTTCCTTTGTCTGAAGGGTTGATTTCTTTGCCTTCTTCATTCACATAACTTGTTATGACTTGACGGTATACATGCGTTGTATTTCCTTTTTCGTCTTTCTTAGTTTCTTTGTAAATGTACTCTGGAATGTCTTTCTTATCCTTCGTTCCTTTGTCTGAAGGGTTAATTTCTTTGCCTTCTTCATTCACATAACTTGTTATGACTTGACGGTATACATGTGTTGTATTTCCTTTCTCGTCTTTCTTAGTTTCTTTGTAAATGTACTCTGGAATATCTTTCTTATCTTTCGTTCCTTTGTCTGAAGGGTTGATTTCTTTGCCTTCTTCATTCACATAACTTGTTATGACTTGACGGTATACATGCGTTGTATTTCCTTTTTCGTCTTTCTTAGTTTCTTTGTAAATGTACTCTGGAATGTCTTTCTTATCCTTCGTTCCTTTGTCTGAAGGGTTAATTTCTTTACCTGTTTCATCTACATAAGTTGTTACGACTTTACGGTAAACATACTCAACTGTTGTAACTCCTTTATTGACTTTTCCTATTTCAGGAGCTGATGTTTCAGATTTTTTCACGAATTCATAAACATCACCATTGGCAGTTGTGATTGTTTCTGGTTTCAAGTCTGGTGTGTTTGTGTTGTACTCTTTACCTGTTGGACTTTGAGTTTCAGCTTTGACACTTGTCTTACCTTCAATCACATTACCTTCAGTATCAGTATAGCTTACTGTTACATCACCTTTTTGTAACTCATACTCATAAACGACTTCTTGTTTCGCTTCTGTTACTTTACCTGTTTCTGTAGCTGAACCTTCTTTTAGTCCATTATTTGTTTTAACTAATTCATAAACTAAGCCGTCTTTTGTGAGTGTGTTTTCTTTCGTCGCAGTATAGTCACTTCCTACTTGTCCATTTGTTACTAATGTTACTGGATCTTTTAGGTTTGTTTCTGTGCCTGCAATGACATATTTCACTTCGACATTTCCACCTACTTTTGGTGCGTACTCATAAACGACTTCTTGTTTCGCTTCTGTTACTTTACCTGTTTCTGTAGCTGAACCTTCTTTTAGTCCATTATTTGTTTTAACTAATTCATAAACTAAGCCGTCTTTTGTGAGTGTGTTTTCTTTCGTCGCAGTATAGTCACTTCCTACTTGTCCATTTGTTACTAATGCTACTGGATCTTTTAGGTTCGTTTCTGTTCCTGCAATCACATATTTAACTTCGACATTTCCACCTACTTTTGGTGCGTACTCATAAACGACTTCTTGTTTCGCTTCTGTTACTTTACCTGTTTCTGTAGCTGAACCTGCTTTTAGTCCATTATTTGTTTTAACTAATTCATAGACTAATCCGTCTTTTGTGATTGTAGTTTCTTTTGTCGCAGTATAGTCACTTCCTACTTGTCCATCTGTTACTAATGCTACTGGATCTTTTAGGTTCGTTTCTGTTCCTGCAATCACATATTTAACTTCGACATTTCCACCTACTTTTGGTGCGTACTCATAAACGACTTCTTGTTTCGCTTCTGTTACTTTACCTGTTTCTGTAGCTGAACCTGCTTTTAGTCCATTATTTGTTTTAACTAATTCATAAACTAAGCCGTCTTTTGTGAGTGTGTTTTCTTTCGTCGCAGTATAGTCACTTCCTACTTGTCCATTTGTTACTAATGTTACTGGATCTTTTAGGTTTGTTTCTGTGCCTGCAAT
>NZ_NCVK01000032.1 GCF_002096845.1 Streptococcus mitis
GAGCCCACTGAAAAAGTCATCAACTTGATGGCTTTTTTGTTATACTAGAGATGAGGTGAAATCATGCTTGATAATCAGTTAACTATGGATGTCAGTCCTTATTCTAGTTTGTATAATATCGTTGTTCCTAAAACCCACTTTTTACGTCAGCTAACTGAACTCTGTGATTTTAGCTTTATTTATGATGAACTAGAAAAGAATTATCATCCCGATTTTGGGCGTAAAGCTTATTCACCGATTATGATGTTCAAATATCTCTTGTTGAAAGATATTTATAAGTTATCAGATGTCGATGTGGTGGAACGTTCCTTGTCAGATATGGCCTTTAAATTTTTTCTTGGTCTGGCTCCTGAAGATTCTGTTATCGAGCCATCCTCTCTGACAAAATTTAGAAAGCTAAGAATTAAAGATGACAAACTGCTTGATGTATTGATTCAGAAGTCTGTTCAAATTGCACTCGAACATAACTTGATTAAGAGTAAAATCCTCATTGTGGATGCCACTCACACCAAATCTCATTATAATCATAAGAAACCCCAAGAAATCCTTAGAGAGCGTTCAAAAGCTTTACGTAAAACAATTTATCAACATTCAGAAGATATCAAAATAGAATTTCCAAAGAAACCTCAAGAAGATAATCTCGAAGCAGAGTTGACATATACAGAGGAGTTAATGGCTGTGGTTGAAAAACATGAGGAACTCTTAGCCCTACCGGCTGTTTCTCAAAAGTTCAATTACCTAAAAGAAGCTGTTGAGGACGACTTAGAACATTTGGAAGCTTCTGTTAAAGAGGAGGCTAGGCTTGGACATAAGACAGCAGACACCTCTTTCTATGGATATAAAAGTCATATCGCTATGACGGATGAACGGATTATTACTGCTTGTGTGGTCACTTCTGGAGAACAAAGTGATGGGAAATATTTACCTGAGTTATATGCCAAAACAAAGGAAAATAGTCTGGACATCGAGACTATTATTGGTGATGCGGCTTATTCAGGAAAGGACAACATTCAACTAGCTCGCAAAGAAAAGATTCATTTGGTATCCAAACTGAACCCTTCTGTTTCAAAAGGTTACCGTAAAGAAGAGGATGCGTTTGAATTTAATAAAGATGCAGGGCTATTTGTCTGTCCAGAAGGACACATGGCTGTTCGCAAAGCAAGGACAGGGAAAAAATATCAAAATAAGAATCAAGTTGTCACTCATTACTTTGATATTGAGAAGTGTAAGAATTGCCTTTCCAAGGAAGGGTGTTATCAGGAGGGGGCAAAGTCTAAAACTTATTCAATAACCATTAAGAGTAACGACCATCTTTTTCAGAAGAAATTTCAAGAAACACCTTATTTTAAAGAAATGGCCAGACATCGCTATAAAATCGAAGCGAAGAATGCCGAACTAAAACAGAGACATGGCTTTGATGTCGCAAGGGCATCAGGTCTTTTCAACATGGAGTTACAGGCAGCCACAAGCATCTTCGTGGTCAATATGAAACGAATTATGACCTTAATAAACACAAAATAACCGAGGAATTCGCTCAAATTAATGAGCGATTCCTCGGTTTTCACTTTATTAAAAGTAAGAGACCTATTTTTTCAGTGGACTC
>NZ_NCVK01000040.1 GCF_002096845.1 Streptococcus mitis
AAGTGGAAATTAGTCTAAAACGGATTTTTATGGTGGAATTAAGTATGAGACGTTTGAGTTAGAAATGAGATTCACTATGACAAAACATAAACACCTTACCCTTTCAGACCGTAATGATATCCAATTAGGCTTAGAGCGCGGTGAAACCTTCAAAGCTATCGGGCAACTTGTTCTAAAAGACCCGACTACTGTTTCTAAAGAAGTCAAACGAAACAAACAAATTAGAGACTCGACCTCTAACAACCTTCCTTGCCCTCTACTCGATAAAGCTCCCTTTGTCTGTAACGGTTGCCCTAAAAGAAGACAAAATTGTGGATTTAAAAAAATCTTCTACCTCGCTAAGCAAGCTCAAAAACAATACGAACAAACTCTTGTCGAAGCTCGTGAAGGAACTCCCCTTAATTCTCAGACTTTCTGGGACATAGATAAAGTCATTTCTGATGGGGTTAAAAAGGGACAACACATCTATCATATCCTCAAAACTCATAACCTTGATGTCAGCTCCTCAACTGTCTATCGACATATCCGAAAAGGATACCTATCTATCGCTCCTATTGACCTAGCCAGAGCCGTTAAATTCAAAGAACGAAGAAAAAGTAAGCTACCTTCCATTCCTAAAGAAGCCAAAAAAGGCCGTTCCTATGAGGATTTCCAAAACTATTTAGCCCTTAAGCAACTAGACTCTTGGCTAGAAATGGACACGGTTATGGGCAGGATGGGAGGTAAAGTACTACTCACCTTCAATTTATCTTTCTGTAACTTTATCTTCGCTAGGCTTCTCGATAATAAAACTGCCTTTGAGGTTACCAAACACCTCTATGATATCAAGAACACCCTGCACCAAGCGGATAAAGATTTCTGTCAACTCTTTCCTGTCATCCTGACAGATAATGGTGGAGAGTTTGCCAGGGTTGATGATATCGAAATGGATGTTCGAGGAGAGAGTAAACTCTTCTTTTGTGACCCTAATCGCTCTGACCAGAAAGGGAGAATTGAGAAAAATCACACACTAATTCGCGACATTCTACCTAAGGGAACTTCTTTTGACAACTTAACTCAAGAGGACATCAATCTCGTCTGCTCACATGTCAACAGCGTCAAACGCGCTGCTTTAAATGGAAAGTCAGCCTATGAACTTTTTGAGTTTACTTACGGAGAAGAGATTCCTAAGCTTCTCGGTATTTCTAAAATACCTGCAGAAGACGTCTGTCAGTCTTCTACATTACTCCAACATAAAATCTAAAAACTAACCAAAAAACCCATTCAAACGTCTCATACTAACTTCCACCATAGCGGAACTTAATTTGAAACGCTTTCAGATGAGGGGATTTTGTGCGCTCTTTTTTTCGATTCATTTTGGTTACAAAAGCGATGAAATCAAGCATGAGTAAAATCAGTGGAACTTACCCTGACACGGATTTCCACTGGTTTTTACAATTTTTATCAGACTAACTTCCACTTGGATTAGCGGTGGAACTTAGTTTGGGAATTTACC
>NZ_NCVK01000031.1 GCF_002096845.1 Streptococcus mitis
CCATCTGGTTTCTTAGGTGTTACTGTAACGTCACCTGTCTTAGGATCTTGTTCAACATCTACTGTTGGTGTCTTACGAGCTGGTGTTGTTACATCTACTGGTTGTGATGGTTTCTTATTAGGTTCAGTTACCGTTCCTTTTCCTGGGACATCTTTCTTAGGAAGCTTGTCATTTGGTACTTCACCTGAACCATTGTCGCCAATTGTAACTGTGATTGGTGTGCCATTTTCACCTGGAATTTCTACCGTAGTTCCTGGTGGGTATGTTGAACCGTCTGGTTTCTTAGGCGTTACAATCGCATTTCCATTTGGTTGTTGAGTGATTTCAATCTTACCTGGTTTTTCAGTTACTGGTGTTTCTGGTGTTACCTTAGCTGGAGTTTCTACTGGAACTTCAACTGCTGGTTTACCTGGTTCAGTAATCTTAGCTGTTCCTGGAACTTTGCCTTCTGGTAATTCACTGTTTGGTACTTTACCTTTACCGTCTTCACCGATTGTGACTGTGATTGGGTTACCATCTTTACCTGGGATTTCTACCTTAGTTCCTGGTGGGAATGTTGAGCCATCTGGTTTCTTAGGTGTTACTGTAACGTCACCTGTCTTAGGATCTTGTTCAACATCTACTGTTGGTGTCTTACGAGCTGGTGTTGTTACATCTACTGGTTGTGATGGTTTCTTATTAGGTTCAGTTACTGTTCCTGTTCCTGGGACATCTTTCTTAGGAAGCTTGTCATTTGGTACTTCACCTGAACCATTGTCGCCAATTGTGACAGTGATTGGTGTATTGTTTTCACCTGGAATCACTACCTTGCTGCCTGATGGGTATGTTGAACCATCTGGTTTCTTAGGCGTTACAACTGCATCACCATTTGGTTTGCGTGTGATTTCAATCTCACTTGGTGTTTCAGTTGTTGGTGTGGCTGGTGTTACCTTACCTGGTGTTGTGACTGGAACTTCCACAGCTGGTTTACCTGGTTCAGTAATCTTACCTGTACCTGGTACTTGACCGTCTGGTAAGTCACTGTTTGGTACTTTACCTTTACCGTTTTCACCGATTGTAACTGGGATTAGCTTACCATCTTTACCTGGAATTTCTACCGTAGTTCCTGGTGGGAATGTTGAGCCATCTGGTTTCTTCGGTGTTACTGTAACGTCACCTGTCTTAGGATCTTGTTCAACATCTACTGTTGGTGTCTTACGAGCTGGTGTTGTTACATCCACTGGTTGTGATGGTTTCTTGTTCGGTTCGGTTACTGTTCCT
>NZ_NCVK01000012.1 GCF_002096845.1 Streptococcus mitis
GTTCAATACGTGATAATTCTCTTTCTGTACTTGATTGCAATTCACCATTTACATAAACGTCTGTGATTTCTACTAAAACTTTTCCGTTTATTGCTGCAACTTCTCTAACTTTGCCTACATCTAGACTTGAATCATCAACGTATTCAACCTTATCAGTCTTAAGAGCTCGACTTTCTTGACGAACCTTGGTTTCAATAATAGCCTCTGGTTTATTTTGCTCTATTGGTGCAACATCTGGAACTTGGGATACCTGTTTTGTTCCTCGATAAACCTTTTTAGTTTGGGGTTCAATACGTGATAATTCTCTTTCTGTACTTGATTGCAATTCACCATTTACATAAACGTCTGTGATTTCTACTAAAACTTTTCCGTTTATTGCTACAACTTCTCGAACTTTGCCTGCATCGAGACTTGAATCATCAACATATTCAATCTTATCTGTCTTAAGAACTCGACTTTCTTGACGAACCTTAGTTTCAATAATAACCTCTGGTTTATTATTCTCCATTGGTGCAACATCTGGGACGTGAGATACCTGTTTTGTTCCTCGATAAACCTTCTTAGCTTGCGGTTCAATACGTGATAATTCTTTTTCTGTACTTAATTGCAACTCATCATTTACATATACGTCTGTGATTTCTACTAAAACTTTTCCGTTTATTGCTGCAACTTCTCGAATTTTACCTGCTTCAAGACTTGCATCATCAACATATTCTACTTTATCCGTTGTGATGACACGACTCTCCTGACGAGTTTTAACTTGTCTAGCTAGCGCCCACTTAGCCCATAGGGTTTTATCACCAACTGAATTAAAGAGAGTACTATCAATCTTATTCCCAATAAAATCTGGATTATCATACCACCCTTCAAAAATATAACCACTACGAGCTGGACTTCCCAAAGGAATTTCAACATCGGTTTGGTATGTTGAAGGTAAGTCACGAGTAACACTACCACCACCTAAATTGTAAGTAAGGGAATAAGTATGAGGTACCAATTTAAAGTCAATCCCCGTTTGAACAGGCGCTACAGGAAGCCAATCAGATTCAGATGAAATGTACCCCTCTTTAGAAACCTTGACTTTCCAAAGGCCTTCAGGAACATCCCAAGCAAATTCCCCATTTACACTTGTTAAAACTGGGTTAAGTTGAGAGTAGTCATCAGCATTCCAAACTTTCTCCTTGCCATTAGCGTCCTTAAAGTAGACTGTAACTTTGGCACCAGATAGAGCTTTACTTGTTACGCTATTCATAATTGTTCCAGATGGATCAATAACATAATTTGGCGATTCAGGAAGAGTTAAAAGATAGTTTTTAACCTCAACAAGATCAGTAATTAAAGGGTAATTACCACTATCTCTAAAACGTAATTTAGAAGAACGGTAACCTCGATCTAAAGTATAAAAGAACGATGTTAAATTATGAACTGAAACGTCTGGATTATTAATAGTCTTTTTGTATGGTACTTTAACATCATTTGGCATCTGCCCTATTGTTGCAAGACCATTCGGAGTGTCTATTTTATCAACCAAGTATCTCGTAAACATATTACCTTGTGCTATTGCTCTAGAAAGACCTGCTTCTTGATTATTAAAACCTGGACCGTTAAAATTAACAACTCTTCGTAATTTATTTTTGATATCAGCTAAGTTATCATCTTCTAAAATCCGGTCCCCTGCATTAATTGCTTGATAACCTCCTAAAGAGTGCCCTGTGATATAAATATTTTCAATATTTGGATAGTTTAACTTAACTTCTTCCATAATTTTATTAATCTGATACTTCGCTGCCCTTTCTTGAGGACTATTCCCGAGAGGAATTTTTATATTCCCAAAACCAGCTTCATTATCAATACCAAGAGGGTCAATTTTTATTAGTCTATTTGGCTTTTCCTCGCTTCCCCTAAAAGCAACAATGATATTTTCTTTATTTTTATCAATAAAATATGAAACTGTGGAATGATATTCACCAGGCGAAGGATTGTCTCCCGCTATTTCAGGTTCCTTAAAAGCAATTTCCAGCTGCTTAACAAATATCCAATTAGAAAATAGGCTCTTATCAGTAGATTCAATATCTAAATCAAAGAATTGATAGCTCGGTTTCTTGTCTGCGTTCAATGAATCAAAGTTAAAATATGAAACTCCCGTTTCTCCATTTTTAGGAAACAATCCTTCTAATCCTTTTGGAGAGAGATAAGCTAAACCTGAAAATATCAACAAATCCCTATCAGACACATCCCAACTATTGTTATGTTTATCAGCAATTATAGGATTATAGTTACTGATTACTACCTTATCCGTTTCCTTTAATTTATCCGAGTCAATTAGACCATCTCCATCACTATCTCGACTGTTAAGCGTTTCAACTTTGATGACGAAATCTTTTGGAATGAAATCATCTCTTATACCATTAACATCGAAAAAGCCTTCGTATTTGAATAAATGAGGATTAGACTGTCTACTTAAATGAATAACTCCATCTTTATTATTTCGAGATGTTTTTATAGAAACTCTAGAAACATTTTTATCATTCTCCAACTCCACTTCAAATTCAAACTTTTCGCCTGGTCGGAAAATTACATTATTATTTGGTTTACCATCAGTTAAATCAAACGATTGTCCATGATGTTTCATAATAAATGATTTTAGACGTGGGGCAGATGAGTGATATAATATAGTCTTGCTTTTAGCAATTATGTTATCCCGTGAAATTTCTGAATAAACTGTTAATAAGATATTCCTTAAAGATTTTTCATCACTTGATAATTTTGAAACATCCACTGGCACTACTGCACTATAACTGCCATCCTCTTTAGAGACTGTTTCCAAGATTCTTTCAGATGAATCCTTAACAAATAATTTTATTTTGGTATTTGGCTTAGTCTTCCCAGATACTGTTAACGAATTACTAGAAATATAATCATTAACATTTATAGTCAAATACGGCATTTCTTCATTAATATGTCCTAGAAGCTCGGCTCTTTGAATACCATTTTCCTTATAACGAATTTGTGCGACAATATCTAAATAGGTTAATTCTTCCGCTGTTGTTTTAACATTAAAGTCAAAAGTTCCTTTTAATGAATTTATGTCCTTCAATGTTAAAACATTTTTATTTTTTCCTGAAATCGTACCTTTTTTAACAATAGGGTTTTCTGAATTAAAACTTACCTTATCATCTGGCAGTGTGATAACAATCTCTGTATCTGAGATGTTACGCCCTGCTGTCTTTAATTCGTATTCTAAACGAAGCGAAAGATCTCCAGAAAATTTTAGATTCTGAGATGTTGTTAGTAAATGAGCTCTTGTCACAATACTATCGTTGTAGTGCTTGTAATCATCACCTACTGCTACTGTCTTAAAACCATTAGCTTTCAAATAAGTCTCGGCATAAGAACCACCTACAACATGGAATGTTACCTTGTCCTTGTTTGCAATAAGGTTTTCTCCAATATTCGTTACACTTGCAGGAATATAAACATTTTCCAACCCTTCCATATTAACAAAAGCATTAGTATCAATACTTTCAACTTTATCTGGAATAACTAGTAGTTTCATGCCTTTGTTTCCTTCAAAAAGATAACCTTTTAAGGCTTGCAACTCAGATGGTAGCTTTATGCTCTTTAAATTAGGATTAAATCGGAATGCTCCATCTCCAATCTCACTGACAGTATCTGGAATATCATAATAATCTATCTCCGTTGATTCAAAGGCACGTGAATCAATTTTTGTTAAACCAACAGGTAGAATAACATCTTTAAAACCTTCTTGTGGGCCTTCAAAACTTATAGCTGTAGACTTATTATTTCGGAATGCATATTTACCAATTTCCTTAATCCCTGAAGGTACGATAAAGGTTGTCAAACCTGTGTTTTCAAACATACCATCAGGTATACGGATACCTTCAATTTTATTACGCAACTCATTCAATTTCTTACTGCCTGCAAAGGCTCTATCTGCTGTTGTTAATTTTTCAGGAATATTAACACTATTTAAAGTGTTAATATTTCCAAAAGCGAACTCCCCTAACGTTTCCACAGTATCTGGCAAAGTTAAGAACGTAAGACTAGTTCCATCAAAAGCGTGATTTCCAATTTCGGTAAGATTAATATTGTCTTTAAATGTCACTGATTTTACAGGTGTTACACCGTTAAAAAGATAGTCTGATACCTTGCTAACGCCACCTTCAAAATTAACGAAGATACTCTCAGGTCTTTGTTTAGATATTTCATCACTATAATAATCTCGATAGCTAAACGGTGAGATTGTGTTAACATCATAATATTTATCAAGTTCTATATTTGACTTGATTTTTACGACTCTTAGCTTACTACTATTTCCAAAAGCTGAACTTCCTAAATATTGCAAAGAGGCCGGTAACTCTATCACCTTCAACTGATTACCAACAAAAGCTGACGAAGCAATTCGTTTAATTCCTTCTGATAAAATTAAGTCAGATAATTTAGTATTGTAAAAAGCACCAGAATTAATTTCCTCAATATTACTTGGAACTTCTAATTTGGTCAGTCCTGTATTAGCAAAAGCATTCTCAGAAATAGCTCTCAACTGTTTGGGAAAAATCACTTCTGTGAGTGAATGATTATTTTCAAAGGCTCCCCTACCCAAATAAGTCAAACTATCAGGTAATTTAACATGTTTTAAATTTGTATTAGCGAAAGCACTTTCATAAATGGCTTCCAAGGCATTATTTAAAATAATTTCACTTAAATAATCGTTTTGAGCAAAGGCAGAATATTCTATTGTTTTAATTGTAGAAGGTAGGGTAAATGTTTTAATCCCAATATTTTTCAAAAGACCCGATGGGATAGTTTCACGTCCATCTTCAAAAGTTACTGTTTCAAGTTTTTTACTATTTGAAAAAGCTTCATATCCACTTTTAAGACTCAATGGAATATTCACAGAAACTAGGGTGGAGATTTCACCAAAAGCTCCTTCTTTTAATGTCTGTAATTTAGAAGGCAGAGTAACTGTTGTCAGTTGTGTGCCTGAAAAAGCGTTTTGTCCAACTGTTATTAAGTTACTTGGTAATGTAATACTCTTCAAAGGAGTATCAGCGAAAGCAATTCCTCCAATGCTTGATACTGATTCAGGAATTGTAATCTTAGCTATATTAGTCTTATAGAAAGTCTTACTTGAGATCTCTTTTAAATTTGCAGGCAAAGTAACTTTATCTAGAGTTTCAACAGAATCAAATGCTCCGTAACCAATCTTTTCAACACTATCTGGAATGGTAATTTCTTTAAGCTTAGTATTTGCAAATGCAAAGTCCTGAATTTCAGATAATGATGGCGGTAAGTTAATCGTGGTTAAATCAGAATGAGCAAATGCCGCAGAGCCAATCTTTGTAACACTGCTTGGTAAATCAATCTTTTTAATACCCGTTCCTCTGAACAATTCACTAATAATTTCTGAAAGTCCATCTTCAAAAGTTACAGTTTTTAGATTCTTATCCCCTAAAAATATGGCATTATAACCTTGTCCCCATTCTACGTCATGCCAGTATGTACCATAAATATTACTATTACTTATAGAATAATCAGTAACTGATTTAAGAGATTTTGGAATATGTACTGACTCTAACGATTCAATACTAAACGCACTAGAACCAATAGTCTCAACTTGACTAGGAAGGACAACTTTTTTTAGTTTAGTTCCACTGAAAGCATACCGACCAATTGTCTTCAGATTAGCTGGTAAATCAACAGAAGTCAGACCTGTATTGTAGAAGGCTTCATTTCCAATACTAGTCACATTTTCTGGTATAGAAATGTCAGCTAAGCCTTTCAAATCATAGAATGCTCCATCTCCTATTTTTTCAAGACTTTTTGGTAATACTACCGATTTAATTGACGTTCCAGAAAATGCACTGAGACTGGAATAAGAAGCTCCTCTTATTTCTTTTAAACCTTCTGAGAAAGTTATCTTACTTAATTCAGAATTATCAACAAAGGCAGTTCCAAGAACTTCCAAATGACTCGGAAGGGTAACTTCTTTTAAGTTATTATTTGAGAACGCATTATCACCTAATGTCTTTAACTGAGTAGGCAAAGTAACTGCTGATAGTTTGTTATACGAAAATGCTTCTTCAGCTATTTCCTCTAAGCCTGAAGGAAGAGTTACTGACTCTAAGTTAGAATTCTTGAAAGCTGCTCTTCCAATCTTCTTCAGGGTACTTGGAAATACAACTGATTTCAACAACTTGTTATTAGCAAAGGCATAATCACCTATTTCTTCCACACCCTCTGATAAAACAATTTTTTCAACTTGAGTACTGTCTAAAATACCTTTTGGAATTGTTTTCATCGAAGCAGGGAATACAATTTCTTTTAGCCCAGTATTTGAAAACGCTCCTTCCCCAATAGTTTTAAGAGTTGATGGTAAAGTAATCTTTGTTAATTGTTTATTACTAGAAAAAGCATCTTTCCCAATTTCTTCTACTCCTTCTGGTACGACAAATTCTGTAATACCAGTATCTGCTAGAAAACCATCAACAATTTTTCTAGCCCCTGATTTAAGGTTTATTGTAACTAAATTTTTACTACCACTAAAAGCATTCCATCCTGTAACTAAATTACTTCCTACGTCAATTGAAGTCAATGTTACAATATCTCCGAAAGCATAATTTCCAATCTTTTCTATAGCTGATGGGAAAAGAACAGTCTTAAGACTTGTATTCTTAAAAGCATAGCCAGCAATTTCTTTCATCGTTGATGGAAAGTTGATATTCACAATCCCTTGTTGATTATAAAACATTTTAGCTGGTATTTTGGTAACTCCTTCTTCAATCACAACCGTCGTTAACGGGCTGCCATCAAAGAGCCCCTCCCAATACCAATCGTCCCAACTTTTATTGATATCAGAAGTCACTGTAACTTTTTTTAACGTATCAATATTAGAAAATGCATTAATCCCTAAATAATTTAATTTTTTTGGAAAATAGATTTCAGATAAATGCGTTCCACTAAAAGCAGATCTACCTATTTCAGTTAGCTCTTTAGGTAATTCAATAGATGTCAAACCTGAATGTTCAAAAGCACCTGTTCCAATATTTGTAATACCACTCGGTAAATTAATATGGGTAAGACTTGAAGTATCAGAGAAGGCATATCTAGAAATCTCAGTCAAAGTTTTAGGAAGTTCAACAACTGATAATTTGCTATCACCTGAAAAAGCACCTTCTTCAATCTGTCTAACTCCATCTAACAAATTAATCTTTTCTAAAGATTTATTATTAGAAAAAGCATAGCTTCCAATAGCCTTGACACTAGAGGGTAAAACTATCTCTTCTAAACCAGTGTTATAAAGAATACCGGACGGGATAGTGACAATACCATCTTCGAAATTTACTTTTTTAAGATTAATATCTCCATAAAAGGCATGACTAGCAGTTTCAACAGATTTTGGTATAGTTACTTCTGTCAACGTCTTTATATTAGCAAAAGCATTCTCACCAATATACGTTAAACTTGATGGCAATTCTATCTTGGATAGCGATGTCCCCTCAAAAGCTGACATTCCTATGCTTTTTAGAGTACTCGGTAAAATTACTTCCTTTAATTTCGTGTTATTTTTAAAAGCATTATTATCTATAACAGTCATACCTTCTGGAATTTCAATACGCGAAGCACCACTGGCATTTAACTCTTCAAAATAATCTAAACGTTTTCTATTTTCTTCCTCAACTGTTTTTTCCACTCTACTATCCGAAGAATTAGTTAGAACTGATGCTCTGTCTTCACCTTTCGAATTGTCTAAGGTTATATTCGCATCTTCTTTGGTAGAAATCTTATCTACAGAACTATTATTATTTGCTACTAGAGCAGTAACATCTTCTGAGGGTAATGATTTACCAATCTCTGGATTTACCTGTTCGGACACAGAAAAATTTGTTTTATGTTCTTCAGTGACTATACCCTTCTCTGAAGAAGTTACTTCACTATTCGTATTAGAAGAGCTTTCAATAGAATGCGGTAACACGACATCACTATACCCGGATGTTACTGTTTCAGTTACCGTACTATTTTCAGTGATTGTAGGCACGTTATTTGAAGTCTCATCTGCAAACACAACTGAATTTCCAAATACCATGTACGCACCAACTAAAACCGTCCCAGCAACGGTTACCCATTGACCTGTTCGGCGTTTTCTTAATTTTAAAACTTCCTTCATTCAAATATCTCCTATTGCAATAATATCTTTCAAGTTACTCTTTGACTGTCTTTTTGATTATCAAATTATTTATTCTTCGTAAAATCTTTCTTAATACTCCTTTCCAGAAAAGTCTGTGCTATACAAAGTAAAGGTTAAACCATTTCTCAAAAAACTCTATTCAAATATGGTAGGACAATTAATTTTTATCATCACCTAAACTAATACTTATACGTTGAAGTAGAACGTGACTAAATTGTTCTCAAACTTTTCATTACTTACAAATAAAATCAATCCTATTTTTGAAAGGCCGTAAAATTATGAAATATCTACAAATTACACTGTACGGCTGAAATAATCTGATAATTTACACCTCTTTAGCATTTTAACATAATTCTACTTTTTAAAAAGAAGATTTTTATGAAAATCCGTTTTTAGCAAACGTTTACATTTTTTTGGCTACGCCTTTTAATGTTTTATTAGACTTTCTGCGAAACTAGAATCCTAGTTCACGGTTGATAATTCCAGCAATCAAATTCATTCGTAATCCAAAGTGTTTACGTCGATTTCGATAGGTTGTTGAAAACATTTTAAACGTTTTTACTTTGGCAAAAATATTCTCACCCTTGATACTCTCTTTAGATAGCACATGATTATAGGATTTATCTTAAAGAGTTAGTGGCTTAAGTTTGCTTGATTTCCTCGGAGTTTGCGCTTGTGAATACATCTTCATGATCCCTTGATAACCACTGTCTGCCAAGATTTTACCAGCTTGTCCGATATTTCTGCGACTCATTTTGAACAACTTCATATCGTGGCAAATAGTTCACTGCAATATTCAAAGAAACAATTCTCCCTTGGCTTGTGACAATCGCCTGAGCCTTCATAGCATGACATTTCTTTTTACCAGAATAATTGGCTAGTTGATTTTTTTAGGACGATTGATTTTTACCTCTGTTGCATCCACAATCACGTTTGATTTCTTTGTTGAGAGACTCAATGAGGTTTGTCGAATAAATGCTGTGCCAAATCTTGTAGGGAAACTGATAAAAAGTTAAAAGATTATCCGTATTCTCCAGACTTTCCATTATTTTCTTATACTTTGGTTTCCATTCAGCGATAAAGTCCTCCAAAGCTTGTACTGCCATTTCTAAATTTTCAGCACGATAAATCATTTTAAATTGCTCCAGAATAACTGCCCGATCAGATCGCTTCACCTTACTAGCCAAATTTCGACTAATATGAATTAAGCAACGTTGTTGTTTAGCTAACGGGTAAGCCTGACTGATCATCTGCTCAAGCCCCTTGAAACCATTAGTCACTACAAGAGAAACCTGTTGGATTCCTTGGTTTTGAAGCTTGTCTAACAGGTTGGACCAAGAAGCATTGTTTTCATTTGGGGCGATTTCATATCCAAGAACAGCCTTCTGTCCTTCTGGTGTAATGCCAAGTGCGATATGAATACATTCTTTACTAACGGTTCCACGTCTTAATGGAAGATAGGTTCCGTCAAGGAATAAAACAGAGTAGTTAGCTTCTAAGCTTCTCTCATGAAAAGTAGCGACATTCTCCTGAGTTGCTTTTGAGATATTAGAAATTGTGGTAGGACTATAGTGATGACCATACATTTGCTCGATGATATCACTAATTTCTCGAGTCGTTACACCGGTTTGATAGAGTTTGATAACCATCTTTTCCAAGTGGTCATCTCGACGTCCATAAGCAGGGATCAAAGCTGGACTAAAGTTTCCATTACGATCTCTTGTAATGCTCAACTGAACAGTCCCATATTTGGTTTCAAATTTCCGTGAATAGGTTCCATTACGACTATTCCCAGAATTATAGCCTACTTTATCGTAAGTTTCATACTCTAAAAAGGCTGATAACTCTGCTTGAAGCAGGTCATTCATAGCTGTTTCAAGAGAAGAACGAAAAAATTCATCAATATCTTGCTTTTAGGCTAGGAAGTTAAGCAATTCTGTGGTAAACTGTATCATAGGAATAAATCTCTTTCTAGTAATGTGTTGCAACTCTACTATAACGGATTTATTCCTTTTGTGTTTACACAACTTATTTTACACTACCAAATTTTTTCAAGTAAACTATTGTAATAATAAAAAATAGATGACTTACAGAACCTGTAAGCCACCTAGTCAGTCGGTTTATTCTGGTGTCTGCCACCGCTTGGCCCTTACGTCCAAGATTGCTATCGGATTTCGTTCTGGTGTCCGCCACCGCTTGGCCCTTATGTCCAAGATTACTATCAGATTGACCATGAGCCGACCACTCATCTACACCATTATTCTAACGAATATGAGCTACAAACGCAAGAGAAAAACTTATTTTGGATTTATACACTATAGATAACATACACTATCTTCAGATTGAACTTTTGCTCAAAATAAGCTATAATGAATTTAAGTAGAAACAGGAGGTAGAACAAATGGCTACAATCAGTTTAACACGTGATATAAAACTAACAAACGAAGATGCTCTAAAAATTCTTAATCATAAACCATCTAAAAAGCTACAAGCCGTCTTGAAATCTATTGAATCACAGGACGCTACCGCTCCAACGAAAAATAAACTCATTTCAAAGTATCTGTAAGATGACAATTCAAGTAACACCACTTAAGCAATATCTTGAAAATATTCAAGTGCTAGCTCCTGATAAAACTGAGAAACAAGTTCAGGAGCTATTTAAAACTATCATTTTAGAAAATGTTGATTTCAACGGTAATGAAGAGATGTTGACTTATCTATCTGATAAAGCCCCCAATTTTGAAAAACAACATCGTTCTCGTAATTTTATCGTTGAAGAAACTGAAACAAATAACATCATAGGATTCTTTAGTTTATCTCTCAAAGTTGTTGATATTTCTGATTTAGATAAATCCTTAAAAAAGAAACTCGTCCTAAAAGGGAAAAGTCCCAAAAATATTGATTATCTCCCTGTGTTACTTATCGGTCAATTCGGCAAAAACACAAAGCTAAATAAACTATCAGGACAAGAGTTATTTGAAATTGTAATTCAAAAAATTGAAGAATTTCGAGCAATTGTAGGAACTCAGATGGTATTTTTAGATAGTATCAATCATCCTAAAGTCATTCAATTTTATGAACAGTTCGGATTTGTTGCTTACAGTCAATTGATTAAAGACGATCATCAAGTAACTTATCAGCCTATGGCATTAAATATGTCACTCTATAAAAAATAAGAATCATGTCACCTAAACTGATGACATGATTTTTTTATTTCGTTGTATAGGCAAAACTAATGGCACTATCTGCTTGCGAGATTTTTCTAAAGGTATAGTTAGGGTTGCCACCATAGTTAGTTTCAGACACAAGGAAAGAACCATCATCATAGACCTTCTATAGCGATAGGTAAAACTTTGATACTATCTCCATCTTTTCCCCCGCTTCACACCGTGCGTGCGACTTTCACCGCACACGGCGTTCCATCAATAGTGTATTATCACGATTTTGCTTTATCGTGCTGTATTAATATGATTAACATAATTGTTCTAAGTTCAAATTTTCTTTCAATAATGGTGAATTTCCTACAAGTTCGCGCAACTGATTTAATTTGGTCAGTCCTGTATTACTCAAATTCAAAAGCTGAAAGAGATTTTTGATAACCTTCTCATTTGTTGCGTGAATCAGGCGATGAATATCTCGTCCAACAATGATAAGGTTCCTATAAGAGTCATCCTTTGTTTCTAACCACGGTCTCTTATGGTGACAATGAATATCATCCATATCCAATTCCTGACCGGTTACAGCACATTTCCCTTTTTGAGCTACAAATAAAGAAATTCGATTATCATTGTATTCAACTGTTGCACGCTTATTTATAATTGAGTGTTCTCTCAGCCATTTTAATTTCCATGTTTCAACAGATTCCTGTTGTTTATGAATCAATTTTCTCCCCTCGGGAGTATACCTATTCAGATTCTTATTTCTTCCTTTTAGTGTTCTCGTCTTGACATAGCTAATTGGAAGAATTGGATAACCCATTAAGTACCGAATATTTTGAGATTGGAGGTAGGGGAGAAGTCCTTTATCTTTTCCCTTGTATTCTCCTATTTTTGTCAGACCTTTCGCCTGCAATCGATTTTTAAAAGAGAGATAAAGCTGATAATGAATTTCTTCTAAATCCTTACTCACATGTGTTGCCATACTATAATAGTTATGAATACCGATAACCATACTATTATACTTCTGTATTTCACGAATAATTGTTTCTTTAGCACCTTTAATTTGTATCAATTTCATCTGTTGTTTCAGTTGATGTTTAATGCGTTTCTTGGCTTTTGATGCAATATGAGAGAAACAAACCAAACGATTATTCTTAGAAACTAGCTTTAAAGTAATCCCAAGGAATTCACTGCTTTTCTTTCTCAGATTGGTAATTTGAGATTTTTCCTCTGAAATAGGGAGGTTAAGTCGTTCTTTTAACCACAATTTTACAGCCTTAAACGTTCGCTCTGCCTCATTCCTATTTCGACAAAAGATTTTAAAATCATCCGCATATCGGACAATATAAACTTCTTTTAGCGTCGTTGAAGCTCGCAGCTTTCTGTAAACATGTGACTTGTGTCTTGTTCCCTTGGAATTATATTGAGGAACTAATTCCTTACAATCTCTTTCTTCCCATTGCCGTCCTATCCACCAATCAAATTCATTGAGATTGATATTGGCAAGTAGTGGAGATAAGATACCTCCTTGTGGTGTGCCCTTAGTTGGATAGGTCACTTTTCCATTCGGAAGAACAATTGGTGCTTTTAACATTTTTCGAATAATCACTAGAAGTTGTTTGTCCCTGATACCTAATGTCCAGATTTGACGCATTAACTTAGTATGATTCACTTCATCAAAAAAGCCTTTAATATCAACGTCAACGACATAAGTCATATGACTTTTATTCATACGATACATACAGTCCATAATAGCGTTATCAGCCGACCTTAAGGGTCTAAATCCATAACTGTGTTTGTAAAATTTCGCTTCACAGATTGGCTCCAACACTTGTAAAATACACTGTTGAGCTACTCTGTCCCACATCGAGGGAATGCCAAGTGGTCGTTTCTTCCCATTTGGCTTAGGAATCTCTACTCTTCTGACTTTTCTGGGTCTATAATATTGAAATCTTCTTTGAACTTTAGAGATAAAGTCTTCTTGGGTCAGATTTTCTAAATCTTTAATGGTAACACCATCTACTCCTTCGGTTTGACTACCACCATTTCGCTTTATGGTACGATAAGCGAGCAGTATATTCTCGGGAGATGTGATAATGTTCATTAAGTTCTTAAAAATGAATCCATTTTGACTTTTGGAATATAAATCATCAAATATCTCGGTCATGCCATAGTATTCCGCATATCTTAATTTTTGATGTTTTAATAGTTTGTCATCATTTTTTGGTTTCGTCATGGTCTATCACTCCTCTCTTTGGATTCGTGACCTTTTATGTCTTACAAGAATCCATGAAATGATAAAGTTCATAACAATACACTATTGACTAGTGGCTGTTCCTCCAGTATCATTACAACACTTTCAAAGGTCGTGCCACCACTCTCACTAGAGATTAAGGAAAGTTATGATTTTCTTTCCAATGTTTCTCTGGTTGTGCAACCTCCACATCTCTAGCTTTCGACGTTCCCTTATCTTTATCAATACTAAACTTAGGTGCCTAGCTATACCCCTTCAACTTTGATATGCCTGTAACATAACAAGGAATTTCATATCGTCGATTCTTACTCTTCCTCAAGTTGAAACAACTTACGTTGTTATACGCATTTCTACGTACTCGCCTTCGGAGCGTACATTCGCTGGTTCGTCAGTGCTCATGCACATTCTCACCCTATTTAGTTTTTAATGACTCCCGACCTATCAGATACATATTCCACCTCTGGAACACTTTCGATTCTTAAGTCCTTAAGAATGACGGTATATTTCAGCCAACTTCACCGAGCTTCATACCTTTACCTTTGCACAAGATAAACGCATGTCGGAGTATTAGAGAAATCGTTTCAGGGCGTTACCCCTTCATTCCAATTTTCAAGATAAGAGTTCTCCATTCTATTCAAATTTAACCTGATTATCAGGTTGATTTTTCAAGAACGTGTCTAACCTTTTCAGTTAGAAACGTCTCGCACCGACAAAAGCCACATGACCATAGTCTGCTGGTGTACCATGTGTACCTCCTACAAAAGAAACAATAGCACCTGCTCTTGGTGTAGAGCCCGTTTCCCCACCAAGACTTGAAGCTGTCGCAACCCAGTCTTGACCATTTCCCATGGTATTAATGATTGAAATCTTTTCTCCATTTCTACCTTTTAATTTTAAGCCTAACTGGTTCATACGAGCCGCAACACCCCATGTACATTGTCCATAAGCATAGGCCATACCATCTCCACCACCAGGAACAGAATGATCATACAAGTCCCCACGAACCCCTTCAAGGGATTGTGGATCACTTTTTGCCTGTCCTCCATTTGTTTGACTAAAGCCTTTTTCAATTTGGTAATACCATTCCGTTGCTCTGGTTTGTCTTTCCAGTAGTTTGTCACCAGAATTTCCCTCCCAATAGGTAAGGAAGAGTTGGGCGAGATTGGCTGCACTGCCCGTATTTCCAAAGAAATCCTTTAACCAACTTTGATAGTAAGGACTATCCCCATGAAGCATAAAATCAAGTTGGAGGTCTAAATCATACCACTTCTTATTTTTGATATGTGCATAATTCAATAAAGCTGTATGCCGTGTTGAACCATCTGCAGTATCTGTCCATTGACCTAAACCTAAACCTCTATGAAGAATATTAGGATAAGCACCACTATAAATGGCTGGACCTCCAATCGCTAACCATGCTTCATCATCCCATGAGGAATCGGTAGCGCCAACAGGAGGAGATAAGTAATCTCCTTCAGCTCGTTTAGGATTGATAGAAGACTCTACCGACCAATTTCCTAAAATAGCCGCAATGGCTTGGGGACTTGCCCCTTGAGATTTCAAAAACTCATAAATATGTTTTGCTCGTTCAAACTCATCCCCACCAAACTGACCAATGGCAGGTAAGATAGTTGTCTGAAGTTGAATGACTTTTGGAAAATAAAATTGCGGATTGACATACACCAATTTTTCTTTCTTGTTCTTATACTTTTGATAGGAAACTTTCAAACCTGTATCGTCTGGTGTTTCACCAATAACATCACCAGTTAAGACCCTTGTCCCCTCAATCGCACGGCCATTATGAATGGAATACAAGGTCAATCGACTCTCATTCTCTCCTTTTCCGTTAGTGAGAATAACATTGTCGCCATCTAGAGATACAACACCATCCATTGGTGCGACAATCGTTTGGTGAGCCTTTGATTCTAGTAGAATGTACTCCTGAAGAGTAGGTTTCCCATCTAAATCATAGTATCCATAACGATAAGTCATGGTTAGACTATCTTCGTTGCTTTTCCCCTCAAATGGATTGTCCAATTCCTGCATGGAAGCATACACACCCTCTTCTTTTAGTTCCTTTATTTCCTCTTGATCGTCTTTCGAGAGTTTATACTTAGGAGTTTCATAGAGGTCTTGCATGGATTTCAAATCATCCCCATCGTTTAAATCATGCCACAAAGTAGACAGATAATCCTTGTAAGTTTCTGAACTAAATAAGTGAACTGGTTTGTGTAACTCATAGTCATGGAATTTAAAATTCATATACCCCATCACATCATCAACTTTTGTGTAATAGGTAATTCCTTTGTCATTTGTACGAGTATGTTCTGCGTCTTCCCAAGTCAGGTGGGTATAAGCTTTTGTTAATTCAAATTCATCTTGTTGAATTAAACTAGCAGATGAAAATCCTAAAAAGAAGCTCATCATAAATAAGAGAAGAAAGACTAATCCTCCAACTATCCAGGTTGCAGGATTTCCAGCCGCAAATGTAAAGAAGGAAAAGGCTGCTTTTAGTTTTTGATAGATATTTCGGACACTTGTAAGACCTTGTTTCTTTAATTTTCGAAATCGATTTTTAAAGGAACTTGGGTTATCTTTCGCTAGTTTCCATCCTTTTTCATCCTTAAAATGATGGTATCGCTCTTTTGTGTTGGTCAGTCTTTTCTTGGTAAAACGACCTGTTGCTTGTCCTGTTTTGACACTAGCTTTTCCAAGGTTATAAGAAAGCCGACTGTAGCGTTTTCCTTTTCTAATTGTCTCTTGAAGTGTGCGATAACCTTCTAAATCTTCATTTTCTGAAGCTAACTCTCCACCTTCACGTCCAAGGACATAAAGAAAAGTTTTGGCTTTCCTACTGACTTTTTTGGACTTATAGGCTTGTTTAGTAGATTTTAGATTCTCTTTTGCGGCCTTGACTTCTTTCTTAGCTTTTAATTCTTCTAAACTCTTCCCTTGAAAGAAAAAATTTGATTTTGCTTTTGATTCCTGACCGTAGAGAAATTTTTGATTGGTTTTTCTTTCTTTACGACTCTCTTTTCTTTCTTCTTTTGCTTCTACCTTGGCTTCTCTAAATTGCTTCTTGGCTATTTTCAATCGTTTCCTAGCATGAGGCAATCGTCTGTCTCTTAATTCTTTACGATTCAAAAGAGATAGAGGACTATTTTGAAGAATATGATTGTAGTCTTCATTTGCTTGTTTTACTCTCTCCTTTGAAGCTTCTCTCATCTCCTCTAGCTTTTCTTTTATCTCTTTTTTCCATGCTTTATCATCCAGTACAGCGGAATCTTTTTTCTGTTTCCTCACCTCCTTCTTTCCTTTTTTCAAGAATTTTTTCTCATCTTTTAGACTTCTTCTAAATGCCTTTCGGGCACGTATGATTTCTCTTTTATCCTTCATTTACCTTCCCCTTAATTAGAAGCCATTTTATCAGGATCCGTACTCATGATATCAAACAATTGAGTACCTTGAGGAATCTTATTTTTAAAGGGAACGACAACGGAACCAGCTTTTATCAGTCCAGCCCCTTTTTCTGGATTGACTAGGTATTTTTCAAGTTCTTTTGACAAGCCTAAGAGTTGGACCAGTTCTTCTCGGTCATTTTTTGCTTGCTTGAGAAGAATCATAAATTCACTATTTGCAATAATTCGTCTACCATTTGGATCTAACAATAAAGTTTCGACGTTTTGGGTTATCCCAGTCGGACTAGCTCCATATTTTCTGACACGACTCCACAATTTAAAGAAGAAATCACTGGCATATTTATCTAGTAAGAGAAGCTGCATTTCATCAAAATAAATCCAGGTCTTCTTCCCTAATTTTTGATTCCGAACGACACGATTCCATATCTGATCAAAAACAACCATAAGAGCGATTTGTTTCAGCTCATCTCCTAACTTTTTAACATTATAGATTAAGAAATTAGATCCTGTCTGAATATTGGTCTTATGTGAAAAAATATCAAGAGAACCTTCGACATACAGTTCCATATCAAGTGCCAAATTCTGCGCTTCTTCTTCTGGTTGTTGACTCAAGACAAAGACCCATTCTTCCAAAGAAGGCTCTTTAAATGACTGATAAGTGAGTCTGGTAACACGGTCGATAATCGATTTTTCTCTTCCATCCATTTTCCTATCCAGTAACTTGCCGATAAAGGATAAAAGAAATTCTGATTTTACCTTTACAGGATCTTCATCCATATTTTCCTCAGACAAGTCAAGGACATTGAGATAGGTTTGGGAATCTGGCGCAATATCAATCATTTCTCCACCAAAAGCCCGTCCAATGACACTGTACTCTGCTTCTGGATCTACGATGATAATTTCAGTATTTTCACCAGATTCCTTGATTTTAGTCGTGATAATTTCATGCTTGGTTGCCATCCCTTTCCCAGCTCCAGATGTTCCTAAAATCAGACCAGACGGTGTATTTAATAGGCTGCGATCAATGGTAATAATATTGCTTGAGATTTGATTGATACCGTAATATTTCCCACTACGGTCTTGTAAGTCTACTGAAGTCCAAGGAGAGTTCACTGCTACATTAGATGTTAATAAACTACGTGATACTCCCTCTAAAAAATCACAACCAAATGGCAGCAAACTATTAAAGGCTGCTTCTTGCATATATGGAAGTTTATCTATCATTAGGTCATTTGAGCCGGCCACTTGTTGGATAGTGTCTAGTGCTTGTTTGAGTTCTTCTTCATCCTGCCCAAAAACACCAATCAAGAAGACAGTTTGAAATAGTTTATCTCCTGTCTCTGTCATGGTTTTTAAGAGTTCCTCAGCTTCATCGATATTACTTTCTAATACATGGCCTACTTTTTCCAAATAGATACCTGTACGAGCAAGTTTTTGTTGTTCCCCAATCTTTTGGGATTCCATTAAGGTCTTCTTTGTTCGTAGTTTCTTCATGGCATCTGCCTTGGTCGAACTTTGAGCATGAAGGCTCACTATCAATTCCAAATCTCCTTGCATGAGGTCTCGGATAAACTGATCCCCTAATTCCATGCCGTAGTCTCTCACATAGACAATCTGCAATAAGCGGTCATTGATTTGTAGGTAATTCTTGTTTTTGAAATCTAAGAGATTAGGCGCTATGAAGTGACGAGTTGTCTGACCCGATCTCGTTAAATCACGGTAAGAAAAAGGAAGATGGTGTTCTCCTCTAAGCATATCGGCCAACAAGTTGACACGCTCTTCTCCAGACAAGGATTCAAATCGTGCATCAATTTCTGAGAAACCACTCTTGAAATATTCTCCTATTTGGGACAAGGAACGGTAGGCTTGTTTGGGACTAGAATCCTTTCTACCAAAGCTAATCAGTTTCACAGCTGAAAAATTATTTTCACCACTGTCTAAATTCTGATTCATCATCCGATTCAATTCTTTACGATAGGTATCATATCCATCTTCTTTTTCCTCATACAAAACACTTTGTCTAAACTTTTCTAAATTCAATCTTTTATTAAAGATGGTCAATTGGAAGTTAGTTTGATCATCTAGGGAGTTAATCAAATCAGAATACTTCTCAATGATTGCGCCTTTATCTTCTAAACCAACGGTCTGGTAATTGACATCACCAAGTAAATAGCTTTGTGAGAAATAATCTTCTTTTACCTGCATTAGACCATTTTGATACAGGGCTTGATAAGAGAGAGTATTAGCCGTTGATGGTAACACTTCCTCTTTTTTCCCTTTAACTTCTTTCTTTTTATTAGTCATTGAAGTTTTTTGTTTCTTTAATGTATTTGATTTTCTTTTCATGTTCAAGTCCTTTCTTTCCTGTAATTGTGCGTAGAGGAACCGTTAGTTCAAAATGAAGATGGTATTTCAAATAATGTTCAAAATATAAATCATTGGGTTTATAGACTCCAAAAAGCATGAGGGGGATGGTAAAGGCAAACACAAAACCGTAAACAAACCAATCTCCAAATTGCCAGAAAAAGAGATTCAAGCCCAAAACAATAATTGTGACAATAAAGGCCGGTAAAACAAAGATGATTTGCCTTGTAGTGAAGCCTAACCAAGCCCTATGTTGGTATTTTGAGATGTCTTTAAAGACACGTGTATTCATGACTTTCCTTTCTAAAAAGGCTAAGAAGCATTCACTTCCTAGCCTTTATCTAATTACATACCTAAGATTGAGCGAGCCGTACGTTGAGAACCAACGAGGGCAATAATCAGTAAGATAGCTTGTACCAAACTACCAAACATAATCGCAAGTGATTGCAAGACTCCTGCACCATTTGAAACTGCTATTTTCCCAGCAGATTCAAACAAAGGAACAAGAGAAACAATCAGAAAAATAAGAACCCCTTGTACTGCATAGACCATAATATTTTTTAAATAGCCAATACCAATAGACTTCCACTCATCGCTTAAAAATGTTGGAATCGTAAGAGGGGCAAATGGAATCATAAGGTAGAGTTGAATAAATCGAATAGATACCAAAAGATTGACCATGGCTGCACTTACTATCCGAACAAGCCAAATGAGGAGGGCGAAAAATCCTACAATCATCCGACCAATAAAGCCTGAACCTTTTAATCCAGAGATGGTATCATACTTTGCCCCACCGTGAGCCACAATCGAAGCCACTTGTTCAATGGCATGACTCGCAATCCCGATGATGGCTTCTACAATGACGGTAGTGTTGGTAATTACAACTGCGACCATAATATAACTAATCAACATCGGGGCTAATGCTTCAAAGGTCATCGCTCCACCTGAGTTAGCAATTTTCTTTGCCATCTTCGAAAATTCTAAGATGAGAACAACTGATAAAATCGCAACTCCAAGAGGCTGCATGACACTTTTAGTAATACTAGACATATAAGTCCAAACTGTTGGATTGTAGCTAGATAGGGATTTAATCAGATCTACCGTAGATTGTAAATCTACATTAAATCCTTCAAATAAATTTTCAGCTGATATTTTTTCAGATGCAAGGTAAACAAAGGGTGAGACTAAACTAAGATTCATGTCATTGTTTATCCTCCTAAATTGAAATTTGAGTTACAAAGGCTCCAGCAGCCCCTACCATAACACCACCGACAATTTCCAGAATGGCATTCCGAACACCTGGTCCACCATCTTTAATGTTGGTTGCAAGGTTGACAATCCCCACAACAACGAGAAAGGCACCAACTGCAATCAATCCCTTCTGTAACAAAGACATAGCTTGTGCAAACATAGCACTTGCGTCTACTCCATAAACAAAACCTTTAAAATGCGTAATCATCTATTTCCTCTTTTCTATTTTTATTTTAAACTAGATTCAAAAGTTAAATCACGAATTCTAAGGCCTTCAAGATGATTTTCTTGTCTTTGATTCAAAGGATTGATTTGATAGTTCCACCACCGTTCATCGGTTTCTTGATTGGCTAGGTACTTCCAGTTTGGATGCTTGGTTGAATTGTATTTTTTGCTTTTAAAGACAGGCATATTAGCAATTCGAACCAAGCATTCATGCCGTTTCATATTTCCGATCTCATCTGGTGTCATTAAATCACGAGCAATCTTTTGATGAGAAAGGGATCCTGAACCTGTCTGGCCAAAGGAACGACTAGTATTTCGAACATCAATGGTTTGTTTACCGAGTAATCCACTCATAAATTTAAAGGTATCTTCATCATTACCACCTAAGTAGACTAAGCTATCACAGTTCCCCAAAATAGTTTTCCAAGCTTCTTTTTCTTTATAGAGCCCTTGAAGTTGGGCAATATTTTGTAGAATGGGAACGAGACTCATATTCCGTGAACGGACTGTTGAGGTTTGTTCAGCAAAATCTGGGATTTCTCCGATATTTGCGAACTCATCTAAGTAAACTCTCACATGAAGAGGCAATTGACCCTTAAAATCAATATCTGCTTGTCTTGTTAGGGTTTGAAATACGGTTGAAAAAAAGAGGGCTGAAAGAAAGCGAAAGGTACTATCGTTATCTGGGATAACTAAGTACACCATTGATTTTTCCTTGCCCCATGTCTTCATATCAAGGGTATCTCTTTTGGTCAAATCCATGACACTTTGAATATTGAAGAGGGCAAATTTAGCAGTGGTTACAGCAACAACAGAATCCAGAGTCTTATCCTTATAATTTTGGAAATCTGCCCAATTTCGCATGGTAAAATTTTCAGTCCCATACTTTTTAGCATAATTTTCAAATAGAATTTCTAAGACACTTTTTTCTTGGTTTTCACCCTTGGATAAGTGTTTAATGAGTTTTGAGATTTCAGCAAAACTTGGATAACGCCCTCGTTTTTTTCGCTCTTCCACTTCTTTTTTTTGACGTTTCAACAAGTTTTGGTATTCTGTTTGACTTAAACGACTTTCTTCTATGAGCTGTTCTCTTGTTTTAGGTGGGTTATAGAAATCGACCAAGTAGGAGGCTAAAGCTCGTACCAAAGTCATAGAAGCTTCATCCCAAAATGGATCACTACGAGATCCAGAGCCTTTGGTGTTGTTAAAATAAACCGTCAGCATGCGATTCAAATCATTTTCTGTCTCTATATAGCGAAAAGGATTGAAGCCATCTGAGTTCTTCATATTGACTAAATCTAACACCTTTACTTGGTAGCCATGTTCTAAAAAGAGTTTGCCTGTTTTCTCGGCCAAGTGATCTTTAGGATCCACTACAATATTAGAGCTATTCATCTGAATCAGATTGGGTTTCACAAAGCGAAATGTCTTCCCACTTCCTGAACCTCCGATCACCGCAATATTCTTATTTCTATCATATTGAGGTGGTTTTTTATCTAATAATGTCAAACGAACATCTTGTGCTAAGATCGTATCATGAGAAAATTCCTTACCGTAAAAGAGCTTCTTTTCTTTTAGAGTTCCAAAACGGGCGCTCCCATATTCTACTCCTTCTCGGTATTGTTTTTTACCAGTCTCTAAATAGAGATAAACCAGCAACATCATCACAAAACCTAGTAGAAAAAAAGCACTTGATTTTCCAGTAAATGAAATATTCCATGGCGACTGAAGAACTTCATCTTGACCTTCCATTAGAAGATGAGTCCATTTATCTAAGGTATTTCCAGTATAGGAATCATACAAAAGCGTCAAACGATGAAAAAGATAGCCTAGTAAGATACCTAACAGTGAGAATAGTAGGAATTTTTTTCCACTGTACATCATCTCACCATCTCTTTCTGTTTGACGGCTCCTTCTTGTCTAAAGGTAATTTGGGATTTAGCCTCATCAATTGCTTGGTCTAATGACTTATCCATGGTAAAATCAGCTAATTTCTCCGGATCATTAACCATTTTTTCTAACAGATGGTCTAAATGATTGTCTAGAATCG
This sequence comes from Streptococcus mitis, assembly GCF_002096845.1. Lineage (GTDB taxonomy): Bacteria > Bacillota > Bacilli > Lactobacillales > Streptococcaceae > Streptococcus > Streptococcus mitis_A. Next base: position 22,931 of record NZ_NCVK01000012.1, read on the forward strand.
AACGGTCTTTCGTGTAGAAATGTAGAGAATCCCCTTGCCAAGCGATGGCCAAAGGAATCTCTTCTTTTTCTAAAAAAGCTTTAAATTTCTCTATATCAATTGGTTTGTCTAAAAAATCTTTTTTCAGATTAATCGTATCAATCGAATAAGGAGATTGTAGCAATTCTTCTAATTTCTGCACTCCTATCTTATAGGCGGAATCCTGTGCTAAAGCCTGACGTCTAGACCATTCTAGAATCTTTAAAAGACTTTTTACAGTAAATAAAAGACTACGCTCAGCATATTGAACTGCCATTCGTTCCTGTTGTTCAGAGGACATCTGATGCCTCCTTCTTAACAAATAGCAGCTTTCCTTCTTTATAACGATAAGCTATCAATTTCTGACGTTGCTTAATTGACTTGACAACCTGCAGTAGATCTCTCGAATAAGGTTCTCGAAGAGTAACTTCTACTGCTTTCCCATCAAAGATACCAACACGTTTAAATTCAATGTAGTCTTTTTTGAGATGTCCTAAGCCCATACCAAAAGGAAAGTGATGAATCAATTGGATGGTACAACCACCTTTATTTCCCATTTGTTTCAAATCATACAAGTTTACTACCTTCATGATTAACTCCTTTATCTAGTTTGTCGCATCGTTTAAGTCTGGTAACGATAAACTCCGTGTCTGTTAGAAAATTCTCACACACGTCTTGTGCCAGTTGCCCTTCTCAGGGAAATACTCTCAGTCCCTACTTACACAGGCACGCTAATCAAGACGGAGTGGATTCAATTTTCAAAGAACAGGTAGCTTTATTATAGATAAGAGTAGTTGAAATTTTTATCACATTTTTGAGGCTGTTGGAATAAAAAAAAGCAACTCACTGCTTTACGAATGAGTTACTTTTGTACTAAAATATTTGTTGCATAATTTCCCTAATAACCTGAACAGAGTTATCAAATGAGATATCTTTAGCATACTTAAATTGGCGTTGATAACGAATCCATAGCTCTTTCTGATAATCAGAAATTTCAATTCCTCTCACTTGTTCTTTCCAATTATAAATAGTTTCTTTACTTTTACGTTTTTCTGCCGTATTCTCAAGTGCATTTTTTAATACTTCTAGATTAATCTCTTCTTTTCTAAGTTTATACAAGGTGAAAAGATCATATCGATCACGTGGGCGTGTCGAAGCTAATCCCCTACTGATGATTGTTTCTAACTTTTCAGCAAGTACAGTCTCTAGATTATATGTCCATATCTTGATGCTTTCATTAGTAAAGATAGAAGTCATTGAATAAGTTATTTCTCTTGGTGTGATCTTATCACCAGTAGTAATATCAATAAAAACAACCTCTTTTAATGTATCAAAAGCCGCATTTAATTTTAATGAAAATCCTCCATATTCATCATCTTGGCGAATAGGTTCTAGCTTATCTACTGAAAATGAAAAACCATCAGTTTTAGAACAAAGAATCTCTTCAAAGATATCAATCAAATTTTCTCTGCTCATTTCGGTTCCCTTCAGAGTGACATCTAAATCCATTGTAGTTCGCTTATCTAGTCCAATCATTTGACCTATTAGATACCCTCCTTTTACAATGAAGGAATCTCTATAAGAACTAGTAGAAATCAGCTTTAACACTTGCTCAATTAAATAATGTTGTTGTACTTGTTGAGCTGGAATTCCCTTATCTTTTGAAATATTTTTGATTTTTGCTTTAAAGCTATTCGCATTTGAAAACATTAAGATAGCACCTCCGTATAAGATTGTAACTTATCAGTTACTTTAAATAACTGGGCATAATAAAATAATTTGTGTAAATGAATTTGATTCTGTTGAAAATATTTCTTAAATGCTGGTGCAATAATTTGAAGATCCACCTGATGAACTGGTCTTAGACACTCGACCAAAACTCGTTCAACTTCATAAACTTTAATAAATTGACCAGGAAGACGCTCTATTTCAATAATTCCCTCACTATAGTGAGAACGTAAAATAATAGGACATATATCTGCTTCCTTAATGTTTTTGGTATTCGTACCATAAGGAAAACTCATCGTCATGTTAAAAGGGATAGTCAAAGATAAACCATGTAACCAAAGTGCTGTCTCCAAAGAAAAGATTCCCTTTGGAAATCGATACTGAAGGACAAACCACTCATCTAAATAAATATCAGGTAAGCGATATAAGCCTTTTTCTTCAGCATCGATTTTTCCTTCTGTAACCATTTTTAATAAGGTTTTGTAGTGTAAATTTTCATCTATTACTTGTTTAAAAGTTAAAAAACCATACTGATTGAAAGAGTTCATCAGTTTCTCTCTTTTATCAACCATATCATTCTCCTTTCTTAGAAACAAAATGCTAACATCCTCTATATATGTTAGCATTTTATTTCTTTAAAATCAATTCATTTATTTTTTATTTCAAAATTAACCCATACGTAAGACGGACCAGCTATTATTAAAGAAAAAATAAGACATAGACTGATAGATTCCACACTAAATGTAGCCCCATACTGCCCCATAAGTCAGATTTATAGCGTACAAGCCCTAAAAACATCCCAAGTGAAACATACAAACACCAAGCTAGAATGGTTCCTGGATGATGAGCTAAAGCGAACAAAACACTTGTCAACGCAATTCTGATATCTAATTTTTTGACCAAGTTCCATAAAATTTCTCGATACAAAAATTCTTCAACCATACTCGCATTGATTAAGAACAATAAAAATGAAAACCAAGGAACCTGATGTTGAAGGCCAATTAAGTTTGCTTGATTCGTGCTTCCTTGAGCATGGATTAGGCTAAAACATAGACTTATAATCAGTAGGCTAATGAATCCAATACCAAACCACTTTATCCTAATTTTCATATTGACCTTGACCACTTGTTTTCGTTGATCATACATCCATAAAAAAGAAATGAGCGACCCACAATAGAGAATCTCTAGTATAGTTAACTCACCGATACAAAGCAATTTCAGTAAGTAAAGGGATACCAATAGGACATTTACTTGTTGGAATATATAAACTGGAATTATTCTTTTCATAGTTACCTCCGAAATAAATCTTCATAATCTAAATCTAATACCTGCACAATCCTTTCTACCCATGGACTTTGAGGCATTCGTTGTTCCATCTTGTAGTGGCGAATCTTTTGATACAAACGATTCAATTCACTTGGATAGTGAAATTCTCCCGCAAACATTTTTCTGGTTAACTCAATCCAGCTGATATTTCTTTCAGCCAAAATAATGGACAAGTTCTCCCAAAATCGTTCAGCCATATTGCTTCTCCTTTAACTAGATAAATAATGTGTTTGTTCCATGTAAATCAATTGTTTCGTGTCTCTAGGCAATAGAGCTCTAGCCTCTTCAAAATTCAAATTTGGATAAACTCGCTTATTTGAAACTGCAAGAGGAAGTCTGATGGTTAGTTCAGGATTTTTTAATATCATTTCAATGAAATCCGTTAGTCTTAAATTGTCACGGTTCTTAAATCGTAATAAATTAGGAGATAAAAACTCAAAACAATCTGAAGAATAGCTCATCATCTCAATTAATTTATCCCTTGTCATTTCAGAAATCGAATGACAGGATACCTCAATGCCATAGTTTTGGAAGAATTCTAAAAGAAGTTGATTTCTATGGTTATTTTTACTTAGATAGAGATCAATCATGTGAGACCTCCCAAAGATTCGGTTCCATTTGATATTCTGAGACGATTAAGGAATCTAATAAATTGGAGAAGTTAATTGATTTCTTGTCTTCATCATAAGCTTTTACAGTTACTTGGGTTGTAAGTATTCCCTCTTTTCCCTCGGCTCGATAGCCTTGCCCATATAAAACAAAAACAAGATTATGATTATCATCTATAAAGGCATCAGCTCCGTTCTTTATATCCTGACTTTCAAGGAATTCCATAATGTTTTGAAGATAGGATTCGTAAAATAGGGGGTAATTGTGTTTTTTATGGTAATAATCTAAAAATGTCACCTCAAACTCACATGGATAATTGGGCATCAAAAATATTTGTTCATCCAACTGCATCATTTCTGCATCATGTAATTCTGTTTCTAATTCATCACAATATAGTATTGACTCTTTATTTAGCGCTTTCATCTTTTTCCTCTATTTCTTTTAATTTTTTTGCGATTGCGGCAATCACAGGAACAGTTACACTATTACCAGCTTGTTTATAGAGCTGACTATTACTAGAGACTTTTCTAGCAGCTTCAAAAGCCCAATCAGGAAAGCCCTGCAGTCGAAAACACTCTTTAGGAGTGATTCGTCGTATTCTCAAACGGTAAAATTGTCCATCTATTAAAACACCAGCTACATGGTAAACTTGTTTATCTTCTCCTTCATAGCTAGCCACTACTACTCCCATTTGACCACTAGTTGTTAATGTATTCGCTATACCTTTTCCAACTCTACCACGACGATACTGAGAACTTGGTCTTTCTAAATTGATTGAATCTCCAATCTCTGCTTGAGCATACCCTTTTTTAGTTGCTTCCCGGACTTTTAGAAATTGGATTGGTTCTGGAATCAGTATTTTGGGAATTTTATCTCCTCCTTGCATCGTAGTCAGTGTTGGAGATAAGCCCTCGCTTCCATAGACTCGACCTGTCTCCTTAAAGCTAGTCGGTAAATCTCCAACAACGACAATACCATGACGATCCTGAGTATTTAAAGTAAACATCGGCTCTTGGTTTTCCTTAAAGCGTCTCCCATTTTGTCTCTTGTCTAATCTGTCTGGTGTCATACAAGGAATCGCAACCTTGAATCCTTCTCCTTTTCCACGAACTAAGGTTGGTGCAAGACCTTCTGAATAATAGACTTTACCGCTCATTCCACTTTTTGATGGATTCAAATTCCCTAGTGTTTTTAAAGTCTCAGAGTTAGTTGTTTGACCTTCTCGTCTGAAAGGAAATAAGAGTCTGGTACCTCTCTTTCTAGAATGTCCGATAATAAACACCCTCTCTCTGTTTTGGGGAACGCCAAAATCCTTACTGTTAAGCAACTGCCACTCAACATCAAACCCCAACTCATCAAGCGTGGTAAGGATTGTGGTGAACGTCCGTCCCTTATCGTGATTGAGTAGGCCTTTAACATTTTCAAGAAAAAGAAAACGTGGTTGGATTTGTTTGGCCGCCCGACCAATTTCAAAGAATAAAGTGCCTCTAGTATCTTCAAATCCCAATCGTCTTCCTGCGATTGAAAATGCTTGACAAGGGAATCCCCCACAGATGACATCGACTTTCCCTCTAAGTTTTTTAAATTCGTCATCTGAAACATCTCGTATGTCATGAAATTCTATTTCTCCTTCTGTTTGAAAAATGGACTTATAAGATTTCCTAGCAAATTTATCAATCTCACAAAATCCAATACACTCATGTCCGACACTTTCCATTCCAAGTCGAAAGCCACCGATACCTGAAAATAAATCAATAAACCTCATTTCTTGATCACCCCTTCCTGATCGACTATCAATGTCCAAACTGTCACTCCACTTGAAATTAAAATAAGAATGACTAATACCCACTCGATTAGCGACATTTAACCACCTCCTTTTCTAACACGATTATTCCAAACGGAATACAAGCCATTAAACACAAATTCAGCAAGTACTTCTGCTCGTCTCACAAAGCGAACATTGTCAAGAGCATACTGATAGATTCTCTCAAAATCAGTCATAGCAATTTCACTGGCTGTTTCAGAAAAACCCTCTCGTCTAAATTGATCTTGTACCAATCCCCAAATATAATCTCGATCATATTTTGTGACCTTTTCTACTTTTCTTCTCAAGATAGGTTGAGTATTCCTCTCCTCCTCATCCTCAATAAATAAAGAATCAGTCTCACTATGTTTAGTCTCACTAACTTCAGTCTCACTAGGGGCTGAATGTGAGACGGGGGCCGTTTCATTTTCAGCCTGCCCTAGTCCTTTTTTAACACTAGGCCTGTGTGAACTAGATACTGGGGTAGAAGATAATTCCCCTAAATAAATCTTATTAGCTAGTCTTCCTTTCTCACTCGAAGACTGTTGGACTTCATCAATTAAGTCATATTCTTTAAGAATTTTTTTGATGGACAGTAATTTTGACTTCGAACAACCTAACAGCCTCATCAATTTAGAATTAGAAAATACTAAATAAACCGCGCCTTCTTCATCTATCCAACCACGACTGAGAGATAATTCTAAACGATCTTTTAAAATAGAATAAGCCACCTTTACTTCTAGTTTCATATCCATATATTTCTCATCCTCAAAAAGAATTTTAGGTAATTTATAATACCGTTCTGAAGTTTGATATTGATTTGCGGTAATTCGTTTCATAGCGCTCCTCCAAGTTCTTTGAGTATTAAATCTCCACTTGATTCCAATCGAACCAAGCCACTTTTTTCTAATTCTGCCATAAGAGTGATGGCTTCAACAATGTCAATTCCCATTTCACGTACTAAAAATGAAATGACAATATATCGTGATGATTGTAATTCTTTTGTCATTTTCCCTCCTGAAAATAAAAAAAGGAGAACAATATTCAACTGTTCTCCACGATAAAATTGTTAAAAAGAAAAACCCTGCCAAATTAATTTTTGGTAGGGTTTTTGGTAGGAAACTAAATTAATTTATCAGTTTCTAAAATGTGTTCACGATTCTAAAAGGCTGATACTATAGTATTCCGAATTCTAATTGGTATATGCCTCTTATTTAAGAGTAACTGAAGCTCCAGCTTCTTCCAATTTAGCTTTGATTTCTTCAGCTTCTGCAGTTGCAACGCCTTCTTTAACAAGTGCTGGTGCACCGTCAACAAGTTCTTTAGCTTCTTTAAGTCCAAGACCTGTGATTTCACGTACAACTTTGATAACGCCAACTTTTTTGTCGCCTGCAGATGTCAATTCAACGTCGAATGAATCTTTAGCAGCACCAGCGTCAGCAGCACCAGCTGCAGCAACAGCTACAGGAGCAGCTGCAGTTACACCAAATTCTTCTTCGATAGCTTTTACAAGGTCGTTCAATTCAAGGATTGAAGCTTCTTTAATTTCAGCAATAATGTTTTCAATGTTCAATGCCATTGTTATTTCCTCCAAATATGTTTTAAATTTATAATAGATTTTCGTAGCTAGGCTACGCTGCGTAGCTTAAGATTAAGCTGCGTCTTCTTTGTTGTCTGCAACCGCTTTGACTGCAAGAGCAACGTTGCGCACTGGCGCTTGAAGTACAGAAAGGAGCATAGAAAGAAGTCCTTCGCGGTTTGGAAGAGTTGCAAGAGCAAGAATCTCTTCTTTAGATGCGACAGCGCCTTCGATTGCACCACCTTTGATTTCAAGTGCTTCAGCGTTTTTAGAAAAGTCGTTCAAGATTTTCGCTGGTGCGATAACATCTTCGTTAGAAAATGCTACTGCAGATGGTCCAACAAATACAGATGCAAGATCTTCAAGACCAGCTTTTTCAGCTGCACGACGCAAGATTGAGTTTTTAATCACTTTATACTCAACTTCGCTTCCACGAAGCTCACGACGAAGAACTGTATCTTGCTCAACTGTCAAACCACGAGCGTCTACAACGACGATAGATGCAGCAGCTTTCATTTTTTCAGCTACTACGTCAACTAGTTCCGCTTTTTTAGCAATAATTGCTTCACTCATTAGTGTGTTCACCTCCGTTATTATTTTGCTTGGGGAATTTTTCCAAAAGAAAAACGCGCCCAAACCTAGACACGAAAGTACAATACGCTTCTTTTTACATGATACGTTTTGTCCTCGGTAGGATACTTATGAGTCGAGCTCCCCTACTGTCTTAGGCAGTTTTTTCAAACCGTATATAAGTATAGCATAGTCAAAAAAAGAATGCAAGATTTTTGCAAACTTTTTTTAAAATTTTTTCGTGATTTTTCTTTTAAAGTTCTACCGTCAAAACTTTGCCTTGCTTGACAACCTGTTGTCCGGAAATATAGACATCATCAACGTCACTGGATTTGACTGCATAAACGAGGTGAGACAGCATATTTTCCTGAGGTTGGAGATGAATTTTCCCTTGTGGTTGAATAACGAGAAAATCTGCCTGTTTACCTACTTCCAGACTTCCTATCTGATTTTCCATTCCTAGGACCTTAGACCCTTCGATTGTCAGTGCCTTGAGGACTGTTTCGATTGGAAACTGGCTGGCATCTCCACTTTTCATCTTCTGAAGAAGGGCTGCTGTCCTTCCTTCCTCAAACATATCAAGGTTGTTATTGGAAGCAACCGAATCTGTCGCAATTCCGACAACCACTCCTGATTTTTGCAGTTGGATGATGGGAGCAATCCCTGATGCCAGTTTGAGGTTACTGATAGGATTGTGGGCAATAGACACTTGAGAAGTTGCCAAGCGTTCAATTTCTTTCTCGTTTAATTCGACCCCGTGAGCAAAGACGGACGGATGATCTAAGTAACCCAGTTCTTCGAGAAAAGCAAGAGGACGTTTACCGTATCGTTTCAGGATAATGCCTGACTCCTCCTTGGTCTCCGCCACGTGGATATGGATAGGAATATTTAGTTCTTTTGCCATGTCTAAACTTTCTTCCAGCAAGTCTCTACTACAGCTGTAGGGAGAATGTGGGGCTACCATAACCTTGAAATTTGGATTTTCATTTTCTATGATTTCCTCGATAATGGCGCGTGTTCTGCTTATGGTCTCAGCAGTTGTCTCTGCCTCTGAAGAAAAAAGAGTCGGTGAGAAATAACAACGCATCTTGGAATCTTTCACTGCCTGATAAATCCGCTCAATATCCACACCATTGGGATTATACATATCATTAAAGGTTGTTGTTCCTGACTGGAGCATCTCTGTCAGAGCTTCTTTGACCGCCTTAGTAGTCATGTCGGGAGTAAATCCTGCTTCTGCAGGCCAGATATAGTCATTGAGCCATTCATGGAGATTGCTATCATCTCGAATCCCTCTCAAGCCTGTCATAGCAGAATGGGTGTGGCAATTGACCAAACCAGGCATAATCCAGGCTCCCTGATAGTCTATAATCTGCTCAGCTTGCTCTAAAATCTCTGACTTCTCTTGACCAACATAGACGATTTGAGAATCTTTAACAGATAAGATTCCATCTAGATAGACATGGAAATCTTTGTCACAAGTCACGATATTTACATGCTGATAGACTTTCATTATAGGCTCCTTTTCTAAAAGACAATTTAAAGTGAACAATTTTTCTAGCTATTGTAACAAAAAAGTCACCCGAAGGCAACTGTTTTATCTATAAGAGTTCGAAATTAGAATGGCTTATTCAGAGCTAAAAGCTGCAGCTTGCTGCATTTGATAATACTTGCCCTTCTTAGCCATGAGTTCCTGATGGTTCCCATACTCAACAATGTCGCCATCCACTAAGACTAGAATCATATCCGCATCCTGAATGGTTGACAAGCGGTGGGCAATGATAAAGCTTGTGCGCCCCTTCATGAGTTTGGTAAAGGCATCCTGAACCAGTACTTCTGTCCGTGTATCGATGGAAGAGGTTGCCTCGTCTAAGATAAGAATCTTTGGAATAGCCAGAAAGACTCGGGCAATGGTCAAGAGCTGAGCTTGACCAACAGAAAGAGATGCTCCCGCATTTTCCAACTTAGTATCATAGCCCTGCGGCAACTGTTGAATGAAAAAGTCTGCATTGGCTGCTTTTGCAGCAGCAATCACCTGCTCCCGACTAGCATCAGGGTTGCAAAAGGCAATATTGTCATGAATGGTTCCTTGCTTGAGCCAGGTTTCTTGGAGCACCATGCCAAACTGTTGTCTCAATGATGCCCGGGTATAGTCGTAAATGGAACGACCATCTAACATGATATCTCCTGAGTTAATGGGATAAAACCGCATGAGGAGATTGATAAGGGTTGATTTTCCAGCACCTGTCGGACCAACGATAGCCACCTTGCTACCAGCTGGAATATCAATAGATAAATCCTTAATCAAAATCTTTTCAGGATTGTAGCCAAAAGAGACATGTCTAAAAGAAATAGCTCCCTTAACTTGGTCACTGGTCAAGACTGCCTTACCTGTTTCAGCCACCTCAGGACTCTCTAAGACTCCATAAACACGCTCTGCACAAGCCAGAGCACTTTGCAACTCAGCCAAAACTGAAGAAATATCGTTAAAAGGCTTGGTGTACTGTTGAACATAGTTTAAAAAGGTCACTAAGCGCCCAATGGTCAAGGTAGAGCCTATCATGATACGATAAGCTCCCACTCCAGCTAGAAGGGCATAAATGAGTGCATTGACAAAGCGAGTCGAAGGATTAACCGTTGAAGAATAAAAGATAGCTGACTGCGAATAACCTGCATAGTTGTCATTGGCATCGTGCAGTCTTTGGATAAACTCTGTCTGAGCATTAAAAGACTGGATAATAGTCTGTTGGTTCAACGATTCTTCAATCAACTGAGTCTGAATCCCCCTTGTCTCTGTTTGCTTCTGAAAGAGATGATAGGAGCGTTTAGCAATAAAGCGTGAAATCACCATGGATAGTGGCGTCAACAGCAAGACTAAGAGAGTCATGAGGAGATGAATCTGAAGCATGGCTAGTATACTAACCAGAATCATCAAGATTCCAATGAAAAATTGGTTAAAAATCATGGTCAAGCCAGCTGCCAACTGTTCTATGTCCGTGGTTACACGACTGACCATTTCTCCACTGCCTTGCCGATCTACAAAAGCAATCGGTAAACGATGGACCTTCTGGATGATTCGCTCTCGCAAGTCTCTGGTATAAGAGAAGATTAGGCGATTATAGAGGAGAGAATTGATCCATTGAACTAAAGTGTTTCCTATAACCACCAAGATCATCTGAATGAAAATTTGCCAAAAAACTGGTGAAGAGTCAGCCACTAGAACCTGGTCAATGACCTGCCCAATCAAGATTGGCAAATAGATGGACAGAGCAACTTGAGCAATGGTTCCTAGAAAGGCTAGGAAAAGGAGGAAGGGATGGTTTGCTAAATCTTTGGCCAAACGTTTAAGCATCTGGTTTGCAGTTTGTCGTCTCATGCTAGTCCTCCTTTCCATGTTGGGATGCATTGATTTCGCGATAGACTTGACTGGATTTCATCAAGTCCTCGTGCTTGCCGATAGCTAGGAGCTCTCCTTTTTCTAAGAGGAGAATCTGGTCAGCCATCTGAAGTGTCGAAGTCCGTTGAGAAATCAAAATTAAGCTCGTATTTGGCAGATTTTCTCGAATAGCTTTCAAGAGTTTGGACTCAGTGATAGTGTCCAGTGCCGAGGTAGCATCATCTAGAATGAGAAACGGATCCTGGCGCAAGACTGCTCGTGCGATAGACAGCCTTTGTTTTTGACCTCCCGAGAAATTTCGCCCTCCTGCCTCAACTAGAGCATCCAAGAGTTCTTCCTTATCACTAACAAAATCCTTTGCTTGCGCAATTTCCAAGGCCTGCCAAAGTTCTTGGTCCGTTACTTCGTGATTGAAACCTAGAGTCAAGTTGGAACGAATGCTTCCCTTAAAGAGTTCGACTTTTTGGGGCACATAGGCAATCCAAGACCGCCACTGCTCCAAATTAAGAGGACTAGATCCATTTCGATAAAGGTCAATGCTCCCCTTGTCTGCTGGGTAAAGTCCAAGGATGACTTGCACTAAGCTTGATTTACCAGAACCTGTTCCCCCAATGATACCAAGGATTTGCCCTTGCTTCATATCAAAGGAAATGTCTCTCAGAGAAGGCTGGGCCGCATCAGGATAGGTAAAGGTCAGTTCTTGGACTTGTAAAACCTGATTACTGGTAGTTTGCTTTTGTTCTAACTCTGAATGAATATCTTCTGGAGCTTCGGCAAAGACTTCCTCGATTCGCTTGGCTGAGATATAGGACTGGTTGAGAGAATTTATCAGCATAGCTAGTTTGACCAATTCCACCAAGATCTGCAATAGATAATTGATAAGAGCAATCAAGGCACCTTGACTAAGCAAGCTTCCTTGAATTGAGATATAGCCCTGCCAGATGATGACGAGGAGAGTTCCATTAACAATCAGATAGGTCAGAGGGGGTAATAAACTAGACCAGAAACCTGTCTTTTCTTGTAATCTAGCATAGACTTGGTTAAGAGTTTGAAAAATCTGTAACTCTCGTTTTTCTTGTCCAAAAGCACGAATAACCCGCATTCCTTGTAATTGCTGACGTGTTTCCTGAACCAGTTGGTCCGTTTTCTTTCTGAGAACACTGTAGAGAGGATTAACCAGTCTAGACAGCCCTACAATAACAATAGTCAAAATGACAACCATGACCAAGAACCAGAAAGTCAGCTCAGCTGAGATGCGATAAGCCATAAAAATAGCCCCAAAAACGATAATAGGCGCTCGTAAAAAGAGACGCAGGAATTGATTGATCCCAGTCTGAATCTGATAGGTATCCGAAGTCAAGCGTGTCACCAAACTAGAAGTTGTCAGACGGTCTCTGCTGTCCTTGGACAAGGAAATAATATGGCGATAGAGATCACCTGTCAATTCTTTGGCAAATCCAACCGCAGCCTTAGCTGAGTAGAACTGAGCTATTAAGGCCACTACAACACCAATTACTGCAAAGATAAGGAGTAGACCAATCTGCATCCATAGATGACCTTGATCTCTCTGGGGCAAGGATTGGTCAACAATCCCAGCAATCACCATAGGAACTAAGAGCTCAAACACAGCTTCAAGTAGCTTGAACAAGGGTGCTAAAATCGATTCTCTGATGTAGGGTTTAAAGTAAGATAGTAAATGTTTCATAAATCCCTTTTATTCGTATTCTGGAAATAAAGAAAGTGGGAAGTGCCCACCCTCTCTGTTTTATTTATTTAAGTAAGGCAGTAGATAGCCATATCCTGCTTCTTCCATCTCATCCTTGGTCACAAAGCGCAGAGAGGCAGAGTTGACACAGTAACGGAGGCCACCTAACTCCCGAGGTCCATCTGTGAAAACATGACCCAAGTGAGCATTGCCTGACCGAGAACGAACTTCAATTCGCTCCATTCCATGGCTCAAGTCTTTGTAATAATGAATCAACTCCTTGGAAATCGGACGGCTAAAACTTGGCCAACCACAACCTGAAGCAAACTTATCCTTAGCAAAGAAGAGTGGCTCACCCGTCGTAATATCTACATAAATGCCCTCTTCAAAGGTTTGGTCATAGACATTACTAAACGGAGCCTCTGTAGCAGCTTCTTGGGTGACACGATAGGACTCTTCAGTTAAGCTTTCCTTCAACACCTCTTGACTAGGCTTTTCATAGTAAGAGGCATCAATCAATGGCTTCTCAGCATCCGTCACATCGATATGACAGTAACCCGAAGGATTCTTCTTAAGATAGTCTTGGTGGTAGTCTTCAGCCAAAATGTAGTGGCGCAGTTTCTCCACCTCTACTGCAATCTTTCGACCCAGCATGCGCTCCTGCTCCTGTACCACTGTGTAGATAGCTGGCAAATCTGCTTCATCTTGGTAATAAATCCCAGTACGATATTGGCGACCACGGTCATTCCCTTGTCGATTAATCAATAAAGGATCGATGACTCGGAAATAATAAAGTAAAATCTCTCTGAGTGACACTGTCTTCTCATCATAAATCACTTGAACCGTTTCTGCATGGTCTGTTTCCTTGAGTAGTTGGTAATTGGTCGTTTCGACTTGCCCATTAGCGTAGCCAACACTGGTTGCTAGCACTCCAGAAATTCGTGAAAAATACTCCTCTAGGCCCCAAAAACAACCACCTGCTAGATAAATTTCTGCCATCTTTATTTCTCCTTTATCAAGTTTTTATACTCAATGAAAATCAAAGAGCAAACTAGGAAGCTAGCCACAGGCTGTACTTGAGTACGGCAAGGCGAAGCTGACGTGGTTTGAATTTGATTTTCGAAGAGTATTAACTAGACTTCTTTTCAAAAAAAGGATAGGAAGCCCTCTGGTCGAGAGTTTCCCCATCCTATCTTCTATTCTTTATTTTGCTACGACACGGACACCTTGGGTATCAACTTTCAAATCATGTAGTTTGCCTTTGAAAGGTTGCTTTTCCAATTCTGCCTTAATCGTTGGCATCTTATCATGAGAAGCCAAGACCATCACTGTTGGTCCTGCACCAGAGAGATAGGTTGCATAGGCACCATTCTCTTTGGCTACTTGTTTAATCGTAGCAAATTCTCTTACCAAGTCCTGACGATAGCGCTCATGGAAGAGGTCTCCCTCGATTGCTTGCCCAGCTGTCACCATGTCTCCTGCCAACAAGGCTGCAACGGCCACATTGGCAATAGAACTAGCAGCAACAGCTTCCTTATAGGACAATTTTTTAGGCAAGACACCGCGGCTATCGCGAGTGCGTAATTCATAGTTAGGAATGTAAGCTAGAAAATCACACTCTGGGAAGTCAGCCACGATAGCTGAAACTTGTCCATCAACGGAACTTGCAATAACAAGATTACCATAAATGGCTGGAGCTACATTGTCTGGATGCCCTTCAATCTTGGTCGCCAACTGCAACTTTTCATGGTCAGATAAGTTGAGCTGGCCTAATTGGTTGGCTAGTTCAATCCCAGCAACAATAACCGAGCTAGAAGAACCCAAACCACGCGCCAAGGGAACATCACTGGTCATTTTCAAGCGTCTTGGTTGCAAATCTGGTACAATTTGTAGGGCAATTTTGAGCAAGAGATTACGCTCGTCATGAGGAATCCATTTGCCAATCTGGTGTTCAATCAACCACTCATCTCGTTCTTCGCAAACCTCAATTTGAAGATACTTGGTTACAGCTACACCAACCGAGTCAAAACCTGGCCCGATATTAGCACTGGTTGCAGGTACGATAATCTTCATCTTATTCTCCTAGCACCTTGAAGGTATTCAAGAGGTCAAATTCTGAAACCTTCTTCAATTCAGCTGAAACATTTTCAAGCTGGGCTTTATTAATCTTGTGTGTAATGATAACGACACGCGCCTTGTCACCCTCTTTTCCGTCTTGGAGGATTTGCTTGAAGGAAATATCTTGAGCATTGAAGATTTCAGCCAACTTCAAGACCTGACCTTTTGAGTCTGGTGCCAAGATTGAGAAGTAGTAGTTTGCTTTGACATCTTCTGGATTAGCCAAGACCAATTCACGGCTGTATTCGTTGAAATCTTTACCGATGGTTCCATCATTCAAACGACGAACGATACGGACAATATCCGCCACAACACTTGTTGCAGTTGGTTTTTGACCCGCACCTGGTCCATAGTACATAGACTCACCGATACCGATAGATTCTACAAAGACAGCGTTCATTACCCCATTCACACTAGCAAGTGGGTGCGCTTTAGGTAGGAAGGTTGGAGTTACTTCTGCAGCAATTCCTGAAGGAGTTTCCTCAATAGAACCAACCAATTTCACTACATAACCAAGTTCTTGAGCTACAGCTACGTCTTCTGGTGTGATGTTGCGAATTCCCTTGTGAGCTACATCGTCAAATGAAACTTTCATACCAAAGGCAAATTGGCTCAAAATAACCATCTTGTAGGCTGCATCAATCCCATCTACGTCATTTGTCGGATCACTTTCTGCAAAACCAAGTCTTTGAGCTTCCGCCAGAGCATCATCGTAAGACCATCCTTCTTCCACCATCTTGGTCATCATGAAGTTAGAAGTTCCGTTGACTACTCCAAGCACACGCGTGATTTTATCAGAAGCCAAGGAATTTGCTAGAGTGCGAAGAATTGGAATACCTCCCGCTACTGCTGCTTCGTAGTAAAGTGCTACCTTGTTAGCTTTAGCGATTTCTAGCAATTCTGCACCATGGACAGCCAAAAGATCCTTGTTGGCAGTAACAACGTGTTTCCCAGCTTCCAAGGCACGAGTGATAAAGGTCTTAGCAGGTTCGATACGTCCCATCAATTCCACTACGATCGTAATGTCTTGGTCTGATAAAATGTCATCCACATTGGTTACAAAGTTAAAGTCATTCCCTGCTGCAAGCAAGCGATTCTTTTCATCTTCATCTTTGACCAATACCTTGGCAACTTCAATCTCTGAATGTGCTGATTGATTGATTTTTTCTCCATTTTCCTTTAGGAGGAAAGGCACGCCACTTGCAACGGTACCAAATCCTAGTAAAGCAATTTTAACTGTCATGTTTGTCTCCTCGAAATTTTCTAATATAGCCATTATAACAGAATTTTGTGAAAATTCCTATTATAGTAAATCACTATTTCAGTCTAGAAAAGAAAAAAACGAATCAAATGATTCGCTCTTCCTAAAATCTAGAAATAATTTTCCAGAAATGATTATCCAATCTTTTGCAGATTAAGTACTGCATCGTGATTCATCAAGACTTGGCCATACTCTTGCAAGACTGAGCGACTGATGTCACTATCGTCCGCAAACTCGCGCATACGAGCCAACAGCCAAGCTGGATATGGACTTGGATGATTTTCAATATCCACTAAAATGGTCAAATAATAGCGCTCGTTCATTTTGTAGAGTTCAGAAGTTTCCATCTCAAAAGTCACTGTCTTAGCAAAAGCTACCAAGTCAGCTAACTTAGAAAAAGAAAGGATGTAGTAGATGTAAGGCTCTTTCTTGTTCTCAACTTCTTGTTCAGCTTGCTCCTGCTCTTCTTCCTTGGCTTCTACTTGCTCTAGAGATTGAATGGCTTCGATGTCATCCTTGGTTTTGTCTGCGATGCTTTTTTCTAAAGTTTTGATAAATTCATCTGGCGACATCTGAGCCAATTCTTCCA
This sequence comes from Streptococcus mitis, assembly GCF_002096845.1. Taxonomy (GTDB): domain Bacteria; phylum Bacillota; class Bacilli; order Lactobacillales; family Streptococcaceae; genus Streptococcus; species Streptococcus mitis_A. The sequence continues at coordinate 39,635 of NZ_NCVK01000012.1, forward strand.
TGTCTGGTAAATCCGATAAATCTTCAAAATCTAGATTTTGGTCAATCTTTGACTTGGTTACAAAGACATCAACCTTATCAGGTTTTGGAGTCACACGGAAGCTCAACATGCCTGTATCCAAAAAGCTCTCAGGCATCTCTAACTCATCTAAGATAGCATAAAAGAACTCTTCTGTTTTTTCTTGAGGAACAAGAAAGTCAGCAATCTCCATTCCTCGATCCATCAAATCCTCTAAAGACATCGTGATTTTCAAAGTTGTATCACTAATTTGTTTCATTTTCATTGCTAGTAACCTCATACTTTCAGTTCTATCTATTATACTAGATTTTTACGATTTTATCAAAAGAATGGAGCGAGAATGTGATATAATACTAGAGACCATTTTACAATACAAGAAAGAAAGTACAATGAAAAATATAAAAGTTAATGCACTGGCTAGCTTACTAGTCAATGTTCTCAATATCGTTTTTCCGCTGATAACCAATCCTTATCTGACTCGGATTCTCAGCAAATCCAACTACGGTTACTTCAATACTGCTAATACCTGGGCTAGCTTTGTCATTCCTTTAGCCGCCTTTGGAATCTATAACTACGGAATTCGAGCTATCAGTAAGGTCAAGGACGATAAAAATAAAATCAACTATGTTTTCTCTAAGTTATTCTATATATCCATTATTACATCTGTTCTAACAACAAGTATCTATTTCCTATTTATTTATCTAGATAATAGTATTGAAAATTTGAAAGAACTCTACTATATACTTGGTGTCCAGGCTCTCTTCCAATTCCTTTATATCGAGTGGATGAATGAAGCTTATGAAAATTATGCATTCATCTTATATAAAACATTGGTTATTCGTATTGCCATGTTGGTCGCTATCTTCACCTTTGTAAAAACTCCAAATGATATCGTACCTTATGCAATCATCATGAGTGCAACGACAATTCTCAACTATCTACTCAGTTTTCTCTGGATCAAGAGAGAAGTTTCCTTTGTTAAGATTGGTCTTGTCGAATTAGTCAAAGCATCTAAACCACTCTTGACCATGTTGCTTCTAGCTAATGCCAATATGCTCTACACCTTACTTGATAGAATGTTTATTACCAAAGGACCTGATGAAAACTACATTTCTTATTACACCATTGCTTCTAGCATCGTTATGTTGATTGCCAGTGTCCTGAGTGGAGCTATCAACGTTAGTATTCCACGTCTCGGCTACTATCTCGGTAAGAAAGACTACGAATCTTATAAAAATCTTCTAAACCAAGGAGCCGCCCTCTTTTATTTCCTTATCATTCCAACCAGTATTGGGATTATGGTATTAGGGAACTACGCTGCAGTCATCTATTCTTCTGAAAAATACCTTGAAGCTGGTATTGTGACTAGTGTCTTCGCTTTTCGGACTATCATTTGGGCCATTGAGTTAATCCTTGGTAAACAAATTATCTTCATCAACGACCACGAAAATCGTTTAACAGCCTTTTACTTTATTGGTGGCGGCGCTAATATCCTACTCAACAGTCTCTTATATTTCAATAATATTTTTGCACCAGAGTACTACATTGCTACTACTATTATTGCAGAAACTGTAGTTGTTCTACTGGAAATTTACTTTATCAAGAAACATCATCTGCTTGACTTAAAAGAAATCTTTACTACTTTAACACGCTATACTATTGTATCGCTCGGATTCATTCCGATCTATTTTGCGTTTAAATTCCTTTTCCAAATCAACTCTTATATAGTCAACCTCAATATGATACTCATGGTTCTCTCGACTGTTGCAACCTGTGGAATCTACTATCTCTTGATACTTTTTATCACAAAAGATAAAACATTCCATTATGCACTCAATCTTGCTCTTGCTAAGATTAAAAGAAATTAAAAAAATCACCTACCTATCTAAAACAAGGAATATCCAGTAAATAGGTAGGTTATTTATTTTATCGAATTATCAAATCAAAGCAACTTGCTCATAAATTAATCAATCCAGTAATTTTTATCAGTTCCTGGATTTTGATTTTCAATAGGTGGAGGAGTCATATAGTCTTTACCAAACTCGTAAACCAAAATCTCATGGAATTTTCTAGGAACCTTCACAAGAATATTCTCATATGGCATTTCAATTGTATCATATAGCCACTCTTTCTTAATTCCACTTGGATAGTAAGAGTCATAGGTAGTACATGCAAGATCTGTAGCCTGCCCAACATCATATTGCAAAGCTAACTTCTCCAATTTTTCATTCCATTTCTGTGGAGAAGTCAGTCTAAAAATTGTAGATGCAAAATAACGTGGTAAATTTTTGACACCTCCATTATCTATTTTGACTCCTTTAAAATTCAGAGACGAAAGTCGAATAAATTGTTTATAAAGCCTCATCTTTTTTCTATCACGTTCATCTGTAACAACCCCATCGTATGGGAAAATATCAACACAAGTACCTAGAACAACCGACTTATCTAAAAGATTAGCATCTCTTCTTGTCCTCACATCATAAACTCTCATATATGTATAAGGGTAGCCTTTTGTTTCTCTATATGAAATTAATCTGTAGTAGGGATGTTTTTCATTTTTTAATATCTCATAGAGCTTTTCAAATTCATCTCGAGCCAAAGAAATATCGGTATCATCATCCCAAGGAATAAAACCTTTATGGCGTACAGCTCCTAGCAAGGTTCCAAAATCAATAAAATACTTGATTTCATGCTCCTCACACAATTCATGCAAATAGTTTAAAATATCTAATTCAATTTGTTTAATTTCTTCAAGAGTCAAAATTTTCTCTGACATCTATTATTCACTCCTAATCTTTTTACATTGAGTCAATGGTTCTTCATTTCAATAACATCATTGAGATACCTTAATAATTTTCCACAATTGAAAATCATGATGAGAGAACCTTAGCTCAACTGGTGGTAGTTGCATGTAGTCTCCGTAGTCCGAGGTCAGAATTTCATGATAGTTTTTTGGAATCATAAATTCCTTACCTTCGAATACACCCGTAATAGTTTGATTCAACCATTCCCGCTTCCAGACTGGTTTATTCATATCTTTATAAATAAGATAGTCAACCAACTCGTAATCATCTACTTTTCTAGATTTAGCAAGATCATCAATGCCTCTAATATACTTATTCGTATTTGTGAAATAGAAGATAATGACTGATATATAGCGAATTAAAGAATTTAATAGGCTTTTAGTATTGGTAATTCCTTTAAATGTATAACAGCTTAATTGACGTTTTTTTATAAGTCTCGTCATTTTATCTTTAAAAACTGAGTCATCATCGTAACCATCTACAGGGAAAATATCTACATAAATCCCCATATTGGAATCAATTCGAACATCTTCTTCTAGTAAATAAGTTTGATTATCCTGCACTTTCATGAAGGGATAGACATAGTTGAGATTATTTTTATAAGACATCACTTCGTAACGTTCATCAGGGTTAGCGATAAGATAGTCTTGCAACTTTTCATAATCTTCTCGTAACATACAGATATCCATGTCATCATCCCAAGGAATAAAACCTTTATGACGAACCGCACCGATAAGACTGCCATAAGCTAGGAAATATTTAACACCAATTTTCTGACAAGTTTCATGAATGTATTCCATGATTCCTAGTTCCATCTGTTGAATCTCTCTAATATCAGTTACTTCCTGATAACGAATACCTTCATCACGTTTGCAAACAACTAATCCATAACCAATAATCAACCAAAAAATAATATTGATAAAGTTAGTTGAGTACATAATCTGACTTTCAAATAATTGACCGAACAAGATGCCAAAGAAAAGAATCATAATCAACTTTTCAGAGTTCTTTTTGGAAACAATCAAATAAGTCAAAAAGCGCTTAATTACATATCCTAGTAGAAGCAGAAAGGATACTAAACCTAAAATACCAGAACTAACAAATATCGTTACCAAAATGTTATGGAAATTTCCACCAATAAGAGAATTTTGAATCTCAAATTTACTGAAATATTTTGTGTAATAATCTGGAACATTCCTTACACCATAACCAAAAATTGGTTTTGCACTTCCCATTTTTATAGCATTTTTCCAAATATAAGTTCTACCACTAGGTGTTGTTTCTATTAGATGAAGTTCGCCTGTTTTTTTTATAACTGAAGAATCTGTTTCTGCATAAGATTGTCCTTTATTTAAGTCTAATACAGTCGCTTTCCCCGAGGATATGTAAATAGAGGTTACATAACTCAATCCGATGTTAGTAGCAGAAACAAGTAAAGCAGAAACAATAAAGATTAGAAATCGCTTAGCTAACTTGCCCCTGTTAATAAAGAAACTATAAAACCCAATCATTAACACTAAAGATAATAAAGCACCCCTACTTTGCATGGTTGCAAAGTAAACTAATTGAATCACATTATTCAGTTTTAGATAAACAGAGTATTTATTTCCTTTATGAATCAAATACATAGCCAAAACAATGCTAATATATGAAAAAATTGCACTAGCATTGGGATTAACAATTCCCCACAAACGCCCATTCATAACACCATAGTAATAAGATTGCTGGCCAATTTTAAATAGGATAAGTACTTTACTTACTAATAATGTAAATGCAAAAATAGCAGAAGAAAAAGAAATAATTTGAATAGTGTAAGAAATCCAATCAAATAATTTCTTTAATTGACCTGATTCTAACATGGTAAATAATAAAATATAGGTTACCATAAAGAGAATCTCAATCACATTTCCAATCAAATGTCCAGAGCGATTAAAAATAGCAGATAACAGATGACTTCCTGCTAATAGACCAAATAAGGACAGAAATTTACGATCTACTGTGATTTTTTTCCACTTAAACAATAAGGTATAGCAAATATAAAGCACTACAATCGCTGACAATCCTTTATAAAGGGGATTTGCTATCTTATAAACCAGTGAACTCATACTTAAAATCGAAATGAAAACAAAGAGATATGCAATCCATAGTTTTGATTTTTCAAAGTATTCATCCATTTTTGAAAAATTCATTTTCAACTCCTTCTCATAATATTAGTTTCTTAATCCAACAATTTTTTTATATATCCATGGAGAAAAGACAAGTGACAGGACAGCTATCTTACGAAATGTGGTGAAATAAGTATCCTTCCATATTTCGTGTCGATGCTGAATAATCCAAGTCCTTAGTTCGACTTTCTCCTTTTGATACTGCTCAGATGAAGTAAATATGATTTTATCGTAGACTGTGATATATGACCAACATTCTCTATTTTTTAATTCATATTTTAAATTAGGAAATACTTGTGATACTTGAGCAATAATGTTCTTATAAACTTTTATCGTATCAAATACATACCGATTAACAGATGTTGTCGCACTTCCCTCACGATGATCATAATAATAAATTGGTTTGTCAATAAATACGCTACTGCATCTTGTCTTTAGTAGCAATTCAGTTAAAAATAAGGCATCTTCAGCTAGATGGTAGTCTGTATTAAATTTCTCATCTACCAGCAGGTCTCTCTTAAATAGTTTTGCGACTGGAAAGAATGATGTCTTAGTGGTCATCAGTAATTCTTTCATGGTTTCTTCTGTTGACCAAAGTTCTTTTCTACCAGAATACGGGGGGAAGGCTGTCTCTATTCCATTTTTGATATGATGTAGAGGAGCAATCACAAAACCTACATTTTCTCCCTCAACTGCACTAGCTAAAGTAGCTAGGTAATCCTTGGTGACGAAATCATCGCTATCAACAAAAGTTATCCAAGCACCCGTCGCTAGCTGAATTCCAACATTTCTGGCATTAGAAACACCAGCATTTTCGATATGGTAAACCTTGATATTTTCATACTGATGTGCTAACTGATCACAGATTTGTCCACTGGAATCAGTAGATCCATCATTTATTAGGATTAGTTCAAAATTAGTATAAGTCTGATGAAGAATTGACTCCACACATCGCTTCAGGTAGGCTTCTACATTGTAGACTGGAACGATAACGCTAATTTTTTCACCCATCATGCTCCATATTCTCCCTTGTATTCTGTATAAGACTTATCCATATCAGCGATGACAGCATCATGATGCGGTACTTGCTTGTCTGCTGGTGGAGGAGTCATATAATCGCCAAAAGCAGTGCTGAGATAAGCATCATAGCCAACTGGAATAGGCATCTCTGTTCCTTCAAATGGCAAGAAAAGATTATCCTCAAAAGATTCGATTAGGTACTTGTTTCTCATGTAGCCAGGACCTGAGCATAATTCTGTGATTCCATCGCTCTCAGCTAGACTGTACTTGGTCATTTCTTTCTCAGCTTTTTTCCAAATGCGATAACGGAGAGATTTTGGAGTCACACCCAGTAAAATACGGCTTCCCCATTTCATAAGTGCACCATGCTTTTCTGGAATAGTTTGGGCACAAAAAAGAGAATAAATCAGCGCCCAACGAACCTGTTTTTTCCGCTCAGCTGGATTTTTCGGATAATAATCCAAAGGCAAAACATCCAAGGCCAGACCATGTGGTAAATTCAAATCCTGCTGATAAGGCTTGATACAGGTGGTTTCCTTGTCACGAATGGTAATAAAAAGATTACGATCAACAAAATCCTTGTTACTCTTTGACAAGAAATAACGTTCATCTGCATAACGAGGCCATATTTCTGCTAATTTCTCATAATCCTTACGAGGCATAAAAAAGTCTAGGTCGTCATCCCAAGGAATGAAACCCTTGTTTCGAAGGGCACCAATAGCACCTCCTCCACAGAGATAACAAAGTAAATCATGTTCCTTGCAAAAGGCCACAAAATATTCAGCCATCTCCAGACTACGAGCCTGAATTGCTTTTAAATCAGTCATATTGTTCATTATTCTTTCTATCGTATCGTTTCATTATACCACAAATAGGGGGTGAAAATCTATTGAAGACTGTAAAAAATCAAAGCCTGACTGCTAGATAAATAGCCTTCAAGCTTTGATTTTTCTGTCTTATCTTATCTCAAGCCCACCTGAGATAATTTATTCTGATATTTGTTTTGATCGACCAGCAAGCCCAAACCTCCATAAACATCATAGGCATCTACCCAGTCACCCAGTTCTGGAATCGTCAATTTTTCAATACCATTTTGAGCTCCGTCTAGGAAAGACAAGCCATTTGTTAACAGGAAGGTATAAGGAACATTCGTTGAGGTCATTGCGAATACCTTGCCAAGTGCCTCTGAGCCTGTAAAGAGCTTGGTTGGATCTTTGATTTGCTGAAGAAGGGCTGTCAGTACTTGTTGCTGTCTTTTGGTACGGCCGTAATCCGCCTCATCATCATCACGGAAGCGAGCATAGTTGAGCAAGGTTGAACCGTTCATCTGCTGTTTCCCAACTTTGATAGTCTGGGTTGGAGATTCAGTCTCAGTAGCGTGTAAATCATCCCCTACTGTAGCTTCTGTTAATGGGCGCCCATTCAATGTTGAAAATTGAGCATCAATTGTCACCCCTTCAGGGAAAAGTGTATCAATCGCTGTTGCAAAGGCCTGAAAATCGACCAAGGCATAGTACTTAATGTCCAAATCAAAATTATCTTTCAAGACTTGGCGAACCATTTCTGCCCCTTTTTGCCCCTCTTGTTCTCCTAACTCATAGGCTACGTTTAACTTGTTATCCGTCTGTTTTCTACCGTTAATGACTTGGCTGTAACCGTCTATATAAACCAAATTGTCACGCATGAAACTGACTAGCTTCATTTTCTTATCCGAACCTCCGACATTTAGTACCATAATAGAGTCCGTCCGCGTCTCAGCACTGTTTTGACCGATTCGACCATCTGTACCCATGATCAAAATATTAACTCCATCTCTGGTATCTTGACCGTTAAAGACTTCTACTTGAGCTGCTCGGGCATTGGCAGTTTTATCTGGATTAGCATTGGTATAACCTTTTAAGAACATAAAAATCATACCCAATGCTAGACAAGCTAAGATAGCCAGTAAACCTGCGAAAATGCGGCCCCACCGTAGCTTCCGCTTTTTAGTTTTTTTCTTTGGAAGAGAATTGATCTTCTGGTATCTCTCAGAACGACTACGGCTATTATAAGAAGGAATCGAAGTGTTAGCACTTGTCTTTCTAAAATCCTCTGTCAATTCCTGACTTTCTGAGAGAGCGTCACTACTTGCCTTATTTAATTTGTCTTGCAAGTAAGCAAACTCTTTTTTCTCTCGCTCATTGAGGTAGTGAATATTCTTAAGTAGATAGTCATAACGCAACTGCTCGTGATGGCTTAAGGGATTTTCTTTACTCATCTTCTCTCCTTTCCATGGTCTGATATTGGATAAATAGGATAGGCACCCAGAACTTTATACTGGATTCCAATCGCTTCTAATTCTTTTTGGGCAAAATGGACAAGTTCCTTATCAGTATAGTCCACATCGATAATGAAAAAGTATTCGCCCAACGCTGTCTTGAGTGGACGACTTTCAATTTTTGTCAGGTCAATTCCTCTCCAAGCAAAGGTCGAAAGAGCCTTATAAAGTGCACCTGGAAGGTTGTCAGGTAAGGTCAAGGCCAAACTCATTTTCTCAGTTTGTGCTTGCAAGGGAATAGCTACACCTTCAGCTCCCAGAACCCAGAAACGTGTGAAATTAGCTTCCATTTCCTGAATATCCTCAGCAATCAGTTCCAAGCCATATTCTTCGGCAGAACTTCTAGGTGCAATGGCTGCATAAGGCTGGTCAGGATGTTCAGAAATAAAGCGGGCCGCATAAGCTGTACTGGCTGTCACCTCAATTTGGGCCTTTGGATACTGTTCATCGATGAATTTCTTTCCTTGAGCCAAGGCCTGTGGGTGAGAAAAAATCTTTTCAATCTTAGTGTGACCTGGAACCACCATCAACTGCTGATGAATGGGCTGAACGATTTCTGCTACTGCTTGGATGCGAGCCTGATGAAAAAGGTAGTCCAAGGTTTCATGAACACTACCCTCGATAGAATTTTCAACTGGCACCACAGAATAGTCCACCAAGCCTTGCTCATAGGCCTTAATGACATCTGTAATATTGGCAAAGGCCTGCAATTCCTCATGAGGAAAAGCTGTCTGCACAACGTGATGTGAAAATGATCCCTTGGGACCTAGATAAGCAATTTTCATCTCAGTTCCTCTATAATTTCCTCTGGGCTTAGCTTGGTCACATCCAAAACCCGACTGGCTACTTCCTCATACCAAGCCTGTCGTTCTTGGAAAATAGCTGCTAATCCTTCCTTGCTATTATTTAGAAAAAGCGGACGCTGATTATCCTTATCAGCTGCAATACGTTGGTAGAGGGTTTCAAAATCAGCTTTCAGATAGATATTATCAGAATTGTTTTTGAGTAAGTCGCGATTTTTCTGAGAAATGACTACTCCTCCACCAGTCGACACAACTCGGTCCGTTTTTAGTAAGTCTGTTAAAACTTCTGACTCCACCCGTCGAAAGGCCGCTTCTCCCTTTTCCGAGAAAAATTCTGCAATAGACATGCCTAAGCGCTTCTCTATCAGAGCATCCATATCAAGGTAATTAGAGTCCAAGCCTCTTGCAATAGTCGATTTTCCAGCCCCCATAAAGCCTAATAACACCTTAGCCATGAATCAAGCTCTCCAAATCATCAAAGAAACTAGGATAGCTGGTATTGATGGCTTCTGCACGATCAAGCTCCACCTCTCCATCAGCAACCAAGAGGGCCGCAATAGCCGTCATCATGCCGATACGATGGTCTCCAAAAGTATTGACTCTAGCACCGTGAAGGGCTGATTTTCCTTTGATAATCATTCCATCTGCCGTCGGAGTAATATCTGCTCCCATACTATTTAAAGCGTCTGCCACCACCTGAATGCGATCTGTTTCCTTGACCTTGAGCTCCTCAGCATCCTTGATAACTGTTACACCTTGGGCCTGGGTCGCCAGAAGAGCGATAATTGGCAATTCATCAATCAAGCGTGGAATCAAAGCGCCACCAATCTCTGTTCCTTTGAGGTCAGAAGACTCAACAGTCAAGGTTGCAGATTTAGCGACTGGGTCAATTTCAGTAACTTCTAATTTTCCACCCATGGTGCGAATGACATCAATGATACCTGTACGCGTTTCGTTGATGCCCACATTCTGCAGCACTACACGAGAATTTGGAACAATCAAACCTGCGACCAACCAAAAGGCTGCACTGGAAATATCTCCTGGAACAACCACCTTTTGTCCTGTCAATTTTTGTGGCCCTTGGACTGTGATTTTCTTACCGTCCACACTTAAATGACCACCAAATTGTTGCAACATATCTTCAGTATGATTACGGGTGCATTCTTTTTCGATAATAACAGACTCCCCCTGAGCCTGCAAGGCCGCAAACATCAAGGCTGACTTGACTTGGGCAGAGGCAATCGGCAACTCATACTGAATAGGTGTTAAATTTTTAGTCCCCTTTAAATGAAGGGGAGGCAGGTCTCGCTCAGTTTGTCCTGAAATACTAACGCCCATTTTTTTCAGTGGAATCGTCACACGATCCATAGGACGTTTGGAAAGACTATCATCTCCAAACATTTCTACTTCAAAGTCTGCACCAGCAAGAACACCTGAAATCAGACGAATCGAGGTTCCAGAATTTCCCATATCAAGGGCATTTTGCGGAGCTTTTAAGCCATCCATGCCTACACCTTGAATAGTAATAATCCCATCTTTGTCCTCAATTTCAACACCAAGGTCACGAAAAACCTGCATGGTCGAAAGAACGTCTTCACCTCGCAGAATATCATAAACCTTGGTCTCACCCTCAGCTAAACTTCCAAAGATAATAGAACGGTGACTGATAGACTTGTCACCTGGGACGCGGATACTGCCGTGTAAGTGGCGAATGTTTGTTTTTAGTTTCATACTGGACCTCATACTTGCAATACTTTTACCTATTTTATCATAAAAAGCCAGAAATTCCTTAAAAATTTCTGACTTTATGATAGTTATTTTCTTATTTTAGCAATTCTGAAACTGGTTCGAAAACAATTTTTTCAATGTCAGAAAGGTAAATTGCCAATTGTTGTTGCTTAGTAAAGAATTCTGATAAGAGGCTATTCCCTTGAATCCGCTTGCCAAAGCCTTCCATTTTCGCTTGAAAGGAAGCGTCTGGCATTTGACCTGTCTGTGCCAGTCTTTGAATTTCCTCTTGGAAAGCAACATATTCTGTAAAAATTTTGCTTGCCTCAGCATCTGCTGAAATAGCATCTTTAGCTGCTTTGACAGCCTTGTATTCTGGCAATTCGCGTAGACCGCGACTGAGTTCATTTGCACTATCGTAAATATTTGACATAATTTTCTCCTTATTTGATGACGACTGTGTAGTCGGTATTTTCTGTTATGAGGTACTCGGCTCGTTCCAAGTCTTGAGCATTTTTAAATGAAATTTGTAGGATCCCGTGAATATCCTCACGGTTTTCCTCATTGATGTGAATATTAACCAAGGAAGTTCCACGTAGCAATTCCAAGATTCGTAAAATAACGTCTTCTTCATCGGGAACGTCAACATAGAGGTCGTAAGAGCTATCCACACCACCACGCTTATGGATTTCCATGGCCTGACGTTGCTCACGCGCTTGGTTGAAAAAGTTCCAAATCTGCTCCTCATCTCCCTTGCTGATGGCTTGACCAATCTCTTCCAAACGCTCCTTGAAATCCGCAATCCGCTCTAGGATAGTCTCACGATTGGACAAGAGAATGGAGGTCCACATCCCTGGCTCGCTTTCCGCAATCCGAGTCATATCTCGAAAACCACCGGCCGCAAAGCGCCTTGCCATCTCATGTTCTTGAGCATAGACCGCGGTCTGTTCCATGAGACTAGAAGCCAGAATATGAGGAAAATGGCTAATCTGAGAAGTGACACGATCATGCTCCTTGGCATCAATTTCGATAAAACGAGCATGAAGACCTGAAAGCAGATCCCTCATTTCCTCAAGCGTGTCCTGACTTGTCAGCCTCGAAGGTGTGAAGATATAATAGGCGTTTTCAAAAAGATTGACATCCGCAGAAGCAGCCCCTGTCTTGTGACTACCAGCCATGGGATGGGCCCCGACAAAGCGAACAGACTTGCCAGCCAAATACTGCTCCGCCGCATCCACAATGGCTGACTTGGTCGAACCAGCATCTGAAATAATGACGCCTTCTTTCAAATCCAAGTTAGCCAACTCCTTAATGAAAGCAATAGTTTGTTTGATTGGCAAGCTGAGAATGATGATATCCGCAAGAGGAGCAAAACTGGCAAAATCATCTGTTGCACGGTCAATCATGCCTTCTTTCAAAGCAATATCTCTCGAAGCTTGACTGCGATTATAACCTAAAATTTCATAATCTGGATGATCACGTTTGATACCAAGTGCCATAGAGGCACCAATCAAACCAAGACCTGCGATATAGATTGTTTTTGCCATAGGAACTCCTTAATAGTTCTTTGTATAGTCTCGGTGTTTGGCTATCGCTTCTTTTAATTCCTCTAGATTGTCTGATGAGAATTTTTCGAGGATTTCTTGTGCCAGAACCGTAGCCACAACAGCTTCCATAACCACTCCTGCAGCTGGAAGAGCGGTCGGATCACTTCTCTCCACGGTTGCCTTATAAGGTTCGTGGGTTTCGATATCCACACTCATAAGAGGCTTATAAAGAGTAGGAATAGGTTTCATGACGCCACGAACAACGATAGGTTGCCCATTAGTCATGCCACCTTCGAAACCGCCTAAATTATTGGTACGGCGGGTATAACCGTCTTCTTTAGACCAGAGAATTTCATCCATGACCTGGCTACCTTTACGGTAACCAGCTTCAAAGCCGAGACCAAATTCCACCCCTTTAAAAGCATTGATAGAAACAACGGCTTGGGCCAATCGCGCATCCAATTTTCTGTCCCATTGGACATAGGAACCAAGACCAACTGGAACACCTCCAACGACTGTCTCCACAACCCCACCGATGGTATCACCGTCACGTTTAATTTGGTCAATATAATCCTTGATTTCCTGTTCTCTTTCTTGGTTGACAATAGAAACTTCAGACTGGGCAGCTCGTTCCTTAATCTCAGCGACTGTTAAATTTTCAGGAACATCGATTTCCTTACCACCAAAGACCACGACATGGTTGGCAATCTCCATATCCAGTTCAGCCAAGAGGCGTTTGGCTACTGCGCCAACTGCCACCCGCATGGTGGTTTCACGGGCAGATGAACGCTCCAAAGAATTTCTCAAATCGTCAAAACGGTACTTGATCCCCCCAACCAAGTCGGCGTGTCCTGGGCGAGGATGGGTGATTTTTCGTTTGCTTTTCAGGCGCTCTTCAATGTCCTCCGCAGACATGATGTCCAGCCATTTTTGGTGGTCCTTATTGATAACATCCATGGTAATAGGAGCCCCAGTCGTCTTCCCATGGCGAACACCCGAAGTAAAGACAACCTGGTCACTCTCAATCTTCATACGGCCACCACGACCGTAACCACCCTGACGGCGTTTAAGGTCCTCATTGATATCCTCTGCTGTCAAAGGTAGCCCAGCTGGAATTCCTTCAATGATAGCCGTCAGACGGGGGCCGTGTGATTCTCCTGCAGTTAAATATCTCATACACTCTCCTTATTTTACCAAGTAGTCTTTCATCTCTTCCAGAGAAACTGGGTGAATAGTCGCTGAACCAAGCTCTGGTACCAAGACCAATTTCAAGGTATTACCACGCGCTTTCTTGTCATGTGTCAAAGCCTGATAAAGCTTGTTAACATCCCAGTTTTCATAATCAACAGGCAAGCCAAATTTCTGACACATATCTGTAATGGACTGAGTTATGCCAGCTGGCATAAGGCCTTTTTCCTCAGCAACCTTGGAAATCTGTACCATCCCCATGGCTACAGCTTCTCCATGCATGACTTTTCCATAACCGGCAGTTGCTTCAATGGCATGGCCAATAGTATGGCCAAAATTGAGGTAAAGGCGAACACCATTGTCCAACTCATCCTCAACTACCATCTTGCGCTTGACCTGACAAGAATGTTCAATCAAAGTCTCTGCATATTCCAGAATGCTCTCAACAGAACCATCTAGCTCCGTCAAAATTTTCCACAGTTCTGGATCCTCAATCAAGCCATACTTGATGACCTCACCCATTCCTTCAATCAACTCTCTCTTTCCGAGCGTTTCAAGGACAAGCGGATCAATCAGAACCCCGTCTGGCTGGGCAAAGGTCCCCACCATATTCTTAGCAAATGGAGTATTGACGCCCGTCTTTCCACCGATTGAAGAATCCACCTGGGCAGTCAAACTAGTCGGAATCTGAACAAAGTGAATGCCCCGCATATAGGTAGAGGCTACAAAACCAGCCAAGTCCCCAACGACACCGCCACCAAGAGCCACGATTCCATCGCTACGAGTCAGACCTTGCTTGACTAAAAATTCATAGACTTTCTGGACAGTGGTTAAATTCTTTCTTTCTTCGCCTTCTAAAAAGTCAAAAACAGCTACCTGAAAACCAGCATCTTCTAGGCTGAGTTTGAGCTTCTCTGCATAGAGAGAGGCTACATGGTTATCTGTCACAATGACCACTTTTTGTGGTTGCCAGAGTTCTCGCAACCATTGACCAGCCTGAGCCAGACAGCCTTTTTCAATCTGAATATCATAAGGATGATGAGGAATATCGATTCTGATTTTCATAGGAGAATCTCCCTTTCTTTATTGGTATTTTTCTGTTAAGGACTGCCAAATCTCTTCCGTCGGCATTTCTTTTCCTGTCCACAGTTGAAAAGCTTCTGCAGCTTGATAGAGTAACATACCCAGACCATTGACGGCTGGATTGCCCTGCCTCCTAGCCCATTTCAAAAATGGCGTCTCAAAGGGTTGGTAAATAATATCTGCTACTAAGAGAGTTGCTGGTAAGACTATGCTTTCAGGAACTGGAGATGATTGACCATCCATCCCTACACTTGTCGCATTGACAAGTAAATCCGACTCAGCAATCCTTACTTGCAGTTCAGGAACATCTTCTAAAGCATACAAGTCAACTTTAAAGCCTGTCTGCTCCTGTAACTTGTCTAGATAAGGTCTTGTTTTTTCCATGGATACTGAACGAACAAAAACTGAAATCTGGCTAACACCATCCAAAATAGCCTGCGCCAGAATGGACTTGGCTGCACCACCTGCACCCAGTAAGGTCATCTTCTTACCTGTAATTGTAAAAGAAGGCAAGCTCTTAAAAAATCCCTTGCCATCTGTATTATATCCAATTAAATTGCCATTCTCATTGACAACCGTATTAACCGCACCGATCAAGCGCGCTTCGTCACTCAGCTCATCCAAATAAGGAATCACCTGCTCCTTATAGGGCATGGATAGGTTGATGCCAAACATCTGGTAGCGACGAATATTGACCACTGTTTCTGCCAAGTCACTCGCTTCAATCTCCCAAGCCACATAAGCACCATTGGTAGCTGTCGCCTCAAAGGCGCTGTTGTGAATAAAGGGGGAAATAGAATGCTTAATAGGATTGGCAACAACGGCAGCTAAACGTGTATAGCCATCAAGCTTCATCCAAAATCTCCCTGATTTTTTTCATGTTGGCTAGTGAAATCTGACCAGGGGCACTAGCCTCATCCAGACTAGCAAAGGACCAGCTAGAACCAGTCACATCTGCAGTGATACGAGAGACCTTGCCCACCTTGCCCATAGAAATGGTCACATATTCCTGCTCAGGATTGAGAGTTTTAAAGCCTCGTGTATAGTTCATCAAGTCTAGCACATCCTGCTCCGTGTGAGCCATCACCGCAACCTTAACAAGTTTTGGATTTAAGCTCGTCAACTCTGACAAGATTTCCATCATGTTTTCAGGTGTTTCTTGGAAATTATGGTAACTCAAAACGAGATTTGGGAAGTCCAGCATTTCCTCAAAAACATCCTTGTAGCTGTAGTACTCAAAATCAATATAGTCTGGCTGATAGAGTTGCGCCACTTCCTTGATGAGATGGATATATTCTTCTGGAGAAAGGTCGATTTCTCCCCCTTCAGAGCGAGTTCGCAGAGTGAAAACCAACTCACGGCCTGCGAATTTTTCAAAAATAGCTGGAGCCACCTGCAAAATCGCTTCCTTAGGCAGATAGTCGGCACGCCATTCAATGATGTCGGCATCCAGGTACCTCGTGGCGTCCAAAGCCTGGGCCTCCTCTAAACTTCTTGGCATTACTGAAACGATTAATTTCATTTACTAACCTTCATACTAATCACCTTGAGGTAATTACTACTTTCATCTTTTTTATTATAGGCAAAATCTGCTGGAAGACCGTATTTATTTAAAATCTGGTAACTTCTTCCTGCAAAGCCTTTATCAATTTGTTCTGTAAATTTCTGACGGGATACATTGGCAGCATTGGTACTAGCAATGATAATCCCTCCAGGATTTAAAATCTCAAGACTCTGGGAAATCAACTTGTGATAATCCTTAGCCACAGAGAACGTTTGTTTTTTGTTCCGAGCGAAACTAGGCGGATCTAGGACAATCACATCGTAGGTCAAGTCTTTTCGCTTGGCATACTTGAAATATTCAAAGACATCCATGACTATAAAACGGTGGTCGTCTGTACTGATTCCATTTGTCTGAAAATGCGC
Organism: Streptococcus mitis; assembly: GCF_002096845.1. Classification (GTDB taxonomy): domain Bacteria; phylum Bacillota; class Bacilli; order Lactobacillales; family Streptococcaceae; genus Streptococcus; species Streptococcus mitis_A. The sequence continues at coordinate 56,234 of NZ_NCVK01000012.1, forward strand.
TTGAGACAATTCTCGTGAACGTTTAGCTAGGTCAACCGAAGTAGTCTGGCTTGCTCCTCCCATAGCTGCAGCTACTGAAAAGGCGGCTGTATAAGAAAACATATTGAGTAAAGATTTCCCCATAGCCAATCCGTCAACCAAGCTCCCGCGAACTTCATGCTGGTCTAGGAAAATCCCTGTCATCAAGCCATCGTTCATAAAGACTTGATACAGAACACCATTTTCCAGAACAGTGAAAAAGTCAGGTGCTTCTTGACCATAAACATGGGCTGATTCATAGTCCAAACCCTTAAAGCGGATCTTCTCATAGGCCCCTAACACCTCAGGAAAAACCTGTCTAAAAGCTTCTGAGATAACCTTGCGAATCTGATAAACATAAGAGTTATACCAAGAAAAGACAGCATAGTCGCCATAAAGGTCCACTGTCAGACCGCCAAAGCCATCTCCCTCTTGGTTAAAGAGACGAAAGGCAGTTGTCAAATCATCTTGATAGTAGGCTTTCCTCTTTTCTTTAGCTTGTCTAAAGAGTGTTTCAAAGAAAGCTTGATTAAAGGTGATCTTGTCTTTACTGATAAACCAACCCAAACCCTTGTTTTGCTGAGAAAGGTAGGCAGTTCCAAGAAAGGTGCCTTCTTGACGATAGACTTCTACTTCCTGATCCTTAAGATTGACATTTTCAAGATCACTGGCTTCTAGTAAAACTAACCCCTTAGCGAGCTTCTTTTCAACCCTTTTGCTAACTCTTATTCTATTCATAACTACCATTATATCAAACTTTTAGACAATTCTCAAAAAAGAAACTACCCTTGCTTTTTTACTCTTCTTTTAAAAAATGGTATACTAATACTAATAAAAAATTAGGAAGTAAATGTGTGAAAAGCAATTTTAACAAAATCCAAAAAGCCATCGGTACCAGACTGGGTTTTGTCCTAACCCTTTTAATCCTATATTGGTTCAAAACCTTATTAGCCTATGCCGTTGACTTTAATTTAGATATTCAAGTGGGCAAGTTGCAGGGAAATTACCTTGCCTTTATCGCCTTTTTCAACCCCCTTCCTTTGGGACTCCTCCTGCTAGCTCTAGCCCTCTATGCTCGGTCAACCAAGATCTTTTATGGTCTGAGTATAGCTATTTATAGCCTTTTATTCATTTGGCTCTATTCTAATGTCTTTTACTATCGAGAATTTAGCGACTTTATCACGGCTAATACCATGAAAGTGGTCAACAAGGTGTCTGTTGGTACTGCGGAACTAGAGTTACTGCGCTTTTGGGATTTCATCTATTTTATGGATTTCCCATTGCTGGCTTTCCTTTTCTATAAAAAATTCATCCAGCTGGATAGGAGACTCTTCAAATTCCGCTCCAGTGTTGCTATCACTGCTCTCTCAGCCCTGCTCTTTTCTGCTAATCTTTTCTTGGCTGAAATTGAACGTCCCGATCTCCTATCGCGAGGATTTTCTAATTATTATGTTGTCCGCGCCCTTAGTTTGCCAGCCTTTTTAGGTTATAGCGCCAACCAATCCTACAGTGCAAACAAGGAACGTGCCAAGGCCTCTGAGACTGATCTTCAACCTATTACAGATTATATTCAAGAACATTCTGCTAAGCCCAATCCAGACTATTTTAGCTTGGCCAAAGGAAAAAATGTGATTTATCTCCACTTGGAGAGCTTCCAACAGTTCCTGCTTGACTATAAACTCAACCTAGATGGAACTGAGCATGAAGTCACTCCCTTCCTTAACTCCCTCTACCATTCGCAAGCAACCCTAGCCTTTTCGAATATCTTTAACCAAGTCAAGGCTGGTAAGACCTCAGATGCGGAAACCATGCTGGAGACTGGTTTGTTTGGACTTGACCAAGGTTCCTTTATGGTCAATTACGGTGGTACCAATACCCAGCAAGCAGCGCCTTTTATCCTATCAAAAAACGGCTATCAATCGAGTGCCGTCTTTCACGGTAATATCGGGACCTTCTGGAATCGAAATACGACCTACAAACAATGGGGCTACCAATACTTCTTTGATGCTTCCTATTTTACCAAACAAGACAGTAGCAATTCTTTCCAATATGGTTTAAATGATAAAATCATGATGAAAGATTCTATCCAGTATCTAGAGCACTTACAGCAGCCTTTTTATGCCAAGTATATCACGGTGTCCAATCACTATCCCTATGCTAGCAATCTGACAGGCGATGAGCTTGGTTTCCCACTGGCTAAAACCAAAGATGAAACGATCAATGGCTACTTCCAAACCGCCAACTATCTGGATAGTGCTATCAAGGCCTTCTTTGACTATCTCAAAGAAAGTGGCCTCTATGAAAAATCCATCATCGTCATCTACGGAGACCATTATGGAATTTCTAACTCCCGCAATCCTGAGCTGGCACCCTTGATTGGAAAGACTTCTGAGAACTGGTCGAATTACGACAATGCCATGTTGCAACGAGTGCCTTTTATGGTGGTCATGCCTGGCTATGAAAAAGGACAAATCATCAATACCTACGGTGGACAAATCGATATCTTACCGACTCTCGAACACCTCCTTGGTATTGAGTCCAATTCCTTCCTTCAAGTTGGACAAAACCTCCTATCACCAGACCATCAAGAAATCGTTGCCTTTCGAACTGCAAATTCCTTCGTCACACCTAAATACACCAGTTATGACGGACGAACCTACTATACTGAAAGCGGTCTTGAAATCAGTAATCTTGATGAACAAGCTCAGACTGAACTAGAAATTGTTCGTCAAGCAGCTAGTCAACAGCTAAAAATCAGCGACCAGATTCAAACTGGCGATTTGATACGTTTCTACCAAAAAGATCATCTTGGAACAGTTGATACAGAAAGCATTTCTTACCTCAATTCCTTACCAATTCTTCAAAAGATTGAGCAGGAAAAAGGTAGTCAATCAACCAGTCTCTTTAGCCAACGAAAAGGTAAGACCAGTACTGACCTTTTCAAGGCACCAAGTTACCAAGAACTCCACCCAGAGTCGGTAGAAACCGAATCAAAATCACAATAAAAATGCTCTTCCGTCTTGGAGGAGCATTTCTTTTTATCAATGAAAATCAAAGAACAAACTAGGAAACTAGCCTCAGGTCAACTCTGAGATTGTAGGTAGAGAGGTTGTAACTGCAATATATGTCTGTCAAGTTTAGTGACGTAGATAGTAGAAGATAAATCAGCTTTAGTAGATATCTGGAAAATTTGATTTTATAGAAAAGCCTTTTGTTACAAATTCAATATACTATCAATAAATAATATTATAGAAGCAACAATAATTATAATTTCACCTATCTGCATAATTCTATTTCGAAATCTAAATATATGTTCTGTCAAAAATACTTGGATCACACACATTATAGGAATTAACGTTTTCGAAATTGAAAAATATCCCAATAAATAAACTATAAACAACAAAAATAGAACTATATTATATTTCTTATTCAAAACATTCCTCCCTATATTTTTTTGATTACCAACCTTAATCATTTACAACTACATTATAACAAACTAGGAAAGCCTTGTTAACAAATATTGCCATTTTTTAAAATTTTTTGTGATTCTAATGTGATAAACTACTTCGATATTGATTTTAGATGACTTTTCGTCTATACTTATGGGTGAACACAATGTGATACTTACAGTGCCACTTTGTGTGCGATAAACTATGAACCTTTTGTGCTATATTTTTCTTCTGTCGCTTTACAATTGGCTTGAACACCTTTATTGTATCGCGTTTGGAGTTTTTTTGGTATAACCTTCGACGCAAAAGTCACATAATTAAAAAAGTTGGAGCTCAGTACTCCAACGATTACTATTAAAATGTTTGGCGTTTTGCTTTACGCTCGGCACGACCGCGAGCACGATTTTCGGCACGCTTGGTCTTGCGGCGCTTTTCATCAACTGCCCATTGAATTTTTTTCTTATAACCCGGTTTGACTTTTTTCTTTTTCTTTTTAACCAAACCAATCATTTCGATATCTAGCTTATCTTGTTTTTTCTCACGGTTTGCACGACGATCACGGTCATAGGTATCTTGGAATTCTCCATCTTTTACCATCTTCGGAGTAAACTTGATTCCTAATTTCTCCAACTCACGGATATCTGAGTCATCACTTGGCTGATAAAGGGTAATAGCTGTACCTGGTAGGCCATTGCGTCCGGTACGACCAACACGGTGCACGAAGAAGGATAAGTCTTGCGGAATAGCATCATTGATGACATGGCTGACACCTTCAATGTCAATCCCACGCGCTGCCAAATCTGTTGCGACAATGTACTCAAAATCCAAATTTTTAACCTGATTCATGATACGTTTACGCTCACGAGGGGCAATATCCCCATGGATTTTTGCCACCTTCAAGCCTTGAGCAGTCAGATAGGAATGCAATTCATCAGCACGCGTTTTAGTGTTAACAAAAATCATTGCCAAATACGGTTGCATCAACTGAGTCAACTGGTAAATTTGAGCATTCTTATCTCGGCCCTTGGTCGAAATCAACCAATTATCAATGGTATCAGAAATGACCGTTTTGGTCTTGATTTTCTCCATAACAGGATTTGACAAGTATTTTTTCAAGAATGGTTGCAACTTTTGTGGGATAGTCGCTGAGAAGACCATGAATTGCAAGTCTTTTGGAAGGCTGCCAGCAATCTTATCAACAGTTTCTAAGAATCCCATATCCAAGGTCATGTCTGCCTCATCGACAACAAAGGTCTTAGCCTTGTGAATAGCCAGGTCACCGGATTTAACCAAGTCATAGATGCGACCTGGCGTTCCGATAACAATATGAGGCTGATTGCTTGCCAGTTTCTCAATCTGGCGAGCCTTATCCGTACCACCCACATAATTAACCACACGAACTTCGACATCTGAGTAGGCAGCAATCTGACGAGCTGCTTGATAAATTTGAGTAGCTAATTCACGACTCGGTGCAGTAATGACTGCTTGTACACTATCGCTAGCTTCATCTAATTGCTGGAAAATCGGCAACAAGAAAGTATGAGTCTTACCCGAACCTGTTTTTGATTCACCGACTAGGTCACGACCTGCCAAAACAATCGGAATCAACTTATCTTGCACCTCTGTAGGAGTTGTAAATTTTAACTCCTCCAAGGCTTCTCTAATATAGTTTTTAAATTGAAATTTCGTAAATGACATAATATCCTCGATTCTATCTATCTTACCAATTATACCATATTTTATTCCATTTCAGTAGTCTCACTTATTTAGGCTATTTCCTGTAGCTTTTCTAGTCAGAAAAAGGCTAGAATTTCATGATTCCAACCTCTTTTCATACTCAATGAAAATCAAAGAGCAAACTAGGAAACTAGCCGCAGGTTGCTCAAAACACTGTTTTGAGGTTGCAGATAGAACTGACGAAGTCAGTAACATATATACGGCAAGGCGACGTTGACGTGGTTTGAATTTGATTTTCGAAGAGTATCAGTTATTATTTCCAGTTTAAAATAGCATTCAAGCCATAGTGATCACTCACTTGTGGACTCTTGTTACCATCAAATACGACATGTAAATTTTCCACCGCTAACTCTTTGGTAGTAAAGACATAATCGATTCGAAGGGGTTCTGTGTTCCCTTTCCAGCCATCAATTTCTGGTGGAACGGTATAGCTACCGCTTTTCTCTTGAGCAACTTCAAAGGCATCTTGTAAGCCCAATGGACTAGCTAAAATAGCTTGGTAGCCTTCCTGTCCAGCCGGATTGTTGAAATCTCCAGCTAGCAAAAGCGGCTTGTTCAATTCTTTCAAGACAGCCTCAAATCGTGCCCATTCTTCTTGGAAACCTTTATTCCACCAAGAAAGGTGGACACTTGCAACTGCAAGCTCCTTACCATCAACTACAGTTTCAACCAAGGCAACACGGCGAGTATGATAGTCTGTTGGATCATCCACATCTGAAACTAAAATTTCTCTGGCTTCAATAGGTGTTTTAGACAAGATAGCCACACCTTCGTGGTAGCGATCATAACCAATATGGTTATAGGCCCAAGTCCAGTAGTAATTTTTCCCTTGCTCAGATAACTTTTCAACCAAGAGTCTAACATAGTGATCTTGGTGAATAGGCTCAGCTGCTGGCAAAGCTTGATAAAGGTCATTAACCTCCACCTCTGGCGAAGTGATCTCCTGATTGATTTCTTGGAAACAAATCAAATCATAGTCCTTTTCAAGAATATCCTCAAGCAAAATCTGGAATTTTTCCTCTGCTTCTTTCTCCATCCAACTGTGAGTATTGAGTGTTAAAAATTTCATTCTTTTCTCCCAAAATAAGAGGTTGGAATACAGCTTCCAACCTCAAGTATATTACAATTCTACTTTAGCAACTGCTGTTTTAGCTGCAAGAGAACCTGTTTTTTCTAATTTAACTGATTTAATTGCATCACCATTTGTGAAGACAACTACTGTTGAAGTTTCACGTCCTGCTGCACGGATAGCATCCAAGTCAGCTGTAACAAGGAGATCACCTGCTACAACTTTTTGTCCTTCAGCAACATGAACTGTAAATGGTTTACCTTCAAGACTTACTGTGTCCAAACCAATGTGAACCAATACTTCAAGACCTGCTTCAGTCACAATACCAAGAGCATGTTTTGTTGGGAAGATGCTTGATACAGTACCTGAAACTGGAGATACAATGTTTCCATTTGCAGGTTCTACTGCAAATCCATCACCCATCATTTTTTGAGCAAATACTGGATCTTTTACTTGTTCCAAAGCAACAACTTGACCGTCTGCTACTGAGTAAACTTCCTCAGTAAGACCTTTGAAGTGAACAGTGTTTTGTTGTGCTTCAGTCATTTGGCTTGGAAGAGTTTCAGGAATGATTTCACCTGAATCAAGGATATCTTGGATATCAGATTTCAATACGTCAGCTTTTGGTCCGTAGATAGCTTGAACCCCTTGTCCTTTCATGACAAGACCCATAGCTCCTTCTGCTTTCCATTGCTCTGCATTTCCTACTTTATCTGCATCTTTAACAGTTACACGAAGACGAGTCATACATGCGTCAACATCAACGATGTTTGCACGTCCACCAAGAAGGTTGATAATGTTTACAGCTTGAGAACCTGCTGCAACTTTCACTTCACTGCTAGATTCTTCTGAACCTTCAGCAGTTTCGTAGTTTCCGTTACGTCCTGGAGTTGCGTAGTTGAATTTTTGAATCATGAAGTTTGCGATAAAGTACATGATTACAGCAAAGAGAACAGTTACCCAAACGAAGTTAATGATATCCATACCGATACCAGCACTGATTGCAATAGGTGTACGAGTCAAGAACTCGATTGAACCAAATGAGTGCATACGTAGGTTCACGACGTCAGCCATAGCGAAGGCAGCACCTTGAACAAGTGAGTAAACAAGATACATAGGTGTTGCGACGAACATGAACATGTATTCGATTGGTTCAGTAACCCCTGTCAAGAATGTTGCAAGAGCTGTTGCAATCATCATACCTTTGTATTTATGTTTCTTGTCAGCATCAACATTACGGTAGATAGCCACAACCACACCCATCAAGATACCGAATGAACCAATCATTTGTCCAACTTTGAAACGAGCTGGATGAACAGTATCTAACAAGTGTTGGTATTGACTAGCATCAGTACCCTTAAGGTTTACAAGGTCTGTTACCCATGCAAGCCAAAGTGGATCTTGACCAAATACTTGGCTACCTTTTGCTGCACCAGTTAAGACCTCATAAGTACCACCAAGAGCTGTGTAGTTCATTGGGATAGTCAACATGTGGTGAAGACCAAATGGCAAGAGCAAACGTTCCAATGTACCATACAAGAATGGTGCAAGGATTGGAGCAGTTTGTTGTGAGTTAGCAATCCAGATACCAAAGCTATTGATACCAGTTTGCACAAGTGGCCAGAAAGCTGAAAGTACAATTGCAGCAATTATTGAACGAAGAATAACTACAAACGGTACAAAACGTTTTCCGTTAAAGAATGAAAGTGCATCAGGAAGCTTACGGAAGTTATAGTATTTATTGTAAGCAGTTGCTCCAATAAAACCAGAAATAATCCCTACGAAGACACCCATGTTCAATGCTGGGGCTTCCATAACACTAATGAAGTAATCAGCAACTTTGATTTGCCCACCCAATAGTGTTGAAACCATAGCATCTGGATTTTTCAACATATCGCCTGATACACCAAAGATTGTACCAGTGATACGGTTAATCAAGATGAAGGCAAGACCAGCGGCGAAAGCACCACCAGCACGTTCTTTAGCCCAGCTTCCTCCAATAGCGAGGGCGAACAAGATATGAAGGTTAACGATAACTCCCCAACCGATTTGCTCTAGTACACCACCAGTAATAACGAGTGGGGCAAAGGTTGGGTTAATCATCACGATAGACTTACCGATTGAAATCATCAAACCAGCAGCCGGCATAACCGCGATAACCACCATCAAAGCCTTACCGAATTTTTGCCAAAATTCGAAAGACAAGACATTTTTGAATGTATCTTTCATCATTCAAATCTCCTTTATTTTTATTTAGGCAAACGTTTTACGAAAACGTTTGCACCTTTTATGATTTAATTATACCACTTTAATTTTTTTTGTAAAGGCTTTTACAAAAAAAATTACACTTTTTTCTAAAATTTTTGTAGCAAAAAAGGAGATCATTTAATCTCCTCATAAAAGTAGCTATTTATCTAAATCTTCAAGAATCGGCGCATGGAAATTCCTGATCCCAGTGAACCAATGAAAATTCCAATCACAAATAATAGGGCAATCATCAGAGGAGTAAATACCTCTGGCGCAATCATAGAAAGATTTTGACCTACCAATGACTTATTGACAGATTGGTAAACCATTCGATAAACAATAAAGACCAACACTGATGGTGCAGTTGCTCCAAGCAAACCAATGAAGGCACCTTCAAGTAAGAACGGTCCACGGATATAACTGTTCTTAGCACCAACCAAGCGCATGATTTGAATTTCACGACTGCGGGAAATAATGGTGATACGAATGGTATTTGAAATCAAGAAAACTGCAATGAAAATCAAAAGTCCTGCAATAACTAATCCCCAAACACGGATAAATGATGCTAGTTGGAATAGGCGTTCTGTATTGGCACCACCATCCTGAACCTCAGACACACCTTCAATTTTTTTAGCATCTTCAGCCACAGTTTTTACATCACTTGGCGCTTTGGTATCAACGATATAGGCATCATAGAGGGGGTTGGCATCTCCTTCGAAAATTTTCCAGTTGTCCCCCATTGTCTCAGTTAATTTTTCATATTGTTCTTCTTTACTTGAAAAAGTAACACTCTTAACAGTAGACATCCCCTTCAAAGCATTGTATACCTTGTGGTAGTCATTATTTGTAACAGTTTGACCTTCTTTTTCAATAGTCTCGCTATTATCAGCTACATCCTTACGAATATAAACCATCACTCGAACATTATTTTCAATATCTGTAGCTAGTTTCGCTGTATTGAAAATAACAGAAGCAAATATGGCAACCAAGGTCAAAGTAATCATGACTGAGCTGACAGCAGCCACTGTCATCCAACCATTTCGTTTCAAACTTTTTAGTGATTCAAATAAATGGCGAAAAAATCTACTAATCATCGTATCCATACTCTCCTTTTGATTCGTCACGAACGACACGGCCATTTTCAATGGCAATGACACGGTGGCGCAAGGTATTTACAATCTGGCTATTATGAGTCGCCATCAAAATAGTTGTCCCTTGTAGGTTAATCCGCTCCAAGAGATTCATAATTTCCCATGAATTATCCGGGTCCAAGTTTCCTGTTGGTTCGTCCGCAATCAATACTTTGGGATTATTTACAATGGCACGTGCAATCGCAATCCGCTGTTGCTCTCCACCTGAGAGCTCATTTGGGAAAGAACGAACCTTGTGCTTCAACCCAACCAAGTCTAAAACTTCCATTACACGTTTTTTGATATTACGGCGATTTTCCCCGATTACTTCCATAGCGTAAGCAATATTTTCATAGACCGTTTTCTTTGGCAAGAGTTTATAGTCTTGGAAGACAACCCCAACACTACGACGTAGAAGCGGAACATCTTTCTTTTTAATTTTAACCAGATTAAAACCAGCAACTGATAGGCTTCCTTTATCAATTTTCACTTCACGATATAGCGAACGAATGAAGGTTGACTTCCCTGCTCCTGAAGGTCCTACAATGTAAGCAAATTCTCCCGGTTGAACGCTGACCGAAACACCGCGTAGGGCAGTCGTTCCGTTGTCGTATTTTTTGACGACATCTCTCATTTCAATGATTGACATGTGAGTTCCTTTCTTTCTTAGCTAATTCGCCACTTGAGATAGGCATCGATAAAACCATCTAGGTCTCCGTCCATAACCTTATCTACCTGCGCAACTTCAAAGCTAGTTCGATGATCTTTTACCATAGTATAAGGTGTGAAGACATAAGAACGGATTTGGCTTCCCCATGTGATTTCCTTTTTCTCACCCTTGAGGGAATCTACCTCCGCAGCTTTCTTCTCTTGCTCCATTTGATAGAGCTTAGCCTGCAACATCTTCATAGCTCGATCTCTATTTCCATACTGGGTACGATCCACTGTTGATTGGACAACAATTCCAGTTGGAATGTGGGTTAAACGTACACCTGTTGAAACCTTGTTGACGTTTTGTCCACCGGCACCACCTGAACGGAAGGTATCCATCTTGATGTCATCTTCCCGGATTTCCACTTCAATGGTATCGTCCAACTCAGGCATCACTTCTACAGATGTGAAAGAGGTATGGCGACGTTTAGCAGAGTCAAATGGTGAAATTCGCACCAAACGGTGTACCCCCATTTCTGACTTGAGAAGGCCATAGGCATTAGGACCTTCAAATGATAAGGTTACTGACTTGATACCAGCTTCATCTCCTGCTTGGTAATCCAATACTTCCACTTTAAAGCCTTTAGCATTTCCATAGCGAGTGTACATACGAAGCAACATATCACCCCAGTCCTGAGCCTCAGTACCACCGGATCCTGGATGGATTTCCAAGATGGCATTGTTGTGGTCATAAGGTTCCGACAAGAGAAGCGTCATCTCGTAGCTGGTCATCATCTTATCAAGTTCTGACAACTGTTCAACCAATTCTTCATGCACCGACTCATCTTCAGCTAAAAAGTCTAATAAAATTTCGACTTCATCCTGCAACTCTTCCATTTTGTGGAAGGTGTTATAGGTGTTTTTTAATTCATTTAATTCTTGCGACGTTTTTTGGGCCGCGATATTATCGTTCCAAAAATCAGGTTCTGTCATCTTATTTTCCAAGATGGCAATCTCTTCCTCTAGACCCTCGAGGTCAAAGAGACCCCCTGAAAGAAGCTAATTTTTCACGATTTGCGTCAATTTTCTGACGGATTACTGAAATGTCCATAAATACTCCTTTTTTACATCATTTCATTATAGCATATTTTATCATTTCTTTCCATCTTTTGCTCTACTCCTCTTTTCATGAAAAAAGAAGCCTTTCGGCTTCCCTTCTTACAAGACTTTTGCTGAAGTACGCGTGATTTCTTCTACTTGAATATTCTCTGATTCAAATTTTTCTTTCAAGGCTGGTAAATCAACTGATCCATCGATTTGAACTTCGATAATCACCTTACCATCCTTACGCGGAATATTGACTGTATGTGAAATATTCAAATTTTCTTCAACGATTAGAGAAACAATCTTACCAAGAACACCAACTTCATCTTCTGTAACAAAGCGCACACGAATTCCTTCTTCACCATAACCAGCAATTTCAAGAAAGGCTTGGAAAACGTCACGATCCGTAATAACTCCATAGACTTGATGGTTATCAACGACAGGAAGAATACCAATCTTGTTTTTCAACATCAAATAAGTTGCATCCTCAAGACTCGCATAGCCAGAGACCGTGACAACATTACGAATCATGACATCTTTTACTTTTGTCTTATTTAGAAGATAGTTCATCTCATAGATAGAAAGACTGGTTGCCTTGGATGGACTAGCTTGGGCAATGGTGCCCTCAGTCACCAAACCAACCAATTGATCATTTTCGATAACAGGCAAGCGGTGCAACCCTTGCTCTCTCATCAAATCTGCTGCATGAGATACTGTTGTATCTGGACTAATATAAACTACCTTGCGGGTCATAAAATCTTTAACTGCCATGAGACTTCTCCTTTTCTATTCTTATCCCTATTATACAATCTTTTTGCAAATCTATCAAACGCTTACATTTCTTTTTCAAAATTCAGAAAAGTATGAATAAGCTAGCAAAAAGAGCTCTAAAATCGAGCTCTGTGAATGAAGGGTAGATACGCTTCATTCGATTTTATTTCAATTATCAGAAGCTAACCTTCCAGTGCAGATGAGAATTGCTTCGCAATCTCTATTCACCGACTAAAACAATCCACTGGATTTGATGATTGCTTTGCAATCTTCATCCGCCGACTAAAAAGGTCCCCCGGACTATAATGATGATTACTTCGTCATCTTCATCCACCGACTAAAACAATCCACTGGATTGTTTTAGCCACCCAGATACGCTTTTCTGACTTCTTCTGATGAAGCGAGTTCTTTTCCTGTTCCTGATAGGACGATTTTTCCTGTTTCCAGTACATAGCCTCGGTCAGAGATTGCGAGTGCTTTATTGGCATTTTGTTCAATCAAGAGGACGGTTGTTCCTTGTTTCTGGATGTCTTGAATGATATCAAAAATTTCTTGGATAAAGATTGGAGCAAGTCCCATTGATGGTTCATCCAAAAGAAGAAGCTTTGGCGTTGACATAAGAGCGCGTCCCATGGCAAGCATTTGTTGTTCTCCTCCTGAAAGAGTGGCTGCGTCCTGGTTCTTGCGTTCTTCAAGACGTGGAAAGCGTGAGAAAACTTTCTTCAAGTTAGCTTGATTTTCTTCACGGTTTTTCTTTAAGAAAGCTCCCATTTCAAGATTTTCCATAACAGTCAAGCCAGGGAAGACGTGGCGGCCTTCTGGTACTTGTGAAAGGCCACCTGCCACGATTTTCTGAGCTGGCATTTTTTGGATTTCTTGACCTAAAAATTCAATCTTTCCTGAGCTTGGTCTAACCAAACCAGACAAGGTACGGAGAATGGTTGTCTTACCAGCACCATTGGCACCGATAAGGGAAACAACTTCTCCTTCATTCACTTCAAAGCTTACATCACGGACTGCTTGGATCATGCCGTAATGCACAGAAAGATTATCAACTTTTAACATAGACATTAGGCTTCACCTCCTAGATAAGCTTCGATAACGCGTTTATTGGTCTTAATTTCGTCTGGAGTTCCCTGAGCAATCAAACGACCATATTCAAGTACGTAGATACGTTCTGTTACTTCCATGACCAGATTCATATCGTGTTCAATCAGCATGATTGTAATCTTAAATTCATCTTTGATGCGACGAATTAACTCAGTCAATTCGGCTGTTTCCTGTGGGTTCATACCTGCGGCTGGTTCATCCAAAAAGAGAATTTTAGGTTCCGTAGCAAGGGCACGAACAATTTCCAAACGACGTTGTTGTCCGTAGGCAAGATTTTTAGCAAGAGTTTCTGCATCACCATCTAAATCAAAGATTTTCAGCAATTCCAAGGCTTTAGCCTTTAATTCTTTTTCACTCTTGTAAAAAGCTGGTAAGCGCAAGAAACTAGCAAAAACATGTTGTTTGTGATGGTTGCCAAAAGCAATCAAAACATTGTCCAAAACGGTTAAATCTTTAAAGAGACGGATATTTTGGAAAGTACGTCCAAGTCCCAAAGAGGCAATCTTATAAGGTGACTTTCCATTCAAAAGGTGACCATCTAGTGTTACTGTTCCCTCACTTGGTTCATAAACACCCGTCAAGAGGTTGAAAAGAGTGGTTTTCCCAGCTCCGTTTGGTCCGATTAGTCCAACCAGTTCCCCTTCGTTCAATTCAAGAGTCACATCTCCAACAGCTGTTAGACCGCCAAAATGTTTGGTTAACTGTTTTACTTCAAGTAATGCCATTAGTTTTGTTCCTCCTTCTTAGATTTTTTAAAGAAACGTGATAGGCTCAATTCCCATGTTCCAAGGAGTCCACCTGGTCTGAAAATCATTACCAATACCAAGGCCAAAGCGTAAATAATCATACGCACACTAGCAACATCTTGGAGAAGCATATTCAAAATTCCAAGAACAATAGCTGAAACGATTGCACCTGTAATGGAACCAAGTCCACCAAATACAACAATAATCAAAACGTTGATTGAGTTGATGAAAGTGTAATCTTTCGGTACAACTGAACCGATAAATCCTGCCTGAAGTGACCCTGCAATACTTGCAGTAATGGCACCAAAGACAAAAGCGATGATTTTAATTTTAGTCGTATTAACCCCAACTGACTCAGCAGCAATTTCATCCTCACGAACGGAGAGAGTTGAACGACCAATTGGACTACGCAAGAAGTTCAAGGTTGCAATGGTTGTAATCACGACAAAGAAGTAAACCATTTGCCAAGTTGTAAAGTTTGGAATTCCCAAGATACCTGCTGCACCATTTGTAAGACTTCCGCCATTGATGATAAAGATACGGATAATTTCAGAAACACCAAGAGTCGCTACCGCAAGATAGTCCCCCTTCAAGCGCAAGGTTGGAATTCCGACAAGCAAAGCAACTGCTCCTGAAAGCAAAGCACCTATCAGCATGGCTCCAAAGAAGGCACCGTAGGTTGGTGATTTAGAACCAATAATAGCTGCTGCATAGGCACCAATCGCCATGAAACCAGCATGACCAAGTGAAAATTGACCTGAAAAACCAACGATTAAGTTGAGACCAACAGCCAAAATAATATTAATTCCAATTTGTTGTAAAATCTGTACATAGAATAGATTAAGTACTCCGACTGAAACCAATACACTAATCAAGCCATAGCCAGCTAACAAAAGGAGTAACCATAGAATATTAACTTTTAAATTTTCTTTCATCGCTTACACCTTCTCTTTCACATTTTTACCAAGGATACCAGCTGGGCGGACAATCAAAATCAACAACAAGATTCCATAGACAATGGCATCGCGGAAGTCTGACATCCCAAAGGCTGTCGCAAAGGTTTCCAATAGACCAATTACAAATCCACCAAGCGCCGCACCAGGAATGATTCCGATACCACCAAGTACCGCGGCAACGAAAGACTTAAGACCTGGAGTAACCCCCATCAAAGGTTCAAGAGAGTTATAATAGAGGGCAATCAGAACACCAGCCGCACCCGCAAGAGCAGAACCCAAAGCGAAGGTAAAGCTGATAGTACGGTTTACATTGATCCCCATCAATTGCGCCGCATCGCTATCTACGGATACTGCACGCATGGCTTTTCCCATCTTCGTTTTTTGTACAATAACCTGTAACAAAATCATCAAAATCAAGGAAATGGCCAAAATCATTAACTGCACGTTTGTTAGGCTAACTGGTCCCAAATCATAGCGAACTGTTTGAATCGCTTGAGGGAAAGCACGGGTATTGGCACCAACCAGATAGACCATCCCATACTCCAATAGGAAAGAAACCCCAATAGCTGTAATCAAAACAGCAATACGAGTAGAGTGACGCAAAGGTCGGTAAGCAAGGAACTCAATCACGACACCAAGAATGGCCGTCGCTAGCATAGCTACAATAAGCGCTACAAAGAAATTCATTTGGAAAGAATTAATCAAGAAATAACCGATAAAGGCTCCCATCATATAAATATCACCGTGGGCGAAGTTGATGAGCTTGATAATTCCATAAACCATGGTATATCCTAGGGCTAACAGCGCGTATACACTACCTAGAATCAAACCATTTACTAGTTGTTGGAGCATAAGATTCACTCTTTCTATTTATAATTCCGAGGGTTTTCCCTCACTTTTTGATAGGTTCTTAAACATCGAAACAGGGAGTGAGTCCGAGGCTCATTCCCTATTTCAACATTTTTCTATTATGGTTTTACAACTTCTGCTGCTTCAACCTTACCATTGTTCATGGTCATCATGTAAGCAGTTTTGACTGTGTTGTGGTCTGCATCGAAGCTTGTTTGACCAGTTACACCTTCAAAGTCTTTTGTTTTAGCAAGGTTATCCTTGATTTCACCAGAGTTTTTAGCACCTTTTGCTGCGTTTGCTACAAGGTGAACTGAGTCATAAGCCAAGGCTGCAAATGTTGAAGGCTCTTCGTTGTACTTAGCACGGTAAGCGTCAAGGAAGGCTTTTGCTTTAGCTGAAACTTCTACAGTAGTTGAGAAACCTGAGATAAAGTAGATGTTTGATGCTTTTTCAGCAGTTGCTTGTTGTACAAACTCTTCACCATTGAATCCATCACCACCAATGATTGGTTTATCAATTCCCATACCACGCGCTTGGTTTACAATTTTTCCAGCTTCAGTGTAGTAACCAGGAAGAACGATCGCATCAAAGTCTTTCCCTTTCATTTTTGTAAGGGCTGCTTGGAAGTCTGTATCACCTGCTACGAAAGTTTCATCTGCAACGATTTCACCCTTGTATGACTCACGGAAAGATTTAGCGATACCTTTAGCATAGTCACTAGCATTGTCAGTGTAAAGAACGACTTTCTTAGCGTTTAATTTTTCAGAAACATAGTTTGAGATAATTTTTCCTTGGAAGCTATCTTGGAAAGTTCCGATAAAGAGATAATCTTGACCTTTAGTCAATCCATCTTGAGTAGCACTTGGCGAAATCAATGGGACACCTGCTTTTGTAGCGTTCGCTACCGCGGCTGCAGTTGCACCAGATGTCGCAGGTCCTACGATTGCTGATACTTTAGATTGGGTTACAAGGTTAGTTGTTACTGAAGCAGCCTCAGCTGTTTCAGACTTGTTATCTTTATCGACTACTTCGATTTGTTTTCCATCAATACCACCTGCGGCATTGATTTCATCAACGGCAAGTTGGGCACCTTTTTGTTCAGATGTTCCGTAGGCAGCTACGGCACCAGTTTCTTCGAAGTTAAATCCGATTTTGATTGTCTTTTCATCTACTGAGTTACCAGCAGCGTTTGACGCTCCAGACTTCACTTCTCCACAGGCTGCAAGAAGTGCTACACTTGCAAGCGCCACAAACGATAGGGCAAATTTTTTCTTCATCTTTTTTGTCTCCTTATTTCTTAAATAAATAGCATGTTAAGAATATACCGAATTATCAGAAAATTGTCAACACTTTTCTTGAACTTTTTCGATGATAACGTTTTCCTCTCGGTAAAGATTACCAACAAAGGGTGTTTCCAGCTCTTGGATATGACAAACTCTGACTTTTTTTATAAACTTTTCCTTGCTCAAGCGCCCGACTAATTGCTCCACTTCTTGAGTTGGAACATAAAGTTGCAAGTAACGATGCTTCTTGGAATGATAGGTAATATCTCCATAATCCTGCAGTTTTTTTGCATCACGATTATAGTAAAGATAGATAATCAAGCCAGATCGATTGACTTTTTCAAACATGATAAATCCTCTTTCTAAGAAATCTCCCCCTATTATACCAAAAAAAGCAAACCCAGTCGAGTTTGCCTTCTTTAGTCATTAGTTTAATGAATTGTTGGCCATGATTTCATCAATAAAGCCATATTCAAGTGTTTCTTGGGCACTCATCCAGTTATCGCGTTCTGCATCTGCGTGGACTTTTTCAATTGACTGACCTGAATTTTCAGCCAAGATTTTTTCCAAGGTGTTACGAGTTTTAAGCAAGTGTTCTGCAGCGATCGCCATATCGGTTTGTTGGGTACCACCACCTGTACCACCCATTGGTTGGTGAATCATGTATTCAGCATTTGGAAGCATGAAACGTTTGCCTTTTGCTCCACTTGATGCGATCACAGTCCCCATAGATGCTGCCATACCCATAACGATAGTTTGGACATCTGCCTTGATAAAGTTCATGGTATCAACGATTGCTAAACCAGCTGAAACAGAACCACCAGGTGTATTGACATAAAGGTAAATATCTTTTGTACTATCTTGGGCATCCAAGAAAAGCAACTGGGCAATAACTGAGTTAGCCATGTTGTCTTCAACTGGACCAGTCAGCATAATGATGCGGTCTTTGAGAAGACGTGAGTAAATATCGTAGGAACGTTCCCCACGGCTTGTTTGTTCAATAACTACAGGAATCATTCATTTCTCCTTTTGAATTTTAATTTTGTTGGTCAAATGACTGAAGATAAGACTATTATAATATCTTGGTCAAAAAAGGTCAAATTTTTGCTCTGTTTTCATCAGACAGAAACAAAAATTCAACCTCCTTTCACGATTGGAAATACTTTTCCAAGTCAATCTTCTTTATTCTTATTTCGTACCGAACAAGCGGTCTCCAGCATCTCCAAGACCTGGAACGATATAACCGTGTTCGTTCAAGCGTTCATCCAAGGCTGCTGTAAAGATTTCTACATCTGGATGAGCTTCTTGAAAGGCTTTTACACCTTCTGGTGCTGATACAAGGCAGACAAATTTGATATTTGATGCGCCACGTTTTTTAAGTGAGTCAACAGCCAAGATCGCTGAGCCACCTGTTGCCAACATTGGGTCTACGACAAAAATTTGACGTTGGTCAATATCTTCAGGAAATTTCACCAAATACTCAACTGGTTGAAGTGTTTCTTCATCACGGTACATACCGATATGGCCAACTTTAGCAGCTGGAACCAAGCTCAAGAGCCCATCAACCATCCCGATACCTGCGCGCAAGATTGGAACGATGGCCAATTTCTTACCTGCCAATTGTTTTTGAACTGTTTTTGTAATTGGTGTTTCGATTTCCACATCTTCTAGCGGAAGATCACGAAGTACTTCATATCCCATCAACATTGCAATCTCATCTACTAGCTCACGGAAAGCTTTTGTAGAAGTATCTGTACGACGCAAGATTGACAATTTGTGTTGAATCAGTGGATGATTAATAACTTCAATTTTTCCCATTTTTGGAGTTCCTTCTTTCAATTTATTCTTCTTATTATACCAAAAAACGGTTTAAAAATCTTTCTAAACCATTTATTTTTGATAATTTTTACATTAAATCAGCCTCTTTAAGAGCTGTCTGTACTGTCTCAAGTGGTAGATGGGTCAATTCTGTCCCTTTTTCTTGATAAAGGTATTGGGCGTAGTCGTCCATTCGGTACTGGTTAATATAAACCACGCGCTTGCAACCGACCTGAAGTAATTGTTTTGTACAGTTCAGACAAGGAAAATGGGTCACATAGGCTGTAAAGCCTTTAGGAACACCACGTTCTGCACCTTGAAGGATAGCATTGACCTCAGCGTGAAGGGTGCGAACACAGTGTCCTTCAATGACCAGACATTCATGGTCAATACAATGCTCAGTCCCTGACACCGAACCATTGTAACCAGTGGAAATAACTTTATTATCCTTTACCAGAATTGCACCCACTTTGGCACGTTTACAAGTGGAACGATTGGCAATTAGTAGAGCTTGGGCTGCAAAATACTCATCCCATGCTAGTCTTTTTTCAGTCATATCTCTTCTCCTTTTTCTCTATTTTTTAAAAAATGGTAACCGTAAATCCGCTATCTTTTCAGCAGGTACCTTCATGCCATCCTTGATCCATTTTAGAAGGACAGAGACGACGGCCGAGCTCCAGAAGGAATGAAGATAAGAGCTGACACCTTTTGATTTTCCATGGTATTTTTCCAGAAATTCCTGCATGGCTTGGACAAAGATTTTTTCCAAATGGTAATCTAAGGCCAATTGAATCACTCTGGCCTCCTTTCTTGCTTCTCGGAAAAGGTGAACCCAGACCAGATAAAGGTCTGTCTTTAAATCATAATGATGCAACTGTTCCATGATATTATGAACAGTCCGTTTAAAGACACTTTCTAAAATCTCCTCTTTAGAATCATAATTGCGATAAAAGGCCGCACGCGAAACGCCTGCACGTTTGACCAATTCAGAAATACTAATCTTGGTCAAGTCCTTTTTTTCCAAGAGTTGCAAGAGGGCTGTTTCGATGGCTTCTCTAGTTAATAAATTGGATTCTTGGTTTGATTTTCTGAGATTTTCAAGAGACTTTTCAGAGATTCTACGTTCAGACATAACATTTTCTTTCTACTTGTCACAACAGACGGATGAGGCTTTTGTTTCAAGGGCTTTCATGATATAATTGTAAAAAAAGACAGAACCTTTGTCAATGTATAACTGACAAAGATGGAGAATTTCTATGACTTGGAAGATTATTGCTGACTCTGGTTGTGATTATCGTCAGCTGGCAACACCAGCTATTGACACGACTTTTGTAAGTGTCCCCTTAACCATTCAAGTAGCTGAGCAGGTCTTTGTTGATGATGCTAGTCTTGACATTGACCAAATGATGGAAACCATGTATGCAACTGCAGAAGCTTCAAAATCAGCTTGTCCAAGCCCAGATGATTATTTGCAAGCATTTGAAGGTGCCAAAAACATTTTCCTAGTAACCATCACAGGTACTCTCTCTGGCAGTCACAATAGTGCTCAACTAGCTAAGAATATTTATCTGGAAGAACATCCTGATACTAAAATTCATGTAATTGATAGTTTGTCTGCTGGTGGTGAGGTTGACCTACTCGTAGAAAAATTGAATGACTTGATTGACCAGGGCTTATCTTTTGAAGAAGTGGTTGAAGCTATCACTGCCTATCAAGAAAAAACCAAGCTGCTCTTTGTTCTAGCCAAAGTCGATAACTTGGTGAAAAACGGCCGTTTGAGTAAGCTTATCGGTACAGTCGTTGGTCTTCTTAACATCCGTATGGTAGGGGAAGCTAGTGAAACTGGAACTCTCGAATTGCTACAAAAAGCAAGAGGACCAAAGAAATCGATTCAGGCAGCCTATGAAGAGTTAGTCAAGGCTGGATATGCTGGTGGTCGTATTGTCATGGCTCAACGCAATAACGAGAAATGTTGCCAACAGCTTTCAGAGCGAATCCGTGAAAATTTCCCACAGGCGGATATTAAAATTCTCCCAACCTCTGGTCTCTGTAGTTTTTATGCAGAAGATGGTGGTTTGCTAATGGGATATGAAATTGATTAATTGCATTCTTGACAAGAGGTGACCATCATCTCTTGTTTTTTTATGGTACAATAGAGCTATGAAACATTTTGATACTATCGTCATCGGTGGAGGACCTGCTGGAATGATGGCTACAATTTCCAGTAGCTTTTATGGACAGAAAACCCTTCTCATCGAAAAAAATCGGAAACTTGGAAAAAAATTAGCTGGGACTGGTGGGGGACGTTGCAATGTAACCAACAACGGAACTCTAGATGACCTACTAGCTGGAATCCCTGGAAATGGTCGCTTTCTTTACAGTGTTTTCTCCCAGTTCGATAACCATGATATCATTAACTTTTTTACAGAAAATGGTGTTAAACTTAAGGTCGAAGACCACGGCCGTGTCTTTCCGGCTAGCGACAAATCTCGAACCATTATCGAAGCCTTGGAAAAGAAAATCACTGAGTTAGGTGGTCAAGTTGCTACTCAAACAGAGATCGTTTCTGTAAAAAAGATAGACGGTCAGTTTGTCCTCAAGTCAGCGGATGAATCCTTTACTTGTGAGAAACTCATTGTTACAACTGGTGGAAAATCCTATCCTTCTACTGGATCTACTGGTTTTGGTCATGAGATTGCACGCCATTTCAAACATACTATTACAGACCTTGAGGCTGCTGAGAGTCCTTTATTGACAGATTTCCCTCACAAGGCCTTACAAGGGATTTCTCTAGACGATGTGACACTCAGTTATGGTAAACATGTGATCACGCACGACCTCCTCTTTACCCACTTTGGATTGTCTGGTCCTGCTGCTCTCCGTATGTCCAGCTTTGTCAAGGGTGGGGAGGTTCTCTCACTGGATGTCTTGCCTCAACTTTCTGAGAAGGACTTAGCTACATTTCTAGAAGAAAATCGGGAAAAATCTCTGAAAAATGCCTTAAAAAACTTGTTACCAGAACGTTTGGCAGAATTTTTTGTACAAGGATATCCTGACAAAGTCAAACAATTGACTGAAAAAGAAAGGGCGCAACTGCTCCAATCTATCAAGACCCTTAAAATCCCTGTGACTGGCAAAATGTCCCTTGCCAAGTCCTTTGTCACCAAAGGTGGTGTCAGTCTCAAGGAAATCAATCCCAAAACTCTGGAAAGTAAGCTGGTACCTGGGCTCCACTTTGCTGGGGAGGTCATGGATATCAACGCCCACACGGGTGGCTTTAACATCACTTCTGCCCTCTGTACTGGCTGGGTGGCGGGATCAAACCCAATCTAAATCTGAATTATTTAATGGCTAAATCAGCCCCAAAAGAAAGGAAGTCCTTTGGAACATATTATCTTGTTAAGGGGAGTTACTCCTAATGGAAAAAATGCTATCCCTAAAATGTCTTATCTAGTAGATATCTTAACAGAAGCCGGTTTTCAACAAGTTCGAACCTATATTCAAAGTGGTAATATCATTCTTGAAAGTGACTTAACCCTAGAAGAAATACGAGAACAGGTTCATACTCTAATAAAGGAAAAAATTGGTGCTGACTTAAAAATGGTAATCAAGAACAAAAGTGATTTTAAAAAAATCGTCCAAGAAAATCCGTTTAGAGAAGACTATCTTCATGATCGTGTACATGTGATTCTTTATCAGGGATTTCTCCAAAGCCTCCCTCTAGAAAAATTGAAAATTGATTACGGTGAAGAAGAAATTTGTATCGGTAACCACTGTCTTTACCTCTATCTCCCTAGAAATGCAAAACAAAAGAAACTCCATACCAACTATCTTGAAAAGCTTTTTAATGTAGATTTGACCATGCGAAAACTAAATGTAGTAGAAAAATTATTAAGTAAGTAGTGCTTGAATTTAGTAAAAATCGGAAGAATACTCCTCCGATTTTATTTTGTCTGAGTTTGGACATAGTGAGCAATGACATCTGATGTGTACTGGGCTGTACCAGGTCCAAATTTGTCAATGTTTTCCTTAAATTCTGGGTTGTAGACGTAGCCTTTACCAATATGACCGAATACTTCAATTGAGCAGTCAAATCCATAGGTACGAATGGCTTGCAAGAGATTGGCTGCTTGCTCTTGGTTCTCAGTTGCTTTTACGGGCAGACCAGCTTGAAGATTTTGTGCCAAGGCTTGAAATACTTGATTAAAGGCAGCCGTAGCCTCGTCTTCGTGACCTTTTTGGCGCTCGAGCGCTTGGTCCATGACTTCTTGTCCATATTTTTCTACCGCTTCTTGATGGTATTTTTGATGGTCTTGGTAGTTAAATCCAGCAAATTTCTCTTGAATGCTCATTTCTCTTTCTCCTTTTTGTTCTTGAATGGTTTTTTGCAAGGTGGAAATCAAGGTATCCAGATGTTCCCTTTCTCGAGTTAGATAGTCCAACTGCCTAGTCAAATGGGGCAATAAATCTGTCCTTTCTTCCTTTAATAGCTCTGCTATTTTTTCTAAAGAAAAGCCAAGATATTTATAATAAAGAATGACCTGAAGTCGCTCCAAATCCTCCTGACTGTAGGTTCGATAGCCGTTTTCCGACTTTAAAGGAACCAAAAGCCCTATCTTATCGTAGTGGTGCAGCGTCTTGACCGAGACGCCCGAAAGCTGCGCAGCTTCTTTTATATGGTACATGATTTCCTCCTTATACTCAATGAAAATCAAAGAGCAAACTAGGAAGCTAGCCGCAGGCTGTACTTGAGTACGGTAAGGCGACGCTGACGTGGTTTGAAGAGATTTTCGAAGAGTATTACATTGATAGTATAACCCCTCCCCCTAGGTCAGAGTCAAGCGTTTTTGCGAATTTTTTTACTTTATCATAACATGAAAATGGTTTTCTTGACAGACCTTAGAAAACATGATAGGATAGTCAAGTCTATCAATCAAAAGAAAGGCTCATTTTGAGTACTTATGAGGCTAGTTGCCAAGGGCAGTAGCTTTTTCTTTTGTAATACTAATTTTAGGAGTTTAACTATGTCTGAAAAATCGCAATGGGGTTCTAAACTGGGCTTTATTCTAGCATCTGCTGGTTCAGCTATCGGACTTGGAGCCGTTTGGAAATTCCCCTATATGACTGCTGCTAACGGTGGAGGAGGCTTTTTACTGGTCTTTCTCATCTCCACTATTCTAATCGGTTTCCCCCTTTTGCTGGCTGAATTTGCCCTCGGCCGAAGCGCTGGTGTCTCTGGAATTAAAACCTTTGGAAAACTCGGCAAGAATAGCAAGTATAACTTTATCGGTTGGATTGGTGCCTTTGCCCTCTTTATCCTTTTATCGTTTTACAGTGTTATTGGAGGATGGATTTTAGTCTATCTAGGAATTGAGTTTGGAAAATTGTTCCAACTTAGCGGAACTGGTGATTATGCTCAGTTATTTACTTCCATCATTTCAAATCCAGCCATTGCGCTTGGAGCTCAAGCAGCCTTTATCCTCTTGAATATCTTTATTGTATCACGTGGGGTTCAAAAAGGGATTGAAAGAGCATCTAAGGTTATGATGCCCCTGCTTTTTATCATCTTTGTTGTCATCATCGGGCGCTCTCTCAGTTTGCCAAATGCCATGGAAGGAGTTCTTTACTTCCTCAAACCAGACTTTTCAAAACTGACCAGCGCTGGTCTCCTCTATGCTCTGGGACAATCTTTCTTTGCCCTCTCACTAGGGGTTACAGCCATGCTGACCTATGCTTCTTACTTGGATAAGAAAACCAATCTGGTCCAATCAGGAATCTCCATCGTAGCTATGAATATCTCAGTATCTATCATGGCGGGTCTAGCCATTTTCCCAGCCATGTCAGCCTTCAATATCCAGTCTGAAGGGGGACCGAGCTTGCTCTTTATCGTATTGCCTCAACTCTTTGACAAGATGCCTTTTGGAACCATTTTCTACATCCTCTTCCTCTTGCTCTTCCTCTTTGCAACGGTCACTTCTTCTGTCGTTATGCTGGAAATCAATGTGGGTAATATCACTAATCAGGATAACAGCAAACGTGCTAAGTGGAGTGTGATTTTAGGAATTTTGACCTTTGTCTTTGGAATTCCTTCAGCCCTATCTTACGGTGTCATGGCGGATGTTCACATCTTTGGGAAGACCTTCTTTGACGCTATGGACTTCTTGGTTTCCAATCTCCTCATGCCATTTGGAGCTCTCTGCCTTTCACTTTTTACAGGCTATATCTTTAAAAAGGCTCTTGCTATGGAGGAATTCCATCTCGATGAAAGAGCCTGGAAACAGGGATTTTTCCAAGTCTGGCTCTTCCTTCTTCGTTTCATCATTCCAATCATCATCATCGTGGTCTTCATCGCCCAATTTATGTAATCAAAAAGGACTTGAGTAGTGAACTCAGGCCCTTTCTTTTTTATGGATGACTAACAATCAATTCCAAAGCTTGCCCTTCTAGGGTCCAAGATTCAACATCACTTGGTAGGATAAAGTGGCTGCCTTTTTGGATTGGATAGTTTTTTCCGTCAACAGTCAGTTGACCTTGACCGGCTAAGACACTGAATAAGCTGTAGTCAGCTGTCTTTTCGAAGTCAACTTTTCCAGTAATTTCCCACTTGTAAACTGCAAAGAAATCATTGGATACAAGGAGAGTTGAACGTAAATCATCTGCTTTAACAGTTACAGGACGGCTATTTGCAGGTTCTCCAATGTTTAAAACATCGATGGATTTTTCAAGATGAAGTTCACGCAAGTTGCCCTTGTCATCCTTGCGGTCAAAGTCATAGACACGGTAGGTGGTGTCACTAGACTGCTGGGTTTCAAGAATCAAGATGCCCGCACCAATAGCATGCATGGTACCACTTGGCACATAGAAGAAATCTCCAGCCTTAACAGGCACTTTTGTCAGCAAGTCCTCCCAGTTTTTATCCTCGATTTGCTGGCGGAGTTCTTCTTTTGACTTGGCATTGTGACCGTAGATAATCTCTGAGCCTTCATCCGCAGCTATGATGTACCAGCATTCTGTTTTTCCGAGTTCGCCTTCATGCTCTAGTCCGTAAGCATCGTCTGGGTGAACTTGGACGCTGAGCCAGTCGTTGGCATCCAGAATCTTTGTCAAAAGCGGAAATACAGGTTCTGGACGATTGCCAAACAATTCACGGTGTTCTGCATACAAAGTTGCTAGGTCTGTTCCTTCAAAGCGACCATTGGCAACTTTAGAGACTCCATTTGGATGTGCTGAGATGGCCCAATATTCTCCGATTTTTTCACTTGGGATGTCGTAGCCAAACTCATCACGTAGCTTGGTTCCCCCCCAGATTTTTTCTTGCATAACTGATTGTAAAAATAATGGTTCTGACATCTTGATCTCCTGTCTGATTTTTCTCCCCTCATTATAGCAAAAAAAGAGTTCCATTAGAACTCTTTTTCATATCTTATAAAGTAGGGAGAAGATTTTATAAAAATAGTAACGATATACTTTTTTCTTTGATAGAGACGAACATAAAAGACTCTCGTAAAGCTAGCTGTCACTGGACTTTTTCCCTCAACTCTCATTCAAAAATTACTTTAATGAAGCATCTATTCTCATAAACGAACAAAACTGAAACCAGTCTTCTTTTTAAATCAAAGCTGTAATAGCCGTCACAAGGCCAAAACGATACTTGGAGCATTGGCAGTAGCAAGGGGAATATCTCTTTCTTGAAAAGACCGTAGTAAACCCAGAGACTACAGTTGATGGCAGCAACCAAGGGCTGGATGAAATTTCCTTTTTGACCAGCCAGATTGTTCATAATTTGTGGGAAGTAAGACACATACATCATAACAGACATGAAGGTCGCTACCCAACCCAAAACTTTCATTTGTTTTTCAGACATTTTCAAAACCTCTTTTATTCTTTTATGCTTTTTATTTTATAATATGATGCAAAAACAAGTAAGAGTTTGAGAGTTTTGTTATAAAAATGTAAACTATTACAATCTTGTGATAAGAAAGAAGAGTGAAGTTGGAAAAGTATATATAATCAGAAAAAACGCATATTATTATGTGTTGAAAAATCTTGATACTGGGTGTTTTATTGCTGAAATATTTAATTTATTTTCTGATAAAACTGATTTTTAAGCCAGAATCAATATTTTCCTAAATCTACAACTTGTTGATATCTACTTTCATCATCAATATGATGAGCAATTTCTAACATCATTACAGGAAGAGAAAATAGTAGTTCATGTACCATGAAGGCGTTTTCTTTATCTAGGGCTGCGGTCACTTCATCAGCCAATAACAGATTTTTTCTACGAAGAAGAAAACGTGCCAATTCAATCCTTACTCTTTGTCCCCCAGAAATATTCTCCCCGTTATTCTTGATAATAAAATCCACCCCACCCGTCAATTCAAAATCTAGTTTGACTTGTTTCAAAACAGCAAGCAACTCTTCCTCAGAAAATTCTTGTCCTAAGGTCAAATTATAACGCACTGTATCGTTAAAGAGAAATGGATGTTGGCTAATAATTCCTATACTGGATACAAAACTTGATGTACATTCATTAACAGTTGTCACACCGATAATTTCTCCCTCATCTGCTATTTCTTCTCCAGTAATGAGTCGAAACAAGGTTGACTTACCACAACCACTCGGTCCTTTGATTAAAACTTTCTGACCTGCTTGAACATCCAAATTTAGATGAGTAAAAAGTCGTCTGTCACCATAGGATTTACTTAAATTTTTAATGTGCAGAGCATTCAATTCTTGCGCATCTTTTTTATCTATCTGTTTTACATCTCCAATTTCTAATACTCCAAAAATCTTATCTGCTGTCGTTTTTGCCCCTTGTATATCTACAGCATCATACATAATAGTCTGAATAGGGCTCACTAACTGACCTGCTGCGATGTACATGGCAACAAGACTTGCCACTGACACTTTCTGCCCAGCCATAGCAAAGTAAAAACCTAAAACAAGTGGTAAAACTTGACTTAAAAAGACCATGAAACCGTTGCAAAAGAAAATTATATTATGGGTAAAGCAAAATTTTTGAATGGCTAGTTGATAATGTCTATTAATCTTCCAAAATCTGTTCTGATTTTCAGAAATTGCTTGGTTCATAAGTAGAGTATGTGCTCCTCGGATACTATCAGATACTTGATTATGCACTTCTACTCTGCCTTGCGCCATGTCATCACCAGTATATTTGAGTCTTTTATTCATCAAGAACTGAGGAATAGGACGTAAAATAGTGAAAAAGACAAAAATATTACCTAACAACAAATTTTGCGAAATAATATAAATCGCTGTTAGTAATGCTACAAAGCTCCAGCAAATGATATTGATGTATTTTTCTAAGTAATTATCCCCCAAATACTCCATATCTTGTGTGAGCATAGTGATTTTTTCATCTTCGCTAAAATCTTTTTTTGTCATCAGCTTGTCAAATAAATCTGCCCTCATATTCATTTGAATTTCACGCCGAAAAACATTATGTGTATGATTACAAAAGAGCATTAAGCTATACAAGACAAAGTATACTGTAAAGCCAAAAACAGCAAACTGTATGATTTTATAATAAGTCAGTTCTCCTTGATTTAAGGACAAGGCTTGTGATACGACTAAGGGTTGAGCAAGAGCCAAACCTCCATTTGCCAGCGCACCGATGATAGTATAAAACTTCGTTTTCTTATCCAGATAGTGAAATATTTTATTCATAATGCCCTCCTAGAAAAAGAGAGATGCTAGCACTCCTCTCCATTTTTATTATATAAATTTTACAAATATTACAATTATTGCTTACGGCTTCAGGTTTTTTTACAACCTTTTTGTTTTTCTTAATAGACATTTTTGCTTATCCCTCTCTAGTCCACATCTAAAATATCTTCATAGCATCCGGAAATAGCATAAAGTGCTAGATTTTTACGAATTTTCTCTTGCATATTCTTACAAATCACAGAAGAGCTTAATTCCGTAATATGCTTGGTCATTGGACAAAATCCTGATTTACAAACTAAAACAAAGGGACATGTTTTACAGTCTTCTCTAACAAACAGAAACCATCCTTTCATATGAATCTTGTTTTATACTGTTATGTTTTTATTATAAGATTTTAGAAAAACGCTGTCAATTGTTTATATGCAATTGCTTTATATTAAAAAGACCGGATTGCTCCGATCTGTTCAGTCTTTTTCTTCACGTACATAATTCCAAATCGCAATAGCTAAAGATAACAAACTTAGTAAGCAAATCATCTGTATAATTAGCTTTGTAGGTTGACGCAGTAAGCCAAACTGAGTCAGTATTACAAAGAGAGAAGAACCAAAAATCATTACTTGGAAAAAAATTGTTGTTAAACTAAATTTTGTTTTCATATCTTTTCCTTTCTAATTTCTACAACCTGATCCATTCGTTCATATACACTACTATCATGAGTTGCAATAATAATCGTACGTTTTTCATTTCGTAATCCAAGAATAAGGTCAATAATTTCACGACTATTCCTACTATCAAGAGAGGCTGTTGGTTCATCTGCTAAGATTATTGGGGAATCTTTCAACATTATTTTAGCAATTGCGACACGCTGTGCTTCACCACCTGAAAGAGTAAAAATCTTACGTTTTAAATCTAATTGTAAGTGAACATGCTTCAAGGCTTCTTTCATAAGAGCTTCTTGTTCTTTTTTGCTTTCTTTTCTCCCAATAAATGCAAGTTCTAAATTATCTTTAATACTCTTATTTTCAATTAAACCATAATTTTGAAATAAGTAGCTTACATAATCCTTAAAATAGATTTTTTCCTTAATTTGTTTTAAGTCCTTACCATCAACTTCTACTGAGCCACTTTGGACAGTTTCTAATTTACCTATAATATTTAAAAGAGTTGTTTTGCCTGCTCCAGACTCACCTATCAAAGCATAGGTCTGACCTTCATGAAATTGATAATTAAAATCTTTAAAAATAATGTAATCATCAAATTGTTTACAAATATCTTTCAATTCAATCATACTAACCTCCTTTTAGATATAAAATATTAGCCTTTTTATCTTGTCTCAGTTGAAGAAGAAAAATTCCTGTAAATAATAGCAATGAGAGCAAAGGAATAGAAATTACAAACAAATTGAAGCCTAATATTACTGACAATAAAGTACAAAAAATATAGCAACTAGATAAAATTGAAAAATAAACATGATGAATTTCAAAAAGTGACTTCCCTGCTAATCTCTCAATGAAATAAGTTTTGCGCCCTTGATAGAGGTAAAGAGTGTTCAGTAATACCATCAATAAAATGGAACTCACAAAACTAATAATCATCGCAAAAAATAATATAAATCTATCTGTCTCTACTTTTTGAATTCTATTTTCAAATGAATACATGCCATTTGAAAAACTACCAATACTAGCTGTTAACTTGTATTTAGAAATCAATTCTTTCACTACCTCAGGTTTATCAAAAATATAATGTGCCAAAGAGAATTGGCGAATTGTTCTATTTTCATAAGCAGAACCAAACACAGTAATAATTGGTTCATGAACAAAAGCATTTTGATTCACTAAGTAATTAACCGAAGTGAAGATAGGGTAAACAAATAGATTTTCACCGCCTTGATAAGTGGCTATCTCAATTTTCTCATTAGGATCTTTCTTTTTTACAGGAGCATCGTCTGGAGCAAAGCCTTTTTGTTCATATCGCAACCAAGCCTTATGTAATTCTGAAAAGTTTGATTCTTGATTCTTTGGTATTAACACGAGACGATCAAAATCTCCCATCTGTTCAAAGAATGCTTGAGCTTCCATACTCAACTGAATTCCACTTTTTTCAACAAAACGTCGATTCACACGAATTTCATTTGATACCATATCTGGGGTAGGATAATAAGAATTAGCTGAAGAACTCTTTTGAAAAGCAATTTTATCTAGATTTGTATCTATATAAAGGAGATTTGTTTTTTGACTAAGTTCTGAATAAAAAGCTACTTCTGCTTCTCTGTCTTTATTTGACTCTCCAGTATATAATTCATTAGTAGCAAAATAATTAGAATGCTTACTCCATTCATCTCGTCCTACTTGTAATGTTGACAATTGTTGATTTAAGTTAACAACACCATAAACACTATACATCACAATTAAAAGAGATAGTAACTGCGTCAAAATAACCAAAATGAACACAAGATGCAAAGGTGCCTTACCTTTTATAGATAGATTAAGAGCTTGCTTTTGTAAAATATGGTAAAAAATATTTGATAAAAAGAAATTTAAAAAAAGTAAAAGAAATAACCAAGAAAGCAAAGGATAAAATACTAGACTTAACGACAAAATGTTTACAGTTCTAGTAGAGAATAAGAATAAAACTGTCGCTAAATAAACTATACTTGCTATCAATATTAAGAAAATACTATCTTTGCTAATATTTCTCAAAGCAATTTGATATTTTCCTCTACCTGATAATCGTTCTATACTTACAGAACGCAGTTTCGCTATGTAGTCAGCTAGTGTCAGAGTCCCAAAAGCAATTATCAAAACTAATGTAAAAGTAATCGATTGAGGATAAGTCAAAAATACCTTTAACAAGGTCAGACCAGAACTTGATTGTTCAACAATGGCTTGATGTCCTTTTTGGTTTAAAGTTTGTGCTAGTTCCTGTGCACTTAAGTTTCCTCTTACAATCAAATATAAGGTGTCATCAGATGCATTTTGAATTAGGTTTTGATCTTGTTGTAATGGTAAATCTACAGGTAGTTCACCTCCAATTGGTATATAGGTATTTTCTGTCTTTCCCCTAACATTATCCTTTACAGAAACAATCCTACGAGCTAAAACACTCTGTTTATCTTTTGCAATCTCTTCTAAATCCTTCTTAATGGTAGTAGTAGATTTCTCTACAGAAATCATCTTACTATATCCACCCAACATTTCACTTTTATATTGGCTAATAAAGAAAAGGCTAACAAAAGCAATTAAAACAAAGGAAAAAGTTGCAAGGCTTCGTTTTAGTATGTTATACATAGACTACTCCTTTCTACATTGTTTAAAAAGGTTGCTCTCTATCTATTCATGGAGATATTTCAATCCCAACTTCCAATGAAATAATAAAATCCACTTACTACAGCTATTTAAAAAATATTTCTCCTTTCCATATCAGTCTTATTTTCTGCTGTTATATTTTTATTATAAGATTTTAAGAAAACGCTGTCAACTATTTATATGCAATTTCTTTATATATGCAATTTCTTTATATATGCAATTTCTTTATATAAAAAGACCGGATTGCTCCGATCTTTCAATTGTTTATATTCGCACACTCTATTTTAAGAATCATTAGGGCTAACTTCAAATGACTAAGCGCCTTATTTTATACGATAAAAATCAATCACTAGACCAGCAGGGCCTTTAACAAGCAAGGATTCTGTTCCCCAATCCGTTTCACAAGGACCGTGTAAAATCTCGATACCGATCTCTTTTAAACGTTGGTAATTCTGGTCTACATCCTCAACCTCGATATGAAGAATGATTCCTGACTGAAAATCTTCCACAGGAATCAAATGATTTTGGGACAACATCAGACAGTGACTGCCAATCGTAAACTGAGCAAAACCTTGGTCAGCATAATCTGCCTGTTTATCCAAAGTAAGCTCCAAGTCAGCACAGACTTGGGGAACATCTGAAACGATAATATCTAATTGATTTAAATCCATTTACTATCCTCCATAAAAAGACCGGATTGCTCCGATCTTTTCAAGTTTCTCTCTATGAAAATCAAAGAATAAACAAGGTAAAACCAAGTTTGATGGCAAATCTTTGCTCATCAAACTACGAAAAATCCTTTGGGACTTTTTCTAGGCTCCACACTAGATTCCATCATTGAAATTTATGGTTTCAATGATGGAATCGTCGGCAGTAATCTAATAAAGAAGTCTATAAATTTATCTTTGATTTTCGACGAGAGAAATTATTTAATTGCGCGTGATTGCAACCCTTCTTCTTCCAAGAAGAGGCGGAATGGTACGAGTTCTTCTGCTTCGTATTTTTCCTTGAAGGCTTTGATTGCTTCTTCTGAGTGAAGTTTTGGATCCAATTCAAGTACTTCTACTGGAAGTGGACGGTGTGGAGTGATGCGAGCATCGATAACAACAGTTTTACCTTCTTTGTTGAGTTTGACAGCTTCTGCAACAACTGCATCGATGTCTTCGATACGGTCAACTGTAAATCCAACAGCTCCTTGAGCTTCAGCGATTTTCGCATAGTCAGCATTAGGGAAGTCACAACCAAACAAGTGTTTGTTTGTGTCTTCGTATTTGTCCTTGATGAAGGCATATTTACCATTTGAGAAGACAACGTTGATAACTGGAAGGTCGTATTGAACGTTTGTGATAACGTCTGGGTAGCACATGTTGAATGCACCGTCACCCATGATGTTCCATACTTGGCGATCTGGATTGTCTTTCTTAGCAGCGATACCACCAGGAAGGGCAATACCCATTGTCGCAAAGAGTGGAGATGTACGCCACATGTTCTTAGGTGTCATGTGAAGGTGACGAGTAGATGTTTGAGTAGTGTCACCTACGTCGATTGAGTAGATAGCGTCTTGATCAGCATGTTTGTTGATTGCATTGTAAACTTGATACAATTGCAATTCACCCTCAGTTTTACCTTCGATTTTGTTCATGTAATCACGCCAGTTTTGGTTGTTCTTAACGTTTGCACGCCACCATGGAGTAGATTCAACTGGGTTTACTTTGTCAAGGATAGCTTTAGCTGCTTGACCTGCGTCACCAAGGATTGAAGCGTCAAGGGCATGACGTTTACCAAGTTTGTAAGGGTCGATATCGACTTGGATGAATTTTTCAGTGTTCTTGAATGCTTCGTAAACTTCAGCAAATGGGAAGTTTGAACCAAGGAAAAGAACTGTGTCTGCTTCAAAGACCACTTCGTTGGCTGGCTTCCAACCAACACGGTAAGCAGAACCTGTCAAACCTTCATAGTTCCATTCGAAAGCTTCAAAGTTTTTACCAGTTGTGATGATTGGTGCTTTGATTTTACGTGACAATTCAGTAATCACTTCACCAGCTTTAACACCACCGTAACCAGCGTAAATAACTGGACGTTCAGCATTGTTCAAGATTTCAACAGCTTTGTTGATTTCAACTTCGTTCAAAGCAGGAGCGATGAATGAACGTTCGTATGAACCTGAACCGTAGTATGAGTTTTCGTCGATTTCTTGGAAACCGAAGTTTACTGGGATTTCAACAACAGCTGGACCTTTTTTAGAAACTGCAGCACGGCAAGCTTCGTCAATAACTTTTGGCAATTGCTCAGCGTAAGCTACACGTTTGTTATATACAGCGATACCGTTGTACATTGGGTTTTGGTTCAATTCTTGGAAAGCATCCATGTTCAATTCATTAACTGGACGTGATCCAAGGATTGCTAGGAATGGAGTGTTATCCATAGCTGCATCGTAAACACCGTTAATCAAGTGAGTCGCACCTGGACCACCTGAACCAACTGCAACCCCGATTGAGCCGCCGAATTTAGCTTGCATAACCGCTGCAAGAGCACCTGTTTCTTCGTGGCGAACTTGCAAGAAGCGGATGTCTTTGTCTTCAGCCAAAGCATCCATCAATGAGCTGAGTGTTCCTGATGGGATACCGTAGATTGTGTCTACGCCCCATGTTTTCAATACATTAAGCATTGCTGCAGATGCAGTAATTTTCCCTTGAGTCATAATGATAACTCTCCTTCAAATATTTTTAAATCTACTAAAAAAGGTTTCATATAGTTTTTGAAAACGTTTCAGTAAATTTTTACAATACTAATTTATCACATTTATTTTGACTTTACTAAGAATCTGCTCAGAAGTTTTTATTCTCTATTACAGTACAGTTTGAAAACGTTTTTTAGACTCTGTTTTATAATAAAAAGCGAGCAAACTCGCTTTTAGTCTATTTTACTAAAGTTTAGTAAGAGTGAACTAGTCAGAACAGATACAGAACTAAAGGCCATAGCTAGACCTGCCAGTTCTGGATTGAGGGCCAGTCCAACACCTGAAAAGACTCCTGCTGCAATCGGAATTCCGGCGACATTGTAGATAAAGGCCCAGAAAAGATTGAGCAGAATTCGATTAAAGGTTTTCTTACTCATGTCAAAAGCACGAACCACTCCTAGGAGGTTATTAGTTGTCAACACCAAATCTGCTGACTCGATAGCAATATCTGTTCCAGCTCCCATAGCAATCCCCACATCTGCTACACTGAGGGCAGGAGCGTCATTGATACCGTCCCCAACAAAGGCTACTTTGCCAGCCACTTGTAGCTTATGGATTTCATGGGCTTTTTCTTCTGGCAAGACACCTGCAATGACCTCTTCGATTCCAATCTGATCGGCAATGGCACGCGCCACACCTGCATTGTCTCCTGTCAGCATGACTGTTTTAAGACCTCGTTTTTTCAACTGACTGATGGCTAGCTTAGCATTTTCCTTAGGGATATCTTGCAAAGCAAGCAAGCCTTTGATTTCATTGTCCACAGCCAAAAACACAACTGTCTTAGCTTCTTTTTCCAGTTCTTCTAGTTTTTCTTGATAAATGCTAGAAATATCCATGCCATCCAGCATTTTAGCATTTCCAAGTAAGACTTGTTTTCCAGCTATTTGCCCTGAGACACCTTTTCCGTGCAAGGCTTGGAAATTTTCAACAGTTTGAAGCTCAAGTCCAGCTTCACTCGCTCGTTTCACAACGGCTTCAGCCAGTGGGTGTTGAGAAGCTTCTTCCAAGGAAGCTGCCAATCCAAGCACTTCTACTTCGTCGCCGATGATATCTGTTACCACAGGTTTCCCTTCCGTCAAAGTTCCTGTCTTATCAAAAACAATAGTTTGGACTTTCTGGATTTCCTGTAGAACCGTTCCATTTTTGAGGAGAACTCCCATCTTGGCACTGCGACCTGTCCCCACCATAAGGGCTGTCGGTGTTGCAAGTCCCAAGGCACAAGGGCAGGCGATAATCAAAACAGCCACTCCGTAGAGAAGAGAAGACACAAAGCTAGCTCCAAGCACAACTACACTATCCCTGAGCAAGACAAACCAAACCCAAAAGGTCACAATCCCTAAAATGACAACTGCTGGGACAAAAATGCCTGAAATTTTATCCGTCAAGTCCTGAATCGGCGCACGACTGGTTTGAGCTTTCTTCACAAAATCCACAATCTGAGCCAAAACAGTCTCTGAACCAACTTTTTCTGCTCTAAAAACAAGCGTTCCACTATTATTGATGGTTGAACCAATGACGGTATCTCCAACTGTCTTGTCCACTGGTAGGCTCTCACCTGTCACCATGGATTCGTCAATACTGGACACACCTTCTACTACGACACCATCAACAGCAATCTTTTCACCGGGACGCACTCTAATCAGATCACCTACCTTGACTTGCTCCAAGGGAACTTGAACATAGTTATCCTCACGCAAGACTTCTGCAGTTTTAGCCTGCAAGTCAAGTAATTTCTCCACAGCTTGGGAAGTATTTTTCCGCATTTTCTCCTCAAAAACAGCTCCCATAAGAACGAAGAAGAAGATAAATGCAGCACTTTCAAAGTAAACAGGGAGACCAGCGAAGAGGGCAACTAAGCTATAGAAATAGGCCACTAGGGTTCCCAGAGCAACCAAGGTATCCATGTTGGCATTGTGCTTTTTAAAACTAGCCCAAGCACTTTGGATATAAGGACCACCTGCTACTAGCATAATCGGTGTTGTGGCTAAAAAGGTGCCCCAACGCATGACTTGGTGACTAATTCCTCCTATCGACATCCCAATCATGAGAATCACAAGAGGCACAGTAAAGATACTAGTAATCCAAAAACGCTGTAAAAGTGATAGAGATTTTCGAGTCTTCTCAACAACTGTATAGCTTCCTTTTTGCATCTTCATGCCACAAGAAAATTCATGTTGGCCTAATTCTTGAGGTGTAAAACGAATGACTTTCTCCTCATCTACGCCGATTGGTTCCAAGATGCCTTCTTCTTCAAACAGAATTTCCTTGTAACAGTTTGAAGGAGTTGCTCGATGAAAGGTAATCTCAGCTGGAATCCCTTTTTGAAGCTGGATATGGGCTGGATGGTAGCCTTTGTCTGCCGTGATACGGATTTTTTGAACACCATTTTCAAGACTTGCTTTTACAATTTCAGTCATATCATTCTCCTATTCTACAATCATCTTGCCGTGCATCATATTCATGCCACAAGAGAAACCATACTCTCCAGCCTGCTCAGGTGTGATTTCCACTACATACTCTTCCCCCATAGGCAGGTCCGCATGCACACCAAAGTCTGGAAAGACGATCTGATCCAAACAAGGTGAAGGATCCTTGCGGTCAAAAACAATGCGGGCTGGCACTGATTTTTTGAGGATAATCAACTCAGGCGTATAGCCCCCCATGACCTCCACTCGAATCTCTTGGTAGCCGTTTTTTTGCTGGGCTTTTTGTCCAGATTTTTCAGGCTTTTTGAAAAACCAAAACAAGATAAACGCGATAAGGGCAATACAAATAATGGTTACAATACTATTTAACATGACGTCTCCTTTACATACAATTACATCTTACTTCTGTTACAGCGCTTGATTTCTTCTCAGAAATCACAGCTTCCAAGTCTTCCAAGTCAGCCTGAGTAAAATCACATTCAGCAATCAAATCAGCCAACAAGTTCTTAATCCTACGAGAACAAACCTTGTCCTTGATATCTTGGACAAGTAAATCCCGACTTTGGTCCAAAGTTAAAAGGGCTGAATAGACAAAGAACTTGCCTTCTTTTTTCCTTGTCAGACACTCTTTCTCAACCAAACGAGCCAAAAGAGTTTGAATGGTTGACTTGGACCAGTCGAACCGCTCCGCCAGAACCCTGATCAAATCCGTACTGGTCTGCTCTCCTTGCATCCAAATAATCTTCATGACCTGCCATTCTGCATCTGAAATCTGCATAATCACACCTCCAAAATCTACATTTGTCAATTATAATTATCAGTATACTCTTAAAATCTACATTTGTCAACTATAAAATTCAAATCTTTCTCTTTTTTTAAAATTTTCATTTCAAAAGTGTTTAATACTCAATAAAAATCAAAGAGCAAACTAGAAAGCTAGGCGCAGGCTGTTCAAAGAACTGCTTTGAGGTTTCAGTCACATATATAATCCAAGGGGTTTAAAGAGATTTTCGAAGAGTATAAAACAGCTTGCCTCCACATCAAATGGAGGCAAGCTGTTTTATCAATACAATTTTAAGTCACGAGGGTCAACTGGGAAGGTTGGGTTGTATGGGTTGTGACGGAGTTTGAAGTGTTTGACATCTTCAATAGTCTGAGTTCCAGACAATTGCATAACTGTCTTCAATTCCGCATTCAAATGTTCAAAGACTTGACGCACACCAACACTACCACCAAGGGCCAAGCCATAGATAACAGGGCGACCAATAGCTACCAAGTCTGCTCCTGAAGCCAAGGCTTTAAAGACATGTTGACCACGACGAACACCAGAGTCAAAGACAATTGGCACACGTTTATCAACTGCTTCTGCCACTTCTTGAAGTGAATCGAAGGCAGCTGGTCCACCGTCGATTTGGCGGCCACCATGGTTGGTTACCCAGATACCAGAAGCTCCTGCAGCAAGCGAACGTTCAACGTCCTCACGGCATTGTGGTCCCTTGACATAAACAGGAAGTCCTGAGTATTCAGCGATAAATTCTACATCGCGTGGAGACAAGCGTTGTTTAGCTGATTTGTAAACAAAGTCCATTGATTTTCCAGCACCTTCTGGCAGGTATTCTTCAACAATCGGCATGCCAACTGGGAAGACAAACCCATTACGCTTATCCACTTCACGATTACCCCCTACAGTAGCATCTGCCGTCAAGACAATCGCTTTATAACCTTCAGCCTTCACACGATCCATGATGTGGCGATTGATACCGTCATCCTTACTAAAGTAAAATTGGAACCAGTGAGGTGTCCCTTGAAGGGCTTCCGTAATTTCTGGAAGGTCAACAGTAGAGTAAGAGCTGGTTGTATAAAGAGAACCAAACTCATGAACACCACGCGCAGTCGCCACTTCACCCTGTTCATTTGCCAATTTATGAGCCGCAACAGGCGCCATAATGATTGGTGAAGACAATTTTTCACCTGCAAATTCAATCTCTGTACTTGGATTTTCTACATTGCAAAGCGTATGCGGAACGATGAGTTTGTGGTTAAAGGCGCGAATATTCTCACGTAAAGTAAAAGTATCTTCCGCCCCACTAGCGATATAGCCAAATGCTGCTTTAGGAATAACTTGTTGCGCCATTGGCTCCAAATCATAGGTATTGATGAAATCTACATGACCTTCTGCATTGCTTGTTTTGTATGACATAAGATGTCCTCCTTAGTAAGTAAGCGTTTACTTTGTATATTACAAAAATATCTTAACTCTTTTTTCAAAACTTTTCAAATATTTTGTTTGAAAATTTCAGAAATTTTATGTCTATGATAAAAAATCCTTATAACGGCAATAAAAAATACATATTATCCAAAGAAGATTTTAAGTGCTACAATAACTGTATTATTTCTAGATGGGAGGTTCTATTTTTGGATTGGTCCATTGTTGAACAATATCTACCACTATATCAAAAGGCATTCTTTCTAACCTTGCATATTGCAGTTTGGGGAATTTTAGGATCCTTTCTGCTTGGTTTAATCGTTAGTATCATCCGACATTACCGCATCCCTGTTTTGGCGCAAATAGCGACAGCCTACATTGAATTGTCACGTAACACGCCCCTTTTGATTCAACTCTTCTTTCTCTACTTTGGTCTTCCCCGAATGGGGATTGTCCTATCTTCAGAAGTCTGTGCTACTCTGGGACTGGTCTTTTTAGGAGGTTCCTATATGGCAGAATCTTTCCGAAGCGGACTGGAGGCCGTCAGTCAAACCCAGCACGAGATTGGATTAGCCATCGGTCTGACACCTGTACAGGTCTTTCACTATGTAGTTCTGCCACAAGCAACAGCGGTAGCCCTACCCTCTTTTAGCGCCAATGTCATTTTCCTCATCAAGGAAACCTCTGTTTTCTCAGCAGTAGCTTTGGCCGACCTCATGTACGTCGCCAAGGACTTGATTGGGCTCTACTATGAAACAGACATTGCGCTAGCTATGTTGGTAATTGCTTATCTGATTATGCTGCTGCCCATCTCACTGGTCTTTAGCTGGATAGAAAGGAGGCTCCGCCATGCAGGATTCGGGAATCCAAGTACTCTTTCAGGGAAATAACCTCCTGAGAATCTTACAGGGATTGGGCGTTACGATTGGCATATCCATCCTTTCTGTCCTCTTATCCATGATATTCGGAACAGTCATGGGAATCATCATGACCTCCCATTCTAGAATCGTACGATTTTTAACACGATTGTATCTGGAATTCATCCGTATCATGCCCCAGCTGGTGCTACTCTTCATCGTTTACTTTGGCTTAGCTCGAAACTTTAATATCAATATCTCAGGTGAGACTTCAGCTATTATCGTTTTTACCCTATGGGGAACAGCTGAAATGGGGGACTTGGTCCGTGGAGCTATCACTTCCCTCCCTAAGCATCAGTTTGAAAGTGGACAGGCGCTAGGCTTAACCAATGTTCAACTTTACTACCACATCATCATCCCACAAGTCTTGAGAAGATTACTTCCACAAGCCATCAATCTTGTCACTCGGATGATTAAAACTACTTCCTTGGTCGTTTTGATTGGAGTTGTAGAGGTTACCAAGGTTGGACAACAAATCATCGATAGCAATCGCCTGACTATACCAACAGCTTCCTTTTGGATTTATGGAACCATTCTAGTCTTATATTTCGCAGTCTGCTTTCCTATTTCCAAACTATCTACTCACTTAGAAAAACATTGGAGGAACTAAATGTCTGAAACTATCTTAGAAATCAAGGAACTAAAAAAATCCTTCGGAGACAATCCCATCCTCCAAGGTCTATCCCTACAAATCAATAAAGGGGAAGTTGTCGTCATTCTAGGACCCTCTGGTTGTGGGAAAAGTACCCTCCTTCGTTGCCTCAATGGCTTAGAAAGTATTCAAGGTGGAGATATTCTTCTGGACGGTCAGTCTATCGTTGAAAATAAAAAAGATTTTCACCTAGTTCGCCAAAAGATTGGCATGGTCTTTCAAAGCTATGAACTCTTTCCCCATCTGGATGTCTTACAAAACCTCATCCTAGGTCCTATTAAGGCTCAAGGTCGCGACAAGAAGGAAGTAACGGAAGAAGCTCTGAAACTACTGGAACGTGTCGGTTTGCTAGATAAACAACATAGCTTTGCGCGTCAATTATCTGGCGGACAGAAGCAACGGGTTGCAATTGTTCGTGCCCTCCTCATGCATCCAGAAATCATCCTTTTTGACGAAGTGACTGCTTCTCTGGACCCAGAAAGGGTGCGTGAAGTTCTGGAACTCATCAATGATTTAGCTCAAGAAGGTCGCACCATGATTTTAGTAACTCATGAAATGCAGTTTGCCCAAGCAATTGCCGATCGGATTATCTTCCTCGACCAAGGGAAAATCGCTGAAGAGGGAACGGCTCAAGCCTTCTTTACCAATCCGCAAACCAAACGAGCTCAGGAATTTTTAAACGTCTTTGACTTTAGCCAATTTGGCTCATATCTATAAAGGAGATTTTTATGAAACTACTCAAACCACTCTTAACTGTTTTGGCTCTTGCCTTCGCCCTTATCTTTGTCACAGCTTGTAGCTCAGGTGGAAATGGTGGTGCATCGTCTGGTAAAACCACTGCCAAGGCTCGCACAATCGATGAAATCAAAAAAAGCGGTGAGCTACGAATCGCCGTATTTGGAGATAAAAAACCGTTTGGTTACGTTGACAATGACGGTTCTTACCAAGGTTACGATATTGAACTTGGGAACCAACTAGCACAAGACTTGGGTGTCAAGGTTAAATACGTTTCAGTCGATGCTGCCAACCGTGCTGAATACTTGATTTCAAACAAGGTGGATATTACTCTTGCCAACTTTACGGTGACTGACGAACGCAAAAAACAAGTTGATTTTGCCCTTCCTTACATGAAAGTTTCACTTGGTGTCGTATCGCCTAAGAATGGTCTTATTACAGATGTCAAACAATTGGAAGGTAAAACCTTGATTGTCACAAAAGGAACGACTGCTGAGACTTATTTTGAAAAGAATCATCCAGAAATCAAACTCCAAAAATACGACCAATACAGTGACTCTTACCAAGCCCTTCTTGACGGACGTGGAGATGCCTTCTCTACTGACAATACGGAAGTCCTAGCTTGGGCGCTTGAAAATAAAGGATTTGAAGTAGGAATTACTTCCCTCGGTAATCCCGATACCATTGCGGCAGCAGTTCAAAAAGGCAACCAAGAATTGCTAGACTTCATCAATAAAGATATTGAAAAATTAGGTAAAGAAAACTTCTTCCACAAAGCCTATGAAAAAACACTTCACCCAACCTACGGTGACGCTGCTAAAGCAGATGACCTAGTTGTTGAGGGCGGAAAAGTTGACTAATACTCAATGAAATCACAAAAAGAAATCAGGTAATCCTAATGACTACCTGATTTTCTATGTCTTAAGCATTTTGCCAATTTTCTTGGTCTTCTTTAAAGCGTTTTAGAAGATCGAGTCCTTCTGGCGTGATATAGCCTTCTTCTTGAGCTAGATGAATCAATTCACTGTAGTTAGAAAGCGTCACAAGTTTGACACCTGCATCTGAGAAGTTCTTATCTGCTTTTGGTAATTGGTAGCTGAAAATCGCTACAACTCCAAGCACATCTGCTCCTTCGCGTTTAGCTGCGGCTACTGCTTCAAGAACAGAACCACCTGTTGAAATAAGGTCTTCAACCACTACCATCTTTTGCCCCTGAGCTACGCGGCCTTCGATTTGGTTACCAGCTCCGTGGTCTTTTGGTTTGCTACGGATATAGGCAAATGGCAAGTTCATCTTGTCAGCAATGATGGCTCCGTGAGGAATCCCTGCTGTCGCAGTTCCTGCAATCACCTCAACCTCAGGAAAGGCTTCTTTGATAGCATCCACAAAACCATTTTCAATTAGGGTACGAGTTTCTGGATAGGCTAATGTCACACGATTATCAGTATAAATCGGCGACTTGATACTAGATGCCCAAGTGAAAGGCTCCTCTGGTTTGAGGTAAACGGCTTGGATTTTCAAGAGGTGGCTAGCGATATCTTTAGCAAGTGTCATGGTCTTCTCCTTTTGTTTTTCTAATCTATTTCTTTAATTCTAGTTTTGGTTCCATTCATCCTTGATGGCATGATAAGCTGCAACAGGATCCTCAGCTTGAGTAATGGGACGTCCCACTACGATATAGTCACTACCGATTTGATAGGCATCTGCTGGCGTCATCACGCGTTTTTGGTCTCCAACAGCAGCTCCCTGAGGACGAATGCCCGGTGTCAGACAGATAAAATCTGGATTGGTAGCCTGCTTGATGAGTTGCACTTCCTGAGCCGAGCAGACAACACCATCTAATCCAGCTTCAGCTG
The DNA here is from genome assembly GCF_002096845.1 of Streptococcus mitis. Lineage (GTDB taxonomy): Bacteria > Bacillota > Bacilli > Lactobacillales > Streptococcaceae > Streptococcus > Streptococcus mitis_A. Next base: position 99,702 of record NZ_NCVK01000012.1, read on the forward strand.
TCTTCTTAGCATAATGAATCACAGACTCTTGCAGGCTGGTTTGGATATTTTGAAACTCCTGCATCTGAGCTTCTGAGGTTGATGTGAGCTGAGTCACTGCAATCAATTTGGCTTGGTTTCCAAGACCTTCACGCGCCGCCTTCATCATCTCTACACCGCCAGCGGCATGAACATTGGTCATATCCACACCAAGCTGAGATAAGACCTTCATAGCTGACTTGACTGTATTTGGAATATCATGTAGTTTGAGGTCCAAAAAGACACTGTGCCCCAGGCCTTTCAAGTAGGACACAATCTCAGACCCTGTTGCGTAATAGAGCTCCATCCCTACCTTTAGATAAAGGCTTTCTTCTGCTGGAAAAAGAGCTAAAAATTTCTTGACCGCCTCAAAACTAGGAAAATCAAGAGCAATGACTGGACGATGTTCTCGCATAGGTTTCTCCTTTTACCTTTGCTAGTGAGAGAGTCTGGGCAACAGAAGCCACGAAAAAAGGAACCTGCCAACAGCAAGGTTCCACGAAAAATGGGTAGTCTCCACCCTTTCACCGTCTAACCTTAGCTGCCTCTCTGGACTGCTTTAAAGGTTTTCTATTATTCTATTATTTCTACTAGCACTTGTCAAGTAAAAACATGGCAACTAAAGAGCTATAGAAGAAAAGCTAAGCCTAGCGACGCGATGAACGCTGACTTGTTTGATTTCGATTGCCCTCTTCCTCCAGCTTTTTCCTTTCCTCTTCTAGTTTATTCTGCTGTTCTTCCAGTCTTTTCTTCTCTTCCTCTTTCTGTTTCTTCTCAGCTTCCTTAGCCTCTTGTTTGGCTTTTTCCTCAGCCTCCATAATTAATTTATCCGCCACAGTGTAACTGTAAATTCCAGCTTCCATATCGACCACACTTGGTTCTGACAATTGAGGTTTAATCTTGCTGTAATAAGGCAATTTCTTACTCATTTCAGATAGAGGAACCAAGACTTCGTCCGAATCATTCATAGTCAATCGAATTAAATCGGAAGTCACCTTGCTTGGGGCTAATTCCACCTTTTGGATAGCAGCCTTGAGTTCTGGGCTAATTTGAGCAAGTTCTGAGACAAAAGCCTTGATTTGTTCACTATCATTAAAGAGAACTGATAAATAAGTTTCTGGTAGACTGACCAAACTCACAGCACTGGTCTCAAGCTGACCACTGGAAAGAATAGGATAATGGTTTTCACCAGAAATATAGTAGGCTACAATATCATATTCCTTAACCTTGATAGTAAACTTGGTTGGAAATTGATAGACAAGCTGAGCTGATTCCACCCAATAATTAGACTTGATCCGCTCTTCATATTTTGCCTTATCTAGCAGAAGGTTAATCGTATAATCCGAATCCTGAATGCCTGAAGCTTGTCGGATATCATCAGCCGTAGTTTGTACCGTTCCCTCAATACTTATATCCTTCATGGTCGCATAAGGACTGAGTAAGTAAGCAGAGATAATCAATAAAAGCAGACTTGGAAATAAAATCGTTAGAGCTCGCAAGATATGGAGGCCAGGAATCTTTGCTTTGGCTGCTTTTTCTTTTGTATCCTTTTTATCCTGTTCCTCGTCCTCTTTAAACCCTGATTCTTTTATCTCTTCTTCATCTTTGTCACCCTCTGAGGATGCTACTTTTTCTTCAGACTTTTCCTTAGCTGATTCTTCATCTTCTGGGTCTGTTTCACTCTCCTGGTCCTCTGACTTCTCAGATTCTTCTCCCATTCGAGCTTGTCTTTCCTTTTCCTTCTCCTCAGCTAGGGCTGCCTCTTCTTCAGCCTTCTTTTTTAGGTATTCTTGGTTTCGTTTCTGCCATTCTGATAACTCTTTCAATTCTTCGAGGATTTCTTTGCCCTCATTTTTCTTATCTTTTGACATTTACTTTCCTTATGATAAATCGTTTTTCAATAGTTGATAAAAATCTGCTAGAGATTTCAATTCCTTAGAAGCCTTCATCTTGGCTTGGTAATCTTCCTTGTGGCTTAGTAAGTGAGACAGCTTCTCTTCCAAACTATCCAAGGTCAAATCGCTTTCTTGAAGCTCTTCTGCATAGCCTTTTTTTACAAAGTAAGCCGCATTTTCAATCTGGTCACCACGACTAGCTTCACGACCAAGTGGCACAATAACATGTAATTTTGCCATAGCCAAGAGCTCAAAAATCGTATTGGCACCACCTCGTGTCACAACAATATCAGCCAATTCCATCAAGGGTTGATAGAGATTAGTCACATAGTCAACACGAAAGAGATTTTGGCTCAACTCATTCAGGCTAGAATCTCCAGTTAAATTGATAATATTATAGCGTTCTGTCAGCTCTTTCTTATGGTCTGTCACCAATTGGTTAAAGACACGAGCACCTGCAGAACCACCGACAAACAATACAGTTGGCAATTTAGGATTAAAGTGGGTTTGGATATCCACCAATTCATCTGGTTCTGGATTTTTTTGATCTGAAACCTTGGTCACTGCTCCCACATGCTCGACCTTAGACAAACTTGAAGCTTGCTCAAAGGTTGAATACATCTTGGTCGCAAATTTATAGGCGATTTTATTGGCCAAGCCCATAGATAGGTCAGATTCGTGAATAAAGACAGGCACTCCTGACACACGCGCTGCGATAACAGGCGGTACTGAGACAAAGCCTCCCTTTGAAAAAAGTGCTTGTGGACGAAGTCGCAACATGATAAAGAGCGATTGGACAATTCCCCAGCCAACTTTGAAGACGTCCAGCATATTTTGCCAAGAGAAATAACGACGCAATTTGCCAGTCGCAATGGAATGGAAGGTAACATCCAAACCTGACTTAAGGATTTCTTGGTGTTCGATACCACGTTTATCTCCGATATAGTGGACTTCCCAGCCATCTTCGATAAACTTGGGCATTAACAAAAGGTTGAGGGTAACGTGTCCGACCGTCCCCCCACCTGTAAAGACAATTTTTTTCATATTATTCCTTTAACTCCGCTACTGTGTCGATAAAGAGGTCTCCACGTACTTCAAAGTTAGCATACATATCCCAGCTGGCATTTGCAGGACTGAGAAGGACTACATCTCCTTGAGTCGCGAGCTCATAAGCCTTGCGGGTCGCATCAGCAATATCTGTCGCATCCACATAAGCCACACCAGCCTTATCCGCTGCCCGTTTGACACGTTCTGCAGACTGACCCAGGATGACCATCATCTTGAGTCCAGTGATATCTGGAACCAGTTCGTCAAACTCATTACCACGGTCCAAACCACCTGCAATCAAAATGACCTTGCTGTTGTCAAATCCTGACAAGGCTTTTTGAGTAGCCAAGATATTGGTTGACTTGCTATCATTATAGAATTTGACACCCTTGATTTCATCCACAAATTGGAGACGGTGTTTGACACCACCAAAGGCTGAAAGAGTTTCCTTAATGATTTGGTTATCCACACCACGAAGCTTGGCTACAGCAATAGTCGCAAGGGCATTTTCTACATTGTGGCTACCTGGAACTCCGATTTCATTCGCTGCCATAACCACTTCCCCACGGAAGTAAAGTTGACCATCTTCCAGATAAGCTCCATCAACCTTTTCCTGTGTTGAAAATGGTACAACAGTAGCTTGTGTTTTGCTAGCCAATTCTTTTGCCAAGTCTTGGTTAAAGTTCAAGATAAGGAAATCAGCCGCTGTCATCTTGTTCTGGATATTCCACTTAGCTGCTACATAGGCCTCAAACGAACCATGATAATCGATATGAGTTGGCATGAGGTTGGTAATAACCGCAATCTCAGGATGAAATTCTTGAACTCCCATGAGTTGGAAAGAAGAAAGTTCCATGACAAGCGTATCCTTGTCTGTCGCTGTTTGGGCCACTTGACTGGCTGGATAGCCAATATTCCCTGATAGGAGACCATGTTGGCCAGCAGCAGTCAAAACTTCTCCAATCATAGTCGTTGTGGTTGTCTTACCGTTCGAACCAGTGATACCAACAATCGGTGCTTCTGAAATCAAGTAAGCTAATTCCACCTCAGTCAAGACTGGAATACCTTTTGCCAAAGCCTTTTCAATCATGGGATTGCTGTAGGGGATACCTGGATTTTTCACCATAAGGGCAAACTCTTCATCCAAAAGTTCCAAAGGATGGCCACCTGTAATGACTTTGATCCCTTCTTCCAGCAAACTTTGCGCAGCTGGATTGTCCTCGAATGGTTTCCCGTCATTTACTGTCACAATGGCACCCAGCTTATCCAACAAACGAGCTGCAGATTCACCAGACTTGGCCAAACCTAAAACAAGGACTTTCTTATTTTTAAATTGATCTATTACTTTCATGTCTCAAACTCCATTTCTACTCCTACTATTTTACCATTTTTATGGAAATAAAAAAGCCACAAAGTGTGTTTGTGACTCTTTCTTCTAACTGAATCTCGCCATATCATCTATGTGATAAATCGGTAACTCGAATAACTTGGTCCACTTGTTCCCAAATCAGAGGATTATGGGTCGCAATAATGATAGTTCGATTCGGATTTTTTAAAGATTCTAGGATAGAAAGTAATTCCTCAGAGTTTTTGGGGTCTAGTGAAGCGGTTGGTTCATCTGCGAGAATCAAAGGTGGATCCTTTAAGATTATCTTCGCTAGTGCAACACGTTGTGCTTCTCCTCCTGATAATTCAAAGATAGGTTGCTTTAAATCTAAATAAGAGAGGTTAACACGGTTTAGAGCTTGTTTCATCAAAGAGATTTTCTCTTTTTCTTTCAACTTTTTACCAACTAAACCCAGATTGAGATTCTCTTTGACGGTTTGACTTTCAATTAAGCCAAAATCTTGAAATAAGTATCCCAAGTAATCTCTAAAGAAAACAGAAGGCTTGATGTCCTTAAGAGAGGTGCCATCATAGATAATTTGCCCTTTGTCATATGGCTCTAATCGTCCAATCATATTCAAGAGTGTTGTCTTACCACAGCCACTTGTACCGATTAAGGCATAAATTTTCCCACCTTCAAAATGAAGATTCGTATCTGAAAATAGCTGACGGCTTCCAAACTTTTTAGATATATTCTTTAGTTCAATCATCCTATTTTCCTTTCATAATTGTCATAGAAACACGAGATTCTTTCTGCGCTTGACGGTAAAGCGTCAGAACTGCACTAGCTAGAAAGACTAATAAAGTGAGCAAGCCAATCACCAAGTCTCGACTGCTTAAAATAAAGAGACTAGCACCAAATACAAAACTGGCAAATTGACTAACCATATACTGAGCATGTGTTTCAAAAAATCGTAAACCTGAAATTCGTTTAATCAAGATATCTCGGCGGAATTGCTCGAAATATAGAAGATTGACAGAATAAAAGAGTAACAAGGAACTAGCTATTCCAACAATAGCTCCTAGGATTAAAGTTGCTGTTTCAGTTTGAACTTCATTATAACGAGTTAGATAAACACTTCTTCCTTCTTTAAGATAGGATACTTGCTCATAAATTCCAGCTTCCCTCAATAGATCTAGCCCACTCTCATATCCTTTGATAAAGAGTTGCTTTCCAGCATTGATAGACCAAACAGATTTGGAAATGATACTATCACCTGTAGATGTTGGAGTAAATACAACTAAAATCGGATCAGTTAAGTACTGGATGGATACTGGGCTTTCACCGTTATTATAAATAAATCGCTTTTCTCCAGTTGGAAGATAGCTAACAATCGCTCTCATTTCATACTCTAAAGGAGCACTCGCCTCCTCACCAGATTTTCCATAATAACTCAATCTTTCTTCAAAAGCTTTCTTAAGTTCTGCTTCCTGTGAACGAAGAGATTCTGGTAATAAGAGTCCAAACTCCCCTTTTTGAAGATGAGCTAGTTTCTGTCTAGTATCATCATTTACAGTAACATTTTCCTTGTCCAAATAACTTGGGCTGACATAAAGAACATTAGCATCTGGACTATAGGTATCCAGTGTCTCTCCGTTTTTATTTTTTCCTTGAGGATTTGCAAAATGAATGAGATTATCTTTTACAAATAGAGCCTGTTCTTTTTCAACTGCTTCTTTGGAAAATTCATACCACTTATTCTGATTTTCTGTATCTTTTCCTCTATCACCTAAGCCAAAAGAAATTTGATAATAGTCTGCTCTGTCCTTCCACGCTTGTTTTGAAATTTCAAGTTCTTTCAATCGTTGGTAAGACGTCAAGCCTGTCTTAACAGCGTAGCCCACTGTAAAAACAGCTACTAACTGACACAATAAGGTTAAAATCATCAAGCGTTTAAGGGGTAATCTCCCTTTAATAACAGGAACTAATGCTTTGTAACTCAAACTCATTAGATAAAGGAGCATTAGTAAAATTGAAATACCCAATAAAAACAACAGATAGAAACTAATCCCAAAACCATAGGTGGCTAACAAGATAGGATAAAACAAACCTTGACTAAAAAGAACGACTCCTCCACCTAGGAAGGAAAGGAGGGCTGATAGAAGGATCCACTTGATATCAGTCGATAAAGAATGCCCCATGATGGATAAGAGAGTCTGACCAGAAAAGAGTTTTATACCTGCTGCTCTCATTTCCTTAATCCGAGTAATAATCACTAGAGCAAAGAAAGATAAGCCAAATATTGCTAAACTAATTAAGATAAGTGGATTTAGTAACATTCGAAAAGCAAGAGAATAGGGCGGTGTCTTTCGGTCAGCAATTGCTTTATAACCCAAATCTCCTAATTTATCGGCTAGCTTTTCTTTCGTCAAGGAGCCTGATAAAAGGAGATAACTATTTAGCGGATCACTACGTTCACGACTTTCTTGACTAGCTTCTTGGAATTCTTTTGGTAAAGTTCCCTGACCATAAGTTGCATAAGCAAAGTGAGTCGTTCCATCCTTACTCGGCTCTACGATTCTTCTAGCTATTAAACTCTGTTCTGAGTTTGCAAACTTCTCCAATTCCTGTTCAAATACCTCACGCGTCGGTTCCTGAGTATCTTTTTTGACACGAAGTAAGGAGACGGAATCATAGCTTGCATATAAATATTGTGGAGCACGTAAGACAATAATCCAAGCAAGGAAGAAGCTGAGAAAAAAAGTTGATAATAATATGAATAGTTTCTTCATAGTAGACTCCTTGTATAAGAGAATAACCCTATAGAAAAAGATTTTATCTTTTATAAATTCTTAGAATTATTTTCCTAGTTTAATCAATTACACCCTGAACAACAAGACAATAATACTCTTCAAAAATCTCTTCAAACCGCGTCAACGTCGCCTTGCCGTAGATATATGTAACTGACTTCGTCAGTCTTATCTACAACCTCAAAGCAGTGCTTTGAGCAACCTGCGGCTAGTTTCCTAGTTTGCTCTTTGATTTTCATTGAGTATAAATTTAATCCTTTCTTATTTTGAAATCGGTTTCTTATAACATAAATATATCACTTCATATATAACTTGTCAACATATTGTACTAATATATCATTAGTAATGAAGTTTTACAATTTCCTAAAAAAATAGATGTCGTTAAAGAATTTTATTCAAGCTTTTACCATCCATATTATCCAAGCAAAAGAGATGATGTTATAGTAAAAGGCAATTCAAACTATTGTAAAATTTCTACAAAAAAAGAGAGCCGAAACTCTCTTTTTATCTTCTTTTACTTTTACTGACCGACATGAGGGTAATATCTCGCAAGCTAAAGTATGCTAGGAAGAGCATGGCGATTGCGATAAAGAATTCTGTTGGTAGCTGAAAGATTTGCAGGACAGACAACATCAGCAAAATCAAAAGTGCTACGAAAGCAAAGACGACAAGGACGATATTGACTGTCCCTTTAATGCTTTGTGGTGTCGCAAATACATAGAGTAGTAATAAGAGGAGTCCTATGATTAAATAAACCATCTTTATCTCTTTCTAGCTCTTATTCAGCTGATTTTTTCTTCTTGTTAGCTTTCTCACGCTCTGCCTTGTTAAGGATTTGTTTACGCAAACGGATAGACTCAGGCGTTACTTCCATGTACTCATCGTCGTTCAAGAATTCAAGAGATTCTTCAAGTGTCAAGATACGAGGTGTCTTGATAACAGCTGTTTGGTCCTTAGTAGCTGAACGAACGTTGGTCATTTGTTTTGCCTTAGTGATGTTAACTGTCAAGTCGTTCTCACGAGAGTTTTCACCGATAATCATTCCTTCGTAAACCTCAGTACCTGGGTTGACAAAGATTGTTCCACGTTCTTCGATAGACATGATTGAGTAAGTTGTAGCCTTACCAGCATCGATAGAAACAAGGGCACCACGGTGACGACCACCAATTTCCCCTGGAATCAATGGCAAGTATTGGTCGAAGGTATGGTTCATGATACCGTAACCACGAGTCATTGACAAGAACTCAGTTGAGTATCCAATCAAACCACGCGCTGGAACAAGGAAGACCAAACGAGTTTGACCATTACCAGTTGAAATCATATCCAACATTTCACCCTTACGTTCAGAAAGGCTTTGGATAACAGACCCTTGGTATTCTTCTGGAGTGTCGATTTGAACACGTTCAAATGGCTCACATTTAACACCGTCGATTTCTTTTACAATAACTTCTGGACGAGATACTTGAAGTTCATAGCCCTCACGACGCATTGTTTCGATAAGGATTGACAAGTGCAATTCCCCACGACCTGAAACAGTCCACTTATCTGGTGAATCAGTTGGGTCAACACGAAGGGAAACGTCTGTTTGCAATTCGGCCTGCAAGCGTTCTTCCACCTTACGAGAAGTCACCCATTTACCTTCTTTACCAGCAAATGGTGAGTTGTTAACCAAGAAAGTCATTTGAAGAGTTGGCTCATCGATGTGTAGGATTGGAAGAGCTTCAATTGCGTCTGTCGGAGTAATGGTTTCACCGACAAAGATATCTTCCATACCTGAAACGGCAATCAAGTCACCCGCTTTAGCTTCTTGAATTTCACGACGTTCCAAACCAAAGAAACCGAAGAGTTTAGTAACACGGAAGTTCTTCGTTGTACCATCTAGTTTAGAAAGGGTAACTTGGTCCCCAACCTTAACAGTACCACGGAAGACACGACCGATACCGATACGACCAACGAAGTCGTTGTAGTCCAAAAGTGATACTTGGAATTGCAAAGGTTCATCTGAGTTATCTACTGGAGCTGGGATATGGTCGATAATTGTGTCAAAGATTGGTGCCATCGTAGCTTCTTGGTCAGCTGGATCATCTGACAATGAAGAAGTCCCGTTGATCGCTGAAGCATACACCACTGGGAAGTCAAGCTGATCGTCATCTGCACCAAGCTCGATGAAAAGTTCCAAGACTTCGTCCACTACTTCAGCTGGACGAGCTGATGGTTTATCGATTTTGTTAACAACCACGATTGGAACCAGGTCTTGTTCCAAGGCTTTTTTCAATACGAAACGAGTCTGTGGCATTGTTCCTTCGTAGGCATCTACGACCAAGACAACACCGTCAACCATTTTCATGATGCGCTCAACTTCTCCACCGAAGTCCGCGTGTCCTGGTGTATCCATGATGTTGATACGAGTTCCGTTGTAGGCAACAGCTGTATTTTTAGCAAGGATGGTAATTCCACGCTCTTTTTCGATATCGTTTGAGTCCATAGCACGCTCAGCCAATTCAGTACGTGCATCAAGAGTCTCTGATTGTTTCAATAATTCGTCAACAAGGGTTGTTTTACCGTGGTCAACGTGGGCGATAATCGCAATGTTACGGATATCTTCTCTAAGTTTTGTCATGATTTCCTCTATAATATTCAAAATTTATTTTCTAACTGAACGATTATACCATAATTTCAAGTAAATAACATAATTCAAGCAAGTGTAAATGTTTTCACGAAGCTTTTCTTTTCCTATCAAGACTTTTCAAAGCAAGCGACTTATGATAAGATAAGCACAGTATGCGTTTAGATAATTTATTAGCCCAAGAAAAAATCAGCCGAAAGGCCATGAAACAAGCCTTACTCAAAGGGGACATTCTCGTCGATGGTTGCCCAGCCCGCTCCCTAGCTCAAAATATCGATACAGGACTACAGGAGCTCCTCTTTCGGGGCCAAATCATTCAAGGCTATGAGCACACCTATCTTATGCTTCATAAGCCTAATGGTGTCGTTACAGCCAACAAAGACAAGAAACTTCCAACTGTCATGGACCTGCTGTCACCTGACATCCAGTCTGACAAGCTCTATGCCGTCGGCCGACTGGACCGAGATACGACAGGGCTCCTCCTCTTGACCGATAACGGTCCCTTAGGCTTTCAGCTCCTCCATCCCCAATATCATGTCGATAAAACTTATCGAGTTGAGGTCAATGGACTTCTAACACCTGACCATATCCAAGCCTTTCAAAAAGGAATTATCTTTTTAGATGGCACTGTCTGTAAACCTGCAAGGCTAAAAATTCTATCTGCAAGTCCTTCCCTTAGTCAAGCCTCCATCACCATTTCAGAAGGAAAATTTCATCAGGTCAAGAAAATGTTCCTCTCAGTTGGTGTCAAGGTGACCTCCCTCAAACGCACCCATTTCGGGCCTTGGAGCTTGGATGAGAATCTTCAAGCAGGAGACTATCGTCCCCTAAACTCAGAAGAATTGGCAAGCATTCATGAATTTCTCAGAAAAAGTGGTTAAAAAATGAGCTCGGAAATATCCAAGCTCATTTTCTTATTTCTCAACTTTGACTTTCCCTTTCCAAGAATCCAAACCATAAGAAAGGATATAAATCTCAGTAAAACCTTGTTTTTTCAAGTAAAGGGCCGCATTTGTGACACGTTGCGCACGTTGGTTTTCGTAGAGAAGGACAGGTTTGTCTTTACGCAGGGCTGCAAGACTAGTCTTCAACTGACTTGAAGGAATATTGCGGGCACCAAGGATATGTTTTCTGTGGAATTCTGCTGGATCACGCAAATCAATCAATTGACCTGTACGAATCAAGGCTTCAAACTCCTCATTGTCTACGATTTTAGCCGCACGGCGAATACGAAGATAGTTAAAGCCCATCCATGCCAACATTGCTAGTATAAGTGCCCACAAAATCCAAGTAACCATTAGTTCTTTTCTCCATTTTTCTCAATATAATCCAATTCTACCTTGTGCTCTCTGCGAAGAACCGCTTCTGCTTCTAGATAGTCTAATTTGTCCATCAACCCTGCATCGTAAATTCGAGAGAGCTCCAACTTCATCAGTTCAATATCATATAAGCGTTTTCCCATGTAAACAATAATACCAAATCGTTTGAGGAATTGCTGCACATCATAGAATGTTTTCATAAGACTCATTCTAGCAAAATTTTGTCTTTTTTTCAAGAAGAGACTCACACAAGAAGTAGCACAGAAATTAAAAAAGCTGCATCTTCTGCAACTTTTTAATCTGGTGGGAAATATCCCAACTGCTCAGCGATGTGAATCGCCTCCTGCCTGTTAGCCACTCCTAATTTTGAAAAGATATTGGCCAAGTGATTAGAAACTGTACGTTTACTCACATAGACCTTGTCACAGACATCATCAATGGTCAAGCCATTTCTAACCAGTTCTAGTATCTCGATTTCTCGTGGTGTTAGCACCTCTACCATCACTTCATCTGAAAAGACCTTACCACCTAGATAAATCTTTTCCAGTTTTTTCACCAACTCATCTGGGTCCATACTTTTATCTAGAAAGCCATAAGCTCCCATAGCTTTAGCTCGGTGTTCATACATTTTTTTACTGTAACCTGTCAAAATCACAACCTTACTAGTACAACCATTGTCGATAATCTCTTGTGCCAAGATCAGCCCATCATCTTGATACAGACTCGTCAGGTTGATATCAATCAAAATAATGTCGTAGTCATTAAAAGCAATCTCCGAAATAGTCGAAAAATTATCTACTAACTGGACCTTTTTAATGTTTTCCGATAACTCTAAAATCATCTTGATACTTTGGCTAAATAATTTATGATCATCAATTAACAAAATTTTCATAACACAACTCCTTATCAATCGGGAGAGTAATTTCTACACGAAATCTCTTATTATTTTCAAAAATCTGCATTTGACCACCTAAAACACTAATTTTATTAGACATATTTTTCAAGCCATAACCTAAGGATTTTTCTGTTTGAATGCAGTTATTTTCAGAAATGATAAAAATAGTGTCATCATGCACATCAATCTTCAAAGAAATCCTTCCACCACTAGCGTACTTAACGGCATTGGTCGCCAATTCCTCAACCAGACGATAGGCAATTTTATCGTAAGGAGATAAAAGCCTAAAGTGGACAGGAAACTGTGTGACGACTTCATTTTCTGCGTGATAGCGCTTGACAATCCGATTAATCAGCTCTTGATACTGGATGTCTAACTGCTCGTCTGTTTCTACCATTTGCTGATAATAATCCATCCGCTCACGAATCCGTTGAACCAACTCCTCTGTCACCAGATTGATCTGTTCACCAAAAGCTTGATTGCTACTATATTTATTGAAATTTTTTATTGCCATCACATTTTGCAGGATTTCATTGTGAAGAAATTCCGAGAACTGTTGTTCTGTATCTTCATTTGCCAGCAGACTTTTCACCATACGGTTACGCTTTAAAAAGAGAACTTTTACATAATACCTAGCATCTAGCATTTCAGCAGAACGAAAGAGGCGAATCAATTCTTCCGAACAAATCCCGAACAATAGTAACATGATATTCAATACCAAAAAGCTCGTGTTTAAGTCTAGACGAAAGATGATGAAAATGCCTACTAACAAAAACATAACCAGTAAAAACAAGCGTGAAAAAGCTTTTATATAGGACAACTTCAACTCTACTACCTTTTTCTGAAGAGAGTTAATAATTGTTTTGAGATGCAAAAAAGCAAGTATTCCAATAATCTCAAGATACCAGACTAGGTTCATCACTCCTGAGCCCCTCGTATTGATATACAAAAAGAAATAAGAAAGAGGCAATATTAAAGCTAATATCCACAAATTTCGTCTCTGATACTTGAGTTTACTTTTCAACTCTTTATGATATAAAATCAGTAAAATCAAGGGAACAAGGTTTAAAAAGAAAGACGCAAACAAGGACAGAAATAGAAAAATTGAAGGACTTAACAGATACGAACTAATGGTGATTAGTGTCAACACAAAGGACACACTCAACAGTTCTTCTCCTATTTTCTCTCCCAGAAAGATAATAGACAGAGAACTATACACCAATAAAAAAGAGTTGAGCGGATGAAGAATATCAAAAAAGTGCAACAGGGTGCTCACAACTCCTTGATTAAATATGGATTGCCAGCTAATGAGAAACATCATCAGGAGCAACCAAAGTTTCAACTCACTATACCGAAAAGTCACAATATTACAAATATAGCTAAATACAATTAAAGCAATAAGCAGCAATAAAACCATCTGCAAGGAAAAATCTGTCGAAAAGTCCAGAGGAGTCCTATAATAAATATAAATCATTAAAGCTAGATGATTAAAAATCGTCAACCACCACAATAAAAGTGAGTTTTTCGAGAGCGATTTGACAAACTGTTTCATATGTATCCACTTCCTGAACTACTTTAATATCATTATAACACAATACCAGAATTGTCGGATAGGCAACTCTGGTATTTGACTTAATTTTCAATAATTTGCCAACTTACTCTGTAAGTCACTAGCAGGTAAAGGACAAAGAGTAAAACCGCTACTCCCAGATAGGTGATATCAATAGAAATGCTGGTATTAGCGAAATTCTCAAAATAGCCCAAAAGAGCGGTACTCAAGGCAAATGCTAGCGGACCTGCGATGACCAGCGGAACCAAGAAATAACTTAGAATCTGTTGCAAAAGAATAGTACGATTTTGCTTCCTCTTATTCCCAAGAAGGTATAAGATTTGATAATCATTTACACTATCCAAAGCACTTGTTGAAGTTTGAAGGGACAAGATACTGAGGGAAATAATGATAAAAATAACACTGACAAAAATCATGACAAAGACAATGACGCCCATAAATCCAAGGTAAATCTCAAAAATACTTCCTTTCGTTTGATAGGTGAACGAATTCAACTCTGCTCCATCACGAGTGAAGTAGTATTTTTCAATCCACTGACTCAAGAATGTTTCTACTTCCCGTTTGTCAATGTTTTCCTTGAAATTGGCAACATAGGTCGTGTGGTCTTCAGTCAATCCAACTACTACCTTATCTGGTACAATCAAGGTTCCTGCGTCATTTAGACCTACTGAAGATAAAAAGTAAACTGTTTCAAGTTGCTTTGAAGAGGCAAGGTTGAGAGAATGACCGTTAATCATGAGGGTTTTGGTCGTTGATAGAAATTCCTGAATCTGCTTGGCAGTTCCTTTATAATTGGCATTGACTAGAAATTGGTCTTCTGACAAGTCAACCTCTCTTTCACCTTGCAGTTTGCGGAGATGATTGTAGGCAGAAATTCCTAAAATCGGTACTTTTGATTCAGGAAGTTTCTTATCATGCTCCCAGAGATTGCTGGTATCAATCAAATCTTTATAGATTACATCACTAGAATAGCTAGGATAGCTGTACTCCTCTTTGATGACATTAAAGTCAAAGCCATCGGCTTTCAATCTGTCTTTGACAGATTCCTGAGAAAATTGAAACTCTTTACCACGGTAGAGATTGACAGTTACATCATAAGGTGAGTATTTGTTCAGCTCTCGGTTCATAGTCGTATAGGCACTACCACTAAAAATTAGTAAGCTGAGAGCCAGTGTCAAGGTCAAGGATAAGACAGCCAACGTGACCGAATTACTATCAGCTTGTTTTGAAAATTGACGAATTTTAAAAGTGTTTAGTTTATTATAGTAGGTTTGAGGCAGTTTTCTAAGAGAGACCAAGATAAAATGGCTCAAGGTATTGTAAAACAAAATCACAAAAATCACGAAGACAGATACCAGCAAGATACCCCAACTTTTCAAGAGTGATAGATGGTGATAGTCTGAAAAATAGAGAGCACCAAAACCGATAACAGCTGTCGAAAGAATAAAGAGAAGTGCTTGAAGAACTGGCTTGCCTTTTGCCAAGACAGATTTCTTGACCCCATTTTCTTGAATGAGTGCAATGATATTTTGCTTTCTAAAGGTAAGAATGTCCATGACACCAACAATAAAACTGGTTACCAAATAGGAATAAACTAGTAAGATGACAGACTTGCTATCAAAGAAAAGCAGACTACCAAAGTAATTGGCCATAAAAAACTCTGATGCAATCTTAGCTAGAATGACCAGTAAGATCACTCCAAGCAAGAAACCTAGAATCAAGGAAAAGATATTGACCAGCATGGTTTCAAAGAACAGGGTACGGATAATCTGCTTCTTCTTCATTCCCAGCGTTGCATAAAGTCCCAGCTCTTTCTTGCGCCGTCCCAGGACAAAGTTTGTGGAATAAACGACGAGAAAGGCAATCGCCGATAGAATCAGATAGGAAAGCAAGCCCATGTACTGACTCATCACCGTCGTCAACATTTCCTTTGCTCCTGATAAACTTTGCATCACTGGATGGCTTGGTAAAGCATTAAAAGCATAGAGCAAGCTATAAATCAAGGTCAGACTGAAAAAATAGATGGTATAGGTCTGTAAATTTCGAAATACATTTCGTAAAATCAATTTTGGATACATACTCTCCCCCTCCTATCTGGTACGGCTGTAAATCTCTTGCAAATACTGTTCATTAGATAAGCTGTTACGTTCCAAATCATCCAGAATCTTTCCATCGCTAAGTAGCACCATCCGTGAAGAGTACTTGGCTGCGGCAGGGTCATGCGTAACCAGTAAAATGGTAATACCAAAACTTTTATTGATTTCCTGCAAAAGCGCCATCAGTTTTTCAGAATTGGCAGAGTCCAAGGCTCCTGTCGGCTCATCTGCAATAATCAGTTTAGAATCATCAATCAAGGCTCTAGCAGTTGCCACGCGTTGTCGCTGACCACCTGATAACTGATTAGGAAACTTATCTTTTAAGTTTTGGATGGCCAACTTATTCAGAATTTCCTCAATCTTATCCTGATGTTTTTTGATATTTTTCCCCTGAATTTGAAGAGGTAGAACGATATTTTCATAGACCGTCAAGGTTTCCACCAAGTTGTAAGCTTGGAAAATATAGGAAATATTTTTAGCACGATAGTCAGCTAGTTCATTTTCCTTGGCATGGATGATGTCAAAATCTTCAAATCGAATCTCACCTGATGTTGGTTTATCAATCGTTGAAATACAGTTGAGAAGTGTTGTTTTTCCACTACCACTAGCCCCCATAATTGCCAGAAATTCACCTTTTTCAACGGACAAGTTCACATCTGATAAAGCATGAACGATATTATCCCCTTGACCAAATGTTTTCGTTAATCCTGTCACAATAAGCTGTTTCATCATTTCATTCCTCCGTTTCTTTATTACTCTCTCATTATACGGTTTCTTTCAAGGTTTTCCATGAGTATTTTGTGCAATATATTCAAGTTAAAAAAAACCGATGCCTTTTTCAGGTATCGGTCGATGTTGATTATTTGCGATCGTTTCTTTTTTTCATAAAGTAAACAATACCTATGACAACAACTCCTAAGACCAGTACAGGTGCATAGAATTCTAGTGTTCCAATAATTCCTTCCATTTTATCCTCCTGTCAAAAAATAGAGAGTTTTATCCACAGCGCACGTTTGGCGAAATACATTCATAAGAATATGTAAATCACCAACCACAGCGCCCCTGTGCTGTTAATCTAACAGCCGTACCCTACTCAGCAGCAGATTTTCCATCCAATTCTTGGCTATTAATTTCCACAATCCAAAGAATCAATCTCAAAGTTGCCTTGTTCTATTTGTATTTCTCCCCGTAAATATAACACCAAATCAAAATGTTGTCAATATTTTGTAATAAAACACTAGAATTTTCCTTTTGTTTTATCTAACAACGAACATTATTTCTCGTACACTCATAGGAATAGGTGAAATACAATCCACAGAGACCTGCTACTGTCATTTTAAAAGCTGTATACCACTAGCTTCTGATTTCCCAGAAAGTTCTTGGTTTTCAACCTCAAAACTTAGAGAATCAATTTCTAAACGATTTGTATTTTTAGCCATAAGGTTGCCTCCTTCCTTCTTTTGGATGATCATCTTTACAATAACTAGTATAAACTCTAGTATTGGCTAAGTAATGAGTAAATCGTGCAAGTTTCTTATTTTCGAGAAAAATTTTTAATCTTATTTACTAAATGATTTAGAAGTTTCTTCTTAACTACTTTACAGAGACTCACATACTCCCCCTGATTTTCCTATCTTCTTTGGCGATTCTGACGCAAGTGTGGTACAATAAAAACATGAGAATTCAACAATTACACTATATTATCAAAATCGTCGAAACTGGCTCCATGAATGAGGCAGCTAAGCAACTCTTTATCACTCAGCCGAGTCTTTCCAATGCTGTGAGAGATTTGGAAAATGAAATGGGCATTGAAATCTTTATTCGTAATCCTAAGGGAATCACCTTGACCCGTGATGGGATGGAGTTTCTCTCTTATGCCCGTCAGGTTGTCGAGCAGACCCAGCTTCTGGAGGAACGTTATAAAAATCCTGTCGCTCACCGCGAACTCTTTAGCGTTTCGTCTCAACACTATGCCTTTGTAGTCAACGCTTTCGTCTCTCTGCTCAAGAAAAGCGATATGGAAAAATACGAGCTCTTCCTTCGTGAAACTCGAACTTGGGAAATTATCGACGACGTCAAGAACTTCCGTAGTGAGGTCGGTGTCCTATTTTTGAACAGCTACAACCGTGATGTTTTAACCAAGATGCTGGATGACAATCACCTGCTGGCTCACCATCTCTTCACAGCGCAACCGCATATCTTTGTCAGCAAGACCAACCCTCTGGCAAAAAAAGACAAGGTCAAACTATCTGATTTGGAAAACTTCCCTTATCTCAGCTATGACCAAGGGACGCACAACTCCTTCTACTTTTCAGAAGAGATTCTTTCCCAAGAACACCACAAAAAATCCATCGTGGTTAGTGACCGTGCCACCCTCTTTAATCTTTTGATTGGTTTGGATGGTTATACCATTGCGACAGGGATTTTGAACAGTAATCTCAATGGAGACAATATCGTTTCTATCCCACTGGACATTGATGACCCCATTGAGCTGGTCTATATCCAGCATGAGAAAACCAGCCTATCTAAGATGGGCGAACGCTTTATCGACTATCTACTAGAAGAAGTCCAGTTTGATAGTTGAGAAATGATAAGAACCAATATGTAGGCTAGCAACAACCTGCACATTGGTTCTTTTTACTTATAATTAAAGGTTTCTCCAGCCAACTTATCTGCTAGCTTGGGAAAGAGGGTGTAAAACTTATGGGCTAGGTGCAGCAAGATTGGGAGATTGAGCTCGCGTTTGTTTTTTCCTATAATCTTGATAATCTTTTGCGCGACAGCATCTGGTTCTAGCAGGAAGCGTTCAACCGACTTAAGATAGATGCCATCTGGATCGGCCTGGTCAAAAAATCCTGTTCGGATTGGTCCTGGATTAACCGTCGTTACATAAACACCGTAGGACATGAGTTCTAGGCGCAAAGCATTTGAAAAACCAATAGCCGCAAACTTGGTCGCTGAGTAGAGACTAGACTTGCCAGTAGCAATCAAACCAGCCATGCTAACAATATTGATGATATGGCCTTTTCGACTTTCCTTCATTCGAGCCGCAAGGCGACGAGACAGATTCATTAGGGCAAAGGTATTGACCTCAAACATCTGATGAATATCTTGGTCGGAAATCTGGTCAAATTCCTCAAAAATCCCGTAACCAGCGTTGTTTATCAAAACATCAATCTTGCCATAGCGGAGATAGAGGTCAGTTACCAGAGTTTCTAAGGCTGAATCATCGGTAATATCGATTTCCATCAATTCTGCATGGGAATGATTTCCGTAGAGCTGGGCTAATTTTTCCTTATTTCTACCAAGTAAGATGAGCTGGTCATTTGGCAGGAGTTTGACCATCTCTTGGGCTAGGCCACCGCTAGCTCCGGTAATGAGAATAGTAGACATACTTATCCTTTCTGTGACTGCTAGATTTCCACTTCCTCCAAGTCTTTGACCACATGGACGTTTTCAAAAATCGTTGCCGCATCTTTCTTGAGCTTGCTGATATCTTTTGAGAGAAAACGAGCACTGATGTGGTTGAGCAAGAGGCGTTTGGCACCTGCTTCTACCGCTACCTCCGCTGCCTGCATGTTGGTTGAGTGGCCATGGTTACGAGCAATTTTTTCATCACCCTTGCCATAAGTCGATTCATGGACAAGGACATCGGCATTAACAGCTAGACGCACACTGGCATCCGTTTTTCGAGTGTCTCCTAAAATAGTGATAATCTTACCTGGACGTGGAGCTGAGATATAGTCTGCTGCCTTGATTTCAGTTCCGTCTTCCAAAACAACATCCTGACCGTTTTTGATTTTCCCAAAAAGTGGGCCAAATGGGACACCTGCCTCCTTGAGTTTTTCAGCATCCAGCGTTCCTTCAAGGTCCTTTTGCATGACACGATAACCAACACAGAAAATAGTGTGATCCAACTCCTCTGCATACACAGTGAATTTATCGGTTTCAAGGATTTTACCTAGAGAATCTTGGTCAAACTCATGAAAATGAATACGGTAAGGCAGGCGCGAACCTGACACACGAAGGCTGGTTAAGACAAAGGACTTAATCCCTTGCGGTCCATAGATTTCCAAATCTGTCTGCTCTTCATTGGCCTGAAAGGCACGGCTAGAAAGGAATCCTGGCAAGCCAAAAATGTGGTCTCCGTGCAAGTGAGTGATAAAGATTTTGCTGACCTTACGTGGTCGAATTGTGGTTTCAAGAATGCGATTTTGCGTACCTTCTCCACAGTCAAAGAGCCAAACTTCGTTAATCTCGTCCAAGAGTTTCAGGGCAAGACTTGAAACGTTGCGGGCTTTAGAGGGCTGACCAGCCCCCGTTCCTAAAAATTGAATATCCATTCGATACTTTCTAATTAATCAATATATAACATGGCTGTGCGGTTTTCCGATCGGAAATAGCGCTTGCCAGAAAAAGCAGAAGCTTCTTGCAGTAAATCCTCTTGGCTGTAGCCTTTGAGACGCTTGCGACCATCTGCTAAGATTTCTAAATCTGTCAAAGCTGTGATATTTTCCACGCTAACAACTTCCTCGTCCCCGACAGCCTTCATATAAATCTTGCCAGACTCCTCAAAGACTAGCTGATGGGGAAAAATTTGCGCAATCTCAAAGAGCAAGTCTTCTGAAATAACCTCTTCATTTTCAGAGAAAATCCGACCGATCTCCTCACTCTCATAACAAAAACCAAATGATTTACCAGACAGATTAAGCCGAATAAAAGGCTTATTTTCTAGGGTGAAACTTGGCTCATCATTGTAAAGATTCAGTTCCTGACTGAGTTCCGCAAAATAATCCGTCGCAGCCTCAGGATTTTTTTTCTGGTAGAGTTCTGCAAAGTAAGCATTGACCACGCTAGGCGGAGGAGTGATTAGTGCCAACTGCTCCTGCTCTGTCTTGCCAGCTAGAAGTTGATCCAGATAGACCTTATCCAGACTTGTATAACCCCCATATTTTAGAGCCAACATTTTAATATCAGTCATAAAATTCCTCTAACCTCCATTTGTTTTTCTCAGAAATGTAGCCTCTAATCACTTCTCCATCATCTTGGTAGTCACGATCTTCAAGAATCGCAACACTTTCTAAATCATGAATCTTGTAGGACTTAGAAAAAGGCACGCGCAGGGTAAAGGATTCAAAAATCTCCTTGATTTTCTCTAAAAATAGTGCCTGCAAATTCTCACGACTATCCTCAGCCTTGGCAGAAATGAGGGCATAGGGCGTTTGGGTAGGCGTGAAATCCTCCACCAAATCCGCTTTATTATAAAGGGTCAAGCGAGGAATATCTTCCATGTCCAGGTCTTTCATGATGGACAGGACTGTTTTTTCATGCTCCTCATGGTAAGGATTGCTGGCATCGATAACATGAACCAGAAGATCCACATGCTTGCTTTCTTCCAAGGTCGACTTGAAACTGGATACCAACTCTGTCGGCAAATCTTGGATAAAGCCCACGGTATCTGTCAAAGTTACTTGGAGATTCCCCCCTAGATGGATACTCTTAGTCGTCGCATCCAGAGTCGCAAAGAGCTCGTCAGCCTCATACTGGGTCTTACTGGTCAAGGTGTTCATGATAGTTGACTTCCCTGCATTGGTGTAACCAATCAGACCAATCTTAAAGGTGCTAGACTCCAGACGTTTTTCTCTGACAGTCGCCCGATTTTTCTCAACCACCTTGAGCTGACGCTCGATATCCGTGATTTGATTGCGAACGCTACGACGGTTCAGCTCCAGCTGGCTTTCACCAGGTCCACGGGAACCAATTCCCCCTGCCTGACGGCTGAGCATGATCCCCTGACCAACCAAGCGGGGCAAGAGGTACTTGAGTTGTGCTAGGTGGACTTGGAGCTTCCCTTCATGGCTTCGAGCCCGCATAGCAAAGATATCCAAAATCAACTGCATACGGTCAATGACCTTAACACCGAGAACTTCTTCTAAATTGACATTTTGCCTTGGCGTCAGACGGTTGTTGACGATGACAGTGGTGATTTCTTCTGCATCCACCATAAGCGCAATCTCTTCCAACTTACCAGAGCCGACGAAGGTCTTGGAATCATACTTTTCACGTTTTTGTCTGTAGCTATCTACAACGACTGCACCAGCTGTCTTGGCTAGACTGGCTAATTCTTCCATGGAGAGGTCAAAATTGTCCATACCCTGCAATTCCACACCGATGAGCAGGACTCGTTCCTCTTTTTTCTCCGTATCAATCATCTAAAAACTCCTCTATCTGGCTTAAAATGCGGTCTTTCACACCAGACTCTCCAATCTGATAAACGGTGACCTGCATGCGATTACGGAACCAGGTCAACTGACGCTTGGCAAAACGACGAGTCGCCTGCTTGAGACTCTCACTAGCTTCTTCCAAGGTCTGCTCTCCACAGAAATAAGGAAAGAGTTCTTTGTAGCCAATGCCTTTAGCAGCCTGCACATCAGGGTAATGATCAAAAAGCCACTTGGCCTCATCCAAAAGCCCAGCTTCAAACATCAAGTCCACGCGGTGATTAATGCGCTCATAAAGTTGACTACGTTCATCATCCAAGCAGATAATCAATGGTTCATACAAGGTCTCTTGATTTTCTAAATCCTGACCAAAATGGGCGATTTCCAAGGCACGCATCGCACGACGACGATTAAACTGGGGAATTTCAAGACCTGCTTGCTCTACCAGATGGGCTAACTCCTCATCTGTATAGGGCTCCAAGCTAGCTCGATAAGCCAAAATCTCCTCATGGGGAGTCTCCCCACCCAGGTGATAACCTTCTAGCAAGCTCTGGATATACAGTCCAGTCCCACCAGCGATAATGGCTAGCTTGCCACGACTGTGAATATCCTCAATAGCCAGCTTGGCCTCTGAAACAAAATCAAAAGCCGAGTAAGACTCGGTTATCTCTCTAACATCGATTAAATGATGAGAAACAGTTGCTTGCTCCTCTGGGCTAGCCTTGGCCGTCCCAATATCAAGTCCTCGATAGACTTGCTGGCTATCTCCACTAACCACTTCGCCATTAAAACGCTTGGCCACTTCAATGGCTAGAGCCGTCTTTCCAACTGCAGTCGGTCCAACAATCACAATTATTTTAGTTTTCATCTTTTTTCCTTGAAAAATTCCCATTTTTTCGTTACTATTATTATAACACAAAAAGGTCAGTCAGAAAAATGTGACCTCTTGAGGAGGCTGGCTGATTGAGAATATAAAGGAGGAAGACTCATGGCTAAAGGATTCGCTAAAGGTCTTGTAACAGGTGTCGCAGGAACTGTCGCTGCAGTTGCAGGTGCAGTATACGCATTTAAAAAGAAAGTGATCGAACCAGAAGAACAAAAAGCAGCTTTCATCGAAGAAAACCGTAAAAAAGCAGCTCGTCGCCGCGTATCACGTTAAGAAACAAAAGAAGTTGGGATTTATTGTCTCAACTTCTTTTTCTATTCTTTTAAATAGCTAGGTCAAACTTCAACTGCGGCTTGACTGGATCATAATCCACCAACTCAAAATCTTCTGCTTTGATATCAAAGAAATTGGTCCCATCTGGAACATTCAAGACCAAACGTGGTTGACAGTTTGACGGCTCCCGACGAAGCAATTCCTCTGCTTGTTCAAATTGATTGTCATAGATATGGAGGTTGTTGATAAAGTAGAAGAACTTCCCAACCTTCCAGCCAAAATGCTTGGCAATCATCATTTGAAGAGCCACGTACTGCATAGCGTTGATATGGTGGGCAACTAACATGTCGTTCGAACGCTGGGTCAAGGTCGCATCTAGATAGATTTCTCCATCTACACGGCGGACATCAAACATAGTCTGAAAGGCGCACGGGAGCAACCCATCTGTTTCTTCGAAAGCTTGGTAATCCCAGAGCGAAATGATATTGCGACGGTTCCAAGGGTTGGCTTCCAACTGCTTGAGAATCTTATTGATGATATCGTGTTTCTTAACAACGGCACCATAGCGCTCACCAATGGTTCCTGTATCTCCAACTTCCCAGTCATTCCAATAGTGAACATTATACTTGTCATTGAGAACTTCTAGGCTATTAGACTGGTCTTGGTATATCCAGAGCACTTCCTTGATGGCGGATTTGATGGCAATAGGACGCAAGGTTGTGATGGGGAATTCCCCCTTTGCCAAGTCATACTCTGCAAAGGCACCCGTTACGTACTTAGAGTTGGCAACTGTCCCATCCTTATACTTAGGACGTGCTTGCTCTGAAAAGACACCGTCTTTGAGGATTCGTTCAATATTCTCTTTAAAAATTGTATCTGCTTTTGTCATTCTCTCTCACCTCATTTATTTCCTAACTAGTATAGCATAAAAAAGAAAGGAGGAAAATCACTCGCTTATGGAAAGCTATTTTCTCCTTTTTTATCTTACTGCAATACAAGTGATGCTGCTCCGATAACTCCAGCGTCGTTTCCTAGAGTTGCAAGAGCTAATTTAGTGGATGTGCGTACTTGTGGAAAGCTATTTTCGTCATAGACTTTTTGAACACCTTGTAGAAGGAATTCTCCCGCAGCTGATACACCACCACCGATAACGATTGTTGATGGGTTGAGGATTGAACCGATGTTAGCACAAGCGATTCCCAAGTAACGTGAGAAGTTACGGTAAACAATCAAAGCAAGGTCGTCTCCTTCTTTTGCAAGATCAAAGACAGTCTTAGCGGTTACTTCTTCTCCATTATCAATCAAGCGTTTCAAGGCTGCATCGCCTTCGTACTCATCGGCATAGCGACGAGTCAAGTTGACAATACCTGTTGCTGAAGCAACTGTCTCAAGACAGCCTTTTTTACCACAGGTACATGCGATTGGTTGGTCAAAGTCAACAGTGATGTGGCCAAGCTCACCTGCTGCACCAGCAACACCATGAAGCAATTTGCCTTCTGCGACGATACCGCCACCAACACCTGTACCGAGTGTCATAAAGACAACATCTGGTTGGTTATCTCCAGCACCCATCCAACGTTCACCAAGAGCTGCTACGTTAGCATCATTATCGATGAAAAATGGAATACCCAAGGCTTTTTCAATCTTCTCTTTGATTGGTTGAAGGGTTTTCCAGTTGAGGTTGTAGGCACCGATAACAGTTCCTTTTTCACGGTCAACCACACCTGGTGATCCCATTCCAATACCTTGGAAGTCCGCTGCTACCAATCCAAGCAAGTCCAAACGGTGTTGAATAGACTCAATCATATCATCTACGATATGACTTCCCTCATCCAAAATATTAGTCTTAATAGACCATTTTTCTTGGATTTCTCCTGCTGTTGTTAAGATTGCAAATTTGATAGAAGTTCCACCAAGGTCAATCCCAATAATCTTTTGACTCATCATATTCTCCTTTTTCATTATGAATTAATTGAAAATGCTTACAGATATAGTATAACAAAATTTAGTTAATCATGCAAAGGTTTGCATTAACTTTCTAGATTTTATCCTTACTTATGGTTTCCATAGACCTGAAGCATCTACGTAGTAGCGGCCTCCATCAACTCGCTCATTTTTAGCCATTTTTCCATCTGATTTTAAATAGTAGTTTCCTTGCCATGCATTGCGAGCATAAGAACCATCTGATTTCAAGTAATACCAGGCTTGGTAAGAAGAATCATAAACCCACTCACCTTGTGCCATTTTACCGTTTGATTTAAGGTAATAAGCCCCTTGCCATGCATTTTTTGCATAAGATCCATCTGATTTCAAGTAATACCAAGCTTGATAAGAATCATCATAAATCCATTCGCTCTGAGCCATTTTTCCGTCTGCTTTCAGGTAATAGCTTCCCTGCCAAGCATTTTTCACTGGATTTCTATTTTCATCAAAGTAATACCAAGCACCGTCCTGCTTAACCCAGCCACTTGTTGTTGCTGAACTTGTATTGGTTTGAGCCACAGTTGATTGCTTTGCTTTGAAGGCACCTTTTGGGGCATTTTTCAATTCACAAGCCACACCATCATGATCACGGTCTAACTTGGCAGAATAACCGGGTTCTCCCTCATGAATATCTGAATAGCCATTAGCCCAAGCTTCCTTACAGCTAGAAAAATGGATGTTTTCTTCCGCTAAAACTAGTTGTGAAAACAAGGCTAAAACTGACAACGTCGCCAAACTCATTTTAAAAAATAGACGTTTGTTCATCTTTTTCTCCCATAATTATGATATCGATTTCATGTTTATTTTATCAGATTTATTTCTTCAATTCAAGGAAAAATCAATCCTAGTTCTTATAACTTTTCATTACGATTCTTATTTTTGAATAAATAACTCATACAAGCCTCTCACTGCATTACAGCCATAAATAGCTTCTGCTTGGGTTAAATCTGCCAAGGTCAAGACTTTCTCTTCTACCTGTCCTGTTTCCAGCAAATGCTGACGATAAATTCCTGGCAAGATTCCCAGTCGGATAGGCGGTGTGTAGAGTTTCCCATCGATTTTCAGAACCAAATTTCCGATAGAGGTTTCAAGTAGCTCTCCAGACTTATTATGGTAAACCTTCTCTTGTTCCCCTAGGCTCAAATGCGGTCGGTGAGTCGTTTTGAAGTAGGTAAAGGCTTGTTGCAAATTGGCTTCCTGAAGGCAAAGTTGAGCTTGACAGAAACTTGGACTAAGAGGGGTTAAGGTTTGACGATCTACTTCTATCTCTCCAGACTTGTCGAGAGAAATACGCAAGCGATAATCTTGATTAGCATCACAAGCCTGACACTCTTCCTCTATCTTTTGTTTCAAGTTTTCTGAATCAAATGGAAAGGCAAAATACCGACTAGCTTTTCTCAGCCTTTCCAAATGTTGTTCTTCAAACAACAAGTTCTTCTGACTGATTTTCCCTGTAGTAATCAGCTGAAAACGATCTTGTTTACGATAGAGAACAGCTGCCTTTTGATGAACCTCGCGGTATTCAGATTCCCATGTGCTATCCCATGTAATGCCTCCGCCTACTCCATAGATGGCTTTCCCTTGATGCAGTTGAATGGTCCGAATGGCGACATTAAAAATCCGTCTTCCATTTGGAAGCAAGAGACCAATGGTTCCACAGTAGACTCCTCTGGGTTGTGGTTCCAAGTTCTTGATAATCTCCATAGTCGCAATTTTCGGAGCTCCCGTTATGGATCCGCAAGGAAAGAGGGAGCGGAAAATTTCAACAAGGTCCACATCCTCTCGCAACTGACTCTTGATAGTCGAAGTCATCTGCCAAACAGTTGAATACTGTTCCACTTGGCAGAGACGCTCCACATGCTCACTCCCCACCTCAGAAATACGATTCATATCATTGCGCAAGAGATCCACAATCATCATATTTTCAGAGCGATTTTTAGGATCCTGCTCCAGCCAGCTAGCCTGTTCAAGATCTTCTTGGTCAGTTACCCCACGCTGAGTCGTTCCCTTCATTGGTCGCGTCGTCAATTCACGGTCATTTTGCTCAAAAAAGAGTTCTGGACTCATGGAAATCACTGCCATCTCGTCATGTTCCACATAGGCATTATAGCCCGCCTCCTGCTCTACCACCATGCGATTGTAAATGGCAAACGGATTAGCACTTAAATCTTGCTTGAGTTGGACGGTGTAGTTGACCTGATAGGTGTCTCCTTGCCGCAAATAATGATGTATCTGTGCAATAGCCTTTTCATAGTCTACTGCAGACGTTACTTCCTGCCAATTTGAAGGCAAATCAACCTCATCATAAGTCAGAGGAATAGGGGAAGTTTCTACGCTATCATGAACAGTAAAGTAAAGTAGGTACTCTCCCAGTAGAGGAGCCTTATGAACTGCTAATTTCTCCTCAAAAGCAGGTGCAGCCTCGTAGCTGACATAGCCCACCACATAATAGCCCTGCTCTTGGTAGCTTTCCACTTGTGACAGCAAGACTGTTACTTCCGCTAAATCTCTTGTTTTTAACTCTTTAATGGGCTGGGTAAAGGTGTATCTCTCCCCAAAAGCCCTAAAATCAATCACTGTTTTTCTATGCATATCTTAAGTATAGCACAAATTAAGAAAACCCTCATCCGCAAAGCAGATGAGAGATTTCAATTATTTAAAGATTGAAGTTTTAAAGCTATTTGTTTGTTGAAGAAGTTTCTTGAAGATTTTTTCTTTAAGTGATACGGTATTATCAAATTTAACTGAGCCATTTTTAAGAGTAGCTTTATCTTTATCAACAGCTGCAGCAAATGCATTCTTCAAGTCATCGTAACTACTGTATGTAGTACCGTCGATTGTAACAGGGTTAAATCCTGCTTTAGCTTTATCAACAACTTCTTTGAAATATTCTTTCTTCCAATCTTCTAGAGTATTAAATTTACCATCAGAAACTTTCTTAATGATGAAGTCATCACCTAGAGTAGCATGACCTGCTTGTTTAGACTCATTTTTCAGCATGTTAGAAGCGTAGTTTAAGAAGCCTTTTTCATATCCAAAGTAACCCCACATACGGAAGGTGTTATGTTTGAATGACATTGCTCCTGGTGCTCCTTCACTTGTGTTACCACCATAGATACCAGCAGTGATAGGCACCGTTACATAGGCAGAGCCAAATCCAGTTGGGTCATAAGTACCATTACCAGGACCGTGTTTGGTCATGAAGTTCTTATCTACTAGGTCGTTAACAGAAGTTAAGTTATATTCTTTTTCTTCTGCATTTAAATCTCTAACGTTGTCGTATTGGTTCTTCGTATTAGCTCCACGAAGTTGCTTATCTACTTTCTTGAACCAAGCACTATTTAAGGCTTTATCGTGTTTATCAATTACAGCTTCTCCTTCAAGATAATCAAGAAGCATAAGCGTATCATTGAAACCTTTCATGTAGTGATCAATTTCTTCACGAGATGCAAGGTCATTTGGATTTGTGTTATACCATTGGTTTCCATCATTTGGACGTTCGTAAGCCATGTTCAATCCTAGTGCTTTAAAGTCACCATTTGGACTTGTTTCAGCAGGTGATTGTAGCATACCTTGTGCAAATGCTTCTAGGTCAGTTCCTTCACGGTGTCTTGAACCACCTAAGTAAACCATACGGTCATTTACGTGAGTCGTTTCGTGAGTGAAGGCTGAGATACCAAAGTCACTAATCATATCAGTAACCATGAAGAAGACTGAATCATCCTTATAAGGGTTACCGTAAATACGAGCTACAGCTCCCATACGCCAGTCAGTTGCATGATAACGACCTGTTGGTCCGTATAATTCACGGATAGGTGCTACGTCTTTACCACTATTCGTATGTCCGTATTTATCTGTGCTGATTCCTTTATAGTTTTGGTTATCTAACACAGGAGTTGGAACCATGTTATTGCTCTTAAGCAGTTGATTACGAACTTTATCTAATGATAGACGAGACCAGAAGTCTAGGTAATTTTGTTGACCTTTAGCGACTTTATTGATTTCAGCTTTGAATGCTTCGCGTTCTTCTGCAGTATTCTTACCGTATTTTTCAAAGGAACTGTAAGCCATAGTGTTATATGTTGAGATTAAGAACATATGAGCATCTTTCAAGTTAAGAAGTGGTAGAATCATCTTGCCATGCATGTCGTTGTTTAACCCCTCGTAGGCTCTGTGTTTCTTATCAGCAAATTCAGGAGTTGTTGTTTTAGGTTCAACGATATATACATTATCTTTAGTAGCTTTTATGAACCAATCGTTTAAGTCTGTATCACTTGTGAATAGACGCATATTATAGTCTAAGAAACTGTTTAACTCGCCTATACCGATAACTCCACCGATCGTTTCGCGATAAGCTTCTAAAGTTCTATCACCTTTAATGTTACTTTCTTTAGAACCAACCTTAATCAAGAAGTCTAACACACCAACATTCTTACCGTAGAAGTCCGGTTTGAATAGCATTAATTCTTTAATGTTAAAGTCATCGAATTTAACACCGTAGTAACGATTTAGGTAAGATAATCCGAGAAGAACTGCAGCTTTATTGTCATCAATTTTCTTAATCAAGGCACGTTTTGCAGCTTCATCAGTGTTAAGCTGGTGATCTTCATTTTCTACTAACTTCGTAACGAATTGAGTAAGATTATCTTTAACATACTTGAAGCTTTCTTCTAGGTACAAGTCCTTAATTGCATTGACTTTGTTGCCACCAGTTCTACCCAAGTGTTGATAAATCGGGTCAGATTGCAATTCAACTGAACTTAATTTGCTTTCGATAGCACTGATTAAGTCAGCACGATCTTTAACAACCATGTTTGGTGTGTACACAACTTCACCAAGCTCAGCGACACTGTATTCTTTAACTTGTTTCACTTTAGATTCTTTCGGTGAAATTGTAAAGATATCTTTTGTCTTATCTGCGTAGTGAACCATAATATGGTCAGCATCTGTAAGGTCTGTGACAAAGTCATTGCCTTTCATTGCAGTTACAGACAATACTTCTTTGGTCATTAATGGACTATCAGCAGCTAATTTATTTCCTTGATTTACAATCCATTCTTTGTTGTAGAACGGTTGAAGTTTTTCAACATTACGATAAGCAAGTTCACGAGATGCATTGTAATCTTGAGTATCTTTGTAAGTGTCAGATTTTGGTTTAACATTATTTAATGTATCTGAAACAAGAGGCTTGATAACATAATCATTAGCTGTAATTCCTAATGTTGCAATTTTCTGGTCAGCTTCATCTTGAGACACTTCTTTAATTCGGTTAGAAACAGAGAATTTAAATGAACGTTTACCTGTACTTACATCTTTCACGATAAAGTTACGTTCTAATGCGTTATTTGAGAAGTATCCACCATCTTCGTCAATATCTTTAGATCCATAGAACACTTCACCATTTTCAACTTTCATCATAGACACAGAGTCTGCAACTTTACCCCATGCCCAGTTCTTACTAAGGAAACCACCTACTTCAACAGGTGTATTTACCTTAATAGTTCCTTTCGTAACAGCATTACGAACAGAACCATATTTACCAATTCCGTTAGGATCAGAACCGTTATCTGATCTAGCGACAAATCCACCGATACGAGCTTTATTAGCAACTATATCAGCTTCTACATATCCTTTATCAACATTACCTTTCCAGATTTCACCAACCATACCAGCGAAATCCCATCCTCTATCACCTACACCAGTAAGTTTACCGATATAAGCAACATTAGTAAGCTGTCCGCCGTTATCTAATTTGTTAACAAGTCCGGCAATTCCATCTCTACCAGTTATGCTACCAGTTACTTTAATATTCTCAACAGTAGCATTCTTAACAGTTCTAGCAAGAGCAGAAATGTTATCAATCCAAGGCATATTAATATCGACATTAGCTAAATTAACATCTTTAACCGAACCACCTTCAATACCACCAAATAATTGACGTGTCATATTGTGGATTGAATAACGTTGTCCCTCAACACTTGATAACTTACCTTTAAATGTACCAGGAACATACTCTTTATTTGGAGTTGGTACATTAGCTGCATTTAGATCTGCACCAAGTTTGAACTCACCGCTAGGGTTAGCTTTCATATCTTTTACAAGCTCATTGAAGTTGTAGTAAACATTACCTTCTTTTGCTTTTTGTTTTTCAAAGTAATGAACATACTCTTCGCTAAGTGTGTTGTCAGCATTCCGTTGAACTAAGTCTGGTGCTTTGGCAATAACTTTATATAAAGTTTTTCCATCTTTTTCTACTTCTTCAATCTTGTCAACAGCAAGTCGTGTAACCTTGTTGTCGTGAGTTGTAACTCGTAGATAAAGCGGAGCAACATCAGCTGGTTTTTCTGTAAGCAAACTATTATCTGTTTCATTACCGTCAGCGTCCACACTCATCAAGCTTGTTTCTTTGATGTTTTTGATTTCAACTTTTTTGAGGTCAATTCTTAGAGGTTCTTCATTCAGAACTACTTCCTCATCGCCTTCACCACGGTCATAAACCATCTTAGTTTCAATCTTATAATCTTTGTAGTATTGTAAATCTGTCAGGCTAGCTGTTAAGTTGTCAGGTGAAACATTCAATGTTTTCACAATCTCATCACCTTTTTTCAGAGTTAAGGTGATAGATTTAATGGCCGCCTTGCTTGGATTTTCTAGACTGTATTTAACATCTGAAGTACGTTTCAAATCCTTAGGTTCAACTGCAGTGATGGTCAATACTGGTTTTTCAAAGGTCTTGGTACCACGTTTCAAAATTCGGTCTTGAGGGGCCTCAAGGATTTCTTCTGTAACTTTTGGAGCGTCTTCTGTTTTAACTCCCTTAATGGTATTAAAGGTCTTGGTGATTTTTTTCTGACCTTCTTTACCTTCTTGAGCTACAACTTCTAAGCCTTTTTTCAGTTGGTCATCTTCTTTAATAACTTCCTTAAATGGAATCTTTTCAAGACTTTCTTCTACAAGGGTTCCTTCAATTGGTTTTGTACCACGACTTATCTGTTGGTTCACAGGCTCCTTGGTCACTTCCGTATTAGTTGAAAGAACTTGGTCAGTTTTGACACCTTCTACCGTTTTATAAGTTGTTTTGGTAACTTGACTACCTTTTTCACCATTTCTTACGACAGTTTCTTCGTCTGTATACTTAGTTGGATCCTCAGTCGTTTCAGTTTTGTAGTCAATTTCTGTAGTTGATTCTTCAACAAGGGTTCCCTCAGTCACCTTATACTCAGGTAATTGATCTTGAACAAGTGCTTGACCTGCTTTGCCTTCCTCTTGTGTACCTTTTACTTCTACTTGAGCTTCTGGTAATGCAGGTTGTGTTAAAGCTTGACCTTCCTTACCAGATTCTTGAGTTCCTTTAACTGCGACTGTAGCTTCTGGTAATGCAGGTTGTGTTAAAGCTTGTCCTTGCTGCTCTCCTTCTTTCACTTCTTGAACACCTTTTGCTTCATGATATTCTGGATTTTCTGGTTGCGTTAAGGATTGACCTCCCTTACCTACCTCTTGAGTTCCTTTAGACTCTACTTTAGCCTCTGGTAGTTCCGGTTGTGTTAAAGCTTGACCTTCCTTACCTACTTCTTGAGTTCCTTTTGCTTCTACTTGAGCCTCTGGCAATTCCGGTTGTGTTAAGGATTGGCCTGATTTACCTTCTTCTTGGGTTCCTTTTGCTACTTGGTGAGTTGGTTCAACTTGTGGTACTGGAGTTGGGGCAGGTTGCACCTCTTTCTTAGTTCCGACTGCAATGACTTGCGACACAGGATTTTGAACCACTTGGTCTTCAATGACTTCTCTAACTTCTTGACCATTGACCATCGAAACTTTGGTTACAATTCGACGCTGACCCTTTACTCCGGCTGTGACGATACGAGTCTCTCCTTCTGCTAGATTCGTATCTGGGCTTGTGACCGTTTCAAAAGGAATCTCAACCAAGCTCTCTTCCTGTCTAACCTGAGGCTTCTCAAAAACGGGTTTTTCTTCAACAGCAGGGGCAACTGTATTCTCTACTACAGGTTTCTCGACGATAGTTTCAGGAGTGACAGCAGGTCTTTCTTGAGCTACTTCTGTTTTCTCGATTTCTTTTGAACTTTGCTTTTCTACTGGCAACTGAGGCTTCTCAGCTGAAGCTGGTCTAGATGGATGGAGTTCTGCTTCCTTAAAGTATCCGATGTACTCATAACCATCAATGTGGATAATCCCTTCAGCCAAGCCTTCATGTGTAGAGGCTGAAATAGTTTGGTTATAAGAAAGCAATTCTTTATTTTCAAACGCAAACGTCCCATAAGGTACAAAGGTGCTGGCTCCGAAAGAACCAATCAAGAGAACACCTAGGACTTCTCTACGACCTTTTTTAGACACCAAAAAGACTGCTAGAGAAGCCGTTGCCAAGCCAAGACCTGCCAAAGCAAGCTCCTTACTTCCTGTGTAAGGAAGTTGTTGACTGTTAGTTGCCTTCTTGCGATAAACTACATAAAGAATATCATCATCTTGAAATTCTGTTGGAACCTCATGGTGAATCAGAGCTTTTTCAGACTCGGTCAATTCCTGCTCCGCCAAATAACGGTAATGAACACTATGAGCACCACCGACTTCATTGGCTTGCACCTTATCTACTGAAAAGACACCAGCACCAAAAAGGAAGGCCCCGATAGCTACAGGACCTACCCCAACAGTTAGCTTACGAATCGAATATTTGGTAATTTTTTCTAGTTGTTGTTTTGTTTTTTTCATTCTCACGACTTTCTAATAGAATCTTGCGGATAGTGCGCACGCGCACCTCCAATTAATTTTGGGCGACTAGCCAACGCCGTTACGTGGGCATGACCAATCTCTCTCAAAAGAGGGCGAATCGGAACCTGAACATGCTTAACATGCATGCCAATTGCAGTATCTCCGATATCCAATCCAGCATGAGCCTTGATAAATTCAACCTCAACTGGATCCTGCATAAACTTGAAGGCTGCCAATTGACCCGAACCTCCTGCATGAAGAGTAGGAAGGACATTAACGATTTCCAGACCAAACTGCTCTGCAACCTGACGTTCAACAACGAGAGCCCGATTGACATGTTCACAGCCTTGAACAGCTAGATGAATTCCTTTTTTCTCTAGGATATCTAGGATGGTCTTCACAATGATTTCGCCAATTTCTTGGCTGGATTCCTTGCCAATCTGACCACCTATCACTTCACTAGAAGAAAGGCCCAAAACAAAGATAGATCCCTGCTTCAAATCGGCCTTTTCCAGTACATCTTCTACAATCTGGCTTGTTTCTCTTTGAATGTCTTTTTCCTTCATACTTGATACCTCTTTTGTCATTATCTATCATATCGTTTTTTCTTGTTTTTAGCAAGATAGACAAACTAGAAAGCTTTCTCAATTACGCATAAAACTCCCAGAATTGACCGGGAGTTAGCTAGTTTCTATTCTATTTATGTATATTTCAATCGTCGTTCCTTTTTGGGGCGTAGAATCAATCTTCATCTGGTAGTTGTCTCCAAAATGAAGTTTGAGCCTTTGGTCAACATTTTGCAGACCAACTCCCCCACGTTTGAGCTGACTTTGACTACTATCGCCAGCAACTTGGAAGCCAACGCCATCATCCTCAATGCGGATGACCAATCCCGAATCCTGTTTCTGAACTGAAACTCTAATATGTCCCTGGCCTTCCTTTTCCTTAATGCCATGATAAAGGGCATTCTCTACAAGAGGTTGTAGGACCAGCTTAGGCAAGACTAGATGATCAAAGGCAGGATTTTCATCAATCTCGTATTCCAGCTTATCTCCATAACGCTGTTTCTGGATAAAGAGATACTGGCGGACATGATTTATTTCGTCAGGGAGACAAATCAAATCCTTACCCTGATTTAGAGCCAAGCGGAAATAGGTTGCCAAGGACTTGGTCACCTGAACCACTCGCTGACTATCCTGAAATTCAGCCATCCAGATGATGGTGTCCAAAGTGTTATAGAGGAAATGTGGATTAATCTGGCTCGACAGTGCTTGAAGTTGGTACTGACGGGTCGTTTCTTCCTGCCTGCGAATATCTACCATCAGCTGATCAACCTGATCCAACATGGCATTGAACTGGCGAGTCACTTCTCTCAGTTCATGGGCACCAGTTTCCTTGACACGAAGATTCTGATTACCAGAAGCAATCTCCAGCATGGTATCTCTCAAATCCTTCAAAGGAGCAATCCAGCGCTTGAGACTGAACCATACCAAACAGAGACAGGCAAGAAGAGAGGTGACACTAGCCCCAAGCAAGGTCCACAAGAGTTGATTCCGAACCTGGTCTAACTTCTCCAGCGAAGACACACCAAGCACCGTCCAATCAGTTCCAGCAATCTTTTCTTGACTGACGTAGGATTGGTGATCTAGTGTATAGCCCTGCCCTGTCTCAATATAGGGTTTCATGGCCTCCATTTCGCTAGACGAACTATAAACTGTGTGTTGAGGATGATAAACAAATTCATGGTTTTCATTGATGATAAAGGCAAAGCCCTGCTGACCCAACTGGAGTTGGTTGAGATAGGCTTCCAGAGTTTCATAGGAAATGTCCAAGCGAAGCACACCAAGATTGGCTCCCTTTACATCAACAAGTTCTTGAGTGACAGAAATGACCCATTGACTATCTGATTTACGAGCTGGAGTCAAAACGGGCATAGCTCCCTGATGAATGGCCTTTTGGTACCAGTCCTCCGCCATCATATCTGAGGAGGTTTTCATCTGCACACTGTCATCTGTAGAAATAAGCTGACCTGATTTGGTGACCAATACAACAGCTTTCAAGTCCTGATCTGCCTTTAAGATGGTCAAAAACAGATTTCGGATTTCCTTGACCTTGTCTTGACTGGGATTCTCAGCATAGGCTAGGACATCCGTCTGCTGGGTCAAACCGGTCGATGTGGTTTCTAATTTTTTGATATAAGACTGGATAAAGTGGCTAGTCTGACTGATAGTCATCTGGCTATTGCCCTCAATGCTAGCCTCGATAGCTGATGAACTAGATTGATAGTAGAAAGTTCCAACCAGAGCTAGGAGAATGAGAAAGACCAGAAAGATGGAAATAACCATTCTGACTAGGAGAGAAGAACGCTTCATCGACCTTCCCCCTTCTTAAACTGACGAGGTGTCACACCTGCAATCTGTTTAAAACGTTGGGTAAAGTAGTTCATATCTTCAAAACCAACCTTTTCTGCTATCTCATAAATCTTTAAATCTGTGGTCAGAAGCAAGAGCTTGGCTTGTTTGACACGCTCTCTTACCAGATAATCCTGAAAAGGCAGGCCCAACTCTTTCTTAATCAAAGAACTCAGATAAGTCGGACTAAAACCCAAGTCACTGGCCAAAGACTTTAAACTAAACTGGCTATCAGCCAGATGAGACTGGATTTTCTGAGCAATATTTCCCTCAAACTTATCGATCAATAAATCTTGTAACTGCTCTTCCTTTTCTTCCTTATCCAACTTTTGCTTGATTTTCCCCAACATTTCCTCAATATCCTGACGAGAAAAGGGTTTAAGCAGGTAGTCATCCACACCTAGTTTGACAGCAGACAAGGCATAATCAAAATCATCGTAACCTGTCAAAAAAACCAGATGAACCTGAGGATAGGTTTCTCGGACTAGACTGGCCAACTGGATGCCATTTAGCTGTGGCATGTTGATATCAGTTAAAATGATATCTGGCACCTGCTTTTGTATCAATTCCCAAGCCTGCCTTCCATTTTCAGCCTGACCGATGATTTCCATATCGTAGGCTGCTACATTGACCAGTTTAGTCAAGCCTTGTCTCACCAGATATTCATCTTCTACGATTAAGATTGTGTAGGTCATGCTTCTCTCCTTTGTCATTTACTAGTATCAGTATAGCAAAATTCTCCTCTAACTGCTTAGGAAAGCCCTCTTAATCGACATAATCTAGTAAATAAGCATATCCTTTTTCTTCCATTTGGTTTTTAGGAATAAAGCGGATGGAAAGACTATTGATACAGTAGCGCAAGCCACCCTTGTCCTGTGGGCCGTCCGTAAAGACATGGCCAAGGTGAGAATCTCCAACTCGGCTCCGCACTTCCATGCGTGTCATATTGTAAGACTTATCTTCTTTGTAAGTAGCAACATCTGGACTGATGGGTTGGGTAAAACTAGGCCAGCCACAACCAGACTCAAACTTATCCTTTGATGAAAAGAGGGGTTCGCCAGTTGCTACATCCACATAGATACCAGATTCAAATTTATCCCAGTAGCGGTTTGAAAAAGCTCGTTCTGTTTGATTTTTCTGGGTGACTGCATACTCCTCAGGTGACAAGGTCTTTTTCAATTCTTCATCACTTGGTTTGGGATATTTGCTGGCATCGATGACGGGATAGGCAGCCTGATTGACATTGATATGACAGTAGCCATTTGGATTTTTCTTGAGATAATCTTGGTGGTAATCCTCAGCCATTACAAAATTCTTCAAGGTCTCCTTTTCAACTGCTAGAGGTTGGTCGTATTTCTTAGCAACTTCATCAAAGACTTGGTTAATCACCTCTAAATCCTTGTCATCTGTGTAATAAACACCAGTACGGTACTGGGTCCCCACATCATTTCCTTGTTTATTTTTGCTGGTTGGATTGATAATGCGGAAATAATGAAGCAGGATTTCCTTGAGGGAAATTTGATTGGCGTCATAGGTGACATGGACAGTCTCCGCATGACCTGTTTGGTTAATCAATTCGTACTTGGTTGTTTCCCCTCTACCATTTGCATAGCCTGAAACGGCATCTGTCACCCCGGGAACACGTGAGAAATACTCCTCCACTCCCCAGAAACATCCCCCAGCTAGATAAATTTCATGCAAGTCTGCATCTTTACTCACTTCTGTTTTTTTCACTGTTTTTCCTCCTTGGCTAACTGATGCTTTCTCAATTTGCGAGCTATCTGTCTGCCCTGCATTTCGCATCAATAGAAAATAGAAACCGGTTATGGCTAGGAAAAAGATTCCTGCCAAGACAAACAATTTTACTTTATCATTCATGACCTTTCTCTACCCCATTTCTTTCAATGTTTTTAAAATCATATCCTTATCCATAAAACCTGGTTGCGTTTTGACCAGCTTTCCTTCCTTGTCTATAAAGGCTTGAGTTGGATAAGAACGAACACCATAACTTTCCAAAAGTTTGCCTGATGGGTCAATTAGAACTGGGAAGTTTTTATAATCCAAACCCTTGTACCAGTTCTTAAAGTCTGCTTCTGCTTGTTCCCCCTTGTGTCCAGGAGATACCACTGTCAAGATCACATAGTCATCACCAGCATCCTTAGCAATTTCATCCGTATCCGGAAGACTAGCCAAACAGATAGAACACCAAGAAGCCCAAAATTTAAGATAGACTTTCTTGCCCTTGTAATCAGACAAGCGGTAAGTCTTGCCATCTACTCCTGTCAGTTCGAAATCAGCAACCGCCTGACCTTTAGTCGCAGTTTGTGAACTAACTTGTTCTGTTTTGGTTTGCTCCTTCATAGTAGATTCGTCTGACATATTTTTAGCCGAACAGGCTGCCAAGCAACAGATTGAGCCTACTCCAAGGAGACATGTTTGCCATTTTTTCATTTCTTTTTCCTCTCTATTCAAATAATGTAGTCAAAATGGAAGCATTTCCCAAAAGCACCAAGATTCCCATCACGATAATGAGGAAACCACCCACTTTTTTGAGGGTTCCTAGATAAGGATGGAGTTTTCGAAAATGTTTCAAAACATAGCTGGAGGCTAGAGCTAGAACCAAAAATGGTAGCGCCAACCCCAGCGTGTAAATCAACATGAGACCAGCTCCCTGCCAAGCACCTGAACCACCTGAAGCCGCCAAGGCCAAAACAGAACCCAGAACCGGCCCCACACAAGGCGTCCAAGCAAAACTAAAGGTCAACCCCAGTAAAAATGCCTGACTATAGCCCTTACCTTTTTGCCCCTGTCTCTTTAATTGTAGCCTTCTTTCCTTGTAAAGTCCCTTCAAATGCAAGACTTCCATCTGGTGCAGGCCCAAGAGAATGATAACAGCACCCGTCACATACTGAAACCAAGAAGCATACAGCAAATTGCCTAAAAAACCAGCTCCATAGCCCAGTAAGATAAAGATAAAAGAAATACCCGCTATAAAGGCCAGAGTTCGCAATAAACTGACAACTGAGATTGAAAATTTGCCACTAGAAGCCTGAGCACCATCTTTGTCATCTAACAAGACCCCTGCATAGACCGGTAACAAGGGTAAAATACAAGGAGAAAAGAAGGAGAGAATTCCAGCAAGAAAAACACTGATAAAAAAGATAATATTATCCATTGCCTTCCTCCATTCTTTGATTTGATAGGACTATTATAGCCCCAAAAATCCAGAAAAAACAGGGACAATGATAGGAAAAAATAGGAATTTAATCAGGTTATTTAGAAATCTTACAAAAAAAGCCAGACACAGTCTGACTTCGATGAAAGCAGAAAAGAAAATTCACTAGTCTTCCCTGTTTATCTGATAATAAATAAGGTTCGCAAGATAGCCTTTTCTCTCTACACCATTGGTAATAGTCTCTAGATAGGACATTCCTGCCTTCTCCATGACACGACCTGAAGCTGGGTTGAGACTGACATATCGTGCTCTGACCTTTTGAAAACCTGCTTGAGTAAAACAGAAGTCCAATACAGCTTTCAAGGCCTCCGCCATCACACCTCGGCCCCAATAATTTTTTCCTAAGACATATCCAATTTCACAAGAAGAATCGTTCTCATCCATTGCAACGATGCTGATATCTCCTATCACCTGCTCTGGCTTTTCTTTGAGACAAATGGCCCATTTGTAATAGTTGGGATTGGCATAGGAGGCAACCCAGTTATGAATCGAATGTCGAGTCACCTCAACATCAGGATGGGGATCCCAAGTGACGTAGGTTAGATTCTCAGCAGAGGAAGCCCAATTCTGGAACATGGCTTCTGCATCACTTTCCACAAATCTTCTTAAAATCAAACGATCTGTCTGTAAGATTTTCGTACCAATAGATTTCATGATACTACCTCACTTTCTAATAGATGATTCTCTGTCCAATCTTCATTGAAACTTGTTTTGCTTTTGAATTTCAAGGCTCAAGCTAAAAAGGTCCCCCAGACCTTCTTCGCTTTCTCATTTCTAAGCTCAGGGTAAAAAGACTTAACTCAGTAATAGCTAGAAGACAAGTTTTTCATCTAATGTCTTGACGTAGTCGCTGTCTGGTT
The DNA here is from genome assembly GCF_002096845.1 of Streptococcus mitis. Lineage (GTDB taxonomy): Bacteria > Bacillota > Bacilli > Lactobacillales > Streptococcaceae > Streptococcus > Streptococcus mitis_A. The sequence continues at coordinate 139,895 of NZ_NCVK01000012.1, forward strand.
TGAAATACGCTTTACCAAGCTCTTTCAAACCTAGTCATCGTTGCGGGGGTGAGACTACGAAATCGAACTCTTCGAGTTACCAGAACTTCCTCGCTTACCTGTTTCCATGATCGGGGTAAAAAGACTAAACTCAGTAACAACTAAAAAACGAGTTTTTCATCTAAGCCCTTGACGCAGTCGCTGTCTGGTTTGAAATACGCTTTACCAAGCTCTTTCAAACCTAGTCATCGTTGCGGGGGTGAGACTACGAAATCGAACTCTTCGAGTTACCGGACCTTCCTCGCTTACCTGTTTCCATGATCGGGGTAAAAAGACTAAACTCAGTAACAACTAAAAAACGAGTTTTTCATCTAAGCCCTTGACGCAGTCGCTGTCTGGTTTGAAATACGCTTTACCAAGCTCTTTCAAACCTAGTCATCGTTGCGGGGGTGAGACTACGAAATCGAACTCTTCGAGTTAC